>CALXAV010000001.1 GCA_944386385.1 uncultured Clostridia bacterium
TCTATATTGAAATTATATATTAGGGGGTATTTTGTTGTCAAAGTTCATTTTTCATTTATTACAGGATGCTTAAAATATTTTTTAGAAAGCAAAAAAGAACCTAAAATATCTCTGTAATTAATTACAGTTATATTCTAAGTTCTCTATATTTTTAGGTACATTAAAAGCCTTGCAATTTCTTGCAATTATTTTACTAAAGATATTGTGTGTGTGTGTGTGTGTGTTACTCTCCCAAGGGTTACAAAGCTTTTTAACATTTTCTATACCTACTTTCTTTCTTTATTTTTTATTTTACCTTTTGATTATATCAAAAAAATCTTATTTTGTGAACATTTTGTGAAAACTTTATGTGAAAACTTTATTTTCTTATTTATTGTAACTTACATATTTCGTCTGTTGATTTTTTTGTCATAATCAATAAAAGTTGCTATAAATCTGTTATTCTTTTATAAGCCATCCTTTCACTTGTACGAATTACTTTAATTCTTTCTAATAATTCGTCAAAATATTGTTTATTTACTTTACTACCTTTTAAAATCTATCATCATCTAATGCAAAACTTTTTACCATATATTCTCTTATTATCTGACGCAGTATATTCTAAAATGGAACACTCTGATTTTTCTTCTAATTCTTCTTCTGTAAAAATATTAGAAATATGTTTATATATTGCTGGTCTTTGTACATCAAACAATTCTGCTATTGCATTTACATTAATACAATCTAAAAACTCCCATATTACCAAAATACAGGAGTTTTATTCTTAATTATTACAACCACAATTGTTGTTATTCATATTATTCATATAAAATTTCTTTTGAGCTAATTTATCTTGAACACCCCTTAATGCTTCACCGAATCTTTGGAAATGTACTACTTCTCTTTCTCTTAAATATCTTAATGGGTCTAATACATCAGGATTATCTCTACATAAATCTATTAATTTTTCATAAGTTGCTCTAGCTTTTTGTTCTCAATAGGTAAAAATAGTGCAACCATTTTTGTTGAATTAAAATCGGTGTAATGCTACACCTTAAAACAAATTTTAACTTTTTGATTTTCTCCTATATAAATTTTTTCTATAAGTTTTTTTAAAGTTATGTTATCTATGTTGTTAACATCTTCAAAACTTATAATTGCATTAAGTATAGGCTTTTCAAAGTTTATATTAATTTTATTTTTCTCTAACCTATCCAGTTCCTTTTTCAAATTATTGATTTGATTCTGATATTCATTATATTGTATTATGAATTCATCTTCAGATATTATTCCTTCGACTTTTTTTGAATACATAAATTTAAAATCAGATTCTTTTTTATTTATTTCATTTTTTATTTTTTTATAAGCGATTAATTCTGGATTTTGCTTTTCTACTTTTGATTGTATTTCTTTTGAATACTTTTTTAATTTATATTCTTTTATCCTTTTAGAAAGTTCTGATAGAACTATTTTTTTTAAGTCATTTTCCATTATTTTATTAAATTTATTGCAAATTTCTATATGTCTGTAATGTTCAGTACAAATATAATAACCTTTGTCATTTTGTTTGCCTGATACTTTTCCGTTTTGAAAATAAACAGGACTACTATTTTTATAAGTCATTTTTCTGCCACAATGTTCACAATAAACTAATCCTTTTAACAAGTGTAGATATATTTTATTATCTTCTTTTTTTCTATTTCCTTTTAACATTTGCACTTTATCATACATTTCTTTTGGAATAATTGCTTCATGAGTATTTTCCATTAATTCATATTCACTTTTTCTTGTAACAGATTTCTTTTTAGTTTTTAGATCTGTATTATATTTATTTAATACCATAGCTCCTATGTATATTGGATTAACTAAAATTCTATTTATTATTGATTTCGTCCAATAACTTGCTTGTCTTTTTAAATTAAAATATTGAGATGGCGTTTGAATTTTTTTATTGTTTAGTATATTAGCGATTTGTAGAGGTTTTTGAGTTTCTATATATTTTTCAAAAATAAATTGAACAATTGAAGACACTTTTTTATCTATTACTATTTTTTGCTTGTCATTTTCATCTTTTTTATATCCATAAGCAACGCTATCTTCTATAAATTTTCCTTGTTTTTTCATATTATATTTAGTTGCTTTAACTTTTTTTGAAATATCCTCTAAATAACTTTGATTTACAATTCCTCTTAATGCAACAGCATCATCAATCTCATATCTTTCACCACTATCAATATATTCTGTAACAGATATTAATCTAACATCATTATCTGGAAAAAATATATCAGTATAGTATGAAGTCATATTTTTATCTCTAGTTAGACGACTCATATCCTTTACAATGACCATATTTATTTTCTTTCTTACTATATCAATCATTAATCTGTTTAGATTAGGTCTAGATGATAATATTCCTGAATATCCGTTATCTACATATTCTTGAACAATATTATAATTATGTTTGTTGGCATAAGCAGTTGTAATCTCCCTTTGCATATCTATGCTATTATTTTTTTCTTTATCTTCTTTTGAAAGTCTTAAATAGATTCCAGCTTTATATTCTTTCATTAAGCCATTCCTAATAAATCATATCTGTAATTTATAAATATATTATCATTACTATCTATTTTAACACTTTCAATGACATCTGCTAACTGTTCTCTTTTCCATTGTTTAACATCAGCTACTTTTTTTGAAACTCTTTTAAATTCTTTATTTGAAATATTCTGCTTATTTTGAATTTTTTGATTTATTTTTTCTATTTGTTCATTAATTTTTTCTCTTTTTTCTATTTCTTGGTTATACATTTTTTTAAAATCATATTCTTGAAGGATGTTATTTTTATAATCATTATAAAGTGATGCTATAATTTTGTTTGTTTTTTCTAGTCTTCTTTTTAGTTCGTTATGTTCTTGTTCATACTCTAAAAATCCTAAATTTTTGTAATTTTTTTCTAAAAATTCTGCAATATTATCACAAGATACAATATTTTTAACTTTTTGGTTTAATGTATATATTACAATTTGAGTAATTGTTTGTAATGAGATTCCTTTGTATTGTCTAATACAATATCCTTTCTTGTGTAATATGCTTGAACAATATAATCTCATAGAGGAAATTGTTTTTTTGTCTTTTCTATACCTGACTTTTAATTGCATTGGTTCACCACATTCATTGCAAAAAACCATTCCATTTAAGACCCAATTATGAGTATGTGTTTTACATCTTTTATTTAACTCTAATCTGTGTTGTACTCTATCAAACAGTTCATCAGATATAATTGATTTATGTGTGTTAAAAGCTATTTTCCATTCATCTCTTGGTATTTGTTTTACTTTTTTTGATTTATAACTTAAAATAACAACTTTTCCATATTCAGTATGACCTAAATAAACTTTATTTTTTAGTATTTTAGAAATTGTAGAATATGTCCATCCATATTCACCATTTTTATTTTTTTCAAATCCATTATAACTTGGGCAATACACTTTATCTTCTTTTAAGGTTCTTGAGATATCTCCCATAGTTTTCCCAGAATCATACATTTGAAAAATCTGTTTTACTATTTTAGCTTCCTCTGGATTTATTATAAGTTTATTTTTGTTATATTCGTCTTTTTTATATCCATAAGGAGCTTTAGCAGCAACATATAGTCCTTGTTCTTTTCTCGCCCAAACTCCAGCTTTTACTTTTCTTGATATATCTTTACTATACCAGTCATTAATTAAAGTTTTAAATTGGATCATATCATTGTTAGAGCTTTTTTTGTAAGTATCGACACCATCTAATATAGAAATATATCTTATCTCTTTTTCAAGAAAATAGATTTCAATAAGATAATTTGCTTCAAAATTATTCCTTGATAATCTGGATAAATCTTTTGTAATGATACAATTTATCTTTTTTCTTTCTATATCATCTAACATTCTCTGGAAATTTGGTCTATTAGTATTTAATCCTGTATAACCATCATCAATGTAAAAATCAATTAATTCAAACTTATCACCTAATTCCTTTATCTTTTCATTAATAATATTTTTTTGGCTAATAATACTATCACTAATTTCTTTATCACCATCTTCAACTGATAGTCTTAAATAACCTGCAACCTTGTATTTATTTTTCACAATTATTACGCCTCCTACCGTATAATTGTCTAAAAATAAACAAGTATTACTACTGATATTATACTTTATCAGTTGTAATATTGTCTATAATCTTTTTAGTATTTATTGTTTAGGATGTTTTAGTTCTTGAATTGCATAATTTACAATTAAATCAATTAACTTTTCCTTTCCCAGACTGTTTTCCGTCTTTTTTGATATAACTGTATATTCTGTATTATTTATTGTATATATTTCTTTATCTTCTTTTTCTAATTTTTCTTCTTCTGAATTCTTGTCAATTGTAAGATTTTTATACTCTTTTGTTTTCATATTCTTATATTCTTTTTGTTCTATTTGTATCATATTACCAATGCTTATTTCATTCATGTATAATAATCACCTCTGTTAATTTTATGAAGAAAAAAAATAAATATAATAACAAATAAATATTAATATAGTAAAAAAGAAGCCTAGCTATTAACTAAACTTCTATGTACCTTTAATAATAAATTAAATTTCTCTCAGAGATTTCATTTCTAAAAGCCTCTGACATATAATTATTTTCTCCATTTTTTAGGTTAATACATTTTATATTAAAATCTGTAAATTCATTAAGTATCTGTGTTATATTTACTTTTTTACATAACCTATAATCAAAATCTTCAATAACTACCATATTAACCTTGTCATTTTTAAATACCTTTATTAAATCCTTTATTTGACTTTTTTTATTTATAAAGACTGTATATTTGTAATTATCTTTTGTATCTTTTCTTCTAATTGTATAGAAATTATTACCTTGTATAATTCTTATTCTTGCTGTTTTTTTTATTTTAAAGTTTCTAAATAATTCATTAGTTATCTCATTTTTACTTTTTTCATAATCATTTAATTGTTCTTTATTCCCAACTCGTATGTAGAAAAAATGTTTTAAATTCATATCATTAATCCTCCCTACCTATATTATTTATATATATTCTAACTAAATTTAGAAGAATCATTAAGTTGAGAAAAATTTTTAAATATATCCCCTTTATCTATTTAATTTAGGTGTATGAGGATATATTTTTACAAGAACATCTATTTCTTCTAATAGGTCATTTAAGGTTATCAAACTATTTGCTGAATTAAGCATATTGCTAACTGCAATTTTTGAATATGCAATATATTCTGAACCTTGCTTTTTTATTTCTTTTATCATTTCTTTTTCCATATTATCTTGAGTAATTTCTTTATTTGAATTTATCAAATTTTTATATGCTCTTTTTATATATTTTTTACAATCTTGCTTATTCATTTTTCCCTCCATAATAAAAAAGCCATCTCTGGCTTTTTAACATTTATATATTATTTTTTCTTCAACTTATCTTAGATGCTAACTCATTTCTTTGTTTTTCAGCATATGCTATTTTCAAAGAAATTAATTCTTTTCCTAATTCTGAATTAGAATCTATGTTTTCATCAAGAACGATAAAATGTATTTTTTCATCCGTTAATCTTTTTAATAATTGACCTTGTATTATTTCACTTTTTCCTAATGATAGAAAATTATCAAATACAACTATATCTATATAAGATACTTTATAATCTAATAACATTCTTTCAAAAGTATTTCTATTATCTACATTTAAAACATTTGTTGTATTTTCAAAATATGGGTAGATATTAAAAACTGAAATTGCATTTTCTATTTTTTTGCAAATTCTATTTAATGATTTAACATCTAAAATTCTATAATTATATAATCCTACACTCAAAGTTTCATCCATATTTTTTCCTCCATCTATGATATTAATACAAAGTATTATACTCAAAAAAAATTTCAATTAGAACTTGAGAAAAAATTTTAAAATATACCTATTTTTGAATATTGTTATCTGCATCTTTACCTATTATTAAACAACAATGTAAAAATAAAGTAAATAAGCCACCTGCAATAAATGTACCTATATAACTTAATACCGTAATCATTTCACACCTCTTATATCTCAACTATATTTATATCATTTCTTCTACATAGCTTAACTATTATTGCCCATTCTTCATGTGACATTGCATATATAGAAAAAATAGTTATGATTAAAACATCCATTGCTTTATTTCTAATATCTTCAATAAGTTCATAATATTTATCTGCATTTTCACCAATTGGAGCTGTATAAATTTTTCCTAATTCAAGACTAGAATTTTTGCAAAATCTTTCTACTGCCTGTTTTTGTTGTGTACTTGTTTCAAATATATTAATTATATAAGTATTAGCTCTGCCACTTATGTCTTTATTAAAGATTTTATTATTTTCTTTCATTAGTTCATATTCTCTTTCAACTTCATCTTGCTCATATAAATCATAGGTCAATTTCATTTGTTCTGCGAATATTTCAGGGGTGATTTTTATTTTCATTTTATAGAGTAAATCTAGAGTAAGTGCAGCATAACACATCCCTTGTTTTTTACTAATTAACTGTTCCATTTTCTCCTCCTATGCTTTTATATATTTGGGTAAATCTAGTGATCTTAAAGATTTATCTTCTTGAAACTCATACCTATTTTTCTTCTTATTATATTTATATGAAGTTCCACACCATTTTCTAATTGCTTCTGTTCCTAATTTTCTTGATTTTGATAATTCTTTTGATGCTTGTTCATGTGCTGATTTTAATTCATAATATGATAAATCCTTTTCTTTGTTTTTTCTATTTTTATATATAATTTCTTTTTGCTTAATTCTTCTTTTGCTTAAATTTTCCCTCTTTCGTTTTTCTTTTTCAATTAGATACAATTTGTTTGCTCTTAATATTTTAGATATGTAACTAACTGATGTATTTAATTCTTTTGCAATCTCTGTTAATGTTTTTTCTTCATTAAAGTAGAGATTTTGGATATGAGTTTTTTTATCCACATTACCATATGTCCTCCTTCCTCTTGCCTTGGTTCAAAAAGTGTTTACACTTTTTTAGGCATAGTTTTCTATATAGGACTTTCCTTGAAAAGCCCTATATATTGCATTTTTTAGCGACATATAGTATAATTTGAAAAAGGAGTAGTGAAAGGGGGATTTATAATTATACTATATATCTTTGTAGCTAAAAGAAGTTTTTCCAAGACTTATTCTTTTAACTTGAATAGATTATATTTTCCCCTTACTCTAAAGTCAATGAATTGGACAATCCTTTGAATATAACACATTTTGAGAATTTTTAAAGATACTGTTTTAAACAAAAAGGAGTTAAAATATATGGATTATGAATATCTTTCAAGTGTTTTTAAACATATTGGAATTTTAATTAATAATGATTTAAAACAAGAAATTATCTATTATTTTCCCCTTGTTTTTTCCGAAAAAAGTTCTAAATATATGTTTAAAACTTCTTATGTAGTTTTAACACAACCATTGGGTACTTTTTTTGTTGATTTTATTAACGTTGACTTTAATAATATAGAAGAATTTAAGGAATTCTTTTTAAAATATTCCGTTTCTATATTAGATAAAAACTATAAGAAGATATTAAAGAAAAATGAATATTCAGAATATGAATTTAATGAACTATTAAATAAAATATATGGTAAAAAAGTATCTAGTTTAAAGAAGATTCAAAATCAAGTTGATGAAATATTAGATTACACAATTATCCATCCAAGAAAAAATAAGGAATTTACACCAATAGATAGATTACTAGTATTGCAAACAGTTCATGAAAATTTAACTTTATTAAGAAACAATAACATGGAAACACTAACTTTTTATAAATTGAATAATGCACCTATTTCAAATAAAACAGAAAATGAATTATATGATTTGATAAAAGCAAATGAACATAGAGTAGAAAAAATAACTGTATCTATACCAACATCAATTGAATCTTTAATATATTTTAGTTTATTAAATGTTTTAGAAAATAACTTAATATTAAAAGTTTGTAAAAATTGCAATAACTATTTCTTTGCTAATAATTCTAAAACTGAATATTGTAATAATATAGCACCATATTCTGATAAACCTTGCATAGAAATTGGAAGGAATCATTCTTTTATGAAAGGTTTAAATGAAGATGCTTTATTAGAAAGATATTATAAGATATATCATAGAAAAGCAACACTTGCTAGAAGAAATCCAGATATAAAAGAATATGTAAAAAGCTTTGATAATTATAAAAAATTCGGAAAAATAAAACTTGCTGATTATAAATCAAAAAGTATATCAAAAGAAGAATTTAAGATATGGCTAGATAAAAAGGATAAATTTGTTTAAGATTTATCTTTTTTTATTTTAGTTAATCTTTTTTAGTCTTTTTCAAACTTTTTTGACTTTTTTTAGATAAAATCAATTCTTATTACTCTTTATTAGTCTATTTAAGACTTTTCAGCCAATCCCATTTAAAATTGGTTTAGGTGATAAAAAATGAGTAGACAAATTAAGCCATATAAAAGAAAAAAAGGTTCTAAAAAACAAAAAAATCAATTAAATTCATTTAACCAATTTACTGATGAATTAATTGATACTTATTTTACACCTATTGATAATAAGAAAAATATTAAGAAGAAAAATAAATAAAATTTATTATAAATCTTTTGGAAAAAATTACTCCATACTTTTTTGTATCGAGTAATTATTTTTTGATATTTATTTTGCTACATAGTACTTAACCATAGTTACTACATTTTTAGCACTAGGCTCTTCATAATCTCCTAATCGCAGAAATTTTCTTACCTTTTCTTTATTTGCATATTTCCACATTTTATGTATTGCTACTTGCACATCTGCTTTTATCGTATATGCTTTCTTTCCTTTTATTATAGCAATTCTTTGATAAATCTTTTTCAAATTTTCTTCATGTTCTTTGATAGAGATTTCGATACAGTCTTTTATAAATTCCGTACCTTTTTGAGATGGTTGAAAACCTAGTTTAAATAAAATATCATAAATTTTGTCCTCTTTGTATTTAAATGAAATTTCTCGTGCGATTCTCTGGACCTCTACGCCAACGGTTTCACATGGCTGTGTTTTACTAAAAAAATTTACTACGCTCTCGTATCCTCTAACTTTTGCTATATATTCAGGTTCTCCAGAATATATAATAACTTTGGTTTCTTTAGAGTTTTCCTCTATTTTTCGTAGAATTTCTAATCCATCTTCACCTGGTAGTTTTAAATCCAGTATTACAATTTCAGGTTTCAATGTTTTTATCGTTTGGTATACTTCTGTTCCATTGTTTACAATTGATATTGCGTGTGCTTCTTTTGTAAAATTGATTACATTTGATAAGTGTACGCTAATTGGTACATTATCTTCAGCAATTAGAACTTTTACCATTCGATAGCCTCCTAAAATGTATTATTTACTTGGAATTTTACCACCTTTTACATAATTTGTAAACACTTTTATTTATAAAAACTTAACTATTCCCCTATAATTTGCTAATTTATTCGATTTATGATATAATTTACGAAATTCTAAAAAGAAAGGAGAGAATTTTTAAGATTCTCACAGGTAGAACGGTATGCAAGGTAAAATTTACAAAGCACGGTTTTTTAACAAAGATTCAGGAGTGGAAATAACTCTTGATGAAGCTCAATCTATTTCAGAAACTGGCAAACCTATAAAAATATTATTTCACTTCATACATTCAGAATTAATGCTGGTTGAAGGTTTGGTAAAGGGAAATACTTTTTCAACTCTTGATGGTTATTCTCTTCTTGTCAAAACAGAAGAGAATCATCTGGATTTGAAAAATCAAGAATATGACGTTCCTCTCTATTTTGGTTATGCTTCAGAATATAAAGGAGAGAACTTTATACAATCATTTTCTGATTTTCCCTCTTTTCACAGGCGTTTACAGGAACTTAAAGAAGGAAATAAGATTTCTGAATATAGGTATCTTATTTCTGGAAAGTATAAATTTAGTGAAACCAAAAATATCCTTATTTCCTTTGAAATGAATGATATAGCAGGAAATACTATAATGGATAAAACGAATTGTAAATTTAAAGTTATAGGAACAGCAAGTTTCGTTATCGATTGAGTTAAAAAATGGAATCATCTTTCCGTAGAAAGAAGGATGGTTCTATTTTTTTCGACATTTAACTTTTATATCTATACTCTAAAAATGAGTTAAGAGGAGAAAAATAGCTTTCATAATTCAGCTATATTCTCCTCTTACGAATTACGCTTTTTCGGTTCGCATATAAAAGTCCAGTCTTTCTGGTTTCATTGAATACCAAAGTTCGTTTTTGTATATCCGATAATTACATTTCATGATTTTACACATTGTGATGATTGGGCTGATTTATTTATGTATCCAGCATTTGACGATTTAATGGATCTCTTATGGACATATGAAAGTGCTTTTGAAGCAGAGAAACTTATAATCAAATAATGCAACACACTAATTCATAAGCTCGAGTGTCTTTTTACTTGGGCTTTTGGATTTTTTATTTATTTCGTTAAATCATATTTGTATATTTTAGTATAACTACCATTTTCCAAAGGTGCTTTTTCTATAAATTCCCATCCAGTTTTTTCATAATAATTTTCATGCTCTGTTATTAAATATATGTTTTTATAGTTCATCTTTCTTGTTTCTTCTATTACTTTTTCTTGCAATAATTTACCTATACCTTGATTTCTATATTCTTTCTTTACAAATAATGCTGCCATCCATGGGTATAAATCTTGTCTTGATTTTAAGTCACATCTCCAAATAGAAACACATCCTACTACTTCATCATCATATTTTGCAATATACATTTGAGGAATATCATTTCTATTTAAAGAGTGCTTTGAGCGATATATTATATCTTCCAGTTTTCTATTATATTTTTTCTCCCATTCTTCATATATCCATTCTGAAACTTCTTCTAAATAGTCTATATCATCTAATAAATTAATAACTTTAATATTTTCTAAAACCATATTTTACACCTCTATAATTATATTATCATTTCTACCCCATCTTCTTTTATGATTACATCTTTTAAGCATTTTTTCTTTAATTCTTCTCTTGTGTCATCTCTTAAATGGGTAGCTAAAATTTTATTTTTATATGTTTTTCTTATTGTTTCTATATCATCAATTCCCATGTGATAATTTGTACCTTCAATCATTGATATATCTGTTATTACAATTTCACTATTTTCAAATATATTTAATACTTCTTTACATAGACAAGTATCTCCTGTGATTCCTATTTTATTGTTTATGATATATCCATAGCTTTCTATATTGTAATGATCTACTTTTTGGACTTTTATATCATAATCATTAAATATTTCTATTGACTTTGTTTCAGGTAATATCTCTATAAATTTTATCTTTTCTTTAAAAAACTTATCAAAAAAATCTTGATAATATATATGACATAGTTCAGTTAATTTTTCTTTTAATTCTTTTGGTCCAGCAATATATATTGGTTTTAAGTTTTCCTCTACTTCTAAATTCAGTATTAGTGCTGGTAAATCTGCATAATGGTCTGCATGAAGATGTGTTATAATTATCATTTCTAATTTTGTAAAATAATAATTTGTTTTTCTTAATTCTTTTAGTACACCATTTCCTACATCTACTAATATTTTGTCATCTATTAACTCACTTGCACAATTATATTTTGAATATATTGCTCCTGTTCCTAATAATCTTACTTTCATTATTAATTACTCCTAATTTAATTTATTTTTATGGTACATAAATCATATCAATTAAAAATATTTTTCAATAAATTTTTCAAAAAATAATATATCCTTCATCTTCTCTGGATGCCATTGTACTCCTACAATATTATCCTTTTCAATTGCTTCAATAATATTATCTTCACTTTTAGCTGTTATTTTAAATCCATTTGCAGTATCTTTTATTGCCTGATGATGAAATGAGTTTACACTTATTTTATTAATATTATAAACCTCATATAGAAAAGATTTTTCTTGTAATATAATATCGTGAAATTGATTTTCTAAATTATGTCCTTCTATGTCTTGATATAAACTTCCTCCAAAACAAACATTAATTGATTGCATCCCACCACATATTCCTAAGATTGGTTTATTATTTTGATAAAACATTTCAATTAATTTTTTATCAATTGCAAATTCATCAATTATATTATTTTTTTCGTCGTTGTTTTTTTCTCCATAATATTTTGGATTAATATCAATATTACTTCCCGTTATAATTAATCCATCACAGATTTTCTCTATTTCTTCCATATTGTTTTCTGTAAATACTGGAATCAAATTAATACCAAGTTTATCAAAAATATCTTTAAAATATTTAGTTATATAAAATCTTTCAGTAAATCCAATTTCTTTTTCTACTATTTCAAATCTTTCCGTAATTGCTAAACGCATTCTTTTTCTCTCCTTCTATTAATTTTATTATATATATCATACCAAGAATAACATCTAGTTAAGTTATTAAATTCTGGTATTCTATTATATGGTGCATCATATATAATAATTGAAGTGTTATTTATTAATTTTTTTATATTTTTAGTTTCATCCTCAATCATAATATCAATATTATGTTCTTTGCAATGCGTTCCCTTATCTTTTATATTAAAAAATATATCATCATAAATTATTTTATTTTCTTTTAACCATTTTTTAGTTATTTCTTCAACTTTACTTTGTAATTCTTTTGGAAACCACTCATCATAATTTTTCCTTGCTGTAATTATATATATTTCATCTCCTAAATTTCTTAACTTCGATATTACTTCTGATGCAAACTCTCTTGCAGGTAATTCTGAAACTAAATCTTTTCTATATTTATTCCAAAAATCATGTGCAATTTCATCAGTCCATCCAAAAATGTCAGTTGTGTCAAAAGCATTTATATTTTCCAACTGGTATTTTCCTATCTCGCTACAATACTTAAATCCATAAGTAATACTAAAATCATAATGTGAATTTAATACTCCATCTATATCTATACCTATTTTCATTATTTGTATCCTCCAATTATTTGTTTAAAAATTCACTTATACTATCTTTTATTTTATCTAACTCATGACCAGTTGCTAAACAAGTATTCCATCCTCTACTTTTTGCTACTTCAATATTTTCTTTGCTGTCATCTATAAATAGAATATTTTTAGGCTCTATCTTCCAATCTTTTTCTACTATTTCATAGATTTTCTCTTTAGGTTTTCGACAGTTTAATTCAAATGAAAGCCATACATAATCAAACACTTTCAAATCCACTTGTTTATCTAATCTCTGCTTATCTAATGATCCAAGATTTGATAAAATAGCAATCTTACATTTATCTTTTAAGCTATGAGCAAATTCTACTACATCTTTGTAATATTCAATTTTATCAAATTCTTTTATGTAATAATCATAAAATTCCTGTGAATTGCATTCTAAATTAAATTCTTTTTTTATCTTTTCAAACCACCTATCGTTTTCTAAATAGATATGGTATGTTATATCTTCTACTGATTGAGCATGGTATCTTTCTACTATCGTTTTTTCATCTTCTTTACTATTAAAATGTTTTATAAGATTTATGATAGCTTTATCTATTGAATACTCTCCTTCTTTATGACTTTCTATGACGCCTCCCCAATCAAATATAACAATTTTATTTTTGTTTTCTATTTCTTTAATTTTAGAATATACATCATACCATGAATAAGCTCTATAAATATTTTCTCCTTTACATTCTTTGTTATATCCTGCATTAAAGCATATTACTGGTATATGTTTTGATATTTCATTTATATTTTCTACTTTATCATCTATCATTACATCTATATTATTATTTAAGCATATTTCTAATTTGTCATCTGGACTAAATATAATTTCATCATGGTAAATCTCATTTTCTTTTAACCAATTTCTTACGATTTCTCTCATCTTTTGACCTTCAGCTGTATCTCTATCAGTTAAAAATCTTGCAGTTATTATATATACTTTATTTCCATCATTACTTAATTTTTTTGTTACTTCATTTGCAAATTTTCTTGCTGGTTCATTTTTAGCATAATCATATAAATATTTTCTCCAAAATTCATCATCTAAATTTTTATCTACATCAAATATTTCTTTAATATCATAGCCTTCTGAATTTACAATCCCCGTATGGTATTTTTCAAATACAACTTTACTTCCATAATCTAATTGCCATTGCTCAATATCTGTTAAGACACCATCTACATCTATTCCTATATTCATTACTACCTCCAACATAATTTTACTATCTTCGCCATAATATCATAAATATTTTAAAAAATAAAGAAATCATTTGTTTTATATAAAAAAATATACCCCACGCAACAAGCATGGGGAGTGATGAGAGTTTGTTTTTATTTAATTACAAGATAATCATAAGCATAAATCAAATCTGGATTTGTGATATTTTGATTATCATCCAGCAGTTTTTCAACTGATGTTCCGAACTTTAATGCAATCTCGCTTAAAGTATCCCCTGGTTGTATCACATACTTTCCAACAGCAACTTCAAGTGTAAATACATCTGTATTACTTTCTTCGATATTCCAATAAATCGGAATGTTGCTATTAGTTAATTCGTCATACCATCCTTCGTCATCAGTATCTGCTGGAAAAATTGTTTCCACAGTAGCTTTTGCTGCATCACTTTCAAATGATTCTTTTACTGTATTCATCAAATCATTATTCATTAATGCACCAATTTGGATAAAATCCACTTCATCATCAATTGTGCTTATCATTTTTTCATAGGTATCACTACCATTGTTTTCAAAAATTCGATATTGCACATTCAAATGTTTATTTAAGCTACTTACAGCCCAGATTAATTTATCTCCATTATTCTCATATTGTTTCAAGCTATATGTTTCTAACATATCTGAAACATAGTCAAAACCATTGTAAATGGAGATTTCTGATAAGTCATAAACTTCTGATGTCCGTACATCTGATTCTTCACCTGCTGTTAAGTCATCAGGTGATAAGGCATATGCTGTACTGCAAAATCCAAAACACAAACACAAAGTTACTAATGTTGCAAATAATTTTTTCATTGTCATTCCTCCTTGTATGTTTCTCTCATCACTTATGTTTATCTTACCTATTATACCATAATTTAGGCTTTTTTTCAATCTATTTAAAGCAAGTTTTTTCTTCCTTGAATTTGATTATCCTTTAAAATTTTGGTATAATTAAGTTTAGATACCATTAACATTCAGCATTTTACTTTATGCTGATATTTAAAACAGAAGGGAGAAATGTTATGGCAATCTTATTATTATTACTCGTACTTGCTCTTAATTTTATAATTTCATGGGCAAACGCAAGTTATGTAGGACGGTATTGGTCCGAGTCAAAACAAGTAGGTGGCAGTTTTAGAGTCTATATCATAGTGGGATATATAATGGCAATAGCTGGTTTTACTATGGTATATGGATATATATTACTGCTTATCTCTCCAATTCTTCTTCAAATAGCAGAAGTAGATCAAGAAACAATTTTGATGTTTGAACAACTTGCATCAGACTTGATTTATCTGTTTTGCGTTGTAACTATTGTTCCAACTGGTTTTTACATTTGGATTCGTAGTTTAAAAAACTTTTTTGAAAAGAAGACATTGGCAAATGGTTTGACTGCTGGATATAATACTTTTGCTCAACTTCATAATACTATGAGCGTAGCACGAAATGCACCTAGTGCTTTTGGAAGAGTAGTAGAAACCCTTTTTGGAGGAAAAGGTAAGAAAAAAGATAATACAATTATTATATTGTGTGCAATTCTTATTTTAATTCTTGCTATTTTCGGTGGATATTTCACAGCATCTGCAATTATGAAAAAAGCGGACCGCGAATATGATATGTTTGGTGACCTCCAGAGAAGATATCCTGATTACTCATAAAAAGCACTTCTCTCAAAAAAGTGGTCAAGGAATTTGTGTATTTTCACAATTCTTTGACCTTTATTTTTAAAATTTATTATTAGCAAAAAAATAGCTTTGAAAATCTTTTATTCCTATATATTCATCTGCACTCCATGTTCCTGACTTTTTAAATCCGTTTCTTTCATAAAACTTATGGGCTTTTTTATTATCCCCTAAAGTATATAAATAAATATTATTTATACCTTTACTTTTTGCATATTCTTTTGTTTTATTTAATAATATTGTTCCTATTTTTAGTCCTTGAAATTCTTTACTTATAGCAATTTGTTTTATTTGAATATTATTTTTTTCTATCGTTATCCATAGATTGTCGCCTTCATCTGGTTCATACACTAATGTATTAATTGACGCATAACCTACAACTTTATTATTTAATAAAGCAACAAAAATGAAATCTGCATTTGTAATATAATCTTCGTCCATTAAATATCCGTTATTAGGAAATACATTTTCGTTATGTATTCTTTCTAGTTCCTCTTTATATTTATTAAATTGTTCTTTTTCTATTTTTCTAATTTCTATTTTTTCTAGCTTATTTTCACTCATTTTATTTTCTCCTAGCTTGTATTTTCATATATATATCATACCAACTAAATACTCTTGTCATGTTATCTAATTTTAAATCTCTATTATATCTGCAATCATAACAAAAAATATGTGTATGTTTTACAAATGTTGGTATAGTTTCTGGGCTGTCCTCTATCATTATATCTATTTTTAAACTATCAATTTCCTTTGTTTTATCTGGTGAAAAATATAGTTCATCATATATTATCTTATTTTTCTCTAACCAGTCTTTGACAATTTTTCTTGACCTTTCTCCTTCTTTAGTATTTTCTATCGTAAAATGTCTAGAAGTTATAATATATATGTTATTTCCTTCATCTTTTAATTTTTTTGTTATTTCACTTGCATATTTTCTAGCAGGTTCTTGTTGGCAATAATCCCAAAAATATTTTTCTCTATAATCATCTAATGTACTTTGATCCCAATTTACTTTTTCATATTCATATTCAAAAGGTCTTTTAAGTCCTTCTAAATTATTCTCAAATACATATTTCGTTATTGTATCTATTAAGCAATCATCATCATTTGTTAATACTCCATCTATATCTATACCTATGTTCATATTTTCCTCCAATATTTCTTATTCTTTCGACATAATATCATAAATATTTTAAAAAATAAAGAAATCATTTGTTTTATACTAAAAAAGGAAAAGAAAAGCTGTTTTAAAGCTCCTCTTTTCCTAAAAAGTGTTTTACAAGCATACATGCTTAAAAAAATTTAAATAACAAGAGATATTCTTCCTGTTCTAATCCTATCTTTTAAAATAGAATTAACATTTCTTTTATTGATTGTTACCTGCGTTTTTTTGCCATTAAAATCGATATATTTACAGCAAACATTTTGTAAATAGGTAAATCTTTTTACTGCCTCAATAACATAGATTAGATTATCAGGTTCAGTAGGAGATTTTTTATCATCTCCAATTAGATTGCAGTATCCATATCCCTCTTTATTTACATGAATTAAAATTTCTTCTAATCCTAATTTTGCTTCGCAGATGATTTTTTCATCACCCTCGGTAAATTTTACCGAGTTTAATTCACTAGTTTTTATTAAACCATCTGCAATTGCTTTAACCATTTTTCTCTTAATTTGTTTTTCGGTGTCTGTCCGTTCAATAGTTGCTTTTGTTGCATAATTGATTATTTTTAATGTTTTAATATCTTCAGAACAAACATCAAAAAAATCAAGTAAAATTGGTTCATAGCCATATGCGTTACATGGCTCTACAAGTAAAAGAGGGATTCCATCTTCTACTTTGACAATACTTAAGCACTTACCAGTTTTCTTGTGCCAAATGACTAATTCACCAGATGCTATATATACTTTCTCGAAATTGCATTCATTATCAGAAATATAACACTTTTCTGGTTCAATCCTAACACAAGCACCTCGTATACCAAATTTTATACAATGCCTTCTTATTTGCTTCTTGTATTCGGTACAGATTGATGCTTTTTCAGGATTATCTGCAATTGCAACAACAATCGAATTAAATCCACTCGATAAGTGTGCTAATATGATGCCTGTTTCGTTTTCCCGAAAATATGCACCATCTTTGTTAACCCCCATTTTAAAATTTTCAAACATAATATGTCCTCCTTGTTATTTATATACTTTGCACTACTGCATCTTATATATTATACCATGTATTTACTATTTCTTCAAATTATGTAAATTTTACTATTAGAGTTTAGTTTTTCTTCACTATTAAATTTATATAGTCATCATTTTCTCATGCTTTATCATCATATCAAATTTTTCTATAATATCAGAATAGTTTTCTAATGCTTTAGTCATATCACCATTTTTATGACTTTTTTGAAAAATATTATCTATTACATTGCTTTTTATGTATCTAATTTCATCTATACTATAATCTCTATCTTCAATCTTTGAAGATTCTCCTATTAAATCTCTTTCTTCAACTGTAAATTTATCAAATATTTTCATTTTCTGCTCCTTTTATTGTTATATTTTTTTGTTTATTTATAATTCAAATATATTTGCTTTTAAAATCATTTTTGAAATCTTACTTTTATTATCTAACGGTATTTCCCATGTACTACCAGCGATAGACCTTTTTATCTTATGTTCTTTTGCAGGTTCTCCTAATATTTTTACTAACTGTTTTTGTAATGGTACTTTATTTGTATAAATTGATAATTTATTTTCACTATATAAAATGTTTATTGTGGTTTCTGTTTCTGCTTTTATTGGTTCTTTATAAATTTTTTCTTTTTTCATATTAACTGCTTTCTATCAATTTATCTAAAATACCATTATTTTTATTTTTTAAAATCATTTTAACAATCCCCTTTTTCTTTTATGGCAACCATAAATTCATTATCTTGCACGGTACGATTTGCATTTTGATAGACAAATTTTGCTCCTGTAAAATAAACTTCATAACCTTTATTTAATAATTTTTCTCTTGCTATTCTTAAAAAGTCATCTACTTGTTTATCAGATAAATCTTCTCTTACTTTCAAGTCAAAATATTTGCATACAATACATTTTTTATCTATTTTTAATTTTTCTTCTAAATAATTATCAACATATTCCTCTGTAATTTGTTTTTCTTGTTCTTGATTTGACACTTCTATCACCTTCTACTATATAATTATTTATAACCTTCCATATCATATCATAAATGGCAAAAAAATAAAAGTACCCATAAGGATACTTCATCTATTATTATATTTTTTTAACCTCTATATATTTTTCTGTTAGTTTTATCAATTCTTCTGCCGTTTCTATTTGGGCAAATGTATCTTCTGGTCTAACTATAAACTCATCATCATAATCACTATCTTCTCTTATTCTACTTGCGTCTGATATTCTTCGTCCCATATTTTTAGGAAATATTTCTGTATGTATATAATTTTTATTAAAATATGCTATTACATCTTTATGTCTTTTAAAATCTATTGGTTCTAATGCCAAAACTGCTTTCATACTATGAAATATTGAATTGTATAATATACTATTAGCTGATTTAAACAGATTTGATTTATATAATACTTTTCCTGCTTCTAATTCTTCTTTTGCTTGTTCTAATCTATGTTCAAATAATTCTTTTAAAATTACATCATTCATTTTATATTGCTCCTTTGTTAATTTTTTTAATTACAGATTTATTGTAATTATAACATTTTTTATATAAATCTACTATAAATTCCATTTATTTTATTATATTTCCTCATTCTATTGACTTTAGCAAATTATTTTGATAAATTTGTCGTAAATACAAAAGATATATTTTGTCGAAGGGAGGTATGTAAAAATGAACAAAAGTGAATTAGTAAGTGCAATGGCTTCAAAAACATCAGATTCAAAATCTTCTACTGAAAAAACATTAAATGCTTTAATAGAAATCATTTCTGATGAATTAAAAAATGGTGGAAAAGTGCAATTAGTAGGATTTGGAACTTTTGAAACAAGAAATAGAGCAGCAAGAAAGGGAAGAAATCCTCAAACTGGTGCTGAAATGAAAATTCCAGCTTCTACTTCTCCAGTATTTAAAGCTGGTAAAGCATTAAAAGATATTGTTAATAAATAAATGTTAAAATACCGAGTAAAATCGGTATTTTTTATCTTAACAATCTATTTTTTCTAATTTATTTTCTTGTAGCTTTTTTAGGCATTTCGTACAAATGGCTTTGCCATTAAATCCTTTTAAATTTTCTTCACTTCCACAAAATTGACAAGTTATCGTTGCTTTTTCTAAAACAATCCTTCCTTTATCAACATAGATTTCTATTGGAGATTTTTCTTTTATATTAAAAGTTTCTCTAATTTCTTTTGGTATTACTACTCTTCCTAGTTCATCTACTCTTCTAATGATTCCTGTACTTTTCATTGTAATTTTCCTTCTTTCTTATTTTATTTAATCTTTGTTCTATGTCAATAAGTTTTTTAACTCTTATTATCTCCTCATGATTTATAGTATGTATCTTACCATACATACAATTTGTTTTTAGTTCCTCCTTTCCTAAAACGCACTACTTATTTTATTTAAAATAATTATAGTTAATACTTTTACATATATTACCACCATACGAATATTATCACAATCGACAAAAAATGACAATCATTTTTAGTAAAAAGATGAAAAGGAACTATTTTTATATAGTCCCCCTTCTTTTTTTAATATTCATATTTCATTAAATAAATACCTTGTTAATTCGTTTACATTTTTTGATGGATATAAAGATAATGCTCTTAACATCTTTTCTTTTATTTCTTTACTTACTTTATATCCTACAATTACATCTTGTCCGTCCTTTTGTTTTTATTTGCTGAAAATCGCTAATACATGCTAGTATCACTTTATTTAAACTTCCTATCTTGGTTATAAAGTAGAATAAATCATTATTTTCATCAAATAATTTTTTAACATATTCTCTTATTTCTTGTATTTCATATATTTCTCTTTGGTCATTGTCATATCCATCAAAAATAATCATTGCCTTACCATATGATTTTGTTAAATCATCTCTTAATGATTTTAAAATTTGATTTAATGCAAATATATCTTTTTTTAATACTTCTTTTTTTGTAACTGAATGTATTATAAAATCAAAAAAATTCATATCACTATATAAGTTATCCGTATTTTCGTTCAATCTTATTCCTCCATTCTATAACTAAATTTAAGAGATGTAAATTAATACATCCCTTTTTATGCTACTTTCTTTTGATATATATTTTCTTTTTTTGAATTGTTCTTTTTTGTTAATTTATCTTTATATCTTTGATATCCTATACGAAGAATTTTTTCACTTCTTTCTATCTCTATATCAGTTACAAGTCTTCCAATTGAAGCATACTGATAATATTTTTTTAATTTTCCTTTTACGATTTCTAGTCTTGGTCCATCATACTTTCTTATAACATTATATTTACAATTATCATCATTATATCTTTTATGATCACTTATTCTAACATTTGGAATCAGTCCATTATCAATTTTAAGATATATACTTTTACTTGTTTTAGATTTATGAGCTTTTACTATAAATCCTCTTTTATTTAATAAACTTATTAATCTTTTTGCAAATTTCTTTTCTTTATTTTTTATCATAATTTCATTTCTCCATTTTTATTTTATATATGACAATCTACAATTGTTAATTTCCAGTCAGGGTTTGCTGTTTTTATAAATCTTTCTACATAGTTTTCGGAAAAATTCCTTTCTTCTTCTGGTGTAGCATAAGATAAGCCCCACCAGCCCATTTTGCCTGGTTCGTACCACTCTCCATCAGGTGTTAAAACTGCATATGTACTAAATTCAGTCATATAGCGAATATATGATTCTTCTGTTGGATATAATTTTTCTAAATATTCCTTACTATAAAAAGATGTTTTTATATATTTTTCATAGGGTTCAATGTGTTTTTTACTTTCCTCTATCATTAAATCCCATCTTATGTCTTTTACTAAAGCTGAATTTACTTTAATTGGATTTTTAGCATTTTCTGAATTATTTATTATAAGCATATCTTTCCATCTACCACCTATTTCAAACCAATCCCACTTTGAATCTGGATTATATGTACTATATATTCCTCCATCTTCAGAAATTTCATCTGGTTCATAATATTTAATTTCTTCTTTATAAATCCTATCATTTTTCCATTTTGCGATTATTGGTATTCTTTTTATAAATCTTAAATGTTCGATATTTTGAGAGTGTTTTCTTCTATATGCCGTTTTATCTTTCCTATATTCTTTATAAATTTTTTGTAGACGCTTAATTAGTTCTTTTCCTCTTTTTATGACATCTTCTTTTGTTAAAGCTATATATTTTTCTACTTCTAATCCTTCATAAAAAGGTTCTAATAAATCGTCTACTGTTGTATCTTCATCTGTAAATACTGCTACTGAAAAATGGCTCATATTTTTATTCCTCCTTTGAAAAAGGACAAGCATTAACTTTATAGCCTGTCCTTTTTATTTTTATTAAATTTTTAAGCAACTTTTTTTCTAGATTTTTGCTTTACTTTTATATCTTTTACATTTTCATGATTAAAATTTAATTTTTTAACTTCTTTTAATGTTTTTCTTAATGCTTTTAAATCTTCATCACTATATATTATTTTTTTATTATTATTCATATTATCACTCATCTTTCTTTTATGTTACCTATGCACTTTTTTCCATGTAATCTTGATATGAATTTGAAATGTCATTATCTTTTATAACCATTTTTATATCTTTCTTTGAATCATCAATTTTATTTAATAAATTATTATATATTGGAACTGGATCAGTATAAATAGTATGTTTATCTAAAAATACATCTATTTTTTTAATGTTAAATTCTTTTAAAATATAAATAGCTTGTTTTTTAGATATTACATTTGGCACAGCAATTGTAATCTTATTAAACATTTTAAATAATCTATAAGCCAACAAAAATTCACTTGCAAAAACAATTTCCTTTTCTTTAAATAAATTTCTATTTAGTAGTTCCACTTTTCTTTCTTCTTCAGGCATTAAAATTTGTATCCAATTTTCTGCATTTGCCCCTTGAAACTCTTTACTACTACTAAACCATATATCTGTTGTTTCTAGCTTGTATTTTTTGTCTAAATGGATTCTTAAGCCTTTTACTCTGTTGTGTAATATAACTGGTATAAAAAAGCCTTTATGACTCTTAAAAGTCCATTTCATTTGTTTATTCATATAGAAACCAGGAATTCCAAATAAATTGATTCCATGTTCTATTAATTTGCTACAAATCGCAATTTTTGTATATTCTTTTTGTGGTATACTTTTAAATCCATATTTTATTATGTCATCTCTCGAAAATCCCAAATTCAAAAGGATATTATAATGATATTTTGTTAAACCAAGAAGTTTTAAAAACATTTCATATACGAAACTAATATCTTCTTGACTTCTTTTTATTGCTTTTCTTATATTTACAAGCGAAGTTGTCATATCTGCTTTTTTAGACATTAATTTTATATATGCTTCTTTAGTGGTTATAAGATTACATTTTGCATATAAACCTATTGCTGAACCATGTACTCCACATCTCCTACAATAATAACTATCCCTTACGACATTTAATTTTAAATTTCCAACATTTGATTCTGTGCAAAAGGGACATCTTACATAAATATCGTCCCCTTTTGCATATTTTTCTTTTAGACCTAGTTTATTTTTAACATTAATAATGCTAATTCTGTTGTATATATCTATATCTTCCATATAAAAATCCCTTTCAAAACTTTAAGCACACATAATTTGTCCATTATACTCTTCTTTTACAAAATCTATGAAAGTCTGGACTAAATTTTGCATTTTACATCCAATAGCTAATTTAGTTTTAATATCTAGCATATTAAAGTCTTTTAAATGATTAAATTTGCAAAAACTAGTATCTAAATTAAAATAATCTAAAATTAAAAAAGCGATACTTTCTGCAAAGTTCTCGCCTAAATTTTCATAATGATATCCGAATGAACATTTATAAATAGTTGTTATTATTTCATATACAAATTCATCTAAATTACCATGATTTTCTGGTATGTATTCCTTTGGCAATAAATTATTTTCTTGAAGCTCTATGATGCTTAATCTAACAATCGTACATGTATCTTGAACAATTTTTTGTAATTTTTTTGTATCATAGTTATCTAAATAAACTAATTTTTTAATATCTAACACTTTTTTTAATTTTCTAGATGCCATAGTATCTGAAATATCAAAAGTGCAAACTCGTCTTAATTTTTCATCTTCTATATATTCGATTCCTGCCTCTTTTCTTTGCTTTTTTTCCTTACCATTTACATCTACTTGTCCATCAATAATTTTTTTATTATTCTTTTTTGGATTTTTATATATGTAGATTTTATGAGGATTTTTGATTACTATTCTTCCATATAATTTCCATTCTACAAATGTTTTTATAATCCTTGCTTCTGGATTTTGATAGAAGATTAGTAGTTGATTTTTAAAATCTTCTTTATAGAAATTTTTTGAAAACTTTAAGAATCGTATATAATCATCTTTATTTTCTATTTTCTTTAATGCCCTTTCAATTCTTATATAATTTGTTGTATTAGCACTCAATTTTTTCACCTCTTATAAATATTTTTCATATTTTGAGCTAATTGATTTAATCCAAGCCATATCTAACCTGCTTGGATATGTTGACCAACTTTTTTCTCTACTATTCCACCAATATCCTTTTTTCTTTAAAGCAAATTTTAATTGTGCTTGTGGTTTAAATACAAATTTTATAAATACTCTGCCTTTTTTTAAGTATGCTGTAAAATTTTCATCCTCAAATAGAATTTCTATATCTTTTTCTTTAATTTCTCCATTTTTAGATGCTATATATACTTTATATATAACCGTATTTTTCTTCCATTTATATATTGGATTAAATTTTTCAAACAGCTCTATAAATTTTTTATTATCAAGATTAGATAAGTCAATTAATTCATTTTTTATATCGAGTCCAAGTTTATGTGATTTCATAATTTCTTCTACCTTTTTATTTGCCAAATCTTCCTTTGATGGATTTTTATAGCTTTTATATTGCTTTTCTAAATTACTAAACCAAACATTAAAATCACTTGCAAGTTCTACAATTTTTCCCGCTTCTTTTTCTCTTTTTAATTCATCATATTTAGCAGGTCCTGAAACAATAACACTTATAAAACTTGCTTCATACTTTAATATTTCCATATTCTTTTGATACAATCTATCTAGGATTTTTTGCTTTTTTACTTCTGAAATATTCCACTTTAATATTTCATCTATACAGCTTTTATAAATTTTATCTCTAATATCGCCTCTATCATTATTAAAACTTACACTATTTGCTCTTTGTAATTGTGTCTTATCTAATTCTTTTATATTTAACATCTAAATTCCTACCTTTCCGTTTTTATGATATTTTCTTTTTTAAATTACAATCTAAAGCAATTTTTCTTGCTCTTTTTAAAGCAATTATCATATTATGTGTATGTAAATTTTCTTCCATGTAACTATCTATTTTTAGCAAACAATCTTCTATTTTATTTTTATAGTTACTTAATATACTTTCACTTATGTCTGTTTTTTCAATTATTTCTATGACAGTTTCATAATCAGAGATTTGTACTCTTAAATCTTTTATTTTTCTATTATTTCTTTTGATTTTATTTTCATTGTAACCAATGAATTTTTTTATATTATTTAACATATCTATATTCCCCCTAATTTGTTATTTTTTTATATAATTTTGCTTTTATTTCTTATTATTGTTTTACTTTTACGCATACTTTCATATCCTTCTATTTTATTTTCTTTGAAAAATTTATTCGGATAGTTCATCTAATAAACTTACTTGTGGAAAACTTTCTCCTGTTCCTATCCAAAAATTTTCTAGTTTTCTTATGTCTATTTCTTCTTTTCTTTTTCCCAACCAAGAAATGTGAATTCTTCCATTTTTTAGTTTATAAATATCTAAACAAGTTAAATCATCTCCTGTTTTCTTTGATTCCATTATTATTCTTTTAAATAATTGTTTTGCATCCTCAGTAATTGAAATATGTTCTTTACCTGTTACACCTGAACCTATAATACTTCCGTGAGGAAAGTAACAGTCTTCATTCATTTCTCCTTTTCCTTCTAAAACCAAAATATTATTATTATCTTTTGTATAAATTTTTAAAAATATTTCTTTTTCCATATTTTCATTTCCTCCTAACACAATTTTAAGTACCAATATTCTTTTTCTTTATAGAAGTTGGTACTTTTATTCAATATTTGTCTTATTTTTTCTCTCACATGATGATTGTTTTTAGCCTTTTTAGACTTTCTTAAAATTTCATAAATGTCATCAACTGTTGCTTTATTATTAAGAAATTCTAATGTTGCTTGTATTAGATCTCTCCATGTAATATTTGTTATATTCATAATATTATCTTTTTTAGATTCAGTAACTTTTATGCTAAATACCCATATCTTATCTTTTCTAAATACTAAAATATGTTCATGCTTAATTGGAATAAAAGAATGATTACTGTAAATCTTATTATCAGATAAGCAATTATGTTGGATTTTTATAATATGACTTTCTAAATCTCCAAACCATTTCATGTCTTTTAATATGCTATAATATTTCCCATTTTTTCTAATATCTCCAATTAGTGTTACATGTCTACCACCTAAAATTAAGCTATGATATATTTTTTCATTTACCATATTTAATTTATTTATAAATTCTTCATATGACATTTTATTTGACAAGTCATTTTGATGATAACTATTTCTTTGATACTGATATTTAATAATATCCCAATATGGTGGGTGTGAAAAAACAAAATCAGCTCCAGTTGGTATCTCATCAGTTAAAGCATCCCATCCATTTATTAAATCTAAATGTATGCTATTAGTAATTCCAAGTTCAATTGCTACATCTTTTCCTGTTCCACCACCTGAAAATACTTCTACAAATTTCTTTGGTTTGGAATTTGGATAAAAGTGTGATATTAAATCTTTAATAACATATCCGAGAGCAATTTCCTCTATAACTAGAATTTCCATATGAACCTCGATTTGTATATGAAATAATGCTATTCATAATTTTTTCACCTTCTTATAGTAAGCTTTTATCTTTTATTGTATTAAATTTTTTTCGCAAATCTCTTCTTTCCATATATTCAAGATTTCCTAATATTTCTTTATCACACACCATAGTGCCATAAAAATTAACAAGCACACCTTCACTTTCTATAACATACATATTCCAATTGTTATCATAGTGCCTTAATTCATAATAAAATAAACCTTCTTTTCTTGATTCTTCTGGTATTCTTTCTCTTATAACATAGTATCTAACAGTTTCTTTTTCCATTTTTATCTCTCCTTACTTTATTTGATTTTTTATTTAAAATAAAAATTAGAAAGTAGAAAAAAATCTACTTTCTTTTACTTTTCTTTTTCTTGAATAAATCTTCATGATAAAAACCAAAATAAAATTTTATATTATCAATTAAATCTTTTAGATTTTTATATGAGTATTTACAACCTGAACAATTAATTTCATTTAAGTAAATCATTTTTTCATTTGGATCAATTGTTATTAAACATTCTATTATTTCTTTATCATCTTCATTATCCATATTTATTGTACCTCTTTCTATTAAAAATTTTACAGTATTTTAAGTTCGTTATTAGAATGGCAAATCATCATTAGCTGGTATCTCAAAATCGCTTCCATCATTTGTCTGCCCAGAATTATTTGCAAAGGGATCATTTGATGCACCTGAATCTTTTTTACCTTCAGCAAAATATGCTTCTTCTGCTACAACTTCTGTTATATAGTGCTTTTGTCCTTGTTCATCTTCCCAATTTCTTGTTTGCATTCTTCCTATAATTCCTACTTGCTGACCTTTATGATAATATTTCTGACAAAATTCTCCTAATTTGCTCCATGCAACAATGTTTATAAAATCTGCTTGTCTTTCCTCTCCTTGTCTAGTAAATCTTCTGCTTACTGCCAATGTAAATGAACATACAAGAGTATTGCTATTTTGCGTATATCTCACCTCTGGCTCTTTTGTTAATCTTCCCATTAAAATTACTTTATTCATATCTATTTTCTCCCTTCTTTTTATGAAATTTTTTTATATTTATGGAATATACTTCTATTGAACTGTCATACATTCTAAACATAATAACAGTATCATTATTTTTGAAAAAATTAATTTCTTTTAATTGATTTTTTATTTTTCCTTTATCCGTATTATTTAATATAGAATATTTTTCATTATATTTAAACGTTTCTGGTATTACTTCAGCTTCATCAAAACCTTTAAGGATTCTTTCCAGTCCCATTTTCTCTGCTTCTTTTCTATCTTCATATAATCCGAAAAAGTCAACGTCTTCTGTAATATCTTCATCAAAATTATGATATGTAAATTCATACACTAAATATAAATCCATTTTAGGATTCCTCCTTTTATTCTATTTTCAATTTTTCAATTTTTATATAATATACACTTTCTATTTGTTCTTCTTTCTTTTCATTTTTATATAAATGTACTTCATTACAACAAATAAAAGGATTATCTATATTTTTTAAATCTTCATCTATAAAGTATTTATCTAATCCTTCATTTAATAATTCTTGTGCATATTGATTAGCTTTTTCTTTATTATAAAATGCTTTAAAAAAAGTGATGGTAGGTTTTAAATTTTCTACTACATCACCAAAATCAAATTCATATACAAGATAAAGAAAAGTATCTTCACTTTGCAAATTAGTTATGCCTTTTTGTATAATTTTATAATCCTCTATTTCATCTATTGTATTTAATTTTTCTTCTATCATATGAATTCTTTTAAGTGAGCCACTACTTGCAATTTTAAATTCTATAACAATAATGCGATTATTTTCATAATTATTTATGTTATTGTTAAAAATCTGACTTTTCTTATATGATATGGAAGTAATCCTTGCATATTTTTTTATTAAACCTTCTATTTGTTCTAAAAAATGCTTTTTATAATTTTTAGGAATTGTTTTATTAATTACAACAACCATTTGAAATACTGATATTCTCAAATTTTTACCTCCTTATGCTACCATTAGTTCTAGTAAATCTTGTTGCTGATAATTTGCTTCTTGTAATTTTGTACCAAAAAGACAAGATAAAAATTCTACAATATTACTTCTAGTCCACCTTGTTGCTGAAAAAGCCATCCTTCTATATTGAAATGGTATTCCTATTGCTAATTCATAATGATTGGTACTTTTTTTAAATTGCTTTGGACAAATATATCCTTTTTCAATTGTTCGCAAAAATACTTCTAACCAATAATTCATGTATATGTTATTTTCATCATTACTTTTTGTTAATTTTTTTCCATACACATATATTTCTCTTGGCAAGTTCATATATGGTGATGAAATAAAAAATTCATCTTCTATTAAATAATCATCTGCATTTACTCTTACTCTACAACTATTTCTTAAAAATATAGAAGGATATTTTCTAAATTCTCCACTTTCATTTAATTTATTTAATCTTTTATATATGTACTTGGTATTTACATTAAGCAACATCTTTTTCACCTTCTTCATAATATTTTTGGTATAAATCTTCATAATAGTCATTAAAACTATAATTTGGAAATGCTCCTAAATAATAATCATTATATTTATATTTTTTTGGATAACATTTCTTAAAATTAGTCATATCAATTTTTTCTCCATTCCAGATAAAACATTTTTTAGGTCTATATATTGTTCCTGTAAATTCATCTGGAAATTCAGATGCAAATACAATTGCATTATTTCTACCATCTTTTAGAAATCGTATATTGGTTGTGTTATTTGCTACCACATATGGTTTTCCTTTGCTAAATCCAACAAAAATACTACCTAGCTTTTTTAGAGCAGGTAATTCTAAATTGTATTTAACTTTCAAATCTAATATAGCTTCTGTATCAGTTTTTTCTAATACTTTACTGATAAATCCAACCGAGCTTTCCGTACCGTTCATTGCCATTACTTCTTCTGATTTTCCTTTTCTAAAAAACGGATGACAATTTTGATTAGATTTCATACCAACAGAAGCATATCTTGTATGAAATATGCACCAGTCATAATTTATTCTTTTTAATTTTCTTGCTATATCTTTTGTAGATAAATTAAGACCTTTTTCTATTTTTGTAACTTTATTATTTTTCATTAAGGCATACCCATTTCCATCTCCTCCAAATGATTTTTCGAGATAGTTTAAGAAATTTTGTATACCATACCTTTTTTCTATTTCTTTTTCTCCTTTTTTATTCATTAATATTAGTCTACACATTTTCAGTTACCTCCATATATTTTTTTAGTATAATTTTTCCTATTTTTTTTGCTTTATTACTATCAAAATTACCTTTTGCTATATGATAATTTATATATTTTGTTGTATCTATGCAAAAATCAGATGCTCTTATATATTGTTTTGAATTTTTGAATTTTAGCAATCTAAATTCTAATGTTTCTACTGATGATCTCGTATTAAATGTATTGTATCTATCTTCTTCAAAATATCCTGAACAATAATGATTAAAATATCTTCCCCAGAATTTTCTTGTCTTTTCTTTATTATTTCTCATATATTCTAAAATTGGAGAAAATAGCTCTACTTCATAATCTTCCATAATGTGTTTGTATTTTGTTCCAACATGCAAATGCGTTCCACAACCATTGTTAATATATTTTGCAAATTTATCTAACTTTCTACAAATAGCATGAAATGTTTTACGATTAGAATATATAGGGCTTTTCCATTCTGTTCCAGATATTGAACCATCAAAACACCCAATAAATCCATATTTTAAAAGTTCAAACAGTTCATTATTTCTTTCTCCTGTTTCAAATTCAAAAGAAAATGTCATTTGTGTATCTTTTCCTTTTTTTGCGTCATTTTTTGCATAGTAACTTTTTTGTGTACTACAACTGTGACAAACATATTCTTTACTATTTACTTTATATGTATCAAATAGGAGAAATTCTTTATTACAATTTAAACACTTGGCATATTTTAAAAAATTCTTTATTTTTAGCATAATTTCCTCCTTCTTTGTAAAAAAAATAAAACTATTTATAAATAGCTTTATTTAGGCTGCATTTAGCATATGTGTATTTCTATCTTCTATAAGCTGTTCATCAACAGACATCTTTTTTGCTTCTAACACATTGTAGTAATCATATAATACTTTTAGTTCACTATATTTAATAAATATCGCAACTACTACTTGATTATTTGTCTTTATATTAACATCTCTTATAGATTCAGCATCATCTACAAAGATTGGAGAATGAATACCTGAAAGTTCATTTATTAGATTTGAAATTTCAAAATCTGCCATCATTTTTTGAGAATGTGATAATTTTTCATATTCTCTACCATTGTATTTTACTATATATTCATTATCATCTATAATTTCTCCGAGTAGATGTGTCTACTTTATAAAAATCAATTGTAACTTTATCTAGTAAATTTTGAACCCTTTTTACTTGCCTTTCTATTTTTAATTTTCTAAATTTTTTGGCAACTACTATTTGATTTTCATATAATTCTTTAGTTTGGGTTAATGTTTTTATGGCATCTTCTACTTTTTCTATTTGCAATTTAGCATTTCTAATTTCTTTTCTTTTTGCTTCTACTTTTTGATTATATAGCTCTATTTCTAACTTTTCTTCTTTTAGGCTTTCTATTTTTTCTTTAAGAGTCGTAATATTTTCTAATTTTTCCTTATTTTCGCTTGTATTTAACTTATTAAACAATGCTTTTTTAGAGTTCATTTCTGCTAAATAACCTTTTGCTTCTTGCTTTAATTTTTCTATGGAGGTTTCTAATGTTTCTAACTCTTTATTATATTGCCTTTCTAGCACCTTTCTTAAAGCCTCATTTACTATTTTTTGTTTGCAGACTGGACATTCACTATTTACTGAAGATACATTATTTATTTTTTCTTGTATCTTATTCTTTTTTTCCTTTGCATTTACTAAATCTTCTTTTAATATTTTAGATAGCTTTTCTTCTAATAATTTTATCTTTCTTTTTATATCTTCTAGATTAAATGCACCAATTCCACCTTTTAAAAGATTTTCATATTGAGCTTCCAAGTCTAATAGTTCCATTTCTTTATCAAATGTTTTATCTTTTTCTTCTACTTTTAGAGCTGTTAATAAATTGCTTTCTTTTATTCCTTCATTTCTTTTTATTTCAAATTCTATTTCTTTTATTTTAGCTCTTTTTTCTTTATTGTATTCTTTGGCATCTAATATTGGCTCTGCTAATATTTCTTGTTCTTCTTCTGTTAATAAGCCAAAGATTTCTTCCTTTTCTATGTTTGGAAGTAGTCTTAATAATAACTCTTTTTGCTCATCTTTTTTCATGCTTCTAAATCTATATGGGTTATATGCACATAAGAAAAATTGAATATCTTTATAAAATTTAGATAATGCTTCTCTTGTGGTTCTTATACCATCTAAAAGTACATAGTTTGATTTTCCTTTACTTCTAAAAATACTATGTTCTTCTCCATCATTATCTATAATTGTAATTTGAGCTGTTACATTTCTTAAATTTGGTCTATTATCATCTGATACATCTTCTTGATTACCTTCATTTAAACTATATCCTGTCATAACCCAAAGTGGAACAGAAAGAATAGTCGATTTTGTCTTATAATTATCTCCTATGATATATGTGATTTTTTCATTAAATACAACTTTTGTTCCATCTGGTAATCCCTTATATCCTCTTGTATCATCTATTGATTTTATTATCATATTTTACACCTCTTTATCTAAAAATTTGAAAACTCTTCATCTATATCCTCAAACGTAAAATCACTTATTGGTTTATTTGTATTTGAAATAGCCGTATTATTATTTTCCAAATTTTGATTATCTGGAGTAATATTCGTTCCATTAGTTTCATCTACCTTGTTATCATCTTGAAATTCATCCAAGGCAAAATCATTATTTGTATTATTTAAATTATCCAAATTATTTTGATTACTATTATTAGAAGTATCAGGCAATTCATCTTCTATTGGAAGTGCAAAAAGTTGTTGGAACATTTGTCTATATGCACCAGTTGATGCCATATATGTACTTCTCCCTTTTTCTTCTGTATCGCAACCACCTGCTGGAACTTCTACTAAAATAGATTTTAGTTCTGGATCTTCTGTATCAACTATTTCATATGTTACAATAAAGCTAGCCTCATTTCTTGCATAATGATAATTTTTTATCTCTCCTGGCTTTATTGCAATTTTATATTTTGCAAGTATAGGTAATAATGTGCTTACTATCTCATCTCTTTTTATCTTACCTAATGGTATAATTTCATTCATAATATCTGAAATTTTATTATATATCATTATATATACCCTCCAATTTTTTTGATTTTTATTTTGGTTGATAATTCTAGAATATCTACATTTGAATCATTTTTTGTAAACTCATTAATTTTTATATATTTTTTATCTGAAATTCCTAAAACGATATATTGATATCCTATATTTTCTTTTTTTAGGATAGGCAATGCTTTTTCTATTTCCTCTACGGTATAATTTGTATTTGCCCAATATGTATTACTCCAAATAATTAGAAAATATGTTTTTTCACCTTCGCTAAATTCTTGAAATATATCTGCTTTTTGAAACATATCAATTGTTTTATGGTCTTTTTCTTTCATTTTATCTAATATATATCTTAATCCTCTATTCTCAATTACCAAACCTACTTTATACTTATCTTTCTTCCTATTTTTCTTTTCAAAAACAGGTGTTAAATCTTCTTCTTTAAACCAATCATTTTTTCCAAAAAACACTTCTACTAAATATTGGTTAAAGTAATAATCTTTTTCTTTAATTCTACCTAACACATTAGTATTTTCTTCATTAAATTCTTTTCCTTTACCTGAAATAATTACTAATTCTCCTTTTTTAAATTTGTTCATCATATAGCAATATTCCTTTTTAAAACTTCATCTATATTTAATAAGGTTTCTTTAATTTTGCTCTTGTTTTTTATGAAAAATTTATGTATAATTCTATATGTGAAGAAAAGGAAATTAATAATTAAATGGATTAATATTAATACGAATTTTTTTATAAATTTAACCATGTGTATCATATCCTTTCTTTTACAAAAATAATAGCAGTTCTAACGCATATTTAGACTGCTTTTTTATTTTCTATATTACTTTCTTTTCTAGGCACAGCTCTTAAAATATTATAATCTGTTAAAAATATGGTATTATTTTTATCTTTACTTAATTTTGTAATTTCAATTACTGTTCCTTTATTTAATTTTAATAAATCTTTTTTAGATGCTTGATTCATATGTACGATTGTTTTTTCTTTTTTGGGATTTTGAAGAACTAATTGTGGTATTTTTTGATTATTATAAACAATCATTTTTCCACCAATATATTGAAATAAATTTTTATTTGTATTTTGACTTTTACTATTTTGATTTTGAGATAGTTTTTGTGGTAGGTTTTGCTTTGAATTTTTTGTGTTTTTAGGTGTTTTATTTTCATTTGAATCAATTAATTTTATATCTGGTACATATACTTTTCCAGATTTTCCAGTTTTTGCATTAAGCTGTAATAAAAAATAGCTTTTTGTTATATCTACGCCTTTTTCTATCATTAAATTCAAATAATTTTCGATATACTTAATTCCCCTACTTTTTGTTGAATAGCACCAAATTCCTTTATCTAATGCTCCTTTTAGTCTAAAATATAGTCTTCCTACTTTTACACATTTACCTTCCATAAAATACTTGCAGTTTTCTTCATTACAAGTACATTCTTGTTTTCCCTCATTTCCTATGATTCTTGTTGCTTTTCCAAGATATCCTTTACATTTAAAATTCTTTGTATAAATCTCGTTTGTAACAATTATATTATCTATTGGCATAATTTCTAATTGTGACGGATTTTCTTGTGTGACACTTTTAAATAATGCAACAGAATATTCAGATGTATAATTATCTAAATGAACATCAAAATAGCTTAAATTTCTAGGTGAGTTATTTTCTCTTTTATTCCCTGATCTAACATTTCCCAAAAAATCTTCTTTTTTAAATGGTAGCTTCATATTATTCATTCCTTTCTGTATTATTTATGCTACTTTCCTTTTTTCCATGTTACTATATAGGAAATCTGAAATCTCATAAACCAAATCTTTTCTTAAATCTTCTCTGAATTTTATTTGCTCATCTTTTACTTCTACTATTTCTACTGGCAAATTTAATTTCATTACATCATCCATTTTTTCTTCTATTATCTCAACAATTTCTGATGCCAAGTCATTTCCTATTTTTTTCTTTTTCCTTCTTTTACTTTTAAAGTTAATTCTCAATATTTTACCTCCTTTTATATAAATTCTCTTAAACTTTAAGAGTCGTATTCAAAATAAATTAACTTTAACCTCCTTCCTTTAAAATAAAAAAAAGAAGTCAAGTATATAAATGAAATTATTAGGGGATTCTTTTTCTCATTTATACTTCTTGCCTTCTTATTTCTTAATTTTAAGCACACTAATACAAGGACTGTTATTTTGTATTGGTGTAACTTTACCAATTATACTTGCTTAAAACGCAAGTCATGCTAATTTTATTAGCTATAACCTAGTTTTTCTAGGTGGAATAACTATTTATAGATTGACCTTATAAATAGTTACTTTTTTTGAATACATCTATATTATAATTGATTTTTTAGCCTAAAAAAATATAATCAATAAATATTTTTTTTATTGATTATATATGGATTTTTAAGCATTTTATTGTCCAACTTACTTTTCTTTTGCAATTTCTTGTGATAGAGCTTTGGCATAATTTACAAATCTTTCTATCTTGTCTTTATCATCTATTTCCTTTAACATGATTTTAAACTCATCTATATATTTATCTTTTTTGATATTTTCTGTTTCTATATCATTTAAAAGCATAAAGTCTAAAGACATTTCTAAAGCATTTGCTATATTTAGCATATTCTTTAAACTTGCTACTTTATTCCCACTTTCTATTCCAGATAAATAGCCAACAGAAATTTCTGCTTTTTCAGCTAACATCTCTTGTGTCATACCTTTTAACTTTCTTTGGTTTGCAATTCTTCTACCAATTTCTTTTAAATTCATTACTATTACTCCTCTACTGTTACTTGATATAAGTATATTATGATAGAAAAATTTTTAACATATACTATTTTTATTTTAGATAATTATAGTAAAATAATATTTAATGTGTTATACTAATTTTAAATATATACTTGCATTTTATTTCATATGTGCTATTATGTTTATCGTAAAAGAAGGTGGAAACTTATGAGTCCAATAATTGAAATAAATAATATTGACCTTTTACCACAAGAAAAGCTCTCTATTTTAAGAGATAATCTTGGCAAAACCGATACTTTTTCATTATGTTTAAAGACAAATGATATGCTATCAAATAATTTAAAATTCAAACTTAATTTTATAATTATTGATTCTATCCCTATTTTTATCTTAATGTTAAAGTGTAATAAAAATATCTACAAATGTTTAATTAGTTTAGAAATAACGAAAGAATACACTTATTTGAAAAATCTAATGAAATTACCCTCTTTTAATTTATTTATTTTTTCTGATAAAAAAATGATTACTGTTAAAAAAATCAAGAATAAAAAAAATGAAGAAATATTAAAATTGATGGATTCTATTGAAGATATAAATATTCATGCAACTTTAAAAGAGGTTAATGATGCAAAAAATAAGCTTCTTGAAATGTATAATAATAAAATGCTTTGGAAGTTAAAATACTTATAATAGTAATATAGAAAAATATCACCATTCAAACAATAATGATGATATTTTCCTTGCAATTATTCAGCTTTTCTAACAGCAACTGGTTCATATACTCCTCTTGTAACAAGAGCAAGAAAATCGTCAATGCTCATTTCTGTCTTGAAACAATGTGTAGTACACTTATCACAACCTATAAACTGCGAAGCATATCTATCTAAAGTATTAGGTCCTTCTTCAAAATGATTAAGTCTAACAAACTTTCTTTTTGCTTCGTTATACCTGAAATCAACTTGGGTTATATTGTAGTTTTTTTCGATTGTGATAATAATGCTTGATAAGTCCTCTGTTTCTTCAAGAATCTTTTTGGATTCTTCTTCAAAGAAATTCTTTTCTTTTAGAGTTTCTTTTACTATTCCGAGTTCTATTTCTTCCCTTTGCCGTTTTAACTCTGATAATTTGCTCATTTTTTGTTCCTCCTTGTCATTCGACTCTTTAATAAATTGTTTTTGTGTTTCATATATCTTGAACTGCTCTATTATTAAAGCAGGAAAACAAAAATTACATTACATACTATTTTAGCATATTTTTATGTATTTTTCAAACTATGTGTTTTTATAATAGTTATCTAAATCTCCCGATTACTTGAAAAATCACCTAAAATCGTGTAAAATATATATGTTACACGAAAACTTTTGATTCATTCTAGTTATAACTAGAAATTAAGATTAGGAGGTCTTTTATGATGAACCAAGATGAAATTCGGAAATTAAAACCAAGTTACTGGGTAACTTATCTTTTCCCTTCAGGTGCAGATGTACCATTACCTATTTCATGTTTCTTTTCAAAGGCACATGAAATAGATGTTGATACATTTGACATCACCTTCATACCTGAAGAAGCAAAGAAAGCTATTGGTTTACTTGTATCTTATGGCTTCTTGAACACCAATACAGCAATGGTTTTGAGTGAACTTCGGATATTTAAAGGTCTTAAACTTTTAACCTTCAAAGAAGCAAAAGAGATGTTTCCTGATGCTACTTTTTATCCAAGTCTTGATGAACTGCTGGGGACTGGTTTCACTTATGATGAGCTAAAAGGGCAAATTCTTTCAAAAGATAATTTGCCGAGTCAGTATTCAAAATTTATTGAAACTTGCAAAGAACTAAATATTTCAAATTATGATGATGCTTTAGCTTACATTCATGACGAGAATCGCTCAAATTCAGATATTTCTTTAAAAGGAATGGTATTAGTACCGAATGGAAAATATCCTGAATATCTCCACAACACAGACTTTGTCATCTTGACCGAAGACTAATCAAAAAAAACTGACCAGTAGTGCTTGTCGCTACTGGTCGAACTCTTTTTATATACTAAAATTTAAAACTAATGGTAAATGGTCTGAAATATTAGTATCAATAACTTTAAAATCATTTACTTTTACTTTATTATTTACAAAAATATAATCACATACTAAATTTCCTTTATCTAATCCATCATCAAATTTAGGTCTAGTAGATTTTATATTATATTTTTCAATTAGATTTATCATTTCTTTAGATAACATTTCAATGCTTTTGGTATTTGGTAATAAATTAAAATCTCCTGCTACAATGCTAGGTATATCATATCTTATATGTGACAAAATTTTTTCCATTTGCAAAATAGTTCTATCATCATCTTTTTTATCTTTGTTCCAACACCCATGTATATCTATAACCTGCAATTTTGTACCTTCTACATCTAAAATTACATCAATAAATGCTCTTGGATGATCTTCTTTTCTAAAATTTGTTGTATCTGAAAATTCTGAATATTCTTTATAGTAAAAAACATTAGCAGCATTTATTATCGGAAATTTTGATAATATTTCATTTCCTTGCTCTGTCATTCCTCCAAAATCTCTTTTAATTATATTATTTTTTATATGATGTTTTGCATACCATAAAGGTCCAAAAAAGCTATATTTAAAATTAGTATTAGATTTTATAACATTACTACTATCATATCTATCATAAACTAAATCATCTTTTTTTCTCATAACTTCCTGAAATGCTACAATATCACATTGTTCTTCTTTTATTAACTTAATTACATCTTTACTATTATCTAGTTTTATTCCTAAATTTAAATTTAATAATTTCAAACTTTTTTCCTCTTTTCAATTTAATCTTATTTTAATCTTTTCTTTAAGAAATATTCTATTGTACCTGGAGGGCAGTCTTCAAATTGAGCATATACTTCATATCCTTTTTTCTCATAAAATCCTCTTGCTTGGAAATTCCATGTTTCCATTCTGATTCCAGTTAAATTTTTGTTTTTTGCTAATTCTTCTATTTTTTCTATTAGCATTGTTCCAACATGCTTATTTCTATATTTTTCATCTATCCATAGTTCTTCTAAAAAATACCAATCAAATTGAATTATTCCTGTTGCTCCTCCTACTAATTTTCCATCATCATATACTGCAAAATTATAATAATCATCTTCTGGAATATCACCTAGATTATCTTTCATCCATTGACATTTGCTTTTATTAAATTTTCTTAAATTTGTCCTTATTATTTTATCAAATTCTTCATCTTTATTACTTTTTATTTTTAACATTAAATTGCATCTCCTAATTATATATTTGTTATTTCAAAGTAATAATAACATAGAAAACTAATATTATCAATATTAGCAAAATTTAGTAAAATTTTTCTGTAAGTAGCATTTGACAGAGTATGAAAAATATGCTATTATATAAATACATTAAGCAATGTACTCTGGTTCGGCTTGTGTATATTGTTTATCGTAGATGTAACTGTAACTACATCTACTTTTTTTATGTAAAAAAGTGAGGAAATCCTGTAACAAATTTCCTCACTCGACTATGTATGACAACAATTAGTCTTTACTCTTTTTGTATTCTTCAAGTTTTGATTGAAGTTTGTTGTTCTTATCTCTTTCAGCTAAAAGTTTTTCAATCAAATCTCGAATAAGTTCGGCTTGTGTCATATCATTTATCCCCCTTTCCGTCCTTATGTAAAAGACTACCTTTTGACAAGAAAGGTTGATAATATATTATAATATTTCATCAACTTATTCAAGCGAACAAAATAAGATTTATTTAATTATATAAACTTATACTAAAATCTCTATAATATCACAAATATTTATATTCTCTACTTCATTAATTTGAATTTTCTTTTTTATATAGTCAATATTTGTTACAAATCCTTTAATTTCACTATATCTTCCATTTTTATAATATTTTAGTTTTACGCATTTTCCATTTTCTATTTGATTAAATTTATTGTTTAATTCAAATAAAGTATCTTCAGATAAATCTTTCTTTGCTTCATATTCTATTTCTTTCTCCCTCAAAGCCTCTTGTAATCCTTTTAGTGCATCAAATGGAAGAAATTGTTTTGCCCTTGCTACTCTATTAACCACTATTATGACCTCCTATCAATTTATTTCTAACTAATGTTGTTGCTCCTTCTTCTAAATTCATCCCCCTTAAAATTGTATTTTTACCCATCTTATTTTTAATGCCAGATATTGTTAGTTCTAATTTTCTTTCTTTATCTATCTTTTCTTGGTCTGCAAATAAACTTAACTGCACATTTTCTGTTTCAATTACATTTGCAAAATTCACACCTATTCTTCTAATCGCAACACCTCTATTAATATTATTATCATAGATTTCTAGAAATGCCTTTAAAAGTTCTGAATAGACATTTGTATAATTTTCTAATTTTTTAGATTCACTTGTTGCTTTTATAATATCTTTTGAATAACCTATATATAATCCTACTGTATTAGTTACTAAATTGTTTTCTATTAGTCTTAGGCTTCCTAGCTCTACCATTTCTTTTAAAACTAATCTTGCTTTTTCAAATGAATAATCTTCAAATAAAACTTGACTGTTAGTTATAGAATTTGTCTTTGGCTTATATTTTTTTATATCTGCAATCGTACAACTTTCTTTTCCCCAAGAGTGGTCAATTAAATACTCTGCATTAACGCCAAATTCCTTATATAACTTTTTTTGGTCTATATGGGCAACATCATACATGGTAAAGACTCTCATTTTGTTTAATCGTCTTTCTATGCCTTTTCCAATTTGCCAAAAATCTGAAAGTGGTTTATGATGCCATAATTCTTTTTTATATTTTTCTTCATCTAAATAACCAATATTAGTAGCACTGTGTTTGGCTGTAATATCAAGTGCAATTTTTGCTAAATACATATTTGTTCCAATACCTGCTGTTGCTGTTATTCCATAATTTTTGTATATATCTTTTATGATTGTTTTAGCAAGTTCTACTGGATTCATTTGATACAGTTTTAGATAATTAGTTGCATCCATAAATGCTTCATCTATTGAATATACATGTATATCTTCTTTTGCAAAATATTTTAAATAAATTGCATAAATATTAGCAGAATACTCTATATATTTCTTCATTCTAGGCATTGCAATCATATATTTTATTGTTGGTGGAATTTCAAAAAGTCTACATCTATTTTTTACTCCAAGCATCTTCATTTTTGGAGATACTGCTAGACAAATTGTTCCTTTTCCTCTTGACTCATCTGCTACTACTAAATTTGTATTAAATGGATCAAGTCCTCTTTCTACACATTCAACAGAAGCATAGAATGTTTTTAAATCTATACATAAATAGTATTTTTGCATTTCCTTCACTTCCCAAATGATAACTTTAAAATGATTATAACATCATTTCTTATTATTGTAAACATTTGTTTGTTTATTTGTTTCAAGTAATTTCTTCCATAAATGTTATAATTTGGTTATTTATTTAAAAAAGCAACTAGCATATAGTTTGCTAATTGCTTTGATATTTGCTTACAATTATATTTTTACTAAATGATTTTGTCCCAACACTATTAAAAGTGCTGGGACTTTGGATAAAACATTTCTTTAAATACTCCTAAAATGGTCAGCTAACCTTTCACCTAAAAAAATAGATAGTGGAAGTCCTGCAATTAATGAAATTACAAATAAAATGGAAAATAAAATAGCTAAAATAGAACCAAATTCGTCAGTAAAATCCAAACATGAATACACAAAACATATCATACCAATATTTGTTATTGACCATATAATTCCAACGATACGAAACATAAACATATCATCTCCTAAAATTGGTTTAATTGATTTTTTTCGTATGACACTTGATTTGGTGCTTTGTATAGCTTCTAAAAAAATACCGTAAATTCCTATAATCGCAGCAAGTACCATAAATATTAGGAATTCCAAAATACTAATTACACATAATGTTATAAATATTATGCCTTTTGTACTTGTAAGCTCGGTATTTCTTAATTCTATTGAACCTATTATGAAAATTCCAAATGAAATAAATAGAAATGCCACTGAAAGTCTAAAAAATACCTTTCCTGCTACATATACCTTATTTACTTTCTCGCTTTTCCGTACTAATTTCTCCAAAGAACTCATGTTTTTCCTCCTATAACTTTTGAATCACTTGTTTCTAGTTACTATCTATATAAATACCTGTCTAGGTTTTGTTTCCAACATTATACACTATTTTCTAGTTTTTTTCAATTTGTTAAATTTTCCTTAATTAAAGGGCATCTGAAAAAATTTCAAATACCCTTTTGATTTTAGCTTATACAATATTCAATTTTAGAGATTTGTCAGTATTTTCCTAATGCTTTTTGCTTTGTTTTTCTGTTTCTATCACAGATTCTTCTACATTCTTTTTGAAGTTTTGTAATCGAAGCATTAGTATTTAAGACTGTTCCCTTTTTTAAGTCTTCTCTTGAAAGTCTTGTAACTTCAATTGGTTTTGCTACTTCAATCATTTGAATCCTCCTTTAATAATTATTGCTGTCAATAAGTTTCATTTATGTTTAACTCCAAAAAGGAGATTATATAGGTTAATGTGTGCTTATTTTAACATATTATTTACTAGGATTCAAATTGCATTTAATTTTTTAAAATAAATTTTTCATCATCTCTTTTAAATCCGAATTTTTCATATAACTTTATTGCATTAGGATTAACTGCATCAAGTTCTATTTTTCTACAATCTAGTTCTTTAAGTAAATCTAAAACCATATTCATTAATTTATTTTGTATTCCGTTTCTTCTGTAATCTTCATCTGTATAAACACTTGTTATATATGCTTTTTTGCCATTAAGAAATAACGCAGACGGTATCATCTGATGAACCACTACTCCATTACAAGCAACTGTTCTATTATTACTTTCATCTATTGCTATATAGAAATAGATTGTTTTATTTAGCTCTTTCATTAATATATTTTTTATATTTTTCCTTGCTAAATCTTCGTTTTTAAGAGTTATTCCTTCTCTATTACATGTAAATATATTTTGTTTTATTTTAAAATCTACTAAATCATCAATATCATTTATATTTGCTTTTCTATATACTAAATTCATTTTTATAACCTTTCTTTATAATTTTTATTGATTAAATCTTTCCTTAAGTATTGACTTTTTAGCTTTAAGTAGCTTATAATAAATATAGGAAATGGAGAAACCACAAAGTGGTTTGCCTATTGAGATATGAAAAACACATCTACAACGGTCAAAATTACAGATGTGTTTTTTTATTGTTTATTTTTGTTTGCTAATAATTACTACTAATGCAATAATTAAGGCAAACGTAATGATAGTTACTCCTATTAAAGAATAATATAATATGTATATTGTTGCAATTAATGATTGTACTTCTATCATACGCCTCACCTCCTTATTGGAGGCAAACCACATCTGCTTATTCTCATTTCCTATGAAAGTTATTTTATAACAATATCCTTCTTTTGTCTATATTTTTTTAATTATAATTTAAGATTACAATATTTTCTTTAATTATAAATTTTCTTTTGTATAAACAATAGCTTTATCAATATATTCATTAAATTTGTTTAAAAATCTACCAGTACATTTTTCTACTAAAACTGTTCTAGGACCTATATTATAACTGTAAAAATTTTCTTTAATTTCTGATTTTTTATGACCTTTTGTAATTTCTATTGCATATATCATAATTGTTGCTAAATTGACTTCTACTATATTTTTTAATTGTTTATCATTACTATTTTTAAATTTTTTCTTTGCTTCATCAAATATTTTATCAAATAGAATATTATATTCTTCTTCACCTAATATATTCTTTAATTTCTTTAGATATTGCTCCGTATTCATGTTATAATCACTCCTTAAAAAAAATTTACTTTTTTTTATTTTCTAGCACTAATGCTTTTTTAGGACAAAAGTTTGAACATTTACCACATTTAATACATTTTTCATAATCTATCTTTGGTGCTTCAAATTCTTCTTGTGATAATGCTCCTACTGGACAAACTTTTACAGCAGGGCATTTATGATTTTGTGGGCAATTTTCTATTATTATTTTTAATTTCTTTTCCATAACATAATCTCCTCCATAAATAATTATTTATAATAGATTCTACGATTTTATTTATCATAATATGAAATTTCTATTTTATTTCCATCTAAATCTTCAATTGCAAAACAATTGTAATTATCTATACTATTAGGTATTTTTTAGGTTTATATAAAATTTTCGCACCGATTTGTTTTCAGGCAATTAAAAATTATTCTTCTTTATTCTCTTTTATATCTTTTATACTTAATATTGCTAATATAAATGATATAACTAATATTGAAATATCTGTTGCTGAAACATTAGGCATACATTGATCTACTATTGTCATACCTATTGCAGTTGCAATAGTGTCTAATAATACAAATATAATTCTAGCACTATACAAATTGAGTTTTTTTAATTTCAATAATGCTTTTGGTAATCCCTCTGCAATAAAGTTTATAGGCAAAGATATAATTGTAGAAATTAAAAAGAATAAGATAATATCCCATACGCTATTATATCTAAATCCAAAGAACTGCATTATTGCACCTGCAAATATTGCAATTACAGATACTATAATGAGAATAACTATAATTATTAATCCCCATCCTAAAATATCTTTTATTAGTTTATTATTTTTCATATATTGCTCACTTTCACATGATTATAATTTTATTAATTTATAATTCTAGTTCATCATCTTGTTTTCTTTCTCTTTCTAATGCCTTAAAAATCCAATAAGTTGCATCATTTTTTCTGGATTTTATTGAATATCCTAAATTTCTATAAAAATCAATAAAAACATCTTGTCTTGCTTCAGCAGTTATAGAGTTAAAACCTAATCCTTTTGAATATTTTTCAACTTCATTAACTAATCTCTTTGCAATTCCTTGTTTTCTGTATTCTTCTTCTATAAATAATCCTTGTATAAACGAATGTCTATCTCTTTTATTTAATTCTAGCATTATATATCCAACTGTTTTTATTTCTTTTTTATCTTTATTTAACAATGATGCTACAAAAGCATTGTATGACTGTTCTTCATCGAATATTTTATTGTAAATATAATCTGGATAACCATGCCCTATTCCATAATTACATCCATGATTACTTAAAAGTTTTTCAAATAAATCATTTATAGCTTCTTTATCTTCTTTCTTTACTTCTCTAATTATAATATCCATAATTATTATAACTCTCTTTCAAATTTTCATTTGCTAACAGTAATTATTCATATAACTACTTCATCAAATTTATCTTTTCACTTTGTATTTTAACTGAACATAAGAATTATCTAATTTGTTACATTCAATAAGTTCTAGTGGTTTTAATTTATTTAATTCTTTTGAATGACTAATTGCTTCTCCATCAATTAGAGTAGGTACATCTTTACCTCCAACTAATAATGGTGCAATTACTATATTTACATAGTCAATTAAGTTGTTTCTTAAAAATAGTCCATTAAGATTTCCTCCCGATTGAATTGTTAATTTTTCTGCATTATACTTACTATATAAATCTTCTAATAATCTTGTTAAATCTAGTTCTTCATAGTATAAAATATCTAAATTATCATATTTCTCTGTTAAAGAATATGCAATATGTTTTTTATTTGTTGTAACTAATATTAAACTTTCCACCCAGTGACACATGTAATTTATTCCATTTTCATTTAAATGTGGCTTATTATCAATAATAACAAATTTTACTTCTACTTTGTCATGATATTCTTTCCTATCGTTAACACCAATTTTAGCCATTACTCTACCAGTATTTAACGAAAAATAATCAGTAGTAGCTTCTATCTCATAATATTGGTGTAATCCTTCCTTAACCCCATCAATTTTACACCAATCTTTGTCAGCATCTAGTTCATCAGTATTTCCGCTATTAATCTTACCATCAAGAGATTCTAACATAAATAAAGTTGTTATTGGTCTTCTTTTCATCCTAACTCTTCTCCTTTTTTAATTTCATTTTACATTTTTACTTATCATAATACGAAATTTCTATTTTATTTCCATCTAAATCTTCAATTGCAAAACAATTGTAATTATCTATACTATTAGGTATTTTTTCAGGTTCATATAAAATTTTTGCACCTATTTCTTTGCATTTATTAAATTCTTTGTCTACATTATCAGTATATAACCCTAAAACTCCGTTATTGCCAATAATTCTTTTATCACCTGTTGCTTCAATAGAAATTATCCCAAAATATACTTGATTATTTTCATTTTCCCAATCAGCCCATCTATTTTCAGTAATGTTAGTAGGTTGTTTTCCTAATAATTTCGTATAAAAGTCTATTGATTTCTTTATATCTTTTACTACAAAATAAAAATTATCTATTTTTATCAAACTAATCACTTCACTTTCAGTTTACTTATTTTTTAAATAATATCATAAATGAGAGCAATTATCAATAATCGCTCTCACTAAAATTCTTTATACTCTTAACTTAAATGTTTTAGGTGCATACTTATATGCTAAAAATAATGAAATCAAACTATATGCTATGCAAAATACTATTGTTGCAATTCCAAAGCCAAATATAGGCATTTTTATTTGTATCATATACCAACTAACAATATATGTTAAACCTTGTACTACTTTATATGTACTACTTTTCATTTCTGTACTAACATTATATGGTTGCAACAAATAATACATTACCAAATAATGAACAGAAAAGAATATACTCATTGATATAATTGATACAAATAATATTGCATAATTAAGTGGGTTATCTGTTCCTCCTGATAAGTATAATAACAATGCTAGTCCCCCACCAATTAAAACTGCTGGTAATAAATTAATGGTTATCAATGTTTTTAATCTTTCTTTAAATATTCCTAAAATAACTTTTGGTGTCCTATATATTCTATATGTTAGCATACTATGATCGCAGTTCATAAACATAGCTTGTGTTACTGATGAACTTCTATTTATTAAGTACATGATAAACACAAAGTATGGCAAATAAACAAGTAAGATTTCGTTTGTTTTAGTTTTAAAGTTTTCATTCATTGTTATTCCAATAATCATTGCTGTAATTATGACTAATATAACTACTGATTGTTTCTTTACTGCTTCTGTTAATATTTTCTTGTGTCTTTTTACAAACAAATCATGAAAATATGCAAATCCTGTTTTATTGCTAGTATATTTCGTATCTAATTCTATTTGCTTTAAACTATTATCTTTTATTGCCTGCGTTCCATTTGCTTTTTCTTGCATATATACATTTGATTCTGTTAAAATTTGTTTATACATCTTTCTATAATCTTTGAAATTATGTATTTTTATTAAACTATATATTCCAAGTAATATTGCAAGTATAGAGATACATAAGAAAATTGTACTATTTATTGTTATTCCTAAAAAAGGTAATCCATAGGCAAGTAATAGACAGATTCCTACAAAACTCCACACAATTTTTGTTGGCAAGTTCTCATTTGCTATCTTATTTGTCTTTTTATATTTGTATATCAGATAATTCATTACAATTAGTTTTACTGCTACTACAAAAAATGGTAATAATATTTGTATCAACAAAGGAACACCTGCTACCCATCCAAAAAGTATTGTAAATGGTAAAAATCCGATTACTAATTTTATTAGTTGATAATAGTAATTAGAAAGTCCGTACTCTCTAGCATTTATGTTCATTAAAATTATTGCATAATATTTATCTTTCGTAGGATTAAGCATATAGGTATTTAAAACACCACCTGCAAAAGTTAAAAATGTAAATAAATGTATAAATGTGTCTGCTTGATTTGTTTTGTACCAAGTTAATGTCATAAATATCATTAATAAAATATATAAAATTTTTCCAATAAAAATATTTATTATTTCCCATAGAATACTTATAATACCAGCAAATATCTTTAATCCTTTACTTTTATATAAACTATTTGGTATTATCCTTTTTATTAATGGTAATTGTTTTATAGAATATATAATACTATTTGTTCTATAAGTGTTTTGTAATTTAAAGGAAGTGATAAATGTTTTTAGCATTTTAATTTTCCTCCTTTAAAGCATCAATTATTTTATTCTTGAATTGTTCATTATCCAAATTGTTTTTATCAACCTCTTCTAGAATACCTTTATTTAAGATAACAATTTCATCACATAGGTCTAATGCTAGTTCCATAATATGAGTTGAAAATATGATAATGTGATTTTGTTTTATTTCTCTTAACATTTGTTTCATTTCTTCTGCAACTACTACATCAAAAGATGTTAAAGGCTCATCTAATAATAAAACATTTGGACTTGCTATGATATTTACAAGCATTTGCATTTTATTTTTCATACCATGTGAGTAATCTTTTAATAATCTATCTCTATCTTCTTCTTCAATTTTCATAAAATCAAAATATTCATCTATTGATTTTAAATCTTTGATTCTTTTCTTGTTAATGTCTATAAAAAATTTTAAAAACTCTCTTGCTGTTAAGAATTCTGGAACATTTGGTGTAGATAGAACGTATCCTATGTCTTCAGCTTCCATTTTTCTTTTGCTACCATTATCTTCGATATAGAATTCTCCTGCATCTATATCTAAATCCTCATTTAGGCAATTAAAAAATGTGGTCTTTCCTGCTCCGTTTCTTCCAAGTAAACCATATATTTTTCCTTTTTCAAATTCAAAATTAATATCTTTTAATACTTCTTTTTTCTCAAAATTTTTCTTTAAATTCTTTACAACTAGCTTCATATTAAATTTCTCCTTTTATGTTCAATTTTAATTTTATTACTCCGTTTCCATCTTCATTGTATATCCTGTCATTTTAAATCCGTTATTTTCATAAAATTTCATTACTTTTTCATTTCCAACAGATACATGCACATCCATACTTTTAGCACCGTTATTGTTTAACCATTCTAATACTTTATTAAATAATGTACTTCCAACTTTTTTATTTCTATATTTTTCAGTTACAAATAAATCTTCTATAAATCCCTCATTATGATGGTTTAGATATGCTGATGTAAAACCTATAATATTTGTTCCAACTAATGCAACATATACAATTGATTTATGTTTTCTTTTCATATATTCTTCAAAATTATTTTCATTGATTTCTAAAAATCTTTCGCTGTATGGTCCATTTAGATTATAATGATATAATTGTTGCTCATTTAGAATATCTTTTAGTAAATAATATTCTCCAATTTTAACTTCTTTGTATGTAATATTATCTTGATTATCAAAAATGTTTTCAGCCATTTTTTCTCCCTTCTTTAAAATTAGACTTGTCCTCACAATAATACTATAAAATATATAAATAATCTACTTTTTTTACGAGAAAAGATATAAAATATCTAAAATAATTTGAATTTTTGACCAATATTTCTTATAAAAGAAAAAAATTGAGGTTGTTTCCTCAATTTCATTTTATTATAAATATTTTAATACTGAAAAAATAACATCTATTAATAATATAAAAATCAAAGTAAAACAAAAGATATTTTGAATATTATATCTATTCCACTTTGTTGTTATATTCTGTAATTTATTTTGTATAAAAGGGTGTAATTTTTCTAATAGAAGGACTCCAGCAATTCCCCAAAATATAGAATATAATAAACTAACCCTACCTTGAATATTTAAGAAATCGTTTGAGTAATCCCACCATCTTAATCCAAATAACATTTCAAGTACAAGAGAAACAATATATTCAAATACCGTAAATGCAATTGTTGCTATTAAAAACTTCTGAAAAGGTTTTTTATACATTTTTTGAGTGATAAGTAATAAAATAACTGCTCCAAAACCATAAATAGGACAAATTGGACCATATAAAAATCCTCTTTTTACAAAATGTCCATGTATGAATAAAGCATAAATTGTTTCTACTACCCATCCCAGAAAAGCATATATAAAAATATATGTTATATATTCTATTACTTTATCTTTTGTTGTTTTGGCTTTTATAACTCCCTCCATAATATTCCCCTCTATAAATCAAATTAACATCTATATTATACCATGTTTTTTCTCGAAAGTATATTAGTATCAATGTTTTTAGTCTTACATTTTTGTAAGATTAGTATAGCAATTATTTATTAAATATCAATTTATAAATTATTAAAATTTGATTAAGATTTAAACGCTTAAGTTTTTCTTACTTATTGCATTTCTTGAAAAAACCTAAAAATTATGGTAAACTATATATAATTTTCTTATTTATCCTGTTCTGATTTATGGACAGTTTATATAAATGCAACTATTGGAAAATGATTAGATATGCCAAATGGCAAGGAGGGAAAATATGATATTTAAAAGTGTAAATATTGGAGGGCATAATTATTTTCTTTCAGATTTTACACAACTTTGCAAAAAAGATTCAATCATACTTGTTAAAAATTCTGAATTATCAACATTGTTAAGACTCAAGTCAAAACCTATACAAATACAATTTGTCGAAATCAAAGATTCTATTTTCTTATTAGAATCTTTCGGAAATCAACCAATGATACCTTCTAGCTTAATGAAATGCTCAACTATCTACTATTTGTATGATGATAGTTGCTGTAACTACCATAGGAGTCATAATATTGTAGAATATGTTTCAAAAGATGAATTTGCTTCATTTTTGGAACGTATCGATTACAAACATGCCAAATGGAAAGTTTTATCAAAAGCTTTTCTTGATGACAAAATGTATGTTACTGTAAAATCAAGAAGTACCAATAACAAGATAGTAGAATATTGGTTTAGTGATTTATATACATCTCTATGGGATGTTGATGACAAATGGACAGATTTTTTGTATAATCGAGTATTAAAACAATGGCTTGAAGATTATTATAATAAGAAATGATTGAAATGATTAAAGAGATTGTTCGCAATCTCTTTAATCATTTTATAATATTTTTTTAATTTTTTGTTCTGTTATTCTAAAATCTTTATTACATATTTTTCAAACTATTTATTACAATTTTTTATATATTGTCTATTTTAGAAAAAACTTCATCTAAGAGTATACCTTATTTTCTTTTATATCGTTTAATCCTCTTTGTAGCTTTTCTTTTAAGTCTTTTTTACTTTTTATTGTTACACTATCTAGAGCTTCTGTATCTACATATGAAAATTTTAAATATTCGATAAAATTTATAACTTGATTTGTAAGTTCTTCTGGTAATTTTTCAATTTCATTATATAATTTCTGTTTTTCTATTGACATTTTCATTAACTCCATAAATCAATTAATATTATTATATCTTATATCGTTTTTTCTCTTTCTTCCATTTTTTACATCTAAAACTTGTAATTGTTTTAGCATATTATAATAAATTTATCCAATTTCTTCTTCCATACATAATTCTTACAATTTCAATACTATCATTTTTTATTCTATAAAATATAATATAATTATCTACTATTAACTTTCTTATTTCTAGTTTTCTTATTATATCATCATCAATAATTGCATATATTTCAGGATTTTCCTTCAAAGTTTTTATTGATTTTCTTATTTTAGAAATTAGTTTATTTGCTGTTTCTGGCTCTTGTAGATTGTATTTTATATATTGTTTTATTCCTATTAAATCTTCTTTTGATTCCTTTGAATATTCTATATTGTATTTTTTCACAAATAAACCCTCTTTCTATATTTTATCTAATTCTTCATATACTTCTTCTTCAGAAAATTTTTCGCCTTTATCTAATGAGCTTATTCCTTTTTCTAATTCTTTGTATAAAATATGCTTATCTGTTAAAAGTTCATATAACTCAATACTCATAACAGCTAAATCTCCTGCACCATTCTTTGTAATATATACTGGACTATTTGTTTGATGACAAATTGTAGAAATTTCATTGTAATTATTTCTTAAATCAGAACTTGGTCTAATAACTGGCATAATAAACACCTCCATCAATATTATATACATATTTTATCAAAATATTGATATATAGTCAATATTTTGAATATCGTTTTTAAACAAAAAATTACTATTTTATATTATTTACTATAAAAATAATTTTTGTCTTTTAAATAATTTATATTATCTTTAACCCAACTATTATTAGCAACTACTTTTCTACTTTCATAGATTGCGATTCAACTACCATTTCATTTTCTAACAGTCCATTTTTCATTTTAAATCTTCTATTTTATCTTTTAATCTATTGGCAATAGTTGTTTTCCCTACGCCAAAGCTCCCATTAATCCAAATAATCATTACAATCTCTTCTTTCAGATAATACTTTCATTAAGATAATGACTTATATTATTCAAATGAATACACTATTTTTACCTTTTTACCACCAATTTTATCGTAAAATAATTCAGCTTCATTTCCATACAAACAATGTAATTCAACTTTTTTTGGATATGCTTTCTTTCTAACTTCTTCAATAGCTTTTTCACCATAACCCATTTTACGATATTCAGGCAATATGTAAAAAGAATCAACATATATAATCGGTTCATTGTTAATTTCTGAATTTCTTTCATAACTAGCTATTGTACCTACTATATTATTGTTATCTTCAATAAAATAATAATTAACTCCTGCTTTTTTAAAATCACCTATAATATTATATAAATTATAGTTTTCCGTTTCATGCTCATAATCCTCATATCCAATCTTATTTCTTAATTCAAAATGTTCTTTGCATAATTTCATTACTATATTGGCATACTCAAATAATTTTTCTTCTGTTACTGATTTTAAAACAATATTTTTCATATTTTTCTCCTCAATTATAAATTATCTGCTTTATATTTTATTCAAATGTTGTTTTTTCACTTGTTTTGTAAAATTTTGTTCCTTCACTATTAACCAAAGTATTTTCATCTTCAATAATCAATTCTTCTGGCTCTCTTACAAAATCCATAGGAGAATTATCAACTGGAGAATGTGTTACCGAGTAAGTAATTTTTATTTTATCTCCATCTATTATATATGTACCATCACTATAAGCGTCAGATACAAAAATTACAGAGTTTTCAGAAAACACATAAACAAATGCCTCTGTTCCTTCTGGTCTTTTTGCATTATATGTACCTAATATTTTATATTGTAATCTATCTTCATTATTATCCTCTTCTATATTATTTACATTTAGATTTTCTTCACTCTTACTAGCAATATTTTCTTTAACTTCATTGTTTTTATTAGAATCATTATTTCTTCCAAATAAGAATAGCATGGTAAATACCAACAATATAATAATTATTATAATCACATAATATTTCTTTTTCATTTTTTCCCCTTTTTAGTTATTTTTTAATTCTTCAAATAATATAAATTTTTCTATATATTAATTGTTAATTTGCTTAATAATATCATAATCCATAATTATTATCAATTAATTTAGTTAAATTAAAAGAGAACTACATATTGCAGTCCTCTATATCACAATTATTAATTCTCAATTTGTAATTTTCCCTTCCATAATCTAAAAATCACATCTGCTTGTTTTGCTAAATCTTTTGAGTGAGTTACAATAACTACACATTTATTCATTTTATGAGAGCAGTCTTTAAGAATATTTATAATACTATTAGCATTTTCTTCATCAAGATTTCCAGTAGGTTCATCTGCAAGTAATACTGGTGCTTCAGAAGCTAATGCCCTTGCTATTGCTACTCTTTGTTGCTGACCTCCAGATAATTTTAAAACATTTCTTTTTATTTCTTCATCTTTAAGACCTACCTTTTCTAATATTGGTTTAGGTGGTAGTTTTGATGCTATTGAAACATTTTCTGCTGGTGTTAAATAATCTATCAAGTTATAACTTTGAAAAATAAACGATACATTGTTTTTTCTATGCTTTGCTAATCCATAATTTTCAATATTTTCTCCATTAAATAAAATTTCTCCTTTTGTCGGTGTATCAAGACCACCTAGTAAAGACAAAAATGTAGTTTTTCCACATCCAGAATGTCCTAATATCGCATACATTTTTCCTTCCTCTAAATTGACATTTATATTTTTAAAAACAATACTATCTCTTGAATATGCATACTCTAAATTTTTTACTTCTAATATAGACATTTTTCATTCCTCCTTATTAATCTATTTTACTAAAAATATCTCTTGGCTTTATCTTTGTAATTTGGTAAATAGATATTATTGTAGATATTAATATAATTAACAATCCAATCCCACTTACTATTAACCAATCATGTATATTAACAGTTATATCTATACTTGATGAAATACTATTTATTAGTTTACTTCCTATTACTTTTGTTGCAATAGAACTTGTTACAAAAGATAATATAAATGCAGGTACTGATATAATTAGCACCTCTAATATTTGTTGCCATATTAAATCTTTTTTACTAATTCCAATAGAAAGCAAAATACCTATTTCATTAGTTCTATGTTTTGTCCAAAGATTAAGTATTAGAACTACCAATATTACACTAATTATTAAGATAATAGCAATTGCTGTTGACACTATTTTTCTTAACCCATCTAGTGATTCTTTCGTATTTTCATAATTACTATCATTCTTGGTAATTTTACAATTGTCCCAAAATACATCTTCAATTTCTTTCATCTCTGCGATTAAATCATCTAATTTTTCTGGATCTTCTACTTCAAAATCTCCATATTGACTGTTTTTACTATCTGTTTCATAAATCAATCTAGCAGATGTATTTAAATCTGTAAAAATAATATTTTCAAATAAATTTGTTGTATCCATATATTCTTCTGAATCTGATTTCCTTGTACTAGTAAAGATTCCAATTATTTTAGCTTTTACTTTTATTTCTTTTCCTTCCACATTTTTTAATACTATATAATCTCCTATATTAAGACCATTTGTATTTGCAAAATCTTCATGTACTAAAGCAACTTGTTTTGCATCTGGAGTAATTGGATTTCCACTAACTAATTTAAAACCTTCTTCTGTAAAATATGTATCTTTTTCAGAATAACGATTTCCTACAACTCTACCTGCATTTTCATATACTTTTAATCCGTGAATCATCTCTTGTTTTCAGCTTATTATTATTTATATCGCTATAATATGCAACTGTATAACTTCTTAAATTATAGCTATCTGTTATTCCACCTATATTTAATATTTGATTTACTACGTTTTCATTTAATCCGTTTTCTATGGTTTTAGCGTTAACTGTAAAGCCACATTTTAGAGCTTTTCTAACATTTGCATTTGCCACATTTGATGATGAGTTAATCGAAAAACAAACTATTAGTAAAGTTGACATGATTAAAATAATAGAAAATAGTAACGCTGTTTTTAGCTTTTTCCTTGTTATATATAAATAGGCTCTTTTTGCAAAATTCAATATCTATCACCTCTTATTACATTTTTGTTAGAATAATTCTAGGTTTTCTTTTCATGATAGGAATACAAGATAGAATAACAATTGCAAGTAAAATAATTATTCCTATTACTGAAACCATCATAACTTGTCCATTTTGTATAATTACACTTTCTGCTACTTTTCCAAAGGCTTGTCCTAGATTTCCTGCAATTAATTTACTAAAGAAGTACGAACCTGTAAAAGCTATTCCAGCAATTATCATCATCTCTATTATGAATTGAAACATTATTATTGCCTTTGACTTTCCAATAGAAAGTAATATTCCAATTTCTCTTCTTCTTTCCTTTATACTCATAAAAACAATAATACTAATAATGCTAATACTTACAATAATAGCTATAACAATTAAACTTATAATTAGTGTACTTGAATTATCTACTGATTCTTGTGTATTTTGATATACTTCATCATCTGTATAAATATTAAAGTTTTTCCAGTTTATATCTTTAATATTTTTTACTTCTTGAATAATGCTATCTAAATTTTCTGGATTTGACACATAAAAGTCAACAACATCAAATACTCCATTTCCTGCATCATCATAATTTACATATAGTTTGTTTGCTAAATCATTACTTAAAAATACATAGTCATTATATTCAAAGTATGCTGCTAAATCATAAATTTTCTTGCCATCACTATCATCTACTGCATCTGTTATTACTCTAAATATACCGATAATTTTGACGTCTACAAACGGATCGTCATTTTGTGGATCATTTACAACTGTTAAAGTATCACCTATTTTCAAATTATTCTTTTTAGCATAAGCATCACTTACAATTATTGAATTTTCTGTATCTTCAGTAATATGTTCTCCTTCTACTAATTCAAATATATTTGATATAAAATAATTGCTATATTTTGAGTTTATATTTGTAATGCTCATAGTATGAGAGTCTACTTCATCCCATCCTACAAGGTCATCTTTTGAATGTGGTATGTATTTTCCATCTTTTAAGACACAAGCTATGGATTCAACTGTTGCATTATAACCACTTATTCCTTCAATACTTCCAATTTCTTTTATCATATCTTCTGTTATAGCATCTGATTTTAGATATGTATTGCCCTTTTCATCTGTTTCCATTCCTCCTGAACCATAGTTTCTTTCTATTGAAAAACTTGTACCTGTTGCTTCTTTAAATTCTTCTGTTTTTTGTTCTTCAGCATTTAATACTGCTATCCCTGATAATGTTAGTGTTACAACCATAAATAAAATAAGTAACAACAAAATACTTACTTTCCATTTCCTAAATAAGTATAAAAAACTTCTTTTTAATAAATTCATCTTTCTTTCCTCCTTCGCTCTATTTTCTACAACTAAAAAATGGAGTTTAGGTGGAGTTAAGATGTAGTTTTAATATATATTTTTCTTTATTCAAATATCTTTTGTTATTTCAATTTTGTTGTTATATTTTCCAGCCACAAAAATAGACTAGCCATTTTTGACTAATCTAATTTATAATATAATATCAAATTCAATATATTCATCATCATTTTTTACACTAATTTTACCACTATGAAGTTCGATAATTTCCTTTGTTATTGCTAAACCTAAACCAGCCCCACCTGTTGAGCTTGTTCTTGATTCGTCTCCTCTATAAAATTTCTCAAAAATCTTTTCTAACTTATAATCCGGTATTTTAGCCCCTTTATTTCTAAAAGTTATATACAATTTATCTAATTCTTCTGTAACATTAATTTCTATAACTGTATCCTTATAACTATAACTAATAGCATTTTTTAATAAATTTCCAAATGCTCTTGCAAGTTTATCTCCATCTCCTAAATAATTTACTTTATCTGGTGCATTTAACACACATTTTAAATTATTTTTTTCTAACATTGGATAGCATTCATCTATTAACTGTTTCAATAAGTATGTTATATTTAATTCTGTTTTATTTATAGGCATTGAATGTAAATTATATCTTGTAATATCAAAGAATTGATTTGTTAATTCTTCTACTCTTAATGATTTGTCTAATGCTATTTTAAGATATTTTTCTTGCAATTCCTTTGATATGTTTTTTTCATCATTTAAAAGTGTTAAATATCCAATAATAGATGTAAGTGGTGTTTTTAAATCATGTGCCATATACATTATTAAATCATTTTTCTTCTGTTCGGCTTCTTTTGCATTATTTTTACTTGTTATATAATCATTTTTTATATCATTTAATTTTTCTGTAAATTCATTTACTTCACTTGGTAATTTTATTGTTTCATTATTTTCTTTTAATATTAAATCTAATGAGTTATATACTTCGTTTATACTATTTACATATTTCGATATAAATTTATAGATAATAACTGCTAAAACAATTCCAATATAAACATAAACAACTATATCTCTATTGTAAACTATCCAACTATATAAATCATAATTTAGTCTTGCTACTAAATCAGATAGAGTGTTTTCAAAAAATAATGCAAGTATAAAATAAATTATTATAGATATTACTGTAGCAACAATTAAATTACCTAATAAATTTATGAATAATTTTAGTTTTCTTTTTGTTAAATTATCAATATTCAATTTTCTCCTCCAAAATTAATTTATTACTGTAACAAAGGCTCTATATTAAGGGCAAACCAAAAAGGAAAATATAAGAAAAACATACCAAAATAACTTATAAGAACATATATAATTGGTTCTTTTATTCCTCTAATGCCATCTTTGTTTTTAAACAATATTTTTGAAAATATTATCCATATAATATATCCAATTATTGTGCCAAAAGTATTTGCAATTAGATCATCTATATCTGTTGCTCTAGTTGTGATTAATTGTGATAATTCTATTAGTAATGAAAAACAAAATCCAAATAATGTAGTTTTTAATATATTTCTATAGTTTTTCCAAATTAAAGGTAAAAGAAATCCCAAAGGAACACACATTAATATATTTAATAAGAATGTTGTATTTATCCCATTTTCAAGAAATTCAAGATTTATATTTGCCTTTATTATAGAATTATTTATTCCTCCTCTTGGTGCATATATTATATCGCTTAAACCTCCTGCACCAGTTACATTATATACCATCCATAGATATATAACAAAAAGCACTATAAAGAATATATAAAATTTCTTTTCTTTTCTATTTTTTATAAATAAATATATAAAACAGGGCAAAAAAGCACATAGAAAACTATAAATAATTACCAATTTAATCACTTCCTATTCAAACTTGTAACCTACTCCCCAAACTGTTTTTATGAATTTAGGATTTTTAGTATCTTCTCCTAATTTTTCTCTTATTCTTCTTATATGTACCATTACAGTATTGTTACTATCAAAATATTTTTCTTTCCAGACTTTTTCAAACAATTCCTCTGAACTTATTACTTTGCCTTTATTAGTAATTAAATACAGTAATATTTCAAATTCCATTGGTGTTAAATCAATTTCATTATCATATAATAAGCATTTATGTTCTTTTTTATTTACTATTAGTCCTTTATCTTCAATAATATCTTCTGTTTTTATATCAGTATTATATTGGGTGTATCTTCTTAATGCTGATTTAACTCTTGCTACTAATTCTAAAGGATTAAATGGCTTTGTAATGTAATCATCTGCTCCAAGTGTTAAACCTTTTATTTTGTCATTATCTTCTATTTTTGCTGTAAGCATTATAATTGGAAATTTTAAACCTTTATCTCTTATATATTTACATATTTCAAATCCATTTTTCCCTTGTATCATAATATCTAATACTGCAAGGTCTAAAGGTATATTATCTATACATTTTATTGCTTCTTCTGAGGTATAAAATTTATAAACATTATAATTTTCATTTTGTAAATATACCTCGACTAAATCTGCTATTTCTTTTTCATCATCTAATATCAAGACATTCATTTTGCTTCCTCCATTGTGATTATAGCATATAAATTTATATTTTTCATTAATTCATTGATATTGTAAGAAAAATTTAAGAAATTGTTAAGGCTATGTTAAAACCTTAAAATACAAAACTATTTATAATATTTTTAAAAGGAGGCATTTAACATGGCTAAAAGTAATAATAAAAAATTAAATAAAAAGAGAATTGTGATATTTATTCTACTACTAATACTTATTATATATTGGGGTATTAATTATTTAAAGAATAATGATTTCTTTAATGAATTAAATAGTAATTTTGACTTTTCTAACATTGTGGGGTATAGAGTAATTAAATTAGATAAGAATCCTAATTATTCTGGTGTAGGACAAGAAAAAGTAAAAAATAAAGATGGATATTTTACAACATTTACAACTGAAGATAATTACAAAAAAATATACAAAGAATTTAAACAAAATGGTAATTCTTCGTGGGCAAACAATGAATATTGGAATGGTAGTATGGCTGAAAATGGTTGTGGAATAACTGTAATGTCAATTCTTTTAAGTGGATATGGTAAAGACTATACTCCAGAGGATTTAAGAAAGATGTATTATCCAGTAATGGATTACGAAAAAATGGCTAGTGAATTATCTGAAACATTTGGGATAAAAAATTCTGATTTTTATTACGATTCAGAACATTTATCAAACAAATCCATAATCCAACATCTACAATCTAACAGACCAATTATTGTTTGTGTTTGGAATAATCCAAGTGATAATCGTTGGACTACTGCCTCACATTATATGCTACTTTTAGCAGCTGATAATGATAATATGGTTTATGTTTCAAATCCAAATGGTTTAGAAAATGATAGTAAAAGTTCTGGTTGGTATGATATTGATGAGATTACACCATACACAGCCAAAGCCTTATATATTGAAGATTACGAATAAAAGGAGGGGTATTCCCTCCTAAAATTATTTATCTAATAAATTATGTCTATTAAAGATTGTAATAATCATACTCTATTTCCAATATAATTATTCTGGTAATTTAATTGTAAATAATATTCCATTTTGCGAGTTTTCTATTTTGTATGAAATATTATGATAATCAAAAATTGTTTTTACAATATATAACCCTAATCCACTTCCACCTGTATTTTTATTTCTTGATTTATCTACTCTAAAAAATGGGTTAAATAATTGTTCTAAATCTTTATTTTCTATATGTATTCCTGTATTTTCTATTTTCACCTTATTATCTCTAAATTCTATAAATACCTTTTCTTTTTTAGGAGAATACATTACTGCATTTCCTACAACATTTGATATTGCATTTTCAAGTAATCTTTCATCTCCTGTAAATTCGTAATCATCTTGAATATCTGTTATTATTTCTATTCCTTTATCTTCAGCAATACCTTGATATTTTCTATATGCCTTTTTTATAATATTTGTAAAATTAAGATTTTTCATGTTTAACTTAAAATTCTCATCTTTCATCATTGCAACAGATAAAATCTCTTTTATTAAATTTTCCATTTCATTTGCAACTTTTAGAGAATGTTTTAAATATTTTTTCTTATCTTTATATTCTCCAACCTCACAAATCATTCCTTCTAACTCACCTTTTATAATAGTAAGAGGTGTTTTTAATTCATGTGATACTGCTCTAAAAAATTCCGTTTGTAATTTTTCTCTTTCCTTTTCTTTTTCAATATCTTTTTGTAACTGTTTATTTGCGACTGTAAGCTCATTTAATGTTTCATTTAACCTTTTAGCCATTGTATCCAAATTATTTGCTAAAATTCCTATTTCATCAGTTCTAGATGTATTACATCTCCATGTCATATCTAATTTTGTTAATTTTTTAGAAATATAACTTATATCTATAACAGGTTTAGTAATTACTCTTGAAATAATTTGTGCAGAAATGATAGATATTAAGAATATTAGTAAAAGTATTGCAGGTGTAATCTTTAAAAATGTTACCATTATTTGATTTACTGTACCTTCTGAAACGGATAAGGATAATATATAGTTTTCATTTGAATCTATAAAAGTAACTCCACTTGAAATCGTCTGTGTTGTTCCTTCTTCATTTGTTGCTTCTCCAAAACGATAAACTGTATCATTTCCTTTTAATTCTGCATTTGCACTATAATCTATACAAAAATTATATATTTCATTGATTCCCTCTTCTAAACTCTCGCTTTCCAATTCAGATACTAAATTTTTTATTTCTTCAGTATAATTTGAAAGTGTAACACTTCTATAATTGTTTGGCATGACTTTTATAACAATACCATACATAACGATTCCTAGAAGTATAAATACACATGTCATCATTAAAAATATTTTTATAGCTAAACTACTTTTTATCTTCTTTAACAATTCTATATCCCACCCCTCTAACAGTTTCTATATAATCATATCCTAGTTTTTTGCGAATATTTTTAATGTGTGTATTTACTATCTTGTCATCTCCATAGTAATCATAGCTCCATATTGAATTTAAAATGTTATCTCTTGTAAATACTTTGCCTTGATTTTCCAAAAATAGCTTTAATATTTCATATTCTCTATATGTTAATGGAATCTTTTTATTATCAACAAATACTTCGTAATTTTCTATATTTAAAACCATATTCTTATATTTCAAAATACCAACACTTTCTTTACTATTATCTGTTCTCCTTAAAATTGCTTCTATATGTTTTAATACAATTGGCATTGAAAAGGGCTTTGTTATATAATCATCTGCTAGTTTATCAAATCCTTTTAATTGACTTTCCTCATCTGTTAGTGCTGTTAAAATAATAATTGGTACATTACTATTCTTTCTAATCATTTCACATACTACAAAACCATCAATTTTAGGCATCATAATATCTAATAAAATTAAATCAAATTTGTTCTTTTGTATAATATTTATTCCATCTAACCCATCATCTGCTGTTTCTACTTTATATCCAGCATTTTCTAAAAATGCTTTTATTATATTTTGTATGTCTTTTTCATCTTCTACTACTAATATTCTTTTCATTGTTTTTTCCTCCAAATGTATTATATATCTTAATTGTGTAGTTTTGGTGGAGTTTTGTAAAAAAAATCAAAAAGAGAACCACTATTTCTAATGATTCTCTACACAATAAAATTATAAATTTATCCAAGTGCAACATCTAAAATCATCATTATAACAAAACCTATTGCAACACCGATAGTACCAATATTAGAATGTTCACCTACTTGTGATTCTGGTATCAATTCTTCAACAACAACATAAATCATTGCTCCTGCTGCAAAAGATAATAAATATGGTAATATAGGTGTTACAATTCCTGTAAGAAGAATTGTGATTATTGCTCCTATTGGCTCTACAATTCCAGATAATGTACCATATAAAAATGCTTTTGGCTTTGACATCCCTTCATTTTTTAAAGGCATTGAAATTATTGCTCCCTCTGGAAAGTTTTGTATTGCTATTCCTATTGATAATGCAAATGCACCTGCAAGAGTAATCGTTGTATTTTGTGCCAAAACTCCTGCAAATACAACTCCGACAGCCATTCCTTCTGGAATATTATGTAGGGTTACTGCAAGTACCATCATAGTTGTATTTTTTAATTTAGCTTTTATACCCTCTGGCTTTTTTGAATTTAAGTGCAAATGAGGTATTATACTATCTAAAACTAACAAAAAGATAATTCCAAATAAAAATCCTATAGCAGCAGGAATCCATGATACTATTCCTTGTTCTTCTGCCATTTCTATTGATGGTGTAATTAAAGACCAAATTGAGGCTGCTATCATTACTCCAGATGCAAATCCTAATAGCAACTTTTGTACTTTTGTGTTCATTTTATTTTTCATTAAAAACACCATTGCAGAACCTAATGTAGTTCCTAAAAAAGGTATTAAAAGACCTATTGCAATATTCTCCATATCAAACTCCTATCTAATTTAATTTCCATTCCATAGATTCTTGTTGTTTATTAACCATATCTTTAAATATACTATTTTTTCCTAATAGTTCTTTTGGAGAGCCTTGTTCTTTAACAACTCCATCTTTTAATAGAACTATTTTATCTGCGTTTGTAACAGTTCTCATTCTATGTGCAATAATTAATACAGTTTTATTCTTTACTAATTTTGAAATAGCTTCCTGAATTTCAGTTTCATTTTCAGCATCTAATGATGCTGTTGCTTCATCTAATAAAATTACAGGAGAATTTTTTAAAATTGCTCTTGCTATAGATATTCTTTGTCTTTCTCCTCCAGATAAATTGCAACCATTTTCTCCAATATAAGTATTATATCCTTCTGGTAAGTTTTTAATAAATTCATCACATTTAGCTTGTTTAGCTGCTTTTATTACTTCATCATCTGTTGCACCTTTTTTACCTATTCTAATATTTTCCATAACAGTATTATCAAATAAAGTTACATCTTGAAATACTATTGAATAATTATTTAGTAAAGTTTCTGGATCTATTTTGGATATATCTACTCCACCCAATAAAATTTTTCCTTTTGTAGCATCCCAAAATCTAGCACATAATTTTGATATAGTTGTTTTTCCTCCTCCTGATGGACCTACTAATGCTGTTACTTCTCCTTGTTTTGCTGTAAATGATACATTTTTTAATACTGTTTCACCTTTACTATATTCAAATTCTACATTTTTAAATTCTATATCATATCCATTTGTCTTTAATTTTTTACTTCCTTCTTGTAAAGGATAATCATAAAATTCGTTCATTCTTTCAATGTTTAATTTTGAAGAAATAATTGCTGCTAAATTAACTAATGTGTTATTCATAGGCTCATATATTCTTGAAACTACTAATAAAAACATAAAAAATGTTAATACGGTTATTTGATTGTTTAATAATAAATATGAACCAACTAATGCAACAGTTCCAATTCCAAATTTTAATAACAATGAAGAACTAATGACAAATATTGCTACACCTAATTCAGCAAATATATTTTTCTTTTCTACTTTTTTTATTTTCTTTGTTAATCCCTCTAAATACCTATCTTCACTATTGTTTGCTTTTAAATCTCTTACTGTTTCAATACATTCTTGTATTCCTTCGGTACAATCAATTACTGCTTCGTTTTTCTTTCTTGTGAATATATTTTGTACTTTTCCAGATGTTCCGACAATTATTAGTGCTATTGGTAATACCCATAAAGCAGCTAAAGCCATTCTCCAATCGAAGAAAAATAAACTAATTGCAATAATACAAGTTGAAATAATAGAGCCATAAAATTGAGGCATTATATGTGAAAAATTATGTTCTATTCTTTCACAATCTGTTAGTAACACACTTGTTAAGTCTGATAAATCTCTTTTTCCAAAGAAAGAAAGAGGTAACTTTCTTAATCTTTCAGCTAGTGATATTCTTCTTTTTCCACTTTCAATATATGTACTAAAAAATGTAGCATTATATTGAAAATAGTTACTTACATAAAGCAAAACTAAAATTCCTACAATTCCTATTCCATATATATAGTAGTGTGAAACTGGTATTATTCCGTTTAATAAATCGCTTACTAATAAATACAATAAGCCAACTGGAATCATTAAAATTAAATCTGTTATCGTACAGCTTATTGTGGATTTAATAAAGTCTTTTGCTCCCTGCTCGGTCAAAGCATATTTCTTCATTAATTTTTCTATCATACATTTTCACCTACTTTCCATGAAATTGAAGTTTGATAATTATCCCACATTTCTTTATATAATCCGTTTTTATTTAATAGTTCTTCGTGATTTCCTTCTTCTTCTATTTTTCCATTATTTAAAACATATATTTTATCTACATTTTTTATAGTAGATAATCTATGTGCTATCATTATTACTGTTTTATTTTTTGATAATTCCTCAAATGCTTTTTGTACTTGTATTTCATTTTCTGGATCAGCAAATGCTGTTGCTTCATCTAAAATAACTATTTTTGAATCTTTAAGCATTATTCTTGCTATATTTATTCTTTGTTCTTCTCCTCCAGATAGATATACTCCTTTTGTTCCAATTACAGTATCTATTCCTTTTGGTAATTTTTTTATTATATCATCACATTGTGCTAAATGTAGTGCGTGTAAAACTTCCACTTTTGTAGCCTCTGGTTTTGCCATTTTTACATTTTCATAAATACTTGTTTTTAGTAATTTACTATTCTGAAATACAAAAGATATTGTGTTCATAAGTTCTTTCTTTTCTATATCTTTTACATTAACATTACCAATTAGTATTTCTCCACTATCTACATCATAAAATCTTGAAATAAGATTTGCAAGTGTTGATTTGCCACTACCAGAAGGTCCAACTAATGCTACTGTTTGATTTGGCTTTATTTTTAAAGATATTCCATCAATAGCATTAGATTTGCTATTTTCATATTTGAATTTTACATTTTTTAATTCAATAGAATTATCTTTGATATTTACTTTATTTTCATTATTACTTAGTGGTTTAATATCTAAAATACTATGTATTCTCTGCAAACTATCAGCAACTAACATTTTATTTTCACTCATAAACATGACTTTACTTAATGTTGTACTAATTACTGGAGTGAAAATAATATAGAATAATAGATTTAAGAAAAATGTTTGATCTATTGTTCCTCTACCTACTATTATTAAAGTAACTACTATTAGAAATGCAAATACACTATTTATAAAAGTTTGAAATTGTAGCATTGGTTTTCTTGCTTTTTTAGTGTATGAAATACAAAAATCGTCATAATTATCAATAGAACTTTTAAACTTTTTAAATGTATATACACTCTGTCCAAATGTTTTTACAACAGGCATACCTCTTACATACTCTACTGCTTGATTATTCATATCTTCTAATGAATCTTGATAGCTTTTCATATCATCTTGCATTGCTTTTCCAACCATTTTTGACATTGCTAAAAATCCTAAAACTGTTGGAATTAAACTTACTAATCCTAATTTCCAATCAAATATAAACAATAAAGCAATCATACATATTGGGGTTGCTATTGCTACTGACATATCTGGTAATTGATGAGCTAAATATGTTTCTGTTGCCCCATTTGCTTCTGATACAATTTTTCTTAACTTTCCTGTACCAATATCATCTATTTTTCCAATTGGTAATTTAGTTATGTGTTTTAATAATTTTATTCTCATATTTGAGGCTATTCTAAATGCAGACAAGTGTGAACACATTAAAGCAGAAAAATTCACAATCATTGCAAGTAAAGCAAATATAACAGCCATCCAACCATTATGTATCATATTAGTTGCATCTGCAAAATTTGGCATAACTTCTATGACCTCTTTTATGATAAGCCATATATAAATAAATGGTACTAATGCTAAAATTCCACTAATAGCACCTAAAACAAGTGATAAATATGTTAGCATTTTATACTTACCAGCATAAGACATTAATTCTTTAAAATTTTTGTTTTTCAAAACTCTCCCTTCTTTCTATATCCCCATTTTAAACACAAAAAATAGGTGTATTATTAAAATATCACCTATCTTTATATAACTTTTATTATTTTATTTCTACCCCAAACAGTCTTTGATGCTCCAAATGGACTTTTTGTTTTTTGTATTCTGTTGGTGTGCATCCCATTTTGTCTTTAAATACTTTCGCAAATTTGCTACTATTATCATATCCTACTATTCCTGCAATTTCACTGATGCTTTTGTCTGTTTCTTCTAATAAATGTAATGCTCTATGTATTTTGTAATCTTTTAAATATGTATAAATTGGTTCTCCATATATTTCTTTGAAATATATTTTTAATGGTGTAGTTCCAATATTGTATTTTTTTGATAACATTTCTATTGTTATCTTTTTATCTAAATTGCTTATTAAAAAATCATGTATCTTTTTAATTTTATCTACTTGTCCTTTTTCAATATATCTTTTCTTTTTATTTTCATTGTTCATTGGTATTGTTGTAAAAACTAAAAGCAGTTCTAAAATTTTTATTTGAGCATATAATTTATTTTCTTCTGGATTTATATAATATAGTTCATCAAATATATGGATCATCTCTTTTATTGGTTTTAAAATTATTCCCATATTATTATTTAATAATACTGTTTTTAATTCTTTTATATTATCAATAATTTGGCTAAACATTGGAGGAATATTTTTTTCTAGTTCTTCTATACTTATTAAAAGTTCAATACCTTCATAATATCCTTTTGTAAATACTGCCTCTATTCTTTGAATTTTATTTATATTAGCTGAAATTTCACTTTCTCCTAAAAAAAGTAATTTATCTTCTGGCATAGTACATTCAAATATTCCTCTTTTACAATAATTAATTTCTACATAATCTCTTTCAATATCTTTACTACTTGTTGGAGAAATTTCAGTATTAAATTTATTATATATTAAATCTAATCCAGGAAATAAATGATAAAATGTCATTTGACTTAATTCTTTTCCATCGTACATAGTAAATATACTTTTGTATTTATCATTATATTTCATTTGCATTTGTTCTGGATATATTTCTTTCATTTTCTAGCTCCTAACAAATTATTCTTTTTCTTTTAGATAATAATGTCTAATTGGTTTTAAATCATTATCTAATTCATAGCAAATTGGATTTCCTGTTTGTAACTCTAATTTTATAATATCTTCATCACTTATATTGTCTAAATATTTAATTAGCCCTCTTAAACTATTTCCATGTGCTGCTATAATTACTCTCTTTCCTTTTTCTATTTCAGGTTTAATATCTGTATTCCAATATTCTAAAACTCTTTTTATTGTATCTAATAAATTTTCTGTTTTAGGTAGTTCTTTCTCTGTTAAATCTTTATATTTTGGATCATTACCAGGATACCTTTCATCTGTTGTTTCCAATTCTGGTGGTCTGACATCTGTACTTCTTCTCCATAATAATACTTGTTCAGCTCCATACTTTTCTCTTGTTTCATCTTTATTTAGTCCTTGTAATGCCCCATAATGTCTTTCATTCAACTTCCAACTTCTTTTAATTTCTATATTTTCTTCTCCCATTTCTTTTAATATATAGTCTAAAGTGTCTTCCGCTCTTTTTAAAACTGATGTAAAAGCAATATCAAAATGAAAATCTTTTTCTTTTAAGATTCTTCCAGCCTCTTTGGCTTCTTCGATTCCTTTTTCTGATAATGGTACATCGGTCCAACCAGTAAATTTATTTTCTAAATTCCAAACACTTTGTCCGTGTCTTACTAAAACTAATTTAATCATAAACAATACCTCCTATAACTTTTTTATTTTTTCTAACTAAAATATTATCATAATTAAATTCTTTTTTCAAATTTATTTAGAAGCTAAAAGAGAATCACTATTTCTAATGATTCTCTCTCGAAAATAAAAGGGGATGTTTTGTGTGCTAATTGCTTCATCTACAATTAGCACTATACTAATTTACGGTTTTGGCATTTGAATATATTTGCTCTAACTTTTCATCTGGATAATACTCATCAAAAAAATTATCTATATATCCATTAGCTGCAATATTATTTTTTCTTTCTAATTGTCTTGATCCAGCCATACCTGACATTACTATATCAAATGTTATAAACAATACTAAAAAAGCTGTTATATATCTAAAATTTGTATTTTTACACCATTCATTTAAGTTACGGATAAGTGGTAATATAAATCTTACAAAAAGAACTCCACCTATTCCCCAATATAAACAATGTAATAAACTTGTTCTTCCATGTATATTAAATAATAAATTGCTATAATCCCAAGATATTGTTCCAAACCAAGTTTCTTGTAAATAAGAAAATAGATATTCTACTATTCCTCCAAGCAACATTGTTATAAAAAATATTTTTATATAGCTTTTCTTTTTTATATTTGAGATAACTAAATAATAAGCAACAAGTCCTACTCCATATACTTGTATGAACGGTCCAAATAATAAACCTTGTCTTGATACAAAATGTCCGTTTTGTACTAAACCGACAATCATTTCTATACCATAGCCTAATATACTACCTATTAAAAATATCCAAAATATTTTTGTTAGCTTTTGTATTATTTTTTCTTTATCTATTATCATAATTGAATTGCTTGTTTCTTCCATACTCCAAATTTTTCTCCTCTTTATCTATTATAAATTACAATTCTTATGATTCTTTTTATTAATTCTTAATTTTTTATAAATTTTAATAGAGGATGTCTGTGCTAACTGTTTCTCTACAATTAGCACAGCTATTCTATTCTGCTTGTTTTAATATTTCGTTTGCTTCATCTTCTGTTAAGAATTTATTTTCTATCATCTTCTCCATTACTTGCCTTTGTCTTTGTTTTGCTAAATCTGGATTTTTAGTTGGTGCATAAACTGATGGTGCATTTGGAATACCTGCAAGTAATATACATTCATAGTCAGTCATTTCGTCTAATTCTTTATTAAAGTACCCCCTGCAAGCCTCTTTTACTGTATAATAGCCATCTCCAAAGAAAATGTTATTTACATATAATTCAAATATATCTTCTTTTGAGTAATGTGATTCTATGTTCCAAGCCATAAATACTTCAGCAATTTTTCTTTCCATCTTCTTTTCTTGTGTGAAATACATATTTTTTGCTAATTGTTGTGTTATTGTACTTCCACCTTCTACATAAGACATTGCTTTTATATCATTTATTGCAGCTCTACCTATTGCGATTATATCTATTCCATTATGCTTATAAAATCTTTTATCTTCTACACTTATTACTGCATTTACATACATTTGTGGTAATTCTGAAAACTCTGCATAATTTTCTTTTGACCTAATTTCTTCTACTTTTTCTTCAAGAGGCATATTTTCTATTGCTTCTTTATACATATTATAACCATTACCAATGAATAATAGTGCTATACTCATTCCAATTAGTATCAAGAAAATTAATACTTTAAATAACTTTTTCATCTTTTACCACCTCATTTCTTTTTACATTTATTTTTTCTTATCCTTCTACATTCATTGCTGTTTTAACATCTTCTGGTAATTCACTTTCTTGTACTTCTTTCCAATTTACAACTCCACGAATTTGCATTACTTCTAGTTCTAAATAAGCATCTTCTCTTAATTCTCTACTTGTTTTAAATTTGATTTCTTTTTCTTTTCCATTTTTGTTATATGCTGTTAATGTATATTCGTACTTCATACCTCCTGATTCGGTAATTTCTTGTATTTTTGTATTATCTATCTGTGTATAATATAAGTCTTTATGTATTACTAAAAAGTAGTATGCTCCTACTATTAAAGCTATCACTATAATTACTGCTATTATCATTGGTAATTTTTCTTTAAAACTTTCCATTTCCAATACCTCCTACTCTGATAATATATCGACATTTCCAGTAAAGTTATTTGTTTTAATTATTAAATAATAACTTTTTTCTTTGACATCAATAGTTTTCTCTATTTCTCCAGTATCACTAATTAATATTTCATTTTCAGCTCCCAATTTGTTTATAATTTCTATATTTCCACTTTGTTTATCTACTTTTATTTTAAGTTTTATTGTATTTCCATTTTCTCTATTTAAAGCTGTACCACCAAATATAGTTTCTTCCTTTGTTGTATTATTATAGTTTGCTTTGTATTTTCCAACATATTCATCAAGTCCAAATGTTCTTTCTCCTTGTATTTTGTTATCACTTGTAATTCCTAAACTCGAAACATCTTGTAAAAAGTTATTATAAGTATTCATAGCACTATCTTTTGAAACTGCACTATTCGTAAAAATGCTTGTAAAAAAACTAGCTCCTAAAATTATTAGTCCAACTATAAATACTATAATTAATTTAAAGAAACCGAACATTACTCTATTCCTCCTCTTTAATTATGTTTTTACTTCCGAAATATGTTGCTAGGAAATATAATCCATAAATTGCTCCAATGATTACTGCTGTTACAATAATTGATGGTAGTAATTCATCTGGTGATGCAAGTGCTGCAAGCATTGATAAGATAAATTTAATTCCAAATATTGAATGTACTATTGCTAAAGTAAGTGGCATCATAAAGAATATGAATATTTGTCTAAATAGTGCTTGATTTATCATTTTTTCATCACAACCAATTTTTCTTAATATTGTATATCTTTGTTTGTTGTCAGAACTTTCTGTTAATTGTTTTAATGCTAAAATAGCTGAACTTGCAATAAGGAATACAATACCTAAATAAATTGCTATAAATATGATAATTGTTGATAAACCTTTACTAGCTTCTGTTAAGCTAATCTTTGTCATTCCTTCAAGATTTATTTCTTTTTCTGATAAATTGTCAAATAATTCACTATCAACTTCACCTGCAAGGACTTTTTCTAATTCTACTTTTTCTTCTTCTGTTTCTGCGTTATAGTTAGCTGCTAAAAAGTATTGTTCAATATTTTCATCTTTAAATTCAAAGCTATCTGGTACTACTATAATTCCTCCATTCATCTCACTTACAGACATCATTATAAATCCATATTGACATTCATTATATTTAGCATGATAAGTTTTTCCATTTATTTCTATATCAGAATCTTGTTTTAATGCTTCATTTCTCATATTTAATAATTGTTCAAAATCGCAAAGTACCATAAATTCATCATCATTTAATGAATACTCTTCTTCTCCATAAAGTTTTGCAATTTTATTATAATCAGAAATTTTAATAATAGTTTCTGGTAAATCATAAGATAAATTTGCATATTGTGATTTAGCAGTTTCAAAATAACCTCCCAAACTATATTCAAAAGTCCATTCTGGTATTGTGTAAATTGGTATCTCTACTATATCTTTCAAATTATTCATATCATATCCATTTGTTTCAAGTGTATAACTTACTGGATGTTTTGAATCTTCTATTTGTTCTTCTGTATTATATATTGTTTTACCACTATATGAACTTACATAGCTTTCTGGCAAATATGCTGTTTTATATAAATTGACATCTACAGGTGTAAATTTATTTAATTGAGAATCTAATGATGATTTAATTGATAAACTGCTAGATAATACACTTATTGTCATAAATAGCATTAAACAAATAATACTCATACTTACTATATTTGTATTGATTTTATTATTTAGTTGTCTTAATACAAACATATTTGTTCCTTTTAAATAAACACTTTTTCTTGTTTGTATAAGTCTTAATATAAAGCCTGATAATGACCAGAACACTCCAACTGTTCCTACTATTCCCATAATTATTGGAGGTAATAATTTATCTGCTGTACTTAAATTGTTTGCTCCTCCAGTTACTTGATAATAAGCATATCCCAATATTACGCTTGATGCTATAAATACAAGTATTGAGATGAATGGATTTTTCATTTTTATTTTTTCATTTTTTCTTACTGCTGTTAATAAATTAATTAATTTATATCTTGATATTGTTAATGTATTAAATATGATTACTGCTACATACATTACTGCAAAGTATATACAAGTCTTTATACAAGCATCTTTTGAAAAGACAAATGTAAATTCACTCATATCTGCTTCAAATAATTTTGCAACTAATATAGACATAAACTGTGATGCAAACACACCTATAAATAAACCAACTGCCAAAGATAATATTCCAACCAATATAGTTTCTAATAATATAATAGCTGATATTTGCCTTCTACCCATACCCAGTGTCATATATATACCAAATTCTCTTTTTCTTCTATTTACTAAAAAGTTATTTGCATATACTATTAAAAATCCTAGTACAATAGCAATAAAAACCGAAAGCATACCAAGCAACTGAACTAATAGTTGAATCATATCTCTTGTTGATTGTGATACTTCGAGCATTGCTTGTTGACTATCTAAAGAGTTAAACATATAGAATATTGCTACACCTAATACTAAAGTTAAAAAGTATATTGCATAATCCTTAAAACTCTTTTTCATATTTCTAAAAGATAACTTAAATAACATCGTTCAAATCACCTCCAAGAAGTGTTTGTACCTCAATTATTTTTTCAAAGAATTGTTTTCTTGTATCCTCGCCTTTTATTAATTCATTGAATATCTTTCCATCTTTAATAAATATAATTCTTTCTGCATAACTAGCTGTAAAAGCATCATGCGTTACCATTAAAATTGTAGCACCTAATTTTTGATTTAAGTGTTCAAATGTTTCTAATAGTTGCCTTGCTGACTTTGAATCTAATGCTCCTGTTGGCTCATCTGCAAGTACCATTTTAGGGTTTGTTATAATCGCTCTTGCTGATGCTACTCTTTGTTTTTGCCCTCCAGAAATCTGATAAGGATATTTATTTAATATTTCTGATATTTCAAGTTTTTGTGCTATTTCTTTTACTTTCTTATCTATTTCGTGTGAATTTACTTTTTGAATTGTTAAAGCAAGTGCAATATTTTCATAAGCTGTTAGAGTATCTAACAAGTTAAAGTCTTGAAATATAAATCCTAATTCTTCCCTTCTAAACTTATTTAGCTTGTTTCCTTTTAATTTTGTAATGTCTTGATTATTTATAATAATCTTTCCTGCTGTTACTCTGTCGATTGTTGAAATACAATTTAATAATGTTGTTTTACCTGAGCCTGATGCTCCCATTATTCCAACAAATTCTCCCTCTCCAACATTAAAACTAATACCATCTATTGCCTTTGTTAAATTTGATTTATTTCCATAGTATTTTTCAATGTTTTTTACCTCTAATACATTACTCATTATAAAATCTCCTTTCCTATGTTCTAACTATATTATAAAACTTTAAATATTTCCTTGCCATTTTTTAATCTTACATTTGTCTTACATTTTTGTAAGATAAGAAAAAAATAGCCCTATAAAAAGAGCTATTAAAAATTTGTATAACTATTCTTTGGAAAGATTATTCTAACTTCTGTTCCCTTATCTTTTTCTGAATTTAATTCTATTCCTAATCCTAGTCTATCACATAATTTTTTACATAGATATAGTCCAATTCCAGTTGATTTTTGACCTATAATTCTTCCATTTTCTCCAGTAAATCCTCTTTCAAATACTCTTGTTATCTCCCCTTTTTTTATTCCGATTCCATTATCTTTGATATATAATATTACTTTATCATTTTTTTCTTGTGAGGAAATTTCTATTTTTTTATTTTCCTTTTTAGAGTATTTTATAGCATTTTGTATGATCTGATTTATGATAAATACTGCCCATTTGCTATCTGTATATACTTCTTCATCTTTTAAATTTGAAAGTTCTATTGATACTTTTTCATTTAAAAGTGTAGTTTTATTCTTTAAAATTGCTCCATTTACTATTTCTTTTAAGTTTGTTTTATTTATAATGTAATCTTTTTCTACTGCATTACTTCTAGCATAGAATAAGGCTTGTTCTGTATAGTTTTCTACCTTATCTAATTCTTCATCTATGCTTTTTGTTACTTCATTTTTATTATTTTCTATAATCATTTTACTTGCTGCAATAGGTATTTTAACTTCGTGAATCCATAGTTCAATATATTCTTTATAATCTTCTTGAATATTTTTGTAATAGTTTACATTTTCAAGCATTGACTTTCCTGTATCTTGCAATATATCTTTTAATATTTTGCCTTCTATAAAATTAGGTGTTTTTATTATTTCTGAAATTAAATATTTTTCTTTTAAATCTTCCATATTCTTTATTAATTCATTGTAGTAATCTTTTTTCTTCTTATATTCAATTAGTATAGCAAGTGCTACTACAAATATAATTATAATTGCACAATATAATCTTATTAATATACTAATATTATAAGCAAGTAACAAAATTTCTACACTTGATAAAGCTAGTATTGTACCAACAATTAATATCATTTTTTCTTTTATAAAATCTCTAAATTTCATTTCAATATATAACCTTGTCCTCTCCTAGTTTCTATTCTATCCATAAGTCCTAGTTCCTCTAATTTGCCTCTTAATCTTTTTACATTTACACTTAAAGTGTTATCATCAATAAATTCTTCACTTTCCCACAAATAGTCCATTATCTCATCTCTTGATACAATTCTTCCTCTGTTCTTTGCTAAATAATATAAAATGGTGTATTCATTTTTAGTTAGTTCAATTTTTTGTTCATCTTTTTCAATTACTCTTTCTGCAATATTTAAAGTAAATCCATCACAGTCAATTTTTTCTATTTCTTTTTCTAGTTTTTGAGTTCTTTTTAATAATCCATTTATTTTTGCAAGTAATATTTGTATGTTATATGGTTTTGTTACATACTGATCTGCTCCATAATTTAAGCTCATTAATTCATCTATTTCATTATCTCTGCTTGTTACCATTATTATTGGAACATCTGATGTTTTTCTAACTTCTTTACATACAAATTCGCCGTCTGTATATGGCAAATTTATATCCAATAATATTAAATCTGCATTTTCATTTAAAATATCTTGAATTGTATTATCAAATTTTTCTAATCCTTTTGCAATAAAACCATGTTTAGTTAAAAATGTTTCTAATTCTTTTCTTAATTTTTTATCATCTTCTACTATTAAAATTCTTTGCATGATTTTAACCTCCAGAATAATTATATCACATTTTTCTGTTCATTAACTTACATTTTTGTAAGATAGCAAAAGAAAATAAGAGGATAGCATCTGCTACCCTCCCTTTAAAAATCACACAAATCTCAAATTGATGTTTTAAAATTCCAAAATTTCATTGTTACTTTTTAAATGATTCTTGCCCCAAATGGTGCTAAAGCAAGTTTTGCAATCTTAAAAAATTGAAGTCCAAAAGGTATTCCAACAATCGTAATGCACCAAATACAACCAAATATGAAATTCTCTATTGCCATAGGAATACCAAAGAAGATAATCCAAATTATATTGGCAAATAATGATGGAACTCCTCCTCCATATTCAATCTCCTTTCCAAAGGGTGCAAACGACATTGATGCAAATTTAAAGCATTGTAAACCATATGGAATTCCAACAATTGTTATACACCAAATAATCCCTGATAACACCCATGAAATTCCACTAAATAAGCCTCCAAAAATAAACCATAAGATGTTTCCTATTAAGCTCATAACTCATTCTCCTTTTCCATAAGCATCAATTAATTTCTGTGCGATTTCTTGCATAGTTATTTAACTTTTACAAGTAAATATAATTAGTATATAGTTATATTAACTATTGCCTTGATTTAATTAATACCTAAATAAAGTATTTTCTATATTATATCATTTTACTATCTATCTTGCTATTATTTTACCTTACAATCTTCTTACATTTTTGTAATTTAAAAGATTAGTCATAAAACTAACCTTTTAAATCCTTATTTTAGCTTATATATATTTTCTTCCTTTTTCTTTTTTATTTTCTTTACTATAAAAACAATTGCAATTACCAATATTATTCCAATTATCCAGCCTAATAACGGAAGCCAAAAGTCTGTTATGCTTTGTATTACTCCATTCCAATTAATATTCTCTGGCATTTCTGTTCTCCTTTATAATATTCTTACTAGATAAATAAGTTATTAAGAAATATCCTCCATAAATTACTACTATAAATATTGCTGTCATAATAATTGATGGTAATAGCTGTTCGTTTCCAAATGTTTCTATTATATAACTACAAAATGTTATTCCAAAGATTGAATGAATAATTGCTATTAACAATGGGAACATAAAGAATATTGCAATTTGTCTAAATAATGATTTATTTATCATCTTTTCATCTGCCCCTAATTTTCGTAGCATATTATATCTTTCTTTATTATCTGTACTTTCTGTTAGTTCTTTTAAAGCAAGGATTGCAACACTTGCTATTAAAAATACGATTCCTAGATATAGTCCTAAAAATGTTACTAATGCTCCTATTCCTATACTTGCCTCACTTATATCAACTTTACTATTTATTGAAGGCAAGTTATATTCTAATGAAATTGGATTATTTACTAAATTTTTAATTTGTTCTTGAATCTCTCTTTGTTCATCTAATGAATCTGTATAGTAATTTCCAATTATAGAGTTATAAACAATATAATTATCATCTACTATATCATCTGGAACTATTATAATTCCTGAATTTATATGATTACTTGCCATTTCTACAAAGCCATATTGACATTCATTATATTTTGGTTTTAATGTATGTCCAAAAACAGTTATTTCTTGATTATCTTTTAACGCTACATTTCTTATTTCAATCATTGAGTCATAATCTGCAACAATTATATATTCATCTTCATTTATTGTATACTCTTCATTCCCATAAAATTTAGCAACTTTATTATAATCGCTTATTGTCATAATATCATCTGCTACATTATAAGGGATTAGTGAAGTATAAGTATTTTTTATTGTTTCCCAATTATCTCCTAATGTATCTCCAAATGTTAATTCTTCTGTTTGATAAAGATTGTATTCTACACTTTCTTCTAAATAAGAATCTATGTTAAAATCAAACTTTTCTAATATTTCTCTAATACTTAATTTAGAATTTTTTATTTGTTCTTCATTATACCCTTGATCTAGCCAATCTTCATTTAATACTCTTTTTTCTATTTGAATATCTGCTGGTGCTAGTTCATCTAAATTTGCAGTCATTGAATTTTTAAGTGATAAAGCACTTGATAACACACAAATCGTTACAAATAACATTAAAGAAATTATTGTCATTGAAAATACTGTTGTGTTTATCTTACTACTTAATTGTCTAAATGTAAAAGTATTTAATCCTTTTACATACAAATTTTTCATACTTGTTACTATTTTTAAAATTAGCCCTGATAAAGACCAGAATATAAAAAATGTAGATACTGCTCCAATTACAATTGGCTTAAATATATTTTCTGGAGTCTTAATTGTTTCATTTATTCCACCTGTTACCATATAATAAGCATATCCTAGAGCTATGGCTGATATGATAAATACTATGGTACAAAGCATTGGATTTTTCATTTTTACTTTTTCAGACTTTTTATTTGTTTGTATTAAATCAATTAATTTACATTTTCCAATATTTACTGTATTAAATAACATTACAATGACGTACATTATTCCAAAATATATTATTGTTTTAATACATGCTTGACTTGAAAAAATAAATTCATATTTTGTCATATCTGCTTCAAACATATTTGCAACTAACATACTCATAAGTTGTGAAAGCAATACTCCAAGTCCTAACCCAACAGCTAATGATATAATACCAATTAAGATTGTTTCAAAGAATAGTATCATAGATATTTTTCTTTTACTCATACCTAAAAGCATATATATACCAAATTCTTTATTTCTTCTTTTTATTAAAAATCTACTTGCATATATTATTAGAAATCCTAGAATAAATGCCACAAATACACTTGCTCCTGATAACATATTCGTCATCAAATCTATAACTTCATATGTGCTATTTGTTACATCTAATAGTACAGTTTGACTTTCTATACTGTTAAATACATAAAATATCGCAATACCTAATATTAAAGTAAAGAAATATATTGCATAATCTTTAAAACTCTTTTTTATATTTCTAAAAGACAATTTAATAGTTGTCATTTTCCTCACCTCCAAGCAAGGTTACAACATCTATAATCTTGTCAAAGAAATTCTTTCTTGAACTGTTACCTTTTATTATTTCATTAAATACTTTTCCGTCTTTTATAAATATTACTCGACTAGCATAAGAGGCACAAAAACTATCATGCGTTACCATTAATATTGTAGTATTTAGTTTTTCATTTAAGTAATCAAAACTTTCAAGTAACATTCGAGATGATTTACTATCTAATGCTCCTGTTGGTTCATCTGCTAAAACTATTTGTGGATCAGTTATTATTGCTCTGGCAGATGCTACTCTTTGCTTTTGACCTCCAGACATTTGATAAGGATATTTATTTAATACTTCTTTTATTCCAAGTTTAGTCGCAACATCATTAACCCTTTTTTCAATTTCTTTTGCTACTTTATTTTGAATAGAAAGTGCTAATGATATATTTTCATAAGCAGTTAATGTATCTAATAAATTAAAATCTTGGAATATAAATCCTAATTTTTCTCTCCTAAATTTATTTAAGTTATTTCCTTTTAACTTTGTAATATCTTCTCCTCCAACGAAAATGTGTCCAGATGTAACTTTGTCAATTGTAGATATACAATTTAAAAGTGTTGTTTTTCCACTTCCTGATGCTCCCATTATTGCAACAAATTCGCCTTTATCTACTTCAAAAGATAAATTATCTAATGCTTTTGTTAGACTTGATTTGCTACCATAGTATTTTTCTACTTTATCAATTTTTAATATATTTGACATCTTCTCATCTCTCCTTTCATTTTCATTATAGAGGATTAGTTTTTATTTGTCCTTCTTCTAAAATTACTAAACATTACAATTTTGTAATGTTATTTTGCTACATTCAAAAAATCGTTTTTATTAAATAATATAGACACTTCTGTATATTCATTTTCCTTTGAATCTACTGTAATTTTGTGTCCTAATTTTTTGCATAATTGTTTTGAGATATACAAGCCCATACCTGTTGATGTTTCAATTTTTCTTCCATTATTTCCTGTAAATGTTTTATCAAATACTTTTGGAATATCACTTTTAGAAATTCCAATTCCATTATCATATATCTTCAAAATAACATTTTTATTGTTTTCTTCAGTTGTTATTTTTATCAAATGCTCCACATCATTTCTTATGTATTTAATACTATTACTTACAATTTGATTTACTATAAATTCAAGCCATTTTGAATCTGTTAATACTTTTGTATTTCCTACTTCTACTTCAAAATCAATATTATTTTCCAATAATATATCTTTATTTTTTATAGCAACATTTGAAATAACTTTTGCTATCTCTGTTTCTTTAATTAAATAATCTTTTTCAGCATTTTCACTTCTTACATAATATAAAACCTGCTCAATATCATCATCTAACCTTTTTAATTGCTCTGTTATTTTTTTGTCTGATAATTCTTTATGGTTATGTACTATTAAATTTAAAGAAGCAAGTGGAAGTTTTGCTTCATGTATCCACATTTCTATATATTCCTTAAAATCTTGTATATTTAAGCTGTATTCTTTTATTTTTTCTGCCATAGATTTATCTATTTCGTATAAAGCATCATATAGGATTTCGCCCTCATAGAAATTTGGCTTTTCTATCATTTCTGTAATTAAATATTTTTTATCTAATAAGTCTAAATCATTTATGAATTTATCATAAAACTTTTTTCTTCTATAAAAATCATAAATTAGATATAAGATAAATCCTAAAACTGCTGTAACTGTTACTCCAACTATTGCCTGATTATTTGTCTTAAAACTTATTAGCATTAAATCTATAATTGCAATGATTACAATAAATAGTAATATTATTAAATAATTATTTTTTAAATACTTACTAAATCTCATTTTCCGTTCCTTTCAAAATTTATTTTAAGATATATCCTTGACCTTTTCTTGTTTCTATTGCATCCTCATAACCAAAGTCAGTTAATTTTGTTCTTAATCTGCTTATATTTACATTTAAAGCATTGTCATTAATATATGAATCGTTATTCCATAAATCAGTCATTAAATCATCTCTTGTTACAATATTTCCTCTATTTGCTAACAAAAATGTAAATATAATCATTTCATTTTTTGTTAAAATTAGTTCTTCTTTATCATTTTTAATAATTCCTTTTTTTGGATCAACAGTTAAATCATTATAAGTTAATATATCATTTTTATTTTCTATTCTTTTGAATAGATTATTTATTCTTAACAATAAAATTGTTGGATTATATGGCTTTGTTATATAATCATTTGCACCATAACTTAATGATAATACTTCATCTGTTTCTGTATTTTTGCTAGTAACCATTATAATTGGTACATTACTCTCTTTCCTTATTTTTTGTAACAACATTTCTCCATTTAATTTTGGAATGTTAATATCTAATAATATTAAATCTGGATTTTCTTTCTTTATTTCTTCATAAGAATTTTCAAAATCTTCTAAAACAACTCCATTATATCCTGCATTGTCTAGTAATTCTTTTAATTCACTACTAATACTTATATCATCTTCTACTATTAATATTTTTTTCATAAACTCGCACCTCATTTTATATATTCTGATTTATTATAGCAAACTTTTAATTATTTTTCCATTTTTGCATAAAAAAAGCCTATTAAACATTAATAGACTTACTTAAAATATATTTCGATAATCAAATATCCATCATCATAGTTAGCACTTATAGTTCCATTATTTAATTCTACTAATTGCTTTGCAATAGAAAGACCTATACCTGTTGATTTCTTTGCATTTTCAACTGTATAATAACGGTCAAATATTTTTTCTACACTTGTTTTATCTAAATTTTTTGTTTTGTTTCTAAAAATAATTTTTCCATTTTTATTTAACTTGATTTCTAAAAATTCATCACTATATTTTATTTCGTTTGAAATAATATTTTCAAATATCCTCTTTAGCATATTTTCATCTATTTGTTTTATAATTTTTTCCTTTGTTATATATATTTTAGGATTGATATTATGCTGCATAAATAAATCATAAGATGCACAAATTGTTTCTTCCAAAACACTATTTAATACAACATTTTGCTTGTTTATGTTCTGATATGAATCTAAACTTTTTGAAAAATTAAATAATTGTTCTGTCAAATCAGTTAAAATCTTAACTTTTTCATCAATAAATAACAAATAATTCTCCTGCTTTTCAGTTAAATTTTTATGTTCTATTAAATCAAGATACCCCCTTATTGCTGTAAGGGGTGTTCTCAAATCATGTGAAATATTTGTAATTGACCTTTTTAGTTCTTCATTTCCTTGATTATATTGAATTTCCAGTTCTCTTATCTTTTTTAAATTTTTATTAATTTTATTAGATAATTGCTTTATATCTATATCATTTGTTGAAATAGTAATTAAATTATTAGTATCTGATTCTATTATAAAATCAAATTTTTCTTCTATCTCTTTGATTGCATTCTTCATAACAGACATTTTAATAACTAATGCAATAATGATAACACTTGCAATTATGAATAAATAAAACCAGATACTCATAACATTTTCCTTTCTATTTCAAATCTTTTCTTTTAAATATGATTAGTCCTACACCTGTAAATATTATTATAACTCCTATTGAATAAAATGGTAATACTTTGTAATCCCAGTCCTCATATCCTACGATAGAAAAGGCTTGCCCTTGTGGCATTATATTTAATATGGTTTGATATATTTTCCTCTCTTGGTCTGTTGGGTATCTTGGATTAGGAACTTCTTGTGGTACAAATTGTCCATCTACCATTGAATATTCTACAGTTGTTGGTGGTGTTGATAATATATTGAATAACATTGTGCTACCAAACATCATAGCAAATACTGTTACTAAACAAATAATAGATGTTGCCGTTTTATTTGAGCAGACCATTGCTATAAAAGTAAATATAGATGCAAATGCAATACTAAATGATAAGACTACTACAAATAGTAATAAAAATTTTCCTATATCCATTTGTATATTTCCAAATAGAGGAATACCTATACAAGCAGTAATAAAATCAAACAATAAAACCCAAAATACAGATATTACTGATACTATAATTAAATTTGATAAATATATCTTTATTCTATTATGTCCCATAACAATTTTATTTCTAAGTGTTCCATTAGAATATTCATTTCCTAAATATACACTAGCAAAAATTGCAATAGCAAACCCAATCAGCATACCAACATTAAAAAAATATCCATCAACACTTACATTTCCACCATACTCTAACATATCAGAATAAGCATTATAAAGCATAATTAATGCAAATCCTATAACTGCTACTGTTAATCCCCAAAACAACTTATCTTTTTTTAATCTTGTAAATCCTGCATTTAATAGTTTAATCATTTTTACCACCTCCAATTAAATTCATATAGTAGTTTTCTAAAGTTTCTTCTTTTTCGTGTACTTCATCTGCTACTAAATCATTTTTTGAAAGGTCATTTATTAATTTAGATAAATTGATTTTTCCATATACATTAATTGTATTATTATCGAAAACTTCATAGTTTATATTATTCTTTTCAAAATATTTAGAAAATTCTTTTACGTCTTTTACTTTTAACTCTATTTTGTGTTCCATCTTTTTATTTAGTTCTTCGCTACTAATTTCTTTAACTATTTGTCCATTGTCGACAAATCCATAATCAGTAGCAATTTTAGATAACTCATCAAGATAATGGCTTGATATTAAAATAGTTATTTTTTTCTTTTTATTTAATTTTAAAATCAATTCTCGAATCTCAATAATACCTTCTGGATCTAAACCATTTATTGGTTCATCCAATATTAATAGGTCTGGGTTGTTTGATAGTGCTATTGCTATTCCTAATCTTTGTTTCATTCCTAAAGAAAAATTCTTTGCTTTTTTGTTTCTAGTATTTTCAAGAGCAACCAATTCTAATAATTCATCAATTCCATCATTGCTAGGTAGTCCTACTAATTTGAATTGTTCTAATAAATTATCTCTAGCTGACATATTAGCATATATAGATGGTGTTTCTATTATTGCCCCCATTCTTTCTCTAACTTTTAATATTTTTTTATCGGTATTCTTTACTCCACATATAGAGTATGTTCCATTTGTAGGCTTTTGTAGACCACAAATTAATCTTATAAGAGTAGTTTTACCAGCTCCGTTTTTTCCAATAAGTCCATATATTGCACCTTTTTTTATGTGAATATTTAGATTGCTTATCGCTTTAAAATCTTTATATTTCTTTTCAAGATTATTAGTTTCTAAAATATATTCCATAATCTTCTCTCCTTTCACTTTTATTTTAGTATAAAAGTGTTAAGAAAACTGTTAATGGTTTGTTAAAATTTTGTTAAGATTTATTTTTTTAATTTGAATCCTACTCCCCAAACAGAATCTATATATTCCTCATTAGAATATTTTTTTATTTTCTTTCTTATATTACTAATATGAACTCTTAAAGAATTTTCATCACAATCTTCTGTGTCGAATCTTATTAAATCTAATAATTTAGATTTTGAAACTACTTGATTCTGATACACAAATAATTGTTTCAATATAGCATATTCTGTTTTGGTTAGATTAATTTCTTTATCTTTTATTTTTAATATATAATTATCTTTTAATAATTTTAGGTCTTTAAAACTATAATCTGAATTATTGTCTTTTTTAGTTCGTAATTGTACTTCAATTCTTGCTAACAACTCATTTTTTTCAAATGGTTTAGTTAAATAATCATTAGCACCACTTAATAAGCAATTCACTTTATCTTCTGTTGATACTTTTGCACTTAATACAATTATTGGAATATCTTTTATTTTTTTTATAATTTCTTCTCCATTTAATCCAGGTAACATTAGGTCTAATAATATTAAATCTACATCTTCTTTTTCTAAAATCATAAGTGCTTCTGTTCCAGAATAAGCACTTAATATCTTGTACTTTTCTTGTTCTAACATTTCTTCTAATATTTTATGAATACTCATATCATCTTCCACAATTAATATTTTTTTCATATCTTCGCACCTCATTTTTATTTATTCTGTATTATTATAGCATATTTGATAATTATTCTCATTAATTAGCCAAAAAAAATATTCTATACTTATTTCTAAATATAGAATATATTATAAAAATTATATTATTTTATCAGCTAATTCGTATTGTTTATTATATAGATACTTATTTGTTATAACTGTTGCTATTATATATAAGATTCCCAAAATCCCAACTCCCATATATACATTTATATCTTTCAATAAAAACACCAATCCTACCATTATTGCAATATTAATCATTGCAAGTAATACTGGAAAAACTAGATTAAGGTTTTGTTTTGCAACTGCGTATTCAGAATCCCAATTTAATTTTGGTCTTTTTAAATCCACAATAACCATTGCTATACTTTGTAATATTCCCATTATAGTTGCAACTACAAATAATGCAATTAAAGTTATAACTGGTAAATTTAAAAGATATTCTGCCATTCCTAATGTAATTATGATTGTTACTATATTCATTATAATATTTGGAATTATTTTATACATATATTGCTTATATAGTGATACTGGTATATATTTCATAAATACTGCATTTTCTCCATCTCTTGAAATTGCTGTTATTGAAATATATATAAACATTGTGAAGAATTGTATAACTCCTAAAATGATACAAGCAATAAAGAATGTATTTGTAGACATTTGTTGTACCATTTGTGTTATTTGTTCTAATCCCATTCCATCACTATTTAATCCTGCATAAACTACTACAACCATTATAATTGGTATTAAAACTGCTGGTATTAAACATTGCATTAAAAATACTGGATTTCTTGCCATATTTTTAAATTCTTTTCCAACATAACTTTTATATAGCTTACTATTTCTATATTCTTTTTGGTTTATTTCTTTATTTGAACTTGAAGCTCCTCCACCAAATAAATTACCTACTAAACCTTTAAAATATATTTTTTGAGCAATTAGCATATATACAATAAATCCTATGATTGTAATTCCTAATGTTTTTAATACTTCCACTATTGCTGTAAATAAAGAATTTGTAGTTAATGCTTCCATTAAATAATCTACTGTTGGAACATATCCTTTTACTAATTCTATCATTCCATTTGCCTTAACTACCATTTGTGCCATTTCTTCATTTGTTAAATCTTGTTTCATTCCACTTGTTGAAATTGATAAAGCTATAATAATTGCTAAAACCAACAATGTAGCAAATAATTGAAATCTATTTCTGTTTTTTGTAAGTCTTGCAAAACTCATTATAAACATAACAAGCATACTAATCAATAATACTGGTAATATTGGTACTAAAATAACTGATAAAATCATTGTTAAGTAATATACAATTCCTGCTCCAGTTAATATTCCATACATGACAAGAGGAATAAATCCTATTAAAAATATAATTACATATTCAGCAATTAACATTACATTTGTTCTTGCAAGTATAATCTGATATGGTTTTAATGGTAGCGGTAATAAATATTCACTATCTTTTGTAAAGTATAAGATAGTGATACTTGAAAATATTGTTTGAATAATTCCTAAACCAAATATCATAAATAAAATCATACCAACAAATATTGTTTCTTGGTGTATCGCAATTAGTCCATCTAATAGGTTATATCCTAAAAATATAATCAATCCTGCAAAATATAAAAATAACAATCCATAAACTATAATTTTGCTTTTTGACTTTGTTGAAATTCCCATTCTAGCATCCATATTAGAAAAGGAATTTTTTAAAAATATTTTTGTTAATTTGATTACTTTATCCATATTTTTTCTTCCTTTCCTATATTATTTTTCTGTTATTTCCAAGAATAAGTCCTCTAATGATGCGTTTTCTTTGAATTTTTGCTTCATTTCTTCAAATGTTCCTACAAATACTAATTTTCCTTTATTGATAATTCCTACTCTATCACATAATTTCTCTGCTACTTCTAATATGTGTGTTGAGAAAAATACTGTTTTTCCTGACTTTGCGTGTTCCCTCATCATTTCTTTTAAATCAAAAGAAGATTTAGGATCTAAGCCAGTCATTGGTTCATCTAATATCCAATTTTTAGGTTCTGAAAGTAATGCACCACAGATTACTATTTTTTGCCTCATACCATGTGAATAACTTTGTATTTGATTATTTAATTGATTATATATTTCAAATTTTTTTGTAAGTTCTTCTATCTTTTCTTTTCTCTTATTTTGTGGTACATCATAAACATCTGCCATAAACATTAAATATTCTATTCCTTTTAATTTTAAAAACATATCTGGACTATCTGGTACAAATCCAAAATTTTTCTTTGCTTCTAATGGTTCTTTTTTTATACTTTTTCCATCTATTAAAATATCGCCTTCGTCAATATTTAATATTCCTGTTATCATTCTTATTGTTGTTGTTTTACCAGCACCATTTGGTCCTAAAAAGCCGAATATTTCTCCGTTTTTAATTTCAAGATTTAAGTCATCTACTGACTTCTTTCCTTTTACATAAGATTTTGAAACATTCTTTATTTCGATCATTTTTTGTTCCTCCTATTTTCTATTTTTATAAAATAAATATAATGAATATATTGTAGTTAAAACAGCACAAATTATAAGTATTATCATTAATATAAAAGACACTATTGAATTTAGAAAAGCTGAAATTATAAATAGTAACCCCATTATTACAAAGAAATATCCTGCTGGTCTTTTTATTTTTTCCCAAAAGTCATTTCTCACATAGTACATTTGTAGTTTGTTAATTTCTGTTTTAGGCATATAATTTCCTATAATCATAAAAATTATTCCCAATGTTATACATACAATTATTCTCATATCTAATTCAATTCCTGCACCATAAGCTAACATTGTTAAATAACATACCATTCCAATTATCGGTATTATCCATTTATAAATAGTTATATATTTCTTATTCTGCTTTTTTTGTTCCATACAATCACTTGATATACAACAAATTATTTGTAATGCTGTCATAAGTAGTGGAATACCAAACAAAGCAAATTCTTTAGGTGCAAAACTGTTAGGTTCGTTATTTAATCCAAAATGTACTGCCATTTGTTCTGGTAGTTGATTATACAAAATTACTCCAAATATTATTGGTACTATGCACATTAAAGTTGTTATAATTAAAATTTTCCAATCAATTCTTTTCTTCATTGTTATTATCTCCCTTCTTATCATCTTTTCCAAATTGATAAATCCAAACTAGTATCTCTTCAAAAACAGATGTGTTTAGTTCATAATAAATATAATTTTTATATCTCTCTTCTTTTACTAAATCTGCTTTCTTTAAATAGGATAAATGATAAGATACTGATGCGTTTGTTATATTAAATTTGTCAGCTATATCACCAGCTGTCATCTTTCCTTTTCTTAACATTTCCAGTATATTTCTTCTGACAGGATCTGATATAGCTTTTAATGTTTCTGACATTCCCATGATACTCACCTTCGCTATTTAGATATTTGTTTAAATAGATTTTACTATTTTAATTTTATAATGTCAATAGATATTTAGACATTTATCTAAATAGTTTTATAAATAAAAAAATACCTATATTTCAAACTGTTTTTTACATTTATACAAGTCAATTTCCTTGAATTTTACGATAAAATATAGTATAATTTAATTTGAATTATGTATTTGAAACCATAAAAGCAATCACTTGGAGGTTTCAAAGCCTCCAAAAAATTTTAGGAGGTTTGACATGAGGAAAAAATCTACTGCATTATTAAATTTGTATTCTTATCACGACAGGAAACGGTCTATTACTGAACATTGGAAGGATAAATCATCTAGATTAAATGTATATTTAAATCGTTCTCATAGTGAAAGAGCAAAAAAGAAATAGTGCATAATTTAAGAGGATTAGTTTGAAATATAACCAATCCTCTTTTTCTATTTCCAATATTTGCTTATTACCCTTGCTAATTCTTTTGGATTCTCTGTATTTACTTCATGTCCAGCATTTTTTATAATTTCTAATTTACTTGCTTTTATATTCCTATTTAATTGTTTTGCACTTTCCATATTTACATTATCTTTTTCACCACATAAAATTAACACTTTGCATTTTATATTATCTACTTTTGATTTTATATCTAAATCTGCCATTGAATTCGTTAAATTGATAAAATCATTCTTCTTTATTCCCATTTTTTCAAACATACTTTTAGGCATAAACTTAAATATAAAATTTTGCAATTTAAATATCTTTTTTGGTATTTCATATGTTGTACCTATAAGTATTATAGAATTTACCTTTTCTGGATATTCTATCGCATAATTAATAGATAATATACCTCCTAATGATAAACCACATAAGTTTATTTTTTCTTTAAAAGAATTACAATAATCACAAAAAGTTCTATATATATTTTCATAATTTATTTCATAATTTTTAGCTAATTCAAATAAATTTGGATTTTCTGCTTTTATATTACTTTTATCTAATTCTTCTATAATCTTATCCCAACTTTTTTCTGTTTGACCTAATCCATGCACTAATATATTTACCATATTTTCTCTCTTTCTATAAAAATTTATCTTGTCCAGCTATCTCCTCTATTTTGCATAGCTTTTTTGTGCATTTTTCCTAATTTTTTTAGGTCACTACTTTGTTGTGCAAATGCTGTTGCTCTCATTTCTTTTGATTGACTTGCTCTTTCATCTGCTGTATTTTTATAATCTTCTATTCCTTGTTTTAATGCTTCTATAACTTCTCTATCTTTATCAGTATAATCGTGTCTTGTATAAAATTCGTTTCCTAATTTTTTGCAAAAATTTTCATGTTCATTCATTTTTTTATCCTCCAATTTATATTTTTGCTTATTATATCATATAAATAATAATTATTCTATATTATTAAAGATTAGTTATGTTTCAAACTAATCTTTCAAAAATTTATATTATAAGGAATTTATTAACTCATCATACTCATTTGATAAACTATCACTATTAAATACTATGTTTTCTCCTTCAATATCCCAAGCATCTTGATTTCCTGATAACAAGTTTAAAACTTCTTCAGAAGTATTTAAAATTCCTATTACTTCATCTATTGAATCTTGTACTGTTGTGTCTTGTGATGCTAAATCCATATCACCCATTAATTCATTTTTATATAAATCTGTATAATAACTATCTAGTCCTTTATTACTAATATATGACATTGCTTTATCTTCAGTAAAAAATTCTGTATATTTAGCTTTACAATCTTCTAATGTTGTTCTAGTATTTGTAATATATTCTTTAGATTCTGTAAAATCTTTTCCATCTTCCTCATAATTTTCTACGGTTAGCAAAGTTGTTAGTTTTTCATCATTTAAGATATTAGCTATTTCTATACTGTTATCAAAATTATCTCTTAAATAAGATTTAAATGCTTTTTCTACTACTGCATAATCTCCAGTAGTTACAGTTCTATCAAGTCTTTCATTTACTGCTTCCATATCAATATTTTCTGTGTTTACAAGTTGTTGTAGTTCAGATAATTCTGTTTTTAGCTTATCTTCTTGCATCATATCACTAAATACAAAATATCCTACTACTGCGATTGCTATTACTATAATAATAAGAATAGCGATTAAAACTTTCTTTTTCATTTTAAAAAATCCTCCTTTTATTATTTTCGTTCTAATATTGCTTTTATCATAAATTTTGACTCCTTAATATTTTTAAATTGTATATCTACTTTTCACTTGTTTATCATTTTATAGTATGTTACTAAATCAGATGTTTCAAATTCTAGTTTATTAAGTGTATTCTTCATTACATTATTTTCTACACCAACTAAATCAGTGATAAAATTACAGTCTTTTTCATTTTCCTCAAGTTCTTTTAATAATGATTTAAATATTCCTTGCCCTCTAAATTCACTCTTTATATATGCCTGTGATAAGTATATTCCTTTTCCACAATTAGCCCAATAAACATATGAATATAATATCATACCAGCGATTTTTCCATCAATTTCTGCAATAATTGATTCACAAATCTTATCTTCAAATAAATCTTTATCTATTCTTGCTTCAAATGTACTATCATTTAGACCAGATAAAATATTTATTTCTTTATTTGCGTTTAATATAAATTCTCTATCTCTTAACTCTGCCTTTCTAAAAATCATAATATACACCTCTGTTATTTAAGAAATTTTCTAATACAATTTCTTATTTCTTGTTTTTGTTCCTCAAAATTAAATTTTGTTACAGGTATTCTACCTATCATATCCATTTCTATAAAATGATTTAATGTATCAAATGCTTGTAATGTGTTTTCCGTACCATTTCCACTTCCACCTGCACAAGCAATTGAAATGAACTTTTTTCCTTTAATTTTTGAGTTATTATTAAAAGCATCACATCTTTTCAATCTATCAAAAAATGTTTTAGCACTCTCACTCATTTCCCAAAAATAAACTGGTGTTACAAAAATATATCCATCATATTCTTTCATTATATTATAAATTTCATTAAAATCGTCATCTATAATACATTTATGTTCTTCAAGGCAAATCCCCCAACCTCTTTTTCCACAAGCCATACATTTTTTAATATTTTTGTAATTCATACATATATGTTTAGATTGTATATTTTTCTTATCCAACTCATTTATACATTCGTCTACACAAGCAAAAGTTAATCCTTTCTTATTTGGAATATAACTATCTTCATTTACTTTATTTGCACTAAAACTTAAAATTAAAACTTTCATATGAACCTCCAATTTAATTTTATTAGATATTTTATCTATAACAATGTAAATGTTATCTCCTATATTGTCCAATCTAAAAAACTACTTATATGCCAAGCATTTATTCCCTTTTTCTCTGCTTCTCTTAAAATTGTAATAACATCATCTACAAATATTACTTCATCTAATGAAATGTTATTGTTTTTACAATATTCTAAAATTGTATCTGCTTTGGATTCATTTTCATAAATTGGAAATACTCTTTTAGTAATACTTGGATAATATATGTCTAGCCATTTTTCCTTATCCTTCATTTCTTTTTCATTTATACAATGACTCATGATAATATTTTCTTTAGCACCACAGTCTTTTATTACTTTTTGCATATGTTTAGATGGTTTTCTTTCTAGAAATATTCCATCTTCTATTTCTTTTAAGGACATCCCACTATTTGTTCCTTCTGGATCTCCTACATGATTATTAAATCTATATGGTGCTAGTGTCCCATCTATATCCCAAAATATATATTTGTCTTTTGTATCAGCTTTTGTTAATGTAGATTTTAAATTAAACTGCACTTATCTCTTCCTCCTAGAATTTTATTTTACAAATGTCTTAAAGAATTTATCAAAAAATTCTATATCTTTTAATGCTTCAGGATGCCATTGAACACCAATTATATTTCCATATTCTATTGCTTCTATTATTCCATCTTCACTTGTTGCTGTTACTTTAAAATTATTTGCTAATTTTCTTACAGCTTGTCTATGGAATGAGTTTATTTCTATATCCTCTTTTTGATAAACACTATATAAAAATGAATCTTGCATGATTTTAGCTTTATGCTTACTATTATCTTCTAACTGATGATTTAATACATTTTGGTTTAAATCTCCTCCAAAATATACATTTAATGTCTGCATACCACCACATATTCCTAAAATAGGTTTTTTAGCTTTTACAAATAAATCTATTACCTCTTTATCTAGTTTATATTCATCATATTTATATTCTTTACCTGGAAATGGTACATCATTATAATATTTTGGATCTACACCTATTGCACTACCTGGTAATATTAAAGCATCACACATACTTTCAATTTCTTCTATATTTATTCTTGATAATATTGGTATAATCAAAATATTTAATACATCAAACATTTCTCTAAATGGATAATCTATTGTATACCTTTTATTAAATGGGTAATCTTCTTCATAATCTTCTAATCTTCCAACAATTGCAACTTTCATAACTTTTTTCCTCTTTCTTTAACTTTTTATATACTATTTAACAAATGTTTTAAAAAATTCACCAAATAATTTTGTATCATACATTGCTTCTGGATGCCATTGTACTCCTACTATATTTCCATTTTCAATTGCTTCAATTACACCATCTTTACTTACTGCTGTAACTTTAAAATTCGGAGCTACATTTTTAACAGATTGTGAATGATAAGTATTTACTTTCATATTTTCAGTATTATATACTTTGTATAAAAATGAATCTTTCTTTATTTCTATTTCATGTTTATCTATATTATACTTTTTAAATGAATGATTTGGTATTGATTGATTTAAAGTTCCTCCAAATATTACATTTAGTTCTTGTATTCCAGCACAAATTCCTAAAATGGGTTTACCTGCTTTATTAAAAATTTCTACTGCTTTTTTTACAAATGGAAATTCATCAAATGTGTCATATGTTCTTTCTTTTATTGGTTCTTCATTATAATATTTCGGATAAACATCATTCTTACCTCCTGTTAAAATCAGTCCATCACACAATTCAAATACTTCCTCTAATCTATTTTCAGATATTACTGGAATAAGTAATATATCTAATTTATCAAATATTTCTTTATAATAATTATTTAAATAATATGTTACTTCAAATGGTGCTTCTCCTTCTTCTTTATCTAATCTTTCTATTATTGCTATTCTCATTTCAAATACTCCTAACTTTTATTTTCTTTTACTATATCATAAAAAATAAAAATACTCTATATATTTATAAGTATTTAATTAAGAATAGCGAAAGCCTTTCAAATTTGAGTTTTATGTTGAATTGTGGTATAATTAAAGGTGAACTAAAAACATTTTATATTAGAGGCAACTGCCTCTTGGACAACGAAAGGAGAATCATTATGAACAAAAATTCACGGGGTTTAAGAAATTTTCAGTTTTTTGGAACTGTTATTGTCATTTCTCTTGCAATTGTAGGAATGATAACAGACTCAAGAGTAATTGAGGATGTTATGAGTATCTTATTCCTAATTACAACCATTGGTGTTCTTGCTTGTTTAGTTATTCTTTTAGTGGCAAACTTTTTTTGCACTCAAAAGATATACAAATATGTACTCTACTACTACAACGATATACATTCTCATGAACAGGAAAAGTACAAATCCTATTTTGCAGGGTATTCAGCTGATAAGATGGCTGAAATTGAAAAGAAGTACAATGACAGAATTTCAGACTCTGAAAATGGACTTAATGAATGTCTGAAAATATGTCTAGATAATTTTTCACTTTTAACTCGCAAACAGCGTCGGATTGTAAGCAATATTATCAAATCTCGTGAGTCCAGCAGAGCCTAATCTGCTGGATTTTCTTTTATTTAATTTCTTTTTTGAAGAAATCATCACCTTCTACTGTATACATTTCTATTTCTAAATTATCTATCTTCTTAAATGCGTTTTTTATATAAAATTTATGTGCATTTTCTAATACTTTGCCACAAGCTAAATAAATAGTTTTTATATTCGTCTTTTCTTTTATATATTCTTCAAAAGTATTGTATAACTTTGTTCCTATTCCTTGATGTTGATACTCATTTTTTATATATAACCTTTTTAAAATCCCTTTATCTCCTCTATTTTCAAGAGCAATTGTTCCTATAATTTTTTTGTTATCTATTGCAATCCAAAAGTTACCACCACTATTAATATAATGACCTTCAATGTCTATAATATCTTTTAATTCTTTAAATGGTCTATTTAAAAATTCATACATACAAGTATTTATAAATTCTAGTATTTGATTATTCGTATATTTATTGTTTAGATTTTTATATTCTATAATTTCCATTTTTTTCTTCCTTTGCTTTTATACTTCTATTAATACATTTTTTAATTGCAGTATATCATATGAATTAAAAATATTCTACAAACAAATTAGAAAAACTACCTAAAAATAGGTAGTTAAGTTCTATTACTCAAATACTTTTTTTACATTTTTATTTTTCAAACCTATTATCTTATGCTTGTATTCTCTAATAGATTTTCTTAAAGCCATAATTTGAGATTCGTATAATTTTCTTAATTCTAGTCTTTCTTTTTCAGATAAGTCTTCCTCTTTTATTTGATTACTTCTAATTAAATATTGTAAATCTTCTAGTGTTTTATTAGGTTTATTAATTAATTTTAAGTCATTTAAAGAGTTATTGTTATTTATATTATTTGAAGTCACCTTTTTTTCCTCTGGAACAATATAATTATTAGTTTCAATTTGTTTTTTATCTTTTATAAAAAATCTTTTTATTTTATCCCAAATACTTTCTTTTGCAAGTGTTGGTAAATTATTACTATTCATCTCTTGTTCCTCCTATTCATCATCAAATGATGGTCCTTCTTGTTTTAAATCTTTATCATCTGACATTCCAAATTGTTTTTCAAATTTTTTAAGTAAATCCTCTGCACTTCTTTCTTTATCCTCTAATTTTGCCTTTTCTCTATCCAGTTCTGCAAGTGATTTTCCTTTTAATTGTTCCTCTGCTTTATAATCTTCTAAAGCATCTAGCAATATAGATTCTTTGTATGTAATTCCTCGTATTCCATCATTTCTATAATCTTTCCAAAATTGGTTTTTACTTTTTAATTCTTCAATCTTTCTATCTACTGCTTCTATATCACCATAATATACTTTTTTACTAAAAGAACCTTGTGAACCTATTATTAAACCATCTTCATATTGTACTGCATTATTATCTTCTCTAATTATTGCCCAAGAAGATCTATAATCTACTTTCTTACTAAAGCTATATTGCGTTAAAATTTCTGGTAATCTTTCTTGAATAAAATTCTTCATAAACTCTGCATCTAATACATTGTCAGCTCTCTTTGAAAGATACTCTTGTATAGCTACTTGTATTTGTTGTATTTGCTTTTCTTTTTCAGCTCCATAAATATAGCAATTATAATCATCACCTTCTACCACATAATCAGTATATGCTTCTGCTAATGCTGAAACAATTTGTGTCTGTTTTTCATCTAACTCTGGAGATTGTTCTGGTTCATTTTGTTGATTTTCCTTTGTCTGTTCTTTTTCAATATAGTTTCTTATTGCATCTCTATCTTCATAATATCTTTTTAAATCACTAGATGGTACATTTCTTGATCTTTTCCATGCCTCATCCCATTCAAATTCTTCAAATATTCTCCTATTTTCCTCTCCTGCATAATCTAAAATTTTATTTTTCATCCAGGTTTCTTCATCATTTATATTTTCATGTATATTATCAAGAATGTCTAGCGTATTGTATCCATATTCCTCATTTAGTTTTCCTTCTTCTTGTCTATGACGTGAAAAATTTTCATATTCCTCAGTAGCTAACGCTGTTTCTTGTTTTACTTGTTCTTTTCTTGCTCTTTTTTCTTCATCTGAAATTGGCATTTGGTCTATTTCATTAAGTCTTCTTAAATAAGATTTTACTAATCTGTCAGATTTTTCTCGTAAAGTTTCCTCTTTTTCAAGCAATTTATCACTAGTTTCTTTTTTCTTTAAAAGTGGCTTTCTTTCTTTTTGATATTCTTCTAATTCTTTTTTATATTCTTCTTTAAATTGCAACATTTTTTCTTTTGGAACTTTGGCAATTTCCTGTTCAATCCTTTTATTTACTTCATCTAATGCTCTTTTACTATATTCTTCTGTCATAAACAAATACTCACTACTTAAATATCCGTCTGTTGCCTCAACATATCTGCCTCTTTCCATTCGTACTGACATTTTCATTGGAAATACTGAATAACATGATGCTGACATTCGCATATCTGGATATTCTGGTCCAAAATCCATATTCATAAAAGCATTTAAAAGTTCTGGTGATGGCTGATTATCGCAATGTAATCCTCTTGGTCCAAATCCACCATAATGATTTCCATGTTTCATTTCGTAATCTATAACAGGACTTATTCCTTCTTTAAACTTTTCTTCATTTTCTTTACTCAAATTAGGAAATCTTTTCTTTATATATCCAATTAAGTAATTATTAACAGCCTCTTTCATTTCCTTATCTACTTCTAGAGTTTTTTCTTTGCTTCTTATTGAACTTTTACCTTCTTTTGATTCTCCAGAGTTTAATGAATATCCAAGCATAGATATAATCATTACTGCTTGATCTTCACCTTTTTTCTCACATAACTCTGCTAATGTTTCTATTCCTCCGAAGTGCTTGAATATCGCTTTTACTCATTCCACTTAATATCGGTGGTAATTCTTTTTTTGATCCATTGTTATTTTCTTTATAATATTCATATTGTTCATTTAGCCATGAAATATCTTCTATCCCATTTCTTATTTCATCTAATTCTTTAATTTCTCCAGACTTTTCTAAATCAGTAAAAAATTTATCTAATATTTCTTTTGCTGATTCTTCAAATCCTATTATTTTTCCATCTTCATCTCTTATTCCAAATTCATTTACTAAAAATGAAGCATAATCTTTTAAATCTGATTCAACATATTCAATCATTCCTAATTCATCATCTGTGTATCTATCTAAATCCTCATAGTCTGTTAGCATTACCACTTTTCCATCTTCTATTTTAAATGATTGTTTTTCAAAAGGTAATTCTTCTTCATTCTCATCATATGGATGTGTTTCTCCATCTATAATTACATCAATAGAATCATTTTCTCCTAAAAGTTTCATGATTTCAGCCAAATCTTTATCTGCACTATACCAAGATATTCTTTTTACTGCTTCAATCTCATTTTCATCTAAAACCTCAAATCTTCTTTGATAATTTGGTATTACAATCTTACACAAGTCTAAAAATCTTTTCGGATTTTGTCCATTATATCGTAAATTCCAAACTCCTCCCCAACTCATAATATTTTCCTCCGTATCTTACTTCTTTTTCATTATGTGTATTTCTCATAAAATCAATCTTATAATATCATAACGATAATTTTTTTACAAGAATTTTGGGGATTTAACTAAAAATTTAAGTAAATCTGTTATAGATGACAGGTTTCGACACACTTTTTAAGCATATTTTGTTATAATTTAAAAAAGGATGTAAAAAGGAGATGATGACTTATGGATATTAAAATTTTTTATTTATCTTTAAGAAATCGTGCAAAACTTGAAAAACTACTTATGGAAGGAGCTAATAAGAAAAAAATATTACGTCAGGAAAAAATATTGGAAAAATATCTACTAGAACAATTAAAATGTATAAATAAAATTGTATAAGCACTAAAGAGAGATTACTATGTTTTCTCTCTTTTTTATGGTAATTTCCTTGTTTTAATGATATAATAACTATGTTATTCTTAATGTATACTTCATGAATTAAAGAATAAAGTTTATCTGGAGGTAGTTTATGGATAATTATAAATATAGTGAAAAAATACTTTCAGTTATATACACATTATTTGCATATAACTTTAGTGAAAATGAAATCATACGAATATTAGCTAAAAATAGAACATTATATAGGTGTATTGATAATAATATAAAAATAGTAATTGAATATGTCCAAGATTGTAAAAAAAGAATTATATGCAAATTATATAACTTAAATATTGCAAAGATGTTAGAAAATAATGAAGAACGAAATATAGTTATCATGAAACTTGAAAAATTAAAGAATGATGTATTACTAAAAATAGATAAAGATTTAGCAGATAATTTAGTTTTTAGAATTGATTACCTTATAAAAGCTATAAAAGATTTAGATAAATTAACTAATTGTATCAATGATTATTATTCTATTAAAGATAATGATAAAAATATAGATTATGATGTTATCGAAAAAAATTCTCATAGATACGTTGGTGAATTTCTCACTAAAAATAACTTATCAGTAAAAGACCTTCCTAAACATTCTAAATGTTTAATTGATGAAGATATTTGGAACAAATTAAATGAGGCAATAAATGAGGAAAATATTTCTTAAAATAATTTTAAATCTTCTCTAGTTTGCATCAAACAGCCTAATATGGTATAATTTAACGGTAACAAAAAAATATATGTTTTGCAAAATGCAGAAAGGGATAAACTGTATGGAAACAAGAAAAGCTCGGATTTCAAAAATAGACACTGTACTAAATATGGTCAGCAGAAAACTCGAGATAAAATTTGTCATTTTTATTTATGATGATAATTGTGAACACCTTGAAATTAACTTTAAAGAAGATGATGAACAAAGCTGGAATACACTCTTTTCATTGATGGAATTGTATTGTGAATATATGAATACATTCTACTCATCTATGAAAATGCCTTATGATTATGAAAATCATTGCAACTTTGATAAAATTCAAGGTTTGAATATCTGTGTTCTTCAGGGAGAATCTCATGGAATAGCATTTGCACCTCCACTTATTAGCAAATGGGTTGTTTATGGAGTGGATGGAATCTATTCTGAAGAAGAAGCTCGAGAAATTTTAATAAAACAAAATCAGGGCAAATAAGCAAAACAAAATCTGTCACGAATATGGCAGAAACGGTGGAATTCTATTTTAAGATTCCACCGTTATTCTTTATATTATAATATTAATTATACTCTATACTCATTATATATAGCAATCATCTAAATTTTGTTTATTTTGCATAAAATGGCTTAATATGCTATAATATAGCAGTAGTAACCAAATAACATATGTTTTGCAAAATAGAAAGGAATGATTCTATGAAAATGGAGGCTCAAAAAGTTCGGATTGAAAAAGTTGACACTAATGTAGATTTAGGAAAGTGGGAGTTCTATGTTTCATTACATCTTATGTCTGAAAACAAGGATTCAATCGAAATTGAATTTTATGAACAAACTTCATTCTACTCCTTGTGTCAAATATTAGAATTATATTTTGACCATGGAACAGTGGATGTAAAGAAATTGCAAGGAAAAGAAATGTTAATTATTAAAGGAAAACATCCTACCGACATTGCTTTCTCAACTCCTCGTTCTGGTCGTACTACTAGGTGGGTAATTTATGGCTGTTGTGACAGACTATATAATAAAACTGAAACATTACGGATATTAAAAGAAAAATCCGAGTCACTACCATCTATTGAATGTATACCTGTTGAATAATTTAATCTGAACATCCAAAACTAATAAGCAAAACAAAATCTGCCACAAATATGGCAGAAACGGTGGAACTTAATTTTTAAGATTCCACCGTTATTCTTTATATTATAAAATTAATTATGCTCTATATTCATACTCATTATAGCAATCGTCTAATATTTTGTCTTTTTCCTCTTCTGTTAATTTTCGATTTAATTCTTTTTGTCTTTCACCTATTCTTTTACTACTTTCTTCCAATAATATGGCAAGTTTAGTTGATAATAAATCTTCTACCTTTAATCCTTTCTTCTCAAAATATGTTTCATAGACAAATATAGTAACTGCAACTCCTAAAATAAATGCTAAACTAATATATAACATAAATATCTCCTCCTTTATTTTTTTATATACTATAATCTTTATTTCATCTATTTTCAATTTGAGAAAAAATTTTTTAACTACCCCATATATTTTTAATTTGAAAAAAGCATAATAAAAGTAGTTAAAAACTCTTTTTACCATGCTTTAATCATTTTTTAAATTACTGATATACCAATTGGGTTTTTTGGACTCACATAAACTGTTTCATCAGTTTTATATGAATATACTTGGTTTAATTTCAGCACATTACGAACCTTTCCTTTATAGGTTATTGTGGCTGAAGTTGTCAGCAATTTAAACTCTTTCATTTCTTCAGATTCAAGATTGCTTTGTAACATCCACCATGTTTCCCAGAGAATATAAATCTGTTTCTTTTTCTGATTCCGAATTCTCGAAACTACTTTTTTGGGCGTTACTTCTTTCATCTGCACTTTCCTCCTTAATAATTATTTTGCAAAGGTTAATCAGTTACAACTATTTTTACCGAAATAGCCACGGAAAGTATATAAATTATAGCATTTTTTGAACATAAAATCAAATATAATAGCTTGTAAATTAATTTTACTTTAATTAATCTTTCCAATTACTTTTAAAGGATATTCACAAATTAGACATTCTCGATTTGTTTTTATATCTTCAATGTTATACAATTCTTTATTTTCTATTACTAGTATGATTTTATCTGAAGATGATACTTCATCTAACATTTCAAATATTCTTTTTTGCTCAATTAATCTTGCAACAATAATATCGTATGTGATATTTTCTACAACAAAACTTATTATTACGGGAAACTTTCCTTTATCATACATTTGCAAATCTTTTTGATATTTACATATTAAATCTAATGCTACCATAAACTTTATATCTAATCCTCGAAGTTTATGATATATTAACCCTGTTTCTTTATCTTTTATAATTAGTTTATTTGTTAAAAGATAATTTATATCTTGCATATTACAATTGGTTAATTTAATTAGCTGATTTTCTGTTGCTGTTTTGAATTTTAATAAAAATTGGATTACTTCATTTTGTTTTTTATTCAAATGTTTCCCTCCTTACTATTTTTAATAAAGAACTATATATCTTCCTTTTTTCTTCTTGAATTTTCTTTATTTTTATAACAACTTTATCTCCTATGATTGGTGGCATTTCCATCCAATTTGGAAGTGTTGCCATTGTATCTATTCCTTGTTCTAGATTTACAAATACACCATTATCAGAGTATCCAGTAATTTCTCCAAGATACTCTCCACCTTCTACATAATTTTTTCTTGCAACCTTATACGGATCTTCTTTTGTGTCCTTATGAGAAACTTTTAATGTTTCATTACTTGCATCTATTTCCTTTATTAACACTTTAATCTTATCTCCTACTTGATATAGTTTTGATAAGTTAGAAATATATCCGTATTCTAAATCTTCTGGTTTTAATTTTATATCTACACCTAAACATTCTATATCTATATATTTAGGAAAAACAGAAATCACTCGTGCAAAGATTTTATCACCCTTTTCATACTTTTTTAATTGTACTTTTCTTATTTTCTCCATTGCCATTTTTCTAGATGCTACTGCTTTATTCGTTAATTTATCTACTTCAACAACTATAAATCTTAATTCTGAACCAATCATATTTCGTAAATTCTTTTTATCTACTTTTCCTTCTCTTATTTCTGATGCTGGAATTAAAACTTTTATATTCTTAAAATTTACAATCAAGCTATCTATTGGCTTTTTTATCTTTTTACCATCTTGGGTTAAACTAACCATCTCTGTTTCAATTGCTATTGCTGTTCCCTTTAAAATTTTTCCTTTTTGATTTGAAGTATGTATATTTTGCCATGCTAATTGTGTTTCACTTATCATGCTGCACCTCCCTTCTTAACTTTTATAAATTCTTCAAATGTTGGTAATTTTTCTTCTGGCATAATTTTTACATTATCTAATGATATTTTCTTTTTATATTTCTTGATTTCTATTTCCTCAATTTCCTTTGACATCCAATATTCACTGTAATCAAACTTCTTACATATTAGTGGTTCTTCTCCTCTTATAATAATGATTTCTAAATCATTGTTCATCCTTATAATTTCATCTGAATTCATAAGATTTCTTGCAACAGTAGCTATTCCTGCATTTCCTAAATCTAATTTTCCATCAAATCCTGCATCTTTTCTAATCGTGTTATTTTCAACGGTTGATACGCCGTAACATCCTTGAAATATAATCTGCTGTTTGAATGTCATTACATCCAGTTATAATTTTTAAATCGCTGTTTGCAACAATTCCTTGCCATGAATTATTAGGATATAAAGTTTCTAGACCACTTACACTTTGGCAAACGATAATACATGAAACACCTCTTGAACGAATAGTTGCTAGTTTCTTTTGAAAATCGGGTATTTGTCCAATATTAGGAAATTCATCAAGTAGAATACATAGCTCTCTTTTTAACATTTTTGTAGGGCTGTCATCTGCCATTCTTATGACTTTAATAAACAAAAACGAAAAGAACAAGCTACTTAAAAAAGACATGGTAGAATCCATGTCACTAATAACACAAAAAATTGCTAATTTTTCATCATTTAATTTTAAAAAGTCTATATCATTTTTCTTTGTTATAGCATCTATTTCTTTTAACTGGAATATTTGTAATTTGGTAGCTAATCCAGTTATTACTGACTGCTTGATATTGTCTGATGCTTGAGCATAAATATTATATGCCATCTTGGTTATTTCTTTTGAATTTTGAAATACTCTATCAATCTTCTTAATATCACCAGATGCCAAAATGGAATAAATATATCCCATATTTTTCTTATCTTTATCTTCTACTTCTAGTACCGTATGCAATAAAAGAGCCTTTAATAAATTCTCTTGTGTATTTTGCCAGAATTCATCTCCTCTTTTTGTTCCAATATCAAGTGTTGTTGCCATAACAACTTGTGCAAATGTTTGTGCATCTACATCTTTATCTATGAATTTTATTAAATCAATACCATCAGAATATTCTGGATCTACTAAATTAAATAATTTTACATCATACCCTTCTTTTTCAAGTAATCTACAAGTCTTACAATATAGTTCTCCGTTTTGGATCAGTAACTATTATATTTTTACCTTGTTGAATAGCATTTTCTAAATTTCTTGCCCTTTCATCTTGTTCTGCAATCTTTAAGATATTTGGTACTATAAATTTTCTAGATTTTCCTGAACCTGAAGCACCAAAGACCATAATATTTCTGTTTAATTTTTTATAAGAATCTGGCAGAATAATGATTTCATCTGTATCTATGGTCTTTCCTAGAATAATACCATTTGTGTTTTTTTCATTTCCAACTTGTAAGATATGTTTTAGGTCATTTATATTTGCAAATCCAGCTGTTCCATGTGTTCCATCCTTCTTTTTAAATATAATTCCCTCTGTTTCAATATTAGCATTTTTTAAACTTGTCTTTAAATTATAATATGCCATAAAAAAAATAACTAATATACCAATTAAAATCACAAATATTATTGGATTATTAGCTAAAATTTTAGGACTATTTAATAAATTAGTAACATTTATTAGGTAATTTGTATTAAAACACTTTTCTATTTGCTTAATATATAAATAAATTAAAGGTACTATTATTTCTACAAAAAAAATACCAATTATAATGAATTTAACTAACTTAAATTTCTTTAACTTGTGTATCTCCATTATTTTCTCCTTCCAATAACTTGTTATTTTCCAGAGCAATAATCCTACATCTTTTATCTTTATGTATTGCTTTTTCTATAAATTCTTTATTCTCTTCTAGAGTGAATATATCAATATGCTTATTTGTATTTTCATTTTCTCTATAAAACCAATTAATTTCATTTAATCTTTGCATATCAATAAAAATCATATTTATTATGTAATAGTCCTCATCTAAATAATAATCTGCTAATTTCCAATCACTAATAAGTAGCTCTTTCTTTTCCTCATACTCATTATTTATAATTTCATAAAAGTCTATTTCATTTAATTTGGTAAACAATTTTCTATTAAAAGAAGAATTTTTTATTAGATATGTATGTTCTTTATTAAAGTACATATAATCTTGTTCATCTATAATATTTTTAAAATCATCAATAAAAATAATAATTGAATCATAATGAAATACTTTGTTTATATCATAGAAAAGTTGATGTATATATCGTTTTTCTTTTTTCTCTGATATATAATAGATTAAATATTTTTGGTTATTTATTATCATCTCTGCTAGATATTTTCTTGCTGTATCGGTATAGATGTTATTATCTTTCATTTCCCAGCTTGGATTTATTTCTACATTTGAATCAATTGTCATTGTTGCAAGATGTGATAATTCTTTTAATCGTTCCATATACGATACGTTATTTTTATTTTTTATATAATCTTTTCCAACCTTTCCTACAAATCTTCTTCCATTTCTATCTAACTCGATATAATAAAATTTATATTTTTTTACATATCCATCTTCTATTAATCTTTTTATCCTTTTTCTATGATACCACTCTGATTTATAAATAATCTTTGTATCTTCTACTAACATGATTTTATATTTTGATAAATATTTAATTACTTTTTCATCTTCTTGTGTTAATTTACTCAAATTTTTTCCTTTCCTACTACATAATATTTTTCTATTTTTTTCTTTGTTTAAGGCATTGTTTTTCAACAATGCCCTAAACTATATGAAAAAATATTCTTAAATTTATCTAAATTTATAGTATTTCAAATATTTTTTAATGACCAATGTAAGAAATTTTAAAATTTAATTAGATTGGACATTTTTAAAATAATTTTTCTAAATCTTCTATCCACTCATCAATATATTTGCCATCTAGTACAAACGCTTCTGTGTATGGCTTTTTCGTATCATTTTTTCCCATTGCTATGTAAAACATATTTGAGAAATTATCATCTTTAATAACTCCTGATGTTACTAATCCATCAATTATCGGCTTTACATACTTATTATCTATATCCATATTCTTTTGCTTCTCATGAACAACAATTATTACAAGTGTTAACTTATCTTGAAATAAATCTTTATATTCTTTCGTACACTCTGCAACATTTGTCATGATATTTTTATATGAAAAGCTACTAATATTTTTATATTTTGGTAAGACTTCTGGAATATAAATATTTAAAATATTTTTTTCTTTTCTAGCTTTATACTTGTTATTTACAAAGCTAATATCTTCTTCATTTGAATACTTATTTTCTAAATTTACATTTTCAAATAATTCATATCTAATTTTTTCTAATTTTCGTAAATATTTTTCTTTGATTCTGCTATCCATCATATTTCCATATAGGAGCATATCGGATGTTTCATCTTTTAACTCATCTAGAATTTCTATAAATCTTCTATTTTGCATGGTAACCTCCTAAAAAAGAAAGAGGCTAAAAACCTCTTTCTTAATATTATCTTTAAGTTTCTTCATCATATTTTTCTGATATTTTATTTAAGATTTCTTGTCTTGCTTCTTCTTTTATCGGATATACAAAATTTCTATACCTATTTTCTCTTTTTAGTCTTGCACCTGGCATAATAATATATCTGCCATTTTTACCATCAAATAACTTAATATCTTTTATTACAATTAGGTCGGATATGCAAATACTTGCATATCCTAGAAAACTTCCTTTTTCTATTTTTTTAAATCTTATTTCAGTAATATCTAACATATTTTAATTCCTCCTCTTAAATATCAATTTTGTATTTTTACATTCCTGTCTTTGGTAATTCTACTTCTTTATTTTCTTCTGGAGTATAAACTATTGTATGTGCATCATCCTCATCTTCTAAAGGTGTATCTACATATTGTCCGTTTACATAGCAGTCATTTACAATAATTTTATTATTTGCTAAATCTTCATTAATTTTTACAGTAGCTGTTGGTTTTTCCTCTTCTCTAAATCCTTCTTTAACATCTCCAAATACGAATCTATATTGGGTTACATATTCTCCGTCTTGAAGGTTTAAATTCGTAAAATCTACTGTATACTTTTCGTTTGTATTATAATCTTCTCCAATATATGCCCAATTTGTATTTTGGTTTGTAATATATTGAATTTTATATGTCAATTCTTCATTCCATGTTCCTGTTGTAATACTTTGAATTCTTACTTGTCTTGGTAATTTATCTCCAAAGATGAAATCTGAAATTGGAACATTAGAGAAGTTTCCAACATGGTTAAAGTCATATGTGATTATATCTCCTTGTTTTGCTTGAGTTGGACCGTTTTTTTCTACATCTACTACTAAATTTACATTGTCATTTTCAACTGTTATTTCTATTGTTTGTCCATTTTCTTCAAATTTAAATGGAATTAAATCCTCACTTATTACATAATAGTCATCTACTGATAATTCTTTTAAGAAGTATTGTTTTCCAGTTTCTAAATATTTATATGTAAATTCACCATCTGTTGTTTTTACTGTTTCTACATGATTTTTATTTTCATCTAATATTTCAAAAGTAGCATTAATTTTGCTTCCTTTTTCAAGTTCTGTATATTGGTTATATTCTTTACTTACCTTTGTAACTTTTAAAACATTTTCATAAACTTTAGTTGGAACATCATCTTCATCTTCTGTTGGTACATCTATATATGTTCCCTCTACATTTACATTGTTTTCAAATACACTATCTTTTTCTAATCCTTCAATTGCTTTAGTTGTAACTGTCATTTCTTCAACATTTGAAAACCCTATTTTTACTGTTCCAAATTTTAATTGAAACTGTGTTACATATTCATCTTTTGCAAGTTCTAAATTTGTAAAGTCTATTTCATTATTTACTTTTGTACTTAAATTATCTTGTAACTTAATATTTTCTCTTTTGTTTGTATTGTAATATATAGAATATTTTAAATCTTCATTATATGTACCTGTTTGAAGTTTTTGCAATCTTACTTCATCTGGCAAGTCATCTGTTAAAGTAAAGTTGTCTAGAGGTACATTAGATAAATTTTTAATATTGTCAATTGTATATGTCAAAATTTCATTTCCTTGTACTTCTTCTTTATCAGAGTCTTTATCGACATTTACCTTGATGTCTACTGGTGTATTTTCAAAAACTACTTTTTGGTCATCTCCATCATGCTCTGGTGTTACTTCTACTTGCGTATCTTTATTTAATAGATAATATTTTGCTGATTCTAATTCTGTTATAATATATTTTTGAATATCCATATTAGATAAAGTGATTTTTCCATTAGCATCTGTATAATAATCTTTATTAAATGAACCATCTTCAGATTTTACATTAAATTTTGCTCCTTCTAGTGGTTCTCCTTCACCTTTTCCAGTAATTTCACTTTCACCACTTGATATTTTATCTATTTCTATATCTACACTTGGTTTATAATTCATTTGTGATTTTGCTGTACTTACAACAAATGGATCTGTTGTTAATACATAATCTTGTACGTTATCATTTGGTGCTTTTCCAAATAGAATTGGATATGTTTCACATTGTCCTGATAATGTAAATTGTACTGTTATTTCATCTTTTATATTTTCTCTTGGAACTAATACTTTGAAATTTTCTCCTTTGTCAAAGTTAGTTCTTTCGTTATTGTTTATATCTGTAACTTTTGTTCCAGTAGGAGCTGAAAATGTATCTAATATAACATTTATGTCTTTCATATTAACTTCAGAAGATACATTAAATGTTTGAGATATATAATTACTATCGATACTATCTACCCCTGCTGGTGAAATACTTGATACATTAATTACTGGGTCTTGATATGTTTGTGTTCCATTTCTTCCGATATCTACTAGTCGTCTAACTGCATCTGCCATTTGGTTTCCTATTTCATCTACTCCAGAATATCTACTTGTATCTCTACCATCCAAAACAGCATAAACTGCTTGTTTAGTAACTGCAAATGCTGACCTTTCATCAGGAACACCCATTTCTGCTGGTGTTTTATATGGGAATCCATTTAATAACACTCTCCAAACCATTTGATTGTTTGCGATTTGGCTCATATCACCAATTTCAACGCCATAACTATCCTCATCATCTACTCCGAGGTAGGTCTACATCTAGGCAGTACGCCGTATATTGTTTGCCATTTTCGTTATACACTATATAGTGTGTTATGATTACGACATCTTGACCAGCTGAATTTCTGTATTTTAAATGTCTTCCACATTCTCCAAGACTTACTAAATCTACTGTTTGTCCAATCGTTGCTGCAAAAACGTTTGATAACTGTCCTATTATCATAAAAACAATTAGTATTGCACTAATTACTCTTTTACTTTGTTTCATATTTAAACAATCTCCTTCCTATTAAAAAAAGCATTGGAATTTTTACGTCCAATACTTTTTAAATTTAATTTAATAATTTGTTACACTAATATAATACCTAACCTCATCTTGAAATCCAGTCTTTTGATAAGTTACTGCATAAACTAGAAATGTTACTGGATAAGAATTTAATACAATTCCTTCTACTTGTGCTTTTCTATATGGACACATATAGTTTCCTCCAAGTAGACTAGATGATATTTGTATTTTATATCTTTTTTCTGAATTTTCTCCCCATAGGTCTTTATTTCTTTTTGCTATATCATCTATATCTTGTATTAATTTTTGAGTTGCAGTATCATTATAGGTTATTTTTTCTTTTGGTATACTTGTTTCTTCTTTATTATTTGTTGTTTCTTGATTGCTTGTATCTTTTGAACTTTCTTCTTGTTTATTGTTACTACTTGATGTATCTTTTGTATTACTTTTAGTTGTATCTTTTACTATGGTTTCACCACTTTTCTTTTCTTCGTTACTTTTACTTACATTATTTTTTTTACTACTTGTATTTTCTTGTTTTAATGTATTTTCATTATTACTATTTTGGCTTTTCTCTATGTTTTCTTGTACCACTTCTTCAACTTCATTTGAAGTTTCAGTTAGAGCTACATCAGTAATTTCATTAGTTTCATTTAAAGTAATTTGATTTTCTGTATCTGATTTTACTTCCTTATTTCCAACATCTACTACACTTGCCACTCCTACTATACTTAAAACAATTGTCGTACAAATACTTATTATTACTTTTTTTAACATAAAAATCCCTCCTCTTATTTTAGAAACTTTTCTAGTTTCTTTTTTTAGAGTATAGGATTTATTGATATTCATTTTCAATTTGAGAAAAAATTTTAAAATATACCCATATTTTTTATATTTCTTCACCTTGTACGCAAAGCCTTAATTCTGGCTTATTTGCAACACATGTAATCAATGTTATTTTATTTTCTTTTGTATCTTCAATTTTTGACCAATCTGTACTTTCTATTTCTAGAATTGTTGCAACCTTATACCTCCTTTCTCCCATTTCACTTTTATATATGATTAAATCTCCTTTTTCTAATTTATTGATATCTTGAAAATAATGCTGAACATTACTTCCACGATTATGAGATGCTAACGCAATATTTCCATTCCATATGCTTGAATTTGGAAAGTGTCCTATGTCAGTTGCTAAAGTATCTAAATCCACGCCTTCCTTTATTTGAGCTTTAACATCTATTTTTGGAATTTCTAATGTTCCAATTACATCATTTGGTATTAAATCATCTTCTACTGTATTATCTTGAATTACGGTATTTGTATCATTTGAATTTGTATTTGTATCTTTAATAGTAAATGTTTTTACTAAAATATTTGCTAGAAATAATAAAATAACCATTATTACTATAATTAAAATATATTTTAAAACTTTTTTTGTTTTCATTTCTTCACCTTCTATTTTATTCTATTTTTATTTTTCTTTATTTTTAAGTCATATAATTTTTTATATACTTTTGAAATATCCTTAAATGATTTTGGATTATCTATTAATTTTTTTATTTCACTTGGATAGAAATTTCCAAATACTAAATCATAAATACCTAATTTCAAGGCAATCTTTACTTTTTCTTTTTCATCCTTTTCACTTGTAAACAAGAGTATAACTCTAATATTTAGCTCTCGAAGTAAAAATAAATACGTTTCAAATCTTTCTTCTTCTATCTCTTGAGCAGCTAAAATTGCTGTTTGATTTTCAAACTTTTCATTTTCTATAATGAAATCTAAATAACTAATTGCCATACTTCCGTTTTATTTCTTCTTCTAGAATTTTATCTATTTCATGTTTTCCTGTATAAATGATAACCATTAAATAATACCTCCTTTTTCTTCTTCTAAAGCATCTTTTAAATATTCTTCTGGATCTACTAATTTGCCATTTTCTCTTAATGTAAAATGGCAATGACAACCTGTTGTAGCACCATTTGTTGTTTTACCACTTGAATCTTTATATGGATTATTTGCTGGACCATCTACATATTTTGGTCCTACTGTTCCTATTACTTCACCTTGTACTACCTTTTGTCCTGGTTCTACTATAAACTCTGGACTTGAATGACAATAACTAAATTCATATACACCATCTGTACTTTCTATTGTTATTGTATAACCTCCAGCTCCTCCCCATCCAGTAGATACAACTGTTCCATCCATGATAGATATAATTTCCGTTCCTTCTGGTGCTGGAATATCAATACCAGAATGCGAAGTTGATGCACCGTGATGTTGGAGCATCTCTTTTTCCAAAATGACTGCTTATATATGTATGACCAGGCACTGGCCACCTTGAATCAATGGTCTTTTTAAATAGACCAGATAAAAAATCAGCTACACTATCAAAAAAAGTAGTTGTATCTTCTTCTGTATATTCTTCAGCTGTATAATACTTTAATTCTTCTTTAAAATTAGATTCTTCTTCATTATTAACACCAATATAGAAAATGTCTGTAATATAGCATACTAACCAAATAAGAATGGTAATCAAAATAATAGGTATTATAAATGGTTGTATAATAACAAAACCTACCTTTAATATTTTCTTTTTTAATTTACCCTTTACATGCTCTTTAACCATTTTTATCATCCATTTCTATATGAGTTGTTGTTGTATTGGCTATATCCTTTTTTCTTTTATTGTCATATCGACTTCGATTATTTTTGTTATAACGTCTATCAGTATTAAAATTTCTTCCCTCTGCCATATACATACCTGTATTCATAAATGCTTTTCCTACCTTTGTTGCTTTTTTTCTGAAAGGTTCACTTCTTTCATTTATTGGTTTTGAATTATTCTTTTTATTGTTTTGGTCTACTTTATTTGTATTCGCCACATTTGTTTCAATTGGTTTTGTTTTTACTGGTTGAGTTTTTGCTATATTTGTTTGAACTGGATTTGTATTTGTAGGTGTTTCTTTATTTCCAATTACAGATGTCTTATTTAAGAAACTTGCAAGTAATCCAGATGAGTTTCCATCTCCATTATTTCCAGAATTTTTAAATTGATATGTAAATGCTTTTATTGTATAACCCATATTAGATGCCATACCAATTCCTCTTTGTGCTATTTCTTCAGAAGGTACTCCTGCAATTCTAGATATCAAATTATGGAATACATTTAACAATGCTTCAGCTAGAGGTAATATCATTAATGCCCATATTAAACTTACTGCCCATCCTCCTGATACTGGTAGAAAGTTTAAATATACTAAAAATAAAAAAGCATATACAAATTGCATAAAAGCATTAACTAGTATTTCTCCAAACCAAAGTGAAGCCCCTATCGCTCTTCTGTTCATAATCCAAAGTGTGGCTACTATTGGCGTAAATATTGTAAATACTAATAAAGTAAAATGCCTTATCATGAATTTAATATTTAGCTTGACAAAAAGATATGCAAACATACAAATTACAAGTGCAGTTAATATAGCATTTCCAGTTCTTATATTAGAAAGAATAGAATTGCCTAGTAAATCATTAAGACTTCCACCATTTGATTGTAAAACTAATATTTTTACAAGATTATTGTTTAAATAAAGCACTAATTTAACAAAAAGTGGTGCTAATGCAATTGCTACTGCTCCAAAAAATAATCTTAAAATATTATCTTTTGCCTCATTTCTTTTTTCTATGTTAAATCCACCAATAATGATTTTATATGCAAGTACAATAACTGCAATAAAAATTGGAACAGTCACAATCGTAGTTATGATTTTATACCAGTCCATAACTTTGCTCCATTGTTCATCAGTAAAAGGTGCTATATCATTATTGGTATTTCCAAAGATAAGTTCATCATATTCTTTAAAACCAACACCTAATTCTTCATTAGTAGTTAAACTAAATACACCCTCTGCAATTCCACCAAGCATCTTTGCAATTATCTTTTCAAATAGTCCTCCATCATCTGCATCTATTGTTTGTTCTATGGAACTTGATTCTTCATCTGTATCATCATCAAAAAAACTTGCCTCTACGTTAGTCGCCGTCGCTAAAAAAACAAGTATAATTAACACTATACTTGTTAAGAACTTTTTTAATTTCAAACACTTCACCACCATTTCTATAACTTAATGATATCTTTTTCTCTTTCTAGCATTTCTATTGATACTGCTGAAACTGTACCTCCTCTATTTAAAAGTGCTTCTCCTGGCTGACATTTAAGTAAAAAATCTCTTGTTCCATCTGCTAATTTAAAATGTTCTATAACCTTATCAACTGACATTGGTGATTGTTTCATCAAAAGAGTTGTATCACAATTATTTAAAATTGCTCTACCCTGAGGAGAACTAACAAGTTCGTCAGGACTTTGAGTTGCAATTACAAGACTTACGCCTTTTTTCCTTGCCTTACGGGCTAGGGTTTCTACAAAATTTGCTGTTTCCTTATATTTTATTATTGTCCATGCCTCATCTATATGTACTGCCTTTCTAGGATACTTGGCATTTTTCTTCATATATTTTTCTAATATCCATGTTGTAATCACTAAATTGGCATAGAATTTTGTAACTTCATCTGATATTTCTGATAAATCAAACTCTAATAATTGATCATTTGTATTTACTGTACTTGGACAATCAAAAATACCCAAACTTTTCCCTCTCAAAAATCCTGTTAAAATTTCAGCTAGTTCATTACTATTTTTCTTTGTTGATAAAATCCTTTGAAAATCAGTTAAAGTAGGCATTTTCTTCTTTATTCTATTTAATGTAATTTTTCCATTTAGTTCTCCCTTATCTTTTTCATATAGACTGTCTTTGTCTTGTGTTATTCCTTTTTCTTTATAGGTTTCAATAACAGCTGATTCAATATCTACTAATTCTTTTGCATTTAAGGTTCTTCCCATATAATTATTCATAATTCCAGCAAGTAAAGCTCTTATTTCTGCTACTTTTCCTAATATATCTACCTTTTCTATTCCATTATCATTTTCATCCACTTCTATATCAAATAAATTAATTCCAGATGCTACTCCTTGTCTTATCTTTATAATCCTTCCAGATAAACTATCTGTTCTTTTTTTATACTCACCTTCATTATCCAATATGGCAAGTTGCCTATTTAAAACAACCACGCTTCTTGAACCTATAATATCCATAGTAACAGATTTTCCTGCACCTGACTCTCCTAATATACATAAATGAGGATTTGCCAAATCTTTTGAAAATGTATCTAAATAAACTGGTAATCCTGTAAAATAATTTCTTCCAATGATTATTCCTTCAGGAGAAGATTCAGCATTAGAGTTAGATATTGGAAACATAGTAGCTAAACCATCTGCTGTAACATTTCTTTCATAATCTAGAATGTTTGAACTATTTAATGGTAAATTTGCTCTCAATCCCTCAAGTTGTCTAAAATTTAATGTTCTTACTTTTGCAGACATTTTAGCAAACTCATTTTTTAAAAGATTGGTTTTATTATTTAGTTCATCAGTATTTTTAGCATTTATTCTAAATAAAATGGTAATAAAAAACAGCTTGTCCTCACTCATTTGGATTTGCTGTCTAATACCTTCATAATCATAAAGCATTCTTTGTAATGGATGAACTATATTTATATTTCCTCTTGCTTGATATGTTTGAAGCTCTGATTCTAATACGGTTACCTTTTTGGTTAGCTGTCTTATAACTGAATCATCTGATACTGTTTCTACTTGTATACTTAAATTTATATCTCCCAGCTTACTAAATATCCCATCTAACCATCCAAGCCAAGTTTTTGAAGGATATGTTGCAAGGACAAAGGTCCTAGAATATCTTTCATCTCCTAATATGATTTTATCCATCTTTTCCTGCACACAGTCAGGAACTAATATATCAAGAAGTTCTGGAACATTATCAAATATGTCTTTTTCCTTTTTGTTTTTTGACTTTATTTTATATTTTTTATTTTTAGTCTTTAACGATATTTTCTTTTCCTTTTTCACCTTTTTTAACATAAAAATCCATTCCTCCCTTCTTTATGATGCCTTCTATATTTTCTTCTGAATTTTTATTAAACTCTCTATTTAATAGTTCAATGATTCCTGCATCTGTTAGCATCTTACTTGTTATTTTTATATTTGCTAACTCTTCCTTTAAAGTATTAAAATAGTATTCTTTTAAGTTATAAACTGCCTCTTTTCTTGGTTCATATGAACTTATAATTAAGTAGTTTTTTCTAACAAATAAATCATCTTCTAACATAATATCTTCTAGATATTCAATTAAAGCCTCTCCATACTCTATCATCTTTTGATTATTTTGCATTTTCATATTATTTCTAATTTCTTCAATCTTTTTATTGGTATCTACTCTTACAATGGTACTAAAAAATTGCACATTATAAGATAATGTTTTACAAATTTTAACCAAAGCACTATCAATAACAGCTTGTTCTTTGTCATTTAGAAGTCTATATTCTATGCTTCCAAGCTCTATTATGATTAGATTGTTTCCATCTACTGTAATTACATCATCTTTTATTAAAGAAATTCCCCATATGTTTTTTATATTTTTCCTTTGCTTTTTCTTTGTTTTTTTAGTATCTTGCTTAAAGTTATATAATCTATTATTCTTCCTTACCAAAATTGCTGTAACTATTATTACAACTATACTTAAAACTATAAAAAAAATTGTAATTCCCATGTTTTTTACCTTTCCAATATATAAATTTTCTTTTTAAAAATGTATTTACAAACATATATAAAATATCTATCTGCATATGCTCCTTCTATCTTTGCAAAAGCAAATGTTAAACATATACTTGCAACTAATAAAACAAAGGTTATTTTAACCGATATGTTAATGTTAGGCACAAAAAATAGCCCCATTGAACATATTGCAAGAATTAGATATATTGCTTGTCTTAAAGATATATAACCTCCGAATATTTTTTCTTCATGTTCATAGTTATATGGTACTTGATAAACTTGCATTTTTACCATCCTTTCTTTTTAAGCACTTGCTCCTCCTCCAATCATTCCACCAGATCCATTTGTTGCGATAGAAAGAACAATTCCACTTATAATTAAAGCTAATCCTAGTAGCATAAATCCACCTGCAACCCAAGCTAAAGCTCCTATACTTTCAGTTCTTTTATTTGGATTACCTGAATTTGCTATCATCTTTAGTGAAATAATAACTATACTTACAAACATCAAGATAGTTCCAATTGGCATAGCTAATTTTACAACTGCTTGTTTAACATTTTCTGTTGCTGTTTCAATTTCAGCAGTATTGATTGTCGCTGCATAAACTCTAGCATTTAAAATATTTAAGAAAAATGGTGTTGCTAAAATCGACCATTTTATTTTGTTATATTTTTGTGAAATTTTTTTTAATTTTTTACTCATGTTTCCCTCCTATTAAAAAAAATTAATTATAAAAGGAATTGCTAATATAAATACTTCTAAAATTAAAGTTAATATAAAATTTCTTAATCCCAATTTTGTTAATTTTTCTGACTTGATTTTTGCTCCTACTAACCACATAATTAAACCTACAATTATCATGATTCCTAAAACAATTACTAAAAAGAAAAATCCTTTTTCTAGTAAATTATTCATCATAATATCTAAATTTTCTTCATTACTATTTAAGTTATATGGTTCTATCAATTTTAAGCCTCCTTTTAAGCCAAAATTAAAAAGCATAGATATTTCTATACTTTTCTTTCTAAATCTTTTATGATACTTGCATAATAATAATCAAAAAAATTATTTATTTTTTTATCTGTATTTTGGTTTTCTAGTTCTATTTTTTTGCAATTATCATATATATTAATTAGCCTCTCTCTATTTAGTTTTATAAATAAACTTGTTTTATTGCTTACGATTAATTCTTTTAAGCAATATATAATTATCTTTAGTTTTTCGATATTTTCATTTGTAAATATTAAAACAATATCTTTTGTATAATTTAGTTCTAGCCTCTCTAAAATTATGCAAAATGTATTATATTGTTCTTCTGATGAAAATTCTTTTTTCAAATTTTCGTCTTTATTATTTATTATATAATTAAATAATCCATCTATCTTATATTTTATATTAGTATCTTTAGCTTTTTTGCTTATAGGGTATTGTTCATTTAGAATATAGGGGTATTGTTTATTCTGCTCATAGGTACAAGCTATATATGTGTTATAACTAATATCTGTAATATAGATTCTTCTTTGGATTATCTGCTTTTTTTCATTTCTTATTAAAACTACTTTTATAAAATTTAAACTTTCTAAATGACTTATCCATCTTGATATTGTACCTGGTATAACTCCATATAGGTCTGCAAAATATCTATTACTTGCAAAGCAATATCCTTCTTTTGTTAGTAAACTTGTAATCTCCCCATATAGTAATCTTTCTGGGAATTTTAATTCTTTACAATATCTCACATTTGATGGAATGATTGCATAATATCCTGGCTTATTTTCTTCATTCACATATATTAAATCACCTCCAATTCCTATTAAAAAAAGCATAGAATATTTCTGTACTTTTTAAATATTTTTTATATATGAAAATAAATAGGGTTTGTATGCTCTACAATCCCTATTTATCTATCTTCGCTCTACATTTTTATATTATCTTTTTTCATATATTATAAGTCCTAAACCAAAAATCATACCAGCAATTACAACAGTATCTAGTGATATTTTTCCAAAGCAGAAAAGTCCCCATGTAACTATCTCAAAAACCGCAATAACACAAATTCCCATTTTCTTCTCCTTTATATTTCATACATTGAATTTACGGGTTACGTTGTTAAAATTACTTTTCTTTAAATAATGCAACAACTATTATCTGTCCTACTATCCAAATCATGCCTATAATAAATAATGTATCCATTTCTATTTTTCCTAGAAAATATGAAACCAATGCTATTATTATAAGAACAACTGCTATATAATTTACTGTTTTTAAGTTTTTCATTGCTATCTCCTTGATGTTGCATAGTTTGAATTTACAGGTTACCTTATTTAAATTATTCTTGTTAAAGTAGACATATAAAAATGTTTTTCTTTAGTCGTCTTCATCAAATCGAAGTTCTAATTGATTGCTCAATGCAAGAATTAAATCGGTACATGAAAACCATGATGATAGACCAATAAGTCCCAAACCTTCTGCACCAATCTCACCTTGAATCTCGTAAAGTTGTATCCTTTCCCCCTTGTAATAGACTTCTGGCTTAATTTCTTTATTGTTTATCTTTGACACGATTTCAGCCAATTCTTCATCCGTGTCTACCAACCGTTCATCAACCTTAACTTCGACCGTATAATCATTTGCATTAATGTTAACAACATATTTTGCCATCTTTTCTTCCTCCTTGACATTTGTCCATCTAATTTGTTTTCTTGTTGCTTTATATAAACTGCCCTTTATTAGAACAGGAATAAAAAATAATTTAGTATAGTATACCATAATGTTTGCTATTTGTAAATTTGTTTAATCTTTTTTGACTTATAGTCAAAGTATTAGTTTTTTTGTTTCATTTTTATAAAATTTCATATAGGTCAAATTAGGTGACCTATATCAAAAAATACATTTTTTTATATAAAATCGTTTGCTATTATAAAAAAATAAATATCATCATTTTACTGATAATACTTATTTTAGTAATATTGTTTATTTTTAGACAAGTATTTTTTGGTTGCACTAAAACCATCTATTGAGATTATAAAGATTTATAGTGCAACCTTTACATTTTATTAATTTATTTTTTCCTTTAATCTCAATACTTAGCGAACTTTAAGTTAGAGTTTTTTTGCTAGAGTGCACTCAAAATCTTTTTTATCTGCTGCTAAATCCTCTTGTAAGTTTGCTATTGGGTCTCCTTTACAAGCAAGTACTGATGCTGAAAATGGAACACCTGATGCTGCTTGTGGATATACATCTACACCATGATCTGTATAGTAAGCACTAAGTCCCGCATTTTCTATTTCTTCGATTGAAGCATTTCTAGTTAATTGATGAACAATAGTTCCTACCATCTCAAGGTGTGCTAGTTCCTCAGTTCCTATATCATTAAGAACAGCTTTTGATTTTTGGTCAGGCATACCAAATCTTTGTGATAAATATCTCAAAGAAGCGGCAAGTTCACCATCAGGGCCTCCATATTGAGATATAATTACTTTAGCAAGTTTTGGGTCTGTACATTTTATATTAATTGGATATTGTAACATTTTATTATAAGTCCACATTTAGTCTTCTCCTCCTTCCCAAGGCCATGGTTCTTCAAGCCATCTCCACTTATTACAAGGGTAAGTTATTGTTAGAGGTCCATAAACCTTTTGATACATATCTCTTAATTGTTTTAATTCATTACAGTATTTTTTATGCAAGCAAAGTGCCTTTCTATCTTCTGGGTGAGTATCTAAATATAAAGCAAGTTCATTAATTGCAAATTCAAGACATCTTATGTTCTGTAGTAATTCTTCTTTTCTTTCACAGTCTATTCTTCTTCCTTCATCTTCATTTTCATTATCCATATTATTACAAGAGCAATTTCTATTTTCATTTAACAACATTTATTACACCCCTTCCCAATAGTATTTGATTCCCTTATAAAGTTTATTTCTTCCATAGATTGACCTGGAACGTAAGGGCTAACTAATTCTGGAAATATTGTTCCCATTTTTAAGCCTACACATGGTTTAAAAGTTTTATCCATATATTGGATTGGAACATAACTTTGAGCTAACATTGGATTTTCTGGAAATACATTATATTCTTCATCAAATCCACAACCACAACTGTCATCATAAGTTTCATAAGAAGTAACATCATTACATTTATCTTCTAAAATGTCATCCTGTGATTCACATGAATTATTTTGATAACTATTGTTCATACAATAACAATTTCTATTTCTAAACATTTTTCCTCCTCCTTTTACTTTTATTATATGAACCAATTAGACAAATGCCACAAAAAAAGATGTAAATTCTACATTTACACCCTTTAAAAACTATCAATCTAAATAGTTATCAACTTTTTTTATAAAAATAAAACTTTCTATAATATCAACCAATCCATAAATAAGAATTGCAACACCTATTGTTTGTAAAATTGCTCCTGTATTTACTAAAATATAAACACCTACAATTATAGTAACTATTGCAAGAAGTAATGTTATAAGCCATAATCTTGATTTATAATCTTTCCACACAATTGCTGTCTGTAAATTCATAATTCCACTATATATAATCCATATTGCTATCAATATTCTAAATACTGATAAAATAATATCTGCACAAAACATTACAATAATTCCAATTAAAATCATAACAGTTGCAACCGCAATCAAATAGTTATCTTGTTTACCACTTGAATAATAGTCAATTATTTTTAATACTCCCATTACTATAAATATTGCTCCTAATAATATTGAGATTACTGATACAATTGCTTCTGGTCTTGAAATTAACATTATTCCAAATATTATAAATATTAATGAAACAATAATATCTGTCCAACCAGATTTCTTCAAAAACTTCTTCCACATAATTATTACCTTCTTTTATTTTATCATTACATATATAATATACCAAATTAATACTATTTAGACAAGTATTATTTATTTTTTCATACCTTTTTTTATAATTTCTAGTTCTTTTTCTAGCATCTTTCGTCCTTCTTCTTTAGACATTCTTTCTGAAAGCACTTCCATTGTAACAGATCTAGTTATTGCTGTTATAATTCTTAAGCAATAATATAAATCATCATCTGACTCTAATTTCAGCTGTTCTTTATCTATAAATTCTGATAATGATTTTTTATTTTTTAATACTTCTGTTTTTTCAAAAACATTAATATTATTTTTTCTTAATTCTTCTAATATATTTTTTGCAAGTCCTATATCAAAATTAAGTATAGTTTCATTAGTTCTATAGTTATATACTTTAAGTGCTGTTTCAAATATATCACCTTTAGATTCTACTAAACTTTGATACATCATTTCATGGTCCATTAAAACAAATTTTTCTATTATGTATTTTACCGCATCTTTTTTATCCTCAAAATATTGATAAAAACTTCCTCTTGGAATTTTAGCTTCTTTTATTATATTTGTAATTGATGCTTGCTCAAAAGACCCTTTACCAAATTCATGAATTAAGGCTTTCTCTATTCTTTCTTTTTTCTCTTCTTTCAAGTTCAAAAAAGTTCTTGATGGCATATTAATCACCTTCCTTATGACACTTTGTCGTTTTTTAAGATTTTACATTATATTTTCAATTATGTCAAGAAAAAAATAACACCTGTTCATAACAAGTGTTATTCTCTTATTTATGCATTTTCAGTTTCTTTTTTAGCTACTATTTCTTTTCCATCATAATATCCACAGTTTTTGCAAACTCTATGTGGCATTATTGGTTCATGACAACGTGGACAAGTTGCTAAAGTTGGTTGTTCTTTTTTCCATGTTGATCTTTTTTTGTGTGTTCTTGCTTTTGACCATCTTCTTTTTGGTTGTGCCATTCTAACTCCCTCCTCGCTTAAGATATTAATATATCTATTTCAATTTTATCAAATTTGGCAATTTCTGACTTTTTTATTAGTCACTATAAGATTATACAAGTATTTTTTGTTTTTGTCAATAGTTATCTTGGGTTTATTCACAATATTTTTTGTAAAGTTCTTTTAAATTTGTTTTATTTAATGTTTTATCTATACCATTTTCTACAATATCTGTAAATACTTTTGTTATAAACTTTTCAGTCTTTTCATTTACCTGTAAAATCTTTTTCTCTTTATTCCAATAATCTAATTCATATTGATATGTGAAATCTTTTTTCTTATATGCCATACCAGCTGCTAATTTATCACATATCATTTCAACTACATACTTATATGGTATTACAGGAGTTGGATTATCTCCTCTTATATCTACCCAATATTCTTCGTGATGTTTATTTCTTCCCTTATGATGAAGCCAAGCCTTAGAGTACCCTTGTACTTTTCTTGCTTCAACATTTGGTGAATGTGAACCTTCAAAATATTTAATTCCTTCAAAAAACTCAGTTGGAGAATATTTAGATAGGTCATGTACAAATCCACGCCATGGCTCCCCTGCCTTACAACATAGTTTAAATACTAACCATCTATGTTTTGTAATAAGTTTCAAATGTAAAAATATATTTTTAAAATGCATAATTTTCTTCCTTTCTACGTTTTAGTTTACTATAAATTTTTTAAAAAATCAATAAATTTTATTTAAGTTTCTGCATAGAATATATAAGTGGAGGTATAAATTATATGTGTGGATTTGTTGGTTTTGTTAATTTTAAAAAAGACATTTCAAAAGATAAAATAATTCTAGAAAACATGAATCAAACTTTATCTAAAAGAGGCCCTGATGAGGAAGGCTACTATCTAGATAAATCAGTGGGGTTAGCTCATAAAAGGTTAATCGTAATTGACCCTGAGGGTGGAAAACAACCTATGATTGAAAAATATTCTTTTGGTACATATGTTATTGTCTATAATGGACAAATATATAATACAAAGGAATTAAAAGAAACTTTATTAGAACATGATTTTACAATCAATACTCATTCAGATACTGAAATATTGTTAAAATCTTATATTTATTATGGTAAAGATGTTGTAAATTACTTAAACGGTATTTTTGCATTTGCTATTTGGGATACTTCAAAAAATGAATTATTTTTAGCAAGAGACCATTTTGGAGTAAAGCCTTTATTTTACACTCTTTTAAATGATACTTTAATTTTTGGCTCTGAAATAAAAGCATTATTTAAATATCCAGGTGTTGAAAAAATTGTTGATAGTCAAGGAATTTCTGAACTATTCGGTATTGGTCCTGCTCATACTCCTGGAATCACTGTTTTTAAAGATATTTTTGAGCTGAAGCCTGCTCATTTTGCTGTATATAACACTTCAGGAATTCATATTGAACGTTATTGGAAATTACATTCTAAAGAACATACAGATAGTTTAGGAAAAACTTGTGAGCATTTAAAATATTTGTTAAATGATTCTATCACCAGACAACTTGTTTCTGATATGCCACTTTGTACATTTTTATCAGGAGGATTAGATTCAAGTATTATAACAAAATTTGCTGCTGATTACTATAAGTCTCATGGTTTACCGCCTTTAGATACTTATTCTATTGATTATGTAGATAATGATAAAAACTTCGTTAAAAGTGATTTTCAGCCAAATTCAGACCCCTTCTATGTAGACCTTATAAGTAAAAGACTCGGAACTAATCATCATAAAATTGTAATAGATACTCCTGAGCTTGCTGATAGCCTAGAAGATGCCATGATAGCTCGTGATATGCCTGGAATGGCAGATATAGACTCTTCTCTTCTTTTATTTTGTAAATATGTAAAAAAGGATATGACAGTTAGCCTAACTGGCGAATGTGCTGATGAAATATTTGGTGGATATCCTTGGTTCTTCCGTGAAGATGCATTAAAAAGTAATACATTCCCATGGTCAATATCAATAAAAGAAAGACAACACTTATTAAATCCTTCTATTGGAGAAAAAATAAATTTAAAAGACTATATAGACTATCGTTATAATGAAAGTTTATCTGAAGTAGAAATATTAGACACAGACTCTAAAGAAACTGCTGAAAAGAGAAAAATATCTCATTTAACTTTAAATTGGTTTATGCAAACACTTCTTGACCGCTCTGATAGAATGGCTATGTATAATGGCTTTGAACTTAGAGTCCCATTCTGCGATTACAGATTAGCAGAATATGTATGGAATATTCCTTGGGAATGGAAAGCTTTAAAAGGAAGAGAAAAAGGATTACTTCGTTATATTTGTAAAGACTTCCTTCCTTCTGAAATAGTAGATAGAAAAAAATCTCCATATCCAAAGACTCATAATCCAACATATTTAGCAAAAGTTAAAGGTATGCTTTCTAAAATCATGGAAAATAAAAATGCTCCTATTAATAACTTACTAAATCGTGAATATATTTTACAAATATTAGAAACTGATGGAAAAGCCTTTACTAGACCTTGGTTTGGCCAATTAATGGTAGGTCCACAACTTATGGCATATTTGATTCAAGTAAATCAGTGGCTTGAAAAATATGAACCTAAAATTGAAATTTAGAATTATAAAGAATGAGGTTGCAAATTGCAGCCTCTTCTCTATTTTATTAACAAACTTTGATTATCTCTTTTATATAATTAGTATCTAACATTTTAGAAATAGCAAAACATTTCTTCCCTAAATCTTTTAAAGAGGCTCCGTATGTGGTATAACTCTTTATCATCAATCACCATAAATCTATCGTGAAATTTATTTGTATTAACTATTTTAATGCTAGGATACTGCTTATTAAATTTATTAATGTCTAATTTGGTTATTTTACACTTTGGTGAAGTTAGAATTATTACCTCTACATTTTTATTTTTCTTTGATAACATTTGTAATATACTATCATCTATATAATTATCTATAATTAATATTTTTGATTTTGCCATTTTAATAATATCTATTATTAAACTATAAGCATCATAAATTTGTCCATCGAAAAATATTTTTTGTTTAAATTCCTCCTTTTTATTTTTTTGTAATTCATCAAAAACTTCTTCAAATTGTTTTTCATGTTTTGATAATACTTTACCTTGTTCTAATAAAGTATATTCTACATTTGTTAATCTTTGAAAAATTTGCCCATTATTTAATAAAAACCTTCTCATAGAAACAAAAGCATTTATTATATTTATACTTACTTGAACAGCTATATCATTCTTTAATAATCCTGAAAGCATAGCAATTCCCTGTTCTGTGAATGCGTAAGGCAAATATTTTTTACCTCTATGTTTATTATTATCATTTTTTGAACTGGTCACAATTTGTGACCACATATTTTCTTTTTCTTCTTCAGTTAATCTAAAACAAAATTCTTCTGGAAATCTTTCTATATTTCTTTTTACTGTTTGGTTTATCTTTTTCGTTTCATAATGATATAACATAGCCACATCACTATCTAACATTACTTGTTTTCCTCTTATGGTGTAAATTAGGTTTTCGATTTCTTCTACACTATATTTTACTATATTTATTTCTTCGTTTGTATTAGTAATAGTATTATTTTCACTCATATTATCACATCCTATTTTCATCGTATATGTATTATAGAACATTTGTTTTGTGTTGTCAATAACTTTATAAAATTTTACTAAAATGTTTTATTTATATATAGTCACATTATTTTTAATTAGCCTTTACTTTCTTTAAACTATATTTATCTTTATGTTTTCTGTATTTAAACAATATAAAAGAAGCGGTTTTCCGCTTCTAAAATTCTATTTTCTCTTTTCACATTATTTTCTAGTCATAGATTATTCTTCATCTGCACCAAAATGTAAATCAAATATATCATCACCACCAATAACTTCACCAGTAGTACAATCCACATAGTAGGTTCTAGGCATTCCAAATGTTCTATTCTCATAAAAGATACTAATTGCATAAGCTTTTCTTACTCTACCATTCATCTTATAAGTATTATAAGAAAAATTCCTTCCATCTTCTAAAGTCATTGTTTCAGTACCATTTTCTAGTCCATTCTCTTTTAAATACACTTGTGGATTTACTCTTACTATTGCTAGCTTACTTTCTATATTTTTTTGTATGTGATTTTCTGTATTAATAATTTTATCTTTCTCTTTTGCAATTTCTATCGCTTGTTCTTCTGATATCTCTATAGGATTATCATCAAAAGGTTCATTTTCAATAGATAACTGAGTTACTTTATTTATTTTGGGAATAATAGTCATAGTAACAGATTGATATTCATTAAATATTCCATCATATTCTTTAGCAAAAGTTATATACCACATATAAGCTTTTTCTTCATTATCACTATTATTACAATTCACATATGAAATTTTATACTCATCTCCATAACCATATTCCTTCATCTTAATTTTTGCTTGTTCTAAAATATCTTCTCTAGAAGAAGTACATTTTTCCACTTCTTCCAAGCTTAAACCATCATCTATATAAAAAATTCTTAAGTCACCTGAATTTGCATCTACAAAGAAATTATCTTTGTTCTTCGTAGATATAACATATGTTATAGTATCATAATTAGGGTCTTTTTGTAATTCTATATTTTCTATATCATTAGTATTTAAATCTATTTTATATCTTTTTAATTCTTCTACTGCTTTATTTACCGCTTCTTCTTCACTAATTATTTTTGATAATTCTTCTTCATTTACTTTTAATTCATCAATATAATTTTCTATTTTCTCTGGCTTAGTAAATACATTTTCATATATCGCACTTCCTGCATAAGTAATACCAGCAGCTAAACCAATTGTAATAATAAATGTTGCAACCATCTTTAAAATCTTTTGTTTACTCATAGGCTTCTCCTCCTTTTCAAAGTTGGATATAGCTACTTTTAATTTTACTTTCTCTAGTATTTTTCTATTTAATTCTTCATTATTCATATCTATACCCTCCTTTTTCTAATTCTTTCTTTATCTTTTTCCTTATTCTATGAAGTCTTGTCTTTACCTTAGATTCACTAATATTTAATATTTTAGATATTTCTTTTATCTTTCTTTGTTCATAATAAAATAATATAAATATCTCTTTGCTTTCGCTATCCATATCAATAATAATATTTTCAATAAAATTCATTTTATCTTGCTCTTCATATAAACTTTCTACATCCTCTTTAGTACTAAAAATGTTTTGATAATCTTCTATATTCACATTATTAAATTTAGTTTTATTTTTCCTTAATTTATTAAATAAAATATTTTTAGAAACTCCAATTAAGTAATTACTTATTTTATCATCTAAATCCATCTTCTTATAATTCTTCCAAAGAACAAAGAAAGTGTCTGCAATTATTTCTTCAATATCTTCTATTTTTAAATTATAGCTATGGCTTTTTATAAATTTGTATAAAGAACCGCTATAATCATTAATAACACTCTCAATATTAAGTTCATCTTTTTCTATATAATCTTTTAGCTCTTTCAATTTATATATAAATCTCCTTTATTTAAGATATCTTACATACTTATAATACCATTATTTTTAAAAAGGTTACAAAAAAGAAGTAAATAAATTATTTTACTTACTTCTCTAAGTTTTTATCTTTATTTCAAAACCTTTCCTTTGATGTGTAATTTCTCTTTTAAAAAAACTATAACATATATAAAATCATTTCTTCTATCACTCAAAATCTCTATTAACTACCCATTGTCTAAAGCGAGGCTATTTAATAGGGATTATGTTTTTGTAAACATAATTTTTCTAAAATTTTCATACTTTTTAAACAACCTCTCTAAAGCCAATGGGATTGCGGTTGCCTTTATTTCAAACTACTCACTCCTCATATCTTTTTCTTATATATATCACAACATTTAACATTTTGCAAGATTGTTTTTTCTTTTGATTACAGTAAGTGTGTTTTGAAAAATTTCTCATCTTCATGTCTTGTTTCATCTTTTTAATCAATTGTTCATTTATAATAAAAAAGTCTCACGTTTAATATGTTTGCAGCCCTTAGGTTGCATAATTATATTATAATATGAGGTTTTAGTAAATTTGCTCATTCGTTTATTGCGAGGCACAAACGATTTAGTACATAACTCTGGTTAGAATTACATAGTTTCAAAATATTTTTATAAATATATAATTGGACGGAAAGAACTGTGAGACGTGCTGTGAGATGTGGGATTGGCATAGCGATTAGTCGTGTAGTAGTTGATAAGGTTGTAAGAGCCTCCTCTGTAACTGCAATGACTGGAATCCTTGCTATACGTTTCTGTGGTCCATTCCCAGCAATTACTAGCCATATCATATATATTACATATTACATCTTCTGTTTCCGTTCCATTTGTTCCTTTATTTTCTAAACTTTGATTTAAACTATTCTGTTGTGAATAAGGCTTTGTTTTATTTACTCTATTATCACATTTTTGTAAAAAGTCTATTGCAGTATCCCAAGCATAACTATTTATTAGATCACTTGTAAAATTACTATCACTGTACATATTTCTACTTAAATCTGCTGCTTGAAGTTGTGTTACATAATTGTATACATACTCATCTGGTTTTACTGTTATTTGTGTCTCTGGTGCTGTTTCACCTGTTCTTTCTGTTGCAGTTCTTGCTTCATATCTTCCTATATAATATCCTCCTGTACTATTTACTTTTGAAATAAAAGTTGTTATATCTTTTGCCGGAGTATTATCATAAGTATGTTCTGTCACTGTATCTTCTGTATAACTTCCATTATATGCACTTGGTTCTCCTGTCGTACTATCAAAACTATATCTTCCTAATATTACATCAAATGTTGAACCATCTTTTTTCTTTATTCCAGTTCTTACTGGTATCCACACAAATTGGCTCCCTGCTGTTACTCCATGATTTACATCTTCTATTATTATTCCATCTTCTACATTGTCAGTTGGATTTAAAACTTTAAATCCTGCTGGTACTATTACTTTGTTTCCTAGACTATCTGTAAATTCTGTATTCTCTCCACTATAACTATTTAAATAACTTTCATAATTTGCTAATATATTTTCTTCTTCCTTTTGAGCATTTTCTGTTTCATTCTTTGTTCTTTGTGCTTGTAAAAGTATTCCATTTTGTCCTGTTAGCATTGCAATTGAAACTCCAGCTAAAATTAAAAGGACAATGATAGTTATGACAAGCGCAATAAGAGTAATTCCGTTTGTTTAATTTTTTGATTCTTTCATTTAAATTCATTTTCTTCTCTCCTCATTTGTTTTATTATTTCCTTATATTTTACTTTTATGCTATTTTTTAATCGCTTTTACGCTATTTATGTCGTGTTTATAGTAAAAAAATAAAATATATTTATGATTTAACACAAATATATTTTATATATAAATAAGGTATTTGTAAATACTTTGTTTCAATTTTTTAATTTTAATATAAGAAAAAAATTATTAAAAAGCATTGAAATTTTGTTTTTACCTGCTATTGCATTTTTTCTTTTATTTTTACTAAAGTATTTAAAGCATCTATCGGCGTTAATTCGTTTAGATTAATTTTATCTATTTCATGTGCTATTTCTGCTAATTTATAATTATACATATCAAATTGTCCTTCTACTTGTTTTTTGTCTTTCTTTTCTTCTTTCTTTCCTGTTAAAACATTTTTTCTTTCAATTGATTGTAAAATTTTATTTGCTTTGTTTGTTACATCTTTTGGAACTCCAGCTAGTCTTGCAACATGTATTCCGTAACTTTCGTCAGTACCACCACGTATTATTTTTCTTAAGAAGATTATGTCCTCTCCTTTTTCTTTTACTGCAATTGAATAATTTTTTACGCCTTCTATTTTTTCTTCTAACTCTGTTAGTTCGTGATAGTGTGTTGCAAATAATGTTTTTGCTCCACATTTCTCTTTATCAGCAATATATTCTGCAACTGCCCATGCAATAGATAAACCATCATATGTAGAAGTTCCTCTTCCTATTTCATCTAAAATTACTAAACTATTTGGTGTTGCTTCTTTTAAAATGCTAGCGACCTCCATCATTTCAACCATAAATGTACTTTGTCCCATACTTAAATCATCAGAAGCTCCAACTCTTGTAAATATCTTGTCTACCACTCCAATAGTAGCTGACTCTGCTGGTACAAAACTTCCTACTTGTGCCATTAAAGTAATTAATGCTACTTGTCTCATATATGTAGATTTACCTGCCATATTAGGTCCTGTAATTATTGCTAACCTATTTTCATCTTTATCTAGATGAGTATCATTTTCAACAAAACTTCCTGTTCCTAATATTTTTTCTATTACTGGGTGACGTCCATTTTTTATATCTATTACTCCAAAATTATTTACATTTGGTTTACAGTAATTCATATCTTCTGCAACTTCTGCAAATGATGCTAAAACATCTAATGTTGAAACTACTTCACTTGTAGTTTGTAATCTTACTACATTTTTTGCTATTTCTTGTCTTATATTTGTAAATGCATCATATTCAAGATTTACAACCTTTTCTTCAGCACCTAATATTTGATTTTCTAGATTTTTTAATTCTTCTGTGATATATCTTTCAGCATTTGTTAATGTTTGTTTTCTTATATATCTTTCAGGCACTAAATTTAAATTTGATTTTGTAACTTCTAAATAATATCCAAATACTTTATTAAATCCTACTTTTAAATTCTTAATCCCTGTTTTTTCTTTTTCATCTGCCTCTAGTTTAATTAGCCAGTTCTTTCCTTCTGTTTGTGCTGTTTTTAATTTATCAATTTCATCATCATATCCTAGTTTAATAATTCCTCCATCCGTTATTGTCATTGGTGGGTCATCTACTATTGCTTTTTCAATTAAGCCATATATGTCTTGAAGTTCATCCAAATTTTCATATAGTTCTTTTAATAAATCAGATTTACAATCAGCTAGAATCTTTTTAACTTCAGGTAATTTAAACAAAGAATTTTTAAGTGTAATCATATCACGAGCGTTAGCATTTCCATATGCCATTTTTCCTGTTAATCTTTCAATATCATAAACCTTTTTTAAATTTTCTATTACGTCTCCTCTTAGAATAATATCGCTTTTTAATTCCTCTACAGCATCTAATCTTTTATTAATTTCATTAACATCTACTAATGGGTCACTAAGCCATCTTCTAAGTAGCCTTCCTCCCATTGATGTAGAAGTCTTATCTAATACCCAAAGAAGTGTTCCTTTTTTAGACTTATCTCTCATTTTTTCAGTAATTTCAAGGTTTCTTCTCGCATTTATATCTAATGCCATATATTTAGATATTTGATAAACTGTTATTTTATTTATATGGTCTAAAGAAGTCTTTTGAGTTTCTTCTATATATTCTATTAAAGCATTGATTGAACTTATAGCCAATTTCTTATCAGAAATATCTTCTAATTTCCTTCCATTATTATCTACAATAGTAAACCTTAAATTTATGTTATTTAGTTCAGATATAAAGAACTTGTCATTAAATTTAGTAACATATATATTTTCAAATCTTTCTTTTATTTTACCCATTTCTTCTATACAATCTGCCATCATAGAATTAACAACAAGTTCTGATGGAGTATATCTTGCAATCTCATCTAATAACATTGGGAAATTATAATTATCTTTTATTTCAGCTGAATAAAATTCTCCAGTTGATATATCACATATACTTATTCCATAATATATACCAGTTTTATATATAGACATTATATAATTGTTTTTTCTCTCTTCTAGCATATTACTATCTACTAATGTTCCTGGTGTTACTACTCTTATTACTCCTCTTTTTACTATTCCTTTTGCTTTTTTAGGATCTTCTAATTGCTCACATATAGCAACTTTATATCCTTTTGCTATTAATCTTGATATATATATTTCTGCTGCATGATGTGGAATCCCACACATCGGTGCTCTTTCTTCTTGTCCACAATCTTTTCCTGTTAATGTAAGTTCTAGTTCTCTTGATGCTGTAATTGCATCATCAAAGAACATTTCATAAAAATCTCCTAAACGATAAAATAATATACAATCTTGGTATTCTTTTTTTGTTTCTAAATATCTTTGCATCATAGGTGAATATTCTGCCATTTTTATCTATCTTCCTTTCCTTCTTCATTTTCTTGTTCTTCTAACTTTTCATATTCTTTTACTTTTATTCTCATTCTTCTTAAAGTACTAACACTAATGCCTAATGCTTTTGCTTTATCTTTATTAGTACCTTCAATACTATCTGCTTTTTCTAATATTTTCTTTTGTTTTAAGTATTCTAGTTTTGCCTTGGGTATACTATCATCAATAATAACTGGACCTTCATCAAATCCACTTAATGTATTATCAATTAGATATAATTCCAAATTCGTAAAAGGCTTCCTTTTCATTTTTCTATCAGAATGTTCTTTTCCAATTCTATATAATGACTCATAATATTCGTCATCTTTTAATTTATCTAGCTCTCTACTTACTGTCCTTGGTGGAATTCCATATGTCCTTGCAATTTCACTTTGACTCATATCATCTTTTATCATTTCGATTATTAAAGCTTTAAAGTTTATAAAAGAATAATCTGGATTAATTTTTTGTTTATATTCAACGTATCTTCTTTTAATTTCTTCATCTTGTGAGTTATTTACATACTCTATAATTCTTTCTCTTAATGTTTGATAATATATACCTATTTCTGCTGCTAAATCCATCAGTCCTTTTTCTCCATTTACTAGTCTAGAAAAAGCATTTCTAATTTCTTCTTCTCCTAGTTCAATTTTTGAAAATTCTTTATTTGTAGAAAGTCTTTTTTGAAACTTTTCTACTAGGTCTGGTCTATCTTTTAAAAGCTCAATAGCCAATCTTTTAAATCTTTCTCTATCAATATGATATTTTGATTCTATTTCTCTTAGGCTCATATTACCATTTAAGACCTCTTTAACTAATTGTTTTAAAACTTCCTCATTCATTTACTTCTCCTTTTAAGTACCACATATGTTCTGATACAATTTTTAAACTTACCATTTCTCCAATTAATTTTTTGTCTCCTTCAAATATAACAACTTTATTACTATCTGTCCTTCCAGTTAACATATTTGGATTATTTTTACTTTCTCCCTCTACTAACACTTTTTGTACTGTTTCTACATATTTTTGGTTATTTTCTTCTATCTGACTCTCAACTAACTCTTTTAATCTATCAAATCTTTTATGTTTTATTTCTTCAAGTATTTGATTTGGCATTTTATCTCCTGGTGTTCCAACTCTTCTTGAATATATAAACATATATACTTGTTCAAATTTTACTTTTCTTACAACATCTAAAGTATCTTCAAACTCTTCATCTGTCTCACCTGGGAATCCTACTATTATATCTGTTGATAAAGTTAAATTTGGAATTTTCTTTTTCATTTTATCTACTAAGTTTAAGTATTGTTCCTTTGAATATTTTCTATTCATTTCTTTTAATACTTTGGTATTCCCTGATTGAAGCGGTAAATGTATTAACTTACAAACCTTCTTGCAACCAGCAATTGCATCTATTACATCATCTGTAAAATCTTTTGGATGTGGTGATACAAAACGTATTCTTTCTATTCCATCTATTTTATTTATTGCTCTTAATAAAGTTGCAAATGAATTTACTCCTTCATATTCTTCAATTGGAATATTTTTTTCTTTTTCTACTCTTAAATATGAATTTACATTTTGACCAAGTAAAGTTATTTCTTTATAACCTTCTTTTGCTAAAGATTTTACTTCCTCTATAATATCTTTAGGACTTCTACTTCTTTCTCTTCCACGTACATAAGGAACTATACAATATGTACAAAAGTTATTACAACCATTCATTATAGTTACAGATGCTTTTATTTTACTATCTCTTTTAATAGGCAAACCTTCATAAATTTCTCCATCAACATCTATAACATCTTCTATTTTTCTTTTTTCTTCTATTGCTCTATATAAATCTTCAGGAAATTTATATAATGTATGTGTCCCAAAAATTATATCTACAAAAGGATAGCTCTCTTTTATTTTATCTGTTATATGTTTTTCTTGCATCATACAACCACCGATTGCAATTATAAGCCCTTTTTCTTCTTTTAATCTCTTTAATTCTCCAAGTTTCCCAAATAATTTATCTTCTGCATTTTCTCTTACACAACATGTATTAAATAAAGCTATGTCTGTTTCTTTTACATTATCAGTTTTACTGTACCCTATTTCTTCAAGCATTCCACATAATTTTTCACTATCATTTTCATTTAATTGACAGCCCATTGTTAATATATTATATTTAAGGTTCTTTCCTTCATTTAACTTCCTTAACTTTGCTATGTATTCTTCTTGCACTTTTACTTCGTTTCTTGTATCCATTTTATACCTCCTGCTTGCATATTTTATTATATTTTTAAAAATTTTGCAAGTAAAAACAAAATGGAGTAGAAATAAACTTTCTACCCCAAAAATCCCTATCTTTTTTATTACTCAAGACCATATTTCTTTTTAAATCTGTCTGCTCTACCACCAACTGTGTCTTGTCTTAAGTTTCCTGTCCAGAATGGATGGCATTTTGAACATACATCTACTTTTAAATCTTTTTTAGTTGAACCAACTTCTAAAACATTACCACAAGCACATGTAATAGTTGTTTGGTTGTATTCTGGTTGTATATCTTTTTTCATTTTGTTCACCTCTCTTTAATTTAAATAACATGACTGTTTCTTATAATAACATATTTTTTATTTTTTTTCAAGTAATTTTCATTAATTTGTTTGATTTTCTTCATTTGAACTATTTTGTTGCTGCTCATACATATATTCTGCTGAATATAACATTTCTTTATTTAATGATAATTTATGCACTAACTTACTCATTATATTAAATACACATGCTATTATTAATATTAACATTCCTATTTTTTTCCAATATTTTGCAAGCATAATATATCTCCTTAAAATTTTAATACATATTAATTATACTTTTATTTTACAAAAAAGTCAATTGTTTTTAGGAAAAAACACATCCACGTCAATACTTTTCCCAAATGTTTATATATTATAATATACGTCAATATTTTTAAAAATTTTAATGAATTTTTTGGATTAATAATATATTTTGTTCTGGTTAAAATAAAAATGGTGATAAAAATGAAAAATAAATCTTGGATTTTATTGATACTTTTATTAGTTGTTTTATTTGATGTTGGAGTATACTATTATTTCACATCAACTAAAAACAATAACGAATCAAACTATGAAGCAAATAGAACTTCTACTAACGCTAATAATGAAGAAAATAATACACAAGAAGAAAACACTTCAGCGGAAAATCAAACATCAGAAGAACAAGAAAAGCAAGAAAAAGAAAATACTCAAAATAATAATGAAGTTACGGAAGAAAAGCCAAAAGAGCAACAATATAAAGAAGAACAAATTGCAACTTTTTCAACTAAAATATATTCCAAAGACTCTGCAAGACAAAATAACATTAAAATTACTTGTAATACTTTAAATAATACTACTGTAAAAAATGGCAGTACTTTTTCTTTTTGTAGTACAGTAGGAAAAGCAACTTCATCTAAAGGATATCAAGAAGCGGATGTTTACGACCATAATGGTAATAAGACAAAAGGCTTAGGTGGTGGAAATTGCCAAGTAAGTAGCACTCTTTACAATGCAGTTTTAGCTGTTTCTTCATTAAAAGTAACAGAAAGACATGAACATAGTAATGATGTTCCATATGTTAAAGATGGAAAAGATGCAGCTGTTGCTTATGGTAGTTATGACCTTAAATTTGTAAATAACACTGGAAATGATATAAAAATCAAAGCTTCAACAGATGGTTCAAGTGTTACAGTTACTATTAATTCATTAAAAGCTATTTAAAAGTAGATAGGAATAATCCTATCTACTGTACATTTATTATATCACAATCTGTTATCATATATGTTTCTGTTTCCTTATCATATTCTACTGTTAAAGTAATTCTAGCTTCTAATATCTCTCCTAATGAGGCAATATCTTCTAATTGAATTTTTGTTATACCATCTTCGGAGCTTAATACTTTGGCATTTTCTTCTTTTATATATGGTCCTCCGCCAATTCCATCTATAACAAAATAAACTTTTCCATTATAATCATGTAGAAAGTCATCAAAATCTTGACCTGGTGAATACCATATACTTTCACTTTTGGTTTTAGAAATTGCATTTGATGTCATGTATTTTTCTATATTTTCTCTCATATCTTGAATACTTTTAGCTCCAACAAGTTCTTCTACTGAATAACCATCAATAGTTCCAGGAATTGTAACTTCTCCTGTTCTATATTGTATATCATATACCTCATTATGTCCATAAAGTGGTCCACAATATAAAAAGCTAAACCATTTTAAATGTTCTCCTAATTTTTCTTGAACATTTGCTTGAGTTATTTTTATTTTTTCTTCTTCAAGTCTTTCTAATTCTTCTTTAGCTGTTTGCATTTCTTCTTTTTTGTTTGTTAATTCTTCTTCTTTATTAGTTATCTCTTCTTTTACTTCTTCTGTTACAATCTCATCTTGAGGCTTATATCCATTTACTGCATTTTGCATAGCATCTTTCATGTCTTCTTCACTTAAATTAGTATTAAAATCAACTACAGTACTTTTTTCTACTTCTGGTCTTATAAATGTCTCATCATATTTTGATATTGTTATTGTATCTCCAGTAGATGTTTCTTGAGTAGTTTCTTCTCCTTTTGTTATTGTATATTCCGGAAGTTTTTCTTCCTTATTTGGATTTATTATATTACTTACTGGCTCATATTTATCTTGTGTTTCATTTTCTATATGTGCATATAAACGATATAATTTTTCTTCTATACTATATAATAATTCTATATCTGATGGCTCTTCTATTTTTGTATAAGTTACATTTCCTTCTTCTATTTTGTATATATTATTATAAGTTTCATCTTCTTTATTATATGAAACAATCATTACAGGATTTTCTTCATTTTCAATTTCTGCAAACTCTATTTTTGTATTTTCCATACCATCAGCAAATCCTATATCCTCTTTAGATTTTGTTCCTTCAATTGTTCCTTCTTTTAAATAAGAATAATAAGTTTCTCCCCACTCACTTTCTAATGGCGCTTTTAATTCTATATACTTATATAAGAAAAATCCTCCAACTCCTGCTACTATTAAAACTACTAATACTATAACTATAATAATTGCTTTTTTCTTTGATTTTTTTGTTTTTTCTTTGTTTTCCCTTACATCATTTTCTCCTTCTTTGGCTTCTACAGTTTTTTCGTTTTGCTCGCTAGATTTAACTTCTTCCTCTTTTTCATCTTCTTTCATTTTCTAAATCCCCCTTATTTTCTTTTTATAGAAATATAATATACTATTTCTCTTTAAATTGTCAATCAAAGTTCTTTGTTTATTCATAATATTATTTAAAATGAATATATTTTAGTATTAATTGGAGGGATTTTTATGAGAGTTTTTAAATTAAGTTTTAGTCTTTTTATTGTTTTTACTATTTGTTTTTCATATTTTGTAATTCCTTGCTTTGCAAGTGAATTAGGTTACATTTGGTCTGACTCTCTTGAAACTTCTGGAAATATTGTAAATGATACTTTTAATAATAATGCAAATAGTATCCAAAACACAAATAATAGTACAAATTCAAACAGCGAAACAAATTCTATTAGTATTAATTCAACAAATAACAACACTAATACCAATGAAATAACAGTAGAAGAAACAAATTCTGAGATTGCGGAAGATAATTTTTTAGGATTAGATTGTGGCTCTGCAATTTTAATAGAACAATCTACCGGGCAAGTTTTATATGCTTATAATATTCATGAGCAATTACACCCAGCATCTGTAACTAAAGTTATGAGTATACTCCTTATTATGGAAGCTCTAGACAGTGGAAAAATTAATTTAACAGATGAAGTACCTTGTAGTGAAAATGCTGCTTCTATGGGAGGATCTCAAATATGGCTTGACCCTAGAGAAACATTAACAGTAGATGAAATGTTAAAAGCAATTTGTGTAAACTCTGCAAATGACTGCGTAGTAGCAATGGCCGAGTATATCGCAGGAACTGAAGAAGCTTTTGTTCAAATGATGAATGATAAAGCAAAAGAACTAGGAATGAATGATACTACTTTTAAAAACTGTCACGGATTAGATGAAGATGGTCATGTAACTTCCGCTTATGATATCTCATTAATGTCTAGAGAACTTTTAAAAAATCATCCTGATGTTACAAAATATACCACTATTTGGATGGATACATTAAGAGATGGAAAATCCCAACTTTCAAATACAAATAAACTTATCAAAAATTACAAAGGTGCAACTGGCTTAAAAACAGGCTCTACTTCTCTTGCCTTATACAATCTATCTGCTAGCGCTACTCGTGATGATTTATCTTTGATTGCTGTTATTATGAAAGCTCCTTCTAGCAAAATAAGGTTTGAAGATGCTACAAAGCTTTTAGATTACGGATTTAATACTTTTTCATATAAAGAATTTGGCAAAAAAGATGATGTAGTAAAAACAGTATCTGTAAATAAAGGAACTAAAGATGAAGTAGAAGCGGTTTTAAAAGAAAATAGTGGTACATTACTTGAAAAAGGTTCAGATAAAAATATAGAACAGACTATTACTTTAGAAGAAAATGTATCTGCACCTGTAACCAAAGGTCAAAAACTTGGTGAAGTTTCTTTCACTCTTGATGGCGAAGTTTTATCTACTGTTGATATTATTGCAAAAGATGATGTAGAAAAAATTGGTTTATTTTCTATCATAAAGAAAGTATATTATTCTTGGGTTGATTTATTAAGAAGCTAAATTAAACAAAATAGGGACGGGGAATTTTTGTCTCATTTCGTATAATGTGAAACAAAAATGACCCGTCCCTAAAATTCTCACTCATCTTCTAGAGTTTCATCATATTCAAATTCATAGTCTATATCATCTTCTACTTTGTTTTTTTCTTTCCTATCTTCTGTTATTTTCTTAGTACTTTCATCTATTTTTCTTTCTATTTCTTTTTTATCATCTTGTTGTTTTTTCATATTTTTATCATGTTTCTTTTGCATTTCTTTTAATATTTGGTTTGTTTGTTCTTTCTTATTTTGAATGCATCTATTCATAATATTATTTGTCTTTTCAATTAAATCTGGAACATAATCTAATAACTTATCCAGTGATGAACTATGTGTCACAGGCATAAGTTTTACATTATTAGGTTGTATTACTAAAAAAGCTATCGGGTTTATTGTAACACCTGCACCACTTCCACCACCAAACGGTAACCTATATTGTATTTCTTCTTCTTTTTCTTTCTTGCTATATTCATTTATAGTCTCACCACTAAATTCACTTCCACCTGCTGCAAATCCAAATGAAACCTTTGATATTGGAATAATCACAATATTGTTTGATGTCTCAATAGGCTCACCTATAATTGTATTTACATCTACCATGTCTTGAATACTATTCATAGCTGTAAGCATAAGACCTTCTATTGGATGTTCGCTCATTTTTATCCTCTCCTTTTTTCTTATTTAAGATATATATTATATTTATAATATGTATCATTTTTATCTCAAATATACCTGAAAATTCTATATTAACCAGATTTTTATTTAAAAATAATGGTTTTATATTAAATTTTTGATTTTTATAATCTATAACTCTATTTCTTAATATAAATGAAACTAAATTACTAAGCAGTGGAATAATAAATGCTGTAATACTCGCGTTTTCTGTTCCTATTTCTATTTTTAAATTGAATTTTCTTATTATAAATTTACTTTTCCTAGAAACTTCTTTTATTTCCTTTATACTTATATCTTTTTCTAGTTTCTTAATATCTACTTTTTCTAATTTTTCTTTAAGCTTTAATTTTTTTATTTTCTCATCCGTTATCTTTATTTTTATTATTGGAATCTTTTTTAAAATACATAATTTAAAACTTATTAAATAGTCTTTGTTTACATGTTTTGGCAAAGAAGATATAAACTTAAAGTTTTCTACTTCAACTCTTATTTTTGAAAATACTAATAATAAAAATATTGTTATTACTAAAAAAAGAAAAACCAATATATTTCCCTCCTTCTTAGAGGATTTATATTAGTTTTTCCAAAAATTTCTTTTTTAAACATATTTCATTAAATTTATTTATCATTTACAGCTTTTTTATTTGATTTTTTTACTAAGATATCTCCAAATAATTCTTCTTGGTCTGTTTTCACTTTACTTCTTCTTGATAATTCCAATAATCCTGAGAAAGCTGTCACAACTTCTTGTTTATTATGTTTCTTTAAAGAAAATAATTTATTAAATATAAAGCTTTTTTGTTTTACCAATACTTTAAACATCTGTCTTACCTTACTTGCAACTGTGTAATTATCAGTAATTGCTATTTTTTCAATATTTTTAGCATTTTGATTTATTTTCTGTTCATTTTTTTCTATTACATTCTTATAAATATCTGGTATAACATCTTTATCATAATCTTTTTCTATCTTTTGTTTTGGAAGTTCTATTTCTTCTGGTAGTTTATAATATCTATTTGAATATTCTAAATAATTTTGCTTTAAAACCTTACTTATTTCTTTAAACTTCTTATATTCTATAATTCTTCTGATCAATTCTTCTTCTGTTATCTCTTCTTCTTCCTCTTCTTGTTTTGGAAGTAAATTTTTAGATTTTAAATATAATAATGTAGATGCCATGACTAGAAATTCACTTGCTATTTCTAAATTTAGTTTTTCTTGTTCTTTTAAATAATCTATATATTGGTCTGTTATTTGACTTAAATTTATGTCATAAATGTTCATTTTATTTTTATCTATTAAATGACATAATAAATCTAAAGGACCTTCAAAATTATCTATTTTAATTGCATATTTTTGTGTTTCTAAAGTTAGAATTGCCATTATTTATTCCTCCATTGCTCTATTTATGTTCTCTTGTTTATAACCTTTTTTTAATAAAAATTGTTTTATTTCATCTTTTTCCATAGAAGTAGATTTTTTATAAATAATATTCTCCGCTGACTTTGTCTCATAATCTTCTAATTCTTCCTTATTTTCATAAATATAATCTTCCACATCATTTTTACTTAATCCTTTGGCTAATAATTTATATTTCATTTCTCTTATTGATAAATTTTTTAAAGCCATAAAATTATTTACAGTTTTTCTTATATATTCTTTATCGTTTATATATCCTGCTTCTTTTAAATATTCTATAATATCGTCTAACATGTTTTCTTCTATAGTCTTCCCAAATTTAGTTCTTATCTCATGTTCAGTTCTTTTTTTATATAATATATATCTTAATACTCTTGTTTTTTCTCTATCAAATTCTTCTACTGTATACATATTTTTCCTTTCTACATTTTAATAAATTTATTTATTGCCTCTGCAAAACCTCCATCTTTTGCAGATCTTTTTGTTACATAGGAAGCCTTTTGGGCTACATCTTCATAACCTCCTCCTATTGCAACACCAATTTTTGCATTCTCTATCATAGCTATATCATTTATATTATCTCCTATTGCCATTACTTCTTCTTTTTGTATGTTCAATTCTTCACATAATTGTTTTAAAGAAGTATACTTAGTTGTATTTCTAGGAACTATATCCAAATATCCATATTCTCTATCTATTGTTTTATCCATGTATCCATTATATTTACATATTCTAGTAATTGTTAAATTTCCCTCTTGTGATATTTTTTGTTCTATATCACTCAAATTCTTTTCTCCTGATATTATTAATTTTAATACACTTATTTTTTTATCTTTTATGAATTTTTCTATATCTTTAACCACATCAAAATCTATTTCTTCTTTATATAACATATAATTTCTGTAAGCCATATATCTTAAACTTTCTTCTGCTACTATTCCTTTATCTGTATAAATATGTATATGTAGACTATTTTTTCTAGCAATTTCAATACATGTTTCTATTTCTTTTTCGCCTAAAACATTTCTTTTAATTTCTTTTCCTGTCCTAAAATCAATTATTTGTGTACCATTACCAAATATTCCATAGTCAGCTTTTATTTTTTTACAAATATCTTTCATTAAAAGATAGGTTTTTCCTGTGCATATTACAAAAATTATATTTGTTTTATTTAGATTCTTTATTGTTTCTATATTTTGGGGTGATATTTTATTATCGTTATATATTATAGTTCCATCAATGTCACTTGCTACTAATTTTATCATAACGTCCTCTTTTACTTAACTATTTTTTATTATTTTACTATAACTCACCTAAAATATCAAGAAAATAAAAAAGAAAAAATTTTCAAAAAAACTATTACACGAAATAAAAAAACATGATAAAATAAATAGTGGTAACTTAATAAACTGCAGAGTTTATTTATGAAAAAATATAGAATGAAAGGAGGAATTTATATGCCAACAAATAAAAAAGAAGGTATCGTATTTGGTATTTGTATGTGTATGATTATGGTATTTTTTATGGGACTTCTAAACATTTCTATTCACTTAGGAGGTTTTAATTTAAGCTCTATTAGAACTGCCATAGTTGCTTTTCCAGTAACATTAATTATTGCATATCTTTTGGAAACATTTATTGTGGGAAAAATTAATCATATCTTACTTGGAAAATTTGTTAAAGAAACTGATAGTAAAAATTCATATATACTATTTAACTGTTTCTTTATTGTTACAATGATGTCTCTTGTTATGACTATAATTGGTGGTCTTCTTGGTGGAGATAATTTACACACAATTTTTATAGAATTCTTTATTAGATGGCCAAGAAACTTCTGTGCTGCGTTTTTCTTAAATATTTTAGTTGCAGGACCAGTTAGTAGATTTATTCTTAGACTTATTCAAAATCATTCTCAAGAAGTACCAGTTACAGAAACTGTAAATGAAAAAGAAATATAAACAAAAATACACTTATATCATTTTAATAAGTGTATTTTTCTTTTATCTATTCTTCTACAACTGTAACATTACTTCCATCTTCTCTTATTTAGTAAAAAAATTTAAAAGATAGAGAAACAAAATTTCTCTATCTCAATAAAAATAATAAAAAATTTACACACTAATCTTGACAAGCTCATTCTAAGATTGGCCATTTTGTTGTTTTCCATCAATTATGTCCGGATATCAGTAATAAGCAATGTCATATAATCCACTTTCGTTTTGTTCAACTTCGATATCAGATGGTAGAACCACTATTGGGCGGATACCAAACGAACCTCTCTCTTCGTAGTCATAGCCAGTGCTAGCATACCCATCGCACAAGTAGTAGTCGTTCGCGCTTACTCCACTGCGTCCTACACCAGCTACAAAGAATTGTGCGAAGCTGGAGTCCACAATGACCGAACGAGAAGCGACCAAATATTCATCAAATGCTGTATCTTCTGAATTTTCTCCCCATATATATTGAACTTTATCAGAATTCTTTATAAAATCTGTTGCATCTGGATAATCTCCTCCAGTTCCTGAATAATAATATACCAATTCTCCAGTATCCATATTATAATAGTAGCCATACCAGTTATTATCAAAAGAAGCTGTATTATTACTTGATGGTTTTTGCCAATAATCATTTGATTCTGCATCTAAACTTGGAAAATAATAATTAACTTGTTTACCTGCATAATTTTGTACTGTTCCAAATGTATAAGTATCAAAATTTAATTTGCTTACATCAAAACCTGATACATAATTTATATCATTCATCGTTATACTTCTTGAAGTTACTTCTTTTCCTTGTATTGTTGTTCCATATCCTGAACAAGCAACATTTAGGTCATTTTCATAATTTAACCAATTTTCAGCACCCCCATAAAGTTCATACGCATTATCTATTGGCTTTGCTGTTGTTAAAAGTATATTTCCATTTGTGTCTTTTCCAAAAATAATCCAATCACTTTGTCCATTTGCAGAATATGTTACATTTTGCCCTATCATATCATCAGTATATACACTTCCTATTGTTAATCCAAAATCTATCGGTTTTCCTTCTACTATTGTTACGCTTCCTGTTCTTTTTACTTCTGCAACTTCATCCTTTGTTAATAATCCTTGTTCTTCTAAATCTGCTAATAATTCATCTAAACTTTGTGCATCATCACCGCCTGTTCCTTTATCTAAAGCTTGAGTATTCTTCCACAAATCTTTTGCCTCTTCTACTGCTCCTGACCTTGTTTCATCTCTTGCATTTTGTGCCTGAGTTAGTATTCCGTTTTCTCCTGTTAGCATTGCAATGCTTACTCCGTGCTAAAATAAGCAAAACTATTATAGTTATCACTAATGCTATAAGTGTAATTCCTCGTTCTTTTATTTTTAATGTTTTTTCTTTCATTTTAATTTTCCTCCTATTTTTTTATATTTAAAATTTAATAACAAAACGCAAAAAAGACAGCAGTAAAACCTATTTTTTTAGGTCTCATCACTATCTTCTCATCTATATTTATTCTATTATTATTTACTAATAACCTACTTATATATATATATATACAGCTCAAGACTTTCAAGTGCTCTAGTCATCTGCTTTTTCTCCTTCTCTTTTGTTATTATTTCTTATTTTTGTTTTATTATTCTTATGTTATTATGAATATATTTTATACAAAAATATATTACTTGTAAATACCTTGTATCAAAATTTCAAATTTTTTCAAAAGTGGTTGTCGCAAAATTTGCAACAACCACTAAACATGCTATAAAATCCTTTTTATTTTTAGATATTCTTTTAACGCTGCTTGTAATACTTTTGAAAAATTTACATTTTGCTCTTCTGCTAATTTATTTAACCATTGTGGAATTGTAAGTGTTTTCTTTACTGATTGTTCTTCCATCTCACTTCTAACTAAAGGCATCCATACACTTACATTTACTGTTTTTTCATTTTCACTGCATTTAATTTTTTCTAATGGTGTAGCTTCTGGTATTTCTATTCCTTCTTCTTCTCTATTATATAATGTTAATTCTAATACCTCTTTTGCATTCTTTAATGCTTCTTTTGTTGTGCTAGCACAAGAAATAGCTTCATCTATATCTGGAAATCTAATATTAATTCCATCTTTTGCATATTCAAAAATAGCTGTAAATTCATAACTTTCTTTCATAACCATCTCTCCTAACTAAATTTTATTCCTGACTGTCTTTCTATGTTCTTTAACGTACCTTGTGGAATTGGGTTTTTACTTGTAGACACAGTCACTACTTTTTCTTCTCCTTCTTTTGTAAATATATGATGGCTGCCTCTTGTTCTTTTTTCAATCCATCCATCTTTTTTTAATGTTTTTATTACTTTTTTTGGTGAATATCTTTTCATATTATTTGCTTTCCTCCTTATAATATAACACGTATAGATTGCACGTGTCAAGTAAAAATCTAAAAAAAGACTAAATATAGATAAATATAAAATATATTTATCTATATTAGCCCCTATATTTTAATCCCTTATTTAATTATTCTTCGTCATCATCGTCTTCTTTGCTTGGTAGGTCTTCTCCTAAACTTTGTTCAAAAGCTTTAGCAAAATTGTCTCTAACTTTACCTTCAATTTCATCCATAACATCTGGATTTTCTTTTAGATATTTTTTAACATTTTCTCTACCTTGACCAATTCTTTCACCATTATAACTAAACCAAGAACCAGCTTTGTCAACAATATCTAGGTTAACTGCCATGTCTAGAATATTTCCTTCCTTAGAAATACCTTGTCCATAAACTATATCGAATTCTGCCTCTCTAAATGGTGGAGCAACTTTATTTTTAACTACTTTAACACGAACTCTATTTCCTTTTATTTCTCCATCTTGTTTAATATTTTCTATTCTTCTTATATCCATTCTAACAGATGCGTAGAATTTTAAAGCACGTCCACCTGTTGTTGTTTCTGGATTTCCAAACATAACTCCAATTTTTTCTCTTAATTGGTTTATAAATATTAAAACTGTTTTAGATTTATTAATAGCTCCTGCAAGTTTTCTTAATGCTTGAGACATAAGTCTTGCTTGAAGTCCCATATGAGAATCTCCCATATCTCCATCTATTTCAGCTTTTGGAACTAATGCTGCAACAGAGTCTACAACTACTACATCTAAAGCTCCACTTCTTATTAAACTTTCTGTAATTTCTAATGCTTGTTCACCTGTATCTGGTTGTGAAACGATTAAATCATCTATATCTACACCTAATTTTCTTGCATAAACTGGGTCTAAAGCATGTTCTGCATCGATAAATGCTGCTTCTCCTCCCATTTTTTGTGCTTCTGCAATTATATGTAATGCTAAAGTTGTTTTACCAGAAGATTCTGGTCCAAATATTTCTATAATTCTACCTCTTGGAACTCCACCTATACCTAATGCTATATCTAAGCTTAAAGCTCCAGTTGGTATTGCTTCTACTTCCATAGCTTTAAAATCTCCAAGTTTCATTACTGAACCTTTTCCAAATTGTTTTTCTATTTGGCTCATAGCCACCTCTAAAGCTTTTCTCTTTTCTGCGTTTTCTTCCATTATTTTTCCTCCTTAATCTTATTGAACTTTTGTTTGATATTGTTATTATATACCAAATATTTGTTTTGTCAATAACTTTTTTAAATTTTTTTATTTTTATTTATACCAGCCTTCAATTCCATAGAATTGGTTAAACCATGTTGGTGTTATATCTCCTACTAGGCTTGAACTATAAGCAATTGTATATTTATTATTATACAAACTTATATAAGGCATATCTGTTTTATAAATCTCAGCTAATCTTTGGTAATCTTGTAACAATACATTTTCATCTGTTGTATTTTTTGTTTCATTTAATAAATTTGTTACTTCTTCATTAGAATAATTTGCAATATTTCCTTCTCCGAAAAAAGTATCTAAATTAGGACTTGGTGATAATGTCATTGAACATAGAGCAATATCATAATTTTTATTATTTATTGCTTCATTATATTGTTCATCATTAGCTTGTACTATATTTATTCTGATTCCTTGAGCTTCTAATTGAGACTCTATATTTTGTGCAACAGCAACTTTTGTACTATCGCTTGCTCTTACTAACAAATTAAGTTCTATTCTTACTGTTCTCCTATTTTCTGTTTTTTGCCAAGAACCACTTCTATAAGTCCACCCTGCATCTGTTAATTCTTTATTTGCTTGCTCTCTATTATATCCACTACTTGTGTCTTGGTTTTGACCAAGCCAATTACCATAATCTAAAGGAAAGCTACTTGTAATACATTTACCATTTAATGTATTTGAATTGATATTATCTTTGTCTATAGAGTATGAAATTGCCTTTCTAACTTCTGGCCTGCTCAACAAATTATTAGACATATTTAATGCTAAAAATGTATGTTCTCTTCCTTTTATTTCTCTAGGAGTATAACCAATTGTTCCAATATAATCTTGAATATTTTCATTATCAGTTGCAATTAAATCTAATCCACCTACTTTAAAGCTATTATATAACTCACCAATAGAAGAATATAAATTAACAGTAATTGTTTCTAGCACACTATCTTTTTCTTTGTTCCAATAACTATTATTTTTTGATAATGTTATATAAGAGCTTTGAACATCTGTTATTTTAAACATACCTGTTCCAACAGGAGAACTATTTTTACTTGATGTTGCAAAATCCTCTCCTTGGTAATAAGTACTAGATAATATTGGAAATGTCAGATTATATTCAAAAAATGGAACATTACTATCTAAATTTATTCTTACTGTATAGTCATCTATAATATCTACTCCCACTACATTTTGAACATTTGCAGAATAAATAGTATCTGAATCTTTTAACCTATCTATTGTAAATCTTACATCTTCTGCAGTAAAAGCTTGTCCGTCAGACCATCTAACATTTTCTCTTAATTTAATTAAATATGAATTACCATCTTTTGCCCATTCTGTTGCTAAACATGGCTCTGCTTTATAATCAGAAGTTAAATTCACTAATGGTTCATATATTAACTTAGTAATATTTTGAACATTTTTGTTTTTACTAAGAATAGGATTTATTGTATCAAATCCTGCTATACCTAACTTTAATTCTTTTACTCTATCATCTTGGTTACTTGCAGTATACTCCTCTTCTTGTCTTTTTACTTCTTCATCTTGTCTAATTATATATATCGCAACTCCCAAAATTAAAATTATAAATATTACAAAAACATATTTTATCCAATTTGATTTCATAATTCACCTCTGTACATAAGTATAATACATTAATTTAATAAAAATTTCAAGTAATATTATAATTTGTGAAAATTTTTTCTTTTAAAAACAAAAACAGGCTAATTTATAGCCTGTAATTATATTTCCTTATTAACTTCTTGATTCTACAATTAGTTTTATTCCTGTTCTATCTTCTCCTTCTACCTCAACTTCTGCAAATGCTGGAATACAAACTAAGTCGACTCCTGATGGTGCTACAAAACCTCTTGCTATTGCCACCGCCTTTACTGCCTGATTTAATGCTCCTGCTCCAATTGCTTGCATCTCTGCTTTGTTTGATTCTTTTACCAATCCAGCAATTGCTCCTGCTACTGAATTTGGATTTGATTTTGATGAAATCTTTAAAATTTCCATTTTCTTTTGCCTCCTATAATTTTTATTTTTGTTGTTGCAACTTTTACAATTTGTATTTTACAATATCTGGAAATAAATGTAAATACTTTTCTGGAAATTTTTAGGAGATTTCATCGCAATATATTTTCTTTTTCGACAAAAAAATGTTACATTCTGATTCTTTTTATTGTTTTCACTTTATTAGTACTATTATCTACATCAAAAATAACACCATTTAGTATTGTTTCTCCTCCAGCTATTCTATATCTTTCAGGAAGTGTTGTTTCAAATCTTTTTATAGAAGCTGATACATCCATTCCTATTACTGACTTTTTAGGTCCTGTCATTCCTATATCAGTTATATATCCAGTTCCATTTTCTAATATAGTCTCATCTGCTGTTTGTACATGTGTATGTGTTCCAAAAATTGCTGTAACTTTTCCATCTAGATAATATCCAAGTGCAATTTTTTCTGCTGTTGCTTCAGCATGAAAATCTATTATTATCATATCTGTTTTATCTTTTATTTTCTCTATTATATCTTTTGCAACTAAAAATGGATTCTCAGACAATACATTTACATCTACTCTTCCTATTAAATTTATTACTGCTATTTTTTTATCCATGCATTCATAAATATTATATCCCTTACCAGGAACTCCTTTGGCATAATTTGCTGGTCTTAATAGTTTTGGATGATTTATGAAATTAAATATATCTTTTTTACCCCAAGTATGGTTTCCCATTGTTATTACATCTACATTTTCTTCTAATATATCATCAAAATTCTTTTTAGTTATTCCCATACCCTCTCCAGCATTTTCACCATTTACTATTACAAAATCAATTTTTTCATTTTCTCTTATTTTTGATAGCTCAGCTTTTAATTTTTTTACCCCTACTGAACCTACCAAGTCTCCTACTGCTAATATTTTCATATAAATCCTTCTTTCTAATATAATTTACCTTAATATCATACTATAAATATTAAAAATAATCAAATACTTCAGCAAATTTAAATCTTCTAAATTTTGATTTTCTTCTATTTTGTGGTATAATTAATAGTAGACCAAATTCTGATGAAAGGAGAAATTATGTAACAACTTTGTTTTTCTTGTAGCTATTGCTACTCTCCAAAAAGATACCTATTTATAAATAGTTAGGAGCAATTATGCTAAAATGTGTTTTGCGTGAGGTCATTGACCATAGTGACATCGAGGACTATTCTGGTCCTGATGTTGTCTACTACTTTCATGACACCTCTATAGATGTCATGTACATGCTACCGATGAATAACAACGGGAACATGTATTCTTTTACCCAGCTCACGAACGAGAGCGGCTTCAACCTTACCTTTAAGGAATGGTGCAAGGCCAAAGACATTTCTATGAGCGAGTAACTGTTACTCAATCCGCATCGCTAAGAAGAATAGGTATCTTCCCCTTGGTTAACTACCAAGGGGTTTATTTTTTTATAAATTGTTATAAACTAATAAAAGAGAGGTTACCCTCTCTTCTATTTATTTTGCGTAGTCAACTACTCTTGTTTCTCTAATAATATTTACTTTAATTTGTCCTGGATAATCCATTTCGCTTTCAACCTTTTTAGCAACGTCTCTTGCAAGAATTGTCATTTGGTCATCAGAAATTTTATCTGGTTTTACTAAAATTCTTATTTCACGACCAGCTTGTATTGCAAAAGATTTTTCAACTCCATCAAATGAATCAGCAATTTCTTCAAGATTTTGTAATCTCTTGATATATGCTTCTAGAGTTTCTCTTCTTGCTCCAGGTCTTGAAGCTGATATTGCATCCGCAGCTTGTACTAAAACTGCTTCTAATGTTTGTGGTTCAACATCTCCATGATGTGCCTCAACTGCATTTATTACGGCTGGATTTTCTTTATATTTCTTAAGGATTTCAACACCTATTTCTACGTGTGTTCCTTCCATATCATGGTCTAGAGCTTTTCCTAAATCATGTAATAATCCTGCTCTCCTTGCAAGTTTAGTATCTAATCCTAATTCATCAGCCATTATTCTGGCTAAGTTTGATACTTCAATTGAGTGATTTAACACATTTTGGCCATAACTTGTTCTATATTTCAATTTACCAATTAGTTTTACTATATCTGGATGAAGTCCAATAACACCTGTTTCTAATACTGCTCTTTCTCCTTCTTCCTTAATAGTATTCTCAACCTCTTCTTTGGCCTTTTCTACCATTTCCTCAATTTTTGCAGGGTGAATTCTTCCATCATCAATTAGTTTTTCTAACGCAATTTTTGCAACTTCTCTTCTTAATGGATCAAATCCTGATAATACTACTGCCTCTGGTGTATCATCAATTATTAAATCAATTCCTGTTAATGTTTCTAAGGCTTTTATGTTTCTACCCTCTCTACCTATAATTCTTCCTTTCATTTCATCATTTGGAAGAGCTACAATTGATACTGTAGTTTCTTGAGAGTGGTCTGCAGCACATTTTTGTATAGCATAGCAAAGCATTTCTTTTGCGTCTTTGTTTACTGTCTCTTTAGCCTTTTGATCTTGTTCTCTTATTAATGCTGCCTTTTCTGCAACTAATTCTTTTTCCATTTCAGATAATAATCTTTCTTTTGCTTCCTCTTTTGTTAAAGCAGCAATTTTTTGAAGTTCTACCATTTCTTGGTCATGTAATTTTTCTAATTCTTCTTTTTGCTTTTCTAAATCTTGCATTTGATTTTCTAATTCTCTTTCTTTTTTCTCAAAATTATCTGAACGTTTTTCTAGGTTCTCCTCTTTTTGAATTAGTCTTGCTTCTTGTTTTTGTACTTCGCCCCTTCTTTCTTTAATCTCTTGGTCTAATTCTTTACGACTAGCCATAATTTCTTCTTTGGCTTTAAAAATTTCTTCTTTTTTCAAGTTTTCAGCTTCTTTTTTAGCTAAATCCACTAATCTTTTTGCTTCATTTTCTGCACCTTGTATTTTAGACTCTGCAATTTTCTTTCTATATACCATTCCTATTGGTATTCCAATTGCAAGTGAGATTAAGACAGCGGCGATAACGATTACAATAGTCATAATCAATACACCTCTTTCTTATTTAATTTTCAATGTTCGAATAAAATATATATATCTTTTATTTTTTAAATATATTTTTTCCTACCTATTCTATTTTAACTTTATTCTTATAAACTGTCAAGTAATTTTAAGATTAAATTTTTCTTAAATAGTTAATTTTAGGCAAAAAAAAGAACCCCTCTTACGAGGGGAAAGAAATTCTTTTTTTTGAAGATAGGATAAAGAATTTTTTATTAGTCATAATCCAGCAATCGTCACAATTCTTTCTCTCTTAGTTTTAAAACAACATCCCAGATTTCTTCCCAGACTTCTTCTTCAGTTCCAAGAGATTCAGCTTCAGAAATATTCTTTTTTTCTCCGATAAGCAACTCTCCATCTTCTGCTATAACTTCATTTCTATCATAAAATACATAAGCCTAAAGCACCTTCCGGAAAATCGATTGTATCTTTATTTCGTTCTGGAACTTCCTCGTCTTTAATTCTTGGTGGATTGCTAAACAAAATTCTCACATAGTGCTTAAGCATTTTTTCTCCAATCTTCTCTTTCATTACTAAATTTATAGCAATGAATACCAACTAGTGCATTTCTTATACACCAACTAACATAGATATATCTCAGCACGTTTTACATAAGATGTCAATTTTTAGAAGTTGTAATTTTTATATTTTCTCCGTCAGAAGTTACTGTAATTGTTCCATTTAAATCTGTTCTATAAATTGTACTTCCAATGTTTTGTAATTTGTTTAAAGTTTCTTCCGTAGGAAGTCCATAAGAGTTTCCTTCTCCTGCCATTATTATACTATATGTAGGTTTTGTTTCATTTAAAAATTTATCTGAGCTGCTAGTATTTGAACCATGATGTCCCACTTTTAATAAATCAACTTTTGGCCAATCCCTAGTTTCTTCATTTTCTTCTTCTGCGTCTCCCATAAATAAGAAGCTATTACTTCCATATTTCATAAGTAAAGTTATTGAAGATAGATTTAAATTATCTTCATCTAAAATACTATCTGTCATAACTTCTAAGCTAGCATCTCCTAAAGTAAGTGTGTCTCCTGTTTTTGGAGAATAAACAGTTAATCCTTTATTAGATATTGCATCTACTACATCTTCATAGGTTTTTGTTGTTGTTTCTATTTGTGGCATATAAACATTATCTATCTCAATATCACTATTTATTACATCATCTAAGCCACCTATATGGTCTTCATGAGGATGTGTTCCTATTACATAGTCTAATTTACTTACACCTTTTTCCTTAATAAAGTTTACAACATCTTCTCCATCCTCATTATTTCCTGCATCTATTAACATAGAAGAAGCATCATTTACAATTAGTATACTATCTGCTTGTCCTACATCTATGAAATATATATTTAAGTTTCCTTCTACTGGTATTGAGCTTACTGCATTCTCTTTTTCAGATTGAGTATTATTTTCATATATTCCTAAAAGTTCATTTATATTTTCTTGATGTAAACCAAATATTGATAAAATAGCTAAAATTATAATTCCTATAATACTTCCTACTATCTTTTGTTTACTTTTTCTTTTTCTACTCATTTGTTTTACCCCCTATATTAATATCAATTTCACCTTAATAATTAGTTATCCCATATTTTTTTCATTTTGTTTTTTATTCTTTTTTTAGCTTCTAAAGTTTTTTCTTGATTTACAGTATATTTACCATTTATTTTATCTAAAATATCCCCTTCTTTAATATCTCTTGGTAAATCTTCTTTTTTTACATCTAGCATTTTTCCTGTATTTCTGTCTTCTAAAACTACAAAATCACTTTCAAATCTATCTACAGTAAATTCTTCTATTGCATCTAATTTCTTTGCAAGTTCTACTTCATCATTAGATAAATTAGTTCCTTTAGTATCTATATTTGTCTTGCTCTTTTCAATTACATTTTCTAGCGTTTCTTTAATCACATCTCCAAGGTTTTCAAAAATATCCATACAAACTCCTTTCCTCCACCTTTGTACTATTCTTTAATATCACAAATTTTTAAAAAAAGCAAATGAAAAAGGACGGGTCACATCTCATTTTTAAAGTGAGATGTTTTTTGACCCCGTCCCAAAAAACATTATTTTACAACTTCTACATCTATATCAAGTTTTTCACCATTTATATTTGTTGTTGTATATTCTTCTCTATCTTCATGATAAACAACTTTATTAGCTAATGTGTCGTGTTTTATTATTTCTTCGTTTTTTCTAATTACCTCTTCCATTTCATTATTTCCTGCTACATATAGGTTGATTCTATCTAATACTTCAAATCCTTTTTCTTTTCTCATATTTTGTACTTTAGATAAAACTTCACGTACATAGCCTTCTTCTTTTAATTGCTCAGTTATATTTGTATCTAATACAACACCTAACTCTCCTTCACCACTAAATGCGAAACCAACTTTACCTTGCATTGTTACTAATAAGTTTTCTGAATTTAATCCAATTTGAGTATCGTCAATTTCAATATATTCTGTATCTCCGTTTTTTACCTTGTTTGCTAAATCCATTTGATTTAGTTTACTAATTTCTTCTCTTATTCTTGGAATTAATTTTCCATATTCTTTTCCAAGTACTGGTAAGTTTGGTTTTATTTCAAAATCAACATATTTACTCATTTCTGCACCAAATTCTATGTTCTTAACATTTAATTCATCTTTTACAATGTCTTCATAGTATTTTGGTAAAGTATCTATTGAAATTAACATTTCTGATAATGGTTGTCTGTTCTTAATATTTGCAAAATTTCTTGCGCTTCTTCCTAGTTTTACAACTTTATATGCTAAACTCATTTCATCTTCTAATTTCTTGTCAATTTCTTTTTCATTTACTTCTGGCCACAAGCATAAGTGAACACTTTCTGGTGCGTTTTTATCTAAACCTACAACTAAGTTTTGATAAATTTCATCTGTCATAAATGGTGTAAATGGTGCTGCAACTTTTATTAAAGTAGTTAATACTCTATATAAAGTTACATATGCTCCTATTTTTTCATCATTTAATTCTTGAGCCCAGAATCTTTCTCTATTTCTACGTACATACCAATTAGACAATTGATCTGTAAAGTCTTCAATTAGTAATGCTGCTCCTGTTATATCATATTTATCTAGTTTTTCTGCCACTTCTTTTACTAAAGTATTTAATTTAGATATTATCCATTTATCCATTACGTTTGTTAATTTATAATCTTTATACTCTAATGGATTAAATTCGTCTATTTCTGCATATAAAACATAGAATGAATATACATTCCATAATGTGCTTAGAAATCCTCTTTGTGTTTCTTGCACATTCTTTATTCCTAACCTCTTTGGAAGCCATGGGGCGCTACTTGTATAGAAATGCCATCTTGTTGCATCTGCCCCTACTGTATCTAATAGTGTTATTGGATCTACTCCGTTTTTCTTCGATTTAGACATTTTTTGTCCATGCTCATCTAGGACATGACCTAATACTATACAGTTTTTAAATGGTGAGGTTCCATATAACGCTGTTCCCACTGCCATTAGTGTATAGAACCATCCTCTTGTTTGGTCTACTGCTTCTGAAATAAAGTCTGCTGGGAAATTATTATCAAACATTTCTTTATTTTCAAATGGGTAATGCCATTGTGCAAAAGGCATTGAACCAGAGTCAAACCAACAGTCAATTACTTCTTTTGCTCTTTTCATTTTCTTACCACATTTAGGACATTTTAAATAAACATCATCAATATATGGTTTATGAAGTTCTATATCATCTGGACAATCTATTGCTTTTTCTTTTAATTCAGCAATTGAACCAATACATTCTCTATGTCCACAATTTTCATCTTCACATGTCCATATTGGAAGTGGTGTTCCCCAATATCTATCTCTTGAGATTCCCCAATCAATTACATTCTCTAAGAATTTTCCAAATCTTCCTGTTTTTATTGTTTCTGGATACCAGTTTACTTTACTGTTGTTTTCAACTAGCTCATCTCTTAGCTTACTCATTGCAACAAACCAACTCTCTTTTGGATAATAAAGAAGTGGCGTATCACATCTCCAACAATGTGGATAAGAGTGAACATGTTTTTCTTTACTAAATAATTTATTTCTTTCTTTTAGCCATTTACAAATATCTTCATTACAATCTCTAACAAATCTTCCTGCCCATGGCTCTACTTCTGGTACAAAGTTTCCTGATTTGTCTACTAAGTTTACAAATGTTATTCCATTTTGTTTACAAACAATACTATCATCTTCACCATAGGCTGGTGCCATGTGTACTACTCCTGTGCCTTCTGTTAATGTTACAAAATCTCCATGGATTACTTCAAATGCTTTTCCATCTACTTTTGCAAATGGCATTAATTGTTCATATTTTGTTCCAAGTAATTCTTCTCCTTTAAATGTTCTAACTAATTCATAAGGAGTTTCTCTTAGAACTTCATCAATTAAGTCTTTTGCTAAAATATAATTTTCATATTGTGGTTCATCGTCTGTTCCTACATTTGCTTTTACTTCTGCATATTCATATGATTTATTTACAGCTAATGCTAAGTTTGATGGTAATGTCCATGGTGTTGTTGTCCAAGCTAAGATATAAGTATTCTCTTTGTCTAATACTTTAAATTTAGCAATACAAGTTAAGTCTTTTACATCTTTATATCCTTGTGCAACTTCATGTGAAGAAAGTGCTGTTCCACATCTTGGACAATATGGCATAACTTTATGTCCTTCATATAAAAGACCTTTTTCCCACATTTGTTTTAAAGCCCACCATACTGATTCTATATATTCATTATGGTATGTTACATATGGATGCTCCATATCTACCCAGAAGCCAACTTTATCTGTCATTTCTTCCCACATATGGACATAAGTAAATACGCTTTCTTTACATTTTTTAACGAAGTTTTCTACTCCATATTCTTCTATTTGTTCTTTACCTGAAATTCCTAAAGATTTTTCTATTTCAAGTTCAACAGGAAGTCCGTGTGTATCCCAACCGGCTTTTCTGATTACTTTATATCCTTTCATTACTTTATATCTTGGAATAATATCTTTTATTACCCTTGTTTCAATATGACCAACATGTGGTGTTCCATTTGCTGTTGGTGGTCCATCAAAAAATGTAAAATATTCTTTTCCTTCATTCATCGCAAAGTTTTTCTTTACAATGTCTTTCTGTTTCCACATCTCAGAAACTTTTCTTTCCATTCCGACAAATCCGTCTTTAAGTTCTACTTTCTTATACATAAAATTCCTCCTTTTAAAATATATAAATTTGAAAATGAAAAATTAATAACAAATAACAAATAAAAAATAAAAAAAGAGTTTTTTCAAATCCATTAGGACGAAAAAACTCCGCGGTACCACCTAAGTTAGTAAATTTATTAAAAAATACAATCCACTCTCTTAATTACCTTTAACGCAGGATTACGACTAAACTTACTTTTATTTCAGCCTAGCAACAACTAAGGTGATAACAAATAATTTTTACTTACCAAACTCGCACCTTCCATTGGCTCTCTTAAAGATATTACATTATTTATCTTGTCCTTGTTACAGTTTTTTACATTTATGTAATTATTATATCATCTTTTTTTCATTTTGCAAGCATTTTTCTAAAATTTCTTAAACAGCAAATAAACCTCCATCTATACACTTTTTCCATTCTTCTAGTTTTTCTATTCTTTTTACTGCTTTCGCATCATTTGCACCTAAAATTCCTAATATTTTTTTGAATTCCATATGTTCTGCATCATTATTTACATTAGCCTCGTAAATTTTATTAATTTTTTCATCCAAATCATCAAACCTTTTTGATATACTTTTTTCCATTCTATCAAAAGTATCCATTATTCCAAGTTTATTATTTTCTATTTTTTCTGATAGATTATTAATACTTTGTGTATTTTCTTTTGTTGTTTTTTCTAGATTTGTTATTCTTACAGTATTTTCTTTTGTTGCCTGTTCTAAACTTGTTATTCTTTCTGTATTTTCTTTGGTTGCTTTTTCTAAGTCAGTTACCTTAGCATCTAACCCATTTACTTGAGTTTTTAGTTCTACAATTGCTTTAGTATTTTCTTCTGTTGCTTGTTCTAAACTATCAACTTTAGTGTTTAATTTAGAAATAGCTTCTGTATTTTCCATTGTCACCTTTTCTAGATTATCAACTTTAGTATTTAATCTAGAAATAGCTTCTGTATTTTCCTTAGTTGCACTTTCTAAACTAGTTAACCTTTTATCATTTGCATCCCAACGTTTATTTTCTTCTGTTCTAAATTCTCTTAATTCTTTTAGAATTGTGTTTACAACTTCATCTTGCATAACTTGTACCTCCTTTTAAAATACTTTTACTTTTCTAATGCCTCTACTCTTTCGGTCAAGTTCCAAACTTTTAAAATTAGGTTACTTATTAACTGCTCTTTTTCGAAATCTTTAATAGAATTTAAGTCATATATTTTATTTTCTTCTTCTGTTTCTTTTAATTCTTCTATTGTCTTTTCTAAATTTTCAGTTTTTCCTTTTATATTAAACATTTTGGCAGTATTTTCAGCAATTACATTTTTTAAATCATCTGTTTTTCCTTCTAATGTACCTATTTCTATTCTTAACGATAACATCACATCAGAATTTTCTTTTCTTTCTTTTTCTAAATCGAAAAGAGCTTTTATATTTGCTTTCCAACGTATTTCTTCTTCTGTTCTAAAATCTCTTAACTCTTTTAATATTTTGTTTGCTACTTCATCTTGCATTTTTTATTCACCTCTTTAATATCTTCTTTGAATTTTTCTCACTATTTCTTATACCCTATATTTAACCATAGTGTTATAAAAAAGTCAAGAAAAAAGAACAAGAAAGTTAAATTTCTTGTTCTTTATATTTGTTATTTACTTATAGGTTATACTAGTCTTTGTGTCTCTTTTGCTATCATTAATTCTTCATTTGTTGGAACTACATATACTGTAACTTTAGATGTTGGCTTAGAAATAATTTTCTCTTCTCCCCTCATGTTGTTTTCATCTACATCTATTTCTACTCCCATAAAAGCAAGTTTTTCACAAATTCCTTTTCTTATATTTATTTGGTTCTCACCAATTCCACCTGTGAATATAATATAATCAACACCATTCATTGCAGCTGCATATTTTGCTATATAACTTGCAATAGAGTATTCAAAACTTTCGATAGCAATCTTTGCTCTCTCATTTCCTTCGTTTGATGCTTGTTCTATTACTCTAAAATCTGGAGCTAATCCTGATATTCCCATTACTCCTGATTTTTTATTTAATATATCTTCCATTTCGCTAGCTGATATATTTTCTTTTTTCATAATATATGTTAGAACAGATGGATCCAAATCTCCACTTCTAGTTACCATTGGAATACCTCCAAGTGGTGTTAATCCCATACTTGTATCAAAAGATTTTCCATGTTTTACAGCACATATACTTGAGCCCTGTCCTAAGTGACAAGAAACTATTTTTAATTTTGTTACATCTTTTCCTTCTATTTCAGCCAATCTTTGTGAAACATACATATGTGATGTACCATGAGCGCCATATTTCCTTACTCCATACTTTTTATAATACTCATATGGTATTGGATAAATATAATTCTCTTTTGGCATTGTTTGATGGAATGTTGTATCAAATACTGCTACCATTGGTTTTCCTGGCATAACTTTTTTACAAGCCTCCATTCCAAGTGCTGCTGCTGGGTTATGTAGTGGTGCAAATTCTCCACATTCTTTTATTTGTTCGATTACTTTATCATTAATTACTGCTGAATCCTTAAATATCTCTCCACCATGAACAACTCTATGTCCTATTGCTTCGATTTCATCTAAACTATCTATTACTTTATATTCTGGATTTGTAAGTTGAGCTAAAGTAAATTCAATAGCTTCTTTATGGTCATAAGCAGGCTTTTTAATTTCTACTTTTTTACCTAATGCTTTATGTGTAATAAAAGCTTCTTCCTCTCCTATTCTTTCATATTTTCCTGATGCTAAAACCTCTTCTGTTTCCATATTAATTAATTGATATTTTAATGATGAACTACCACAGTTTAATACTAATATTTTCAATTTTTTCATTCCTTTCCTTTTTATTTTATTTATATTATTTAAAACTTAATAACTAATCTTTTATATGTTTCATTGTTTCTTTGGCTATCATTAGCTCTTCATTTGTTGGAACTACATATACAATAACTTTTGAGTCCTCTGAAGATACCTTTGCTTCTAATCCTTTTATTTTTTGATTTTTTTCTTTATCTAATTTTACACCAAAAATCTTTAATCCTTCACATATAGCCTCTCTTGAGTCCTGTCCTTTTTCACCAACTCCTGCTGTGAATGTTAAAACATCTATTCCTCCCATTGCTACTATACATTTAGTAATATAGGCAGCTACTGTATTATGGAATATTTTTAAAGCTAATTTTGCATGATGACCACCTGCATTTGCCTCTAGCTCTATATCTCTAAAGTCCATTGATACCCTAGATACTCCATATACTCCTGACTCTTTATTCAAGACATTTTCCATTTCTTCAGGTGATAAATTTAATTTATTCATTATGTATGTTACAACAGAAGGGTCCAAATCTCCACTTCTAGTTCCCATAACTATTCCACCAAGAGGTGTTAATCCCATACTTGTCTCTACTGACTTACCATTTTGAATTGCACATACACTTGCTCCTTGTCCTAAATGACAATTTACTATTTTTAAATCTTTTACATCTTTCTTAAGTAAATGAGCAACTCTTTCTGCTACATATTGATGTGATGTTCCATGGAATCCATATTTTCTAATACCATATTTTTCATAATACTTATATGGTATTGGATAAATATATCTTTCTTTAGGTAATGTTTGGTGAAATGCTGTATCAAATACAGCTACCATTTTCATATTAGGAACAACTTTCTTACAAGCTTCCATACCAAGTACAGCTGCCGGATTATGTAATGGTGCTAAATCACTACATTTTCTTATTTCTTCTATTACTTCATCTGTAATTAGAACTGGCTCAGAAAACTTTTCTCCACCATGAACAACTCTATGTCCTATTCCTGCTAACTCATCTAAACTTTTTAACACACCGTAATGTTCATTTGTTAGTCTATCTAAAACAAACTCAATTGCTTCTTCGTGATTTCTTGCCTCACGTTCAAATTTGTGTTTTACACCATTTACTTTATGTGTTACAAATGATTTTGGTTGTCCTATTCTTTCAAAATTTCCTTTTACCAATGTTTCTTCTGTTTCCATATCAATTACTTGATATTTTAATGATGAGCTTCCTGAGTTTAATACTAATACTTTCATATTATCGCTCCTTTCTTGAGACAAGTCTCTTTATTTTTCATCTTGTGCTTGCAGAGCTGTTATTGCTATTACTCCTGCTATATCTTTACTACTACATCCTCTAGATAAATCATTTACAGGTCTTGCAATTCCTTGGCAAAGAGGTCCATATGCTTCTGCTTTGCCTAATCTTTGTACTAATTTATAACCTATATTTCCAGCATCTAAGTTAGGGAATATTAATACATTTGCTTCTCCCTTAACTGGACTATCTGGTGCTTTAAATTTAGCAACCTCTGGCACAATTGCTGCATCTAGTTGTAATTCTCCATCTACTATTAAGTCAGGAACTTTTTCTTTTACCAACTTAGTTGCATTTATCATTTTTTCTGTTAATTCTGATTTTGCACTACCATGTGTTGAATAAGAAAGCATTGCAACTTTAGGCTCTTTTCCAACTAATTGATGGAAACTTTTACTTGATGATATTGCTATTTCTGATAATTGGTCTTCATTTGGATTTTCATTTAAACCACTATCACCAAATATAAATGTTCCATTTTCTCCATATTCACAATCTGGAACTACCATTACGAAAAATGCTGATACTAATTTTGTTCCGGGTGCTGTTTTTAGTATTTGAAGTGCTGGTCTTAATGTATCTGATGTTGAATGTACTGCTCCTGATACTAAACCATCAGCTACGCTTTCTTCATCTTTTAACATTAACATCCCATAATATGTAGGGTCTTTTACTAATTCTTTTGCTTGCTCTATTGTCATACCTTTATGTTTTCTTAAATCATATAAAAGATTTACATATTCATTATATTTTTCTGACTCTACAGGATTTATTATCTCTACTCCTGTTATATCTATATTGTTTTCTTTTGCTTTTTCTAAAACTTTTTCTTTGTTTCCTATTAATATTACTTTTGCATATTTTTCATCTAAAACCATTCTTGTTGCTTCTAATGTACGTATATCTTCTGCTTCAGGTAATACTATTGTTTTTATGTCTTTTTTTGCTCTTTCTTTTATTTCTTCTATGAATGACATCTAAATTCCTCCTAACATTTTAATTATTTAAAAAAATAGTTCACACACATTATATAAATAAAAACAAAAAAGCACAAGAGTTTTTTACAATCTTGTACTTTAATTAAAAATATACATATAAAAAATTATTAAATATAATTAATATAAATTAAACTACATTAATGCTTTTATATCTTCATCTTGTTTTAGTTCTTCTGATATAAAGTGATAGCTTTGTTTATTTTGTTTTACTGCTATCATTGCAAGTTCTTTATCATTTCTTAGTCTATCTGAAGCATATTTTATTATTATTCCTTTATTTTCTACTGCTGCTTTTACAACTTCTCTATCATCTCTTAGTTCTTCACTTGCAAAATATAATGCTTGTCCATAAGTTCTACAACTATCTAATATTACTTCTCTATCTGCTCTTAGTTTCTCAGAAGCATAACATATTGTCCAAGGAGCTCCTTTTACTCCTTTCAATATTACTTCTCTATCATTCTTAAGCATACTACTTGCAAACTCTAAGCTCTCTGGATCTTGGTCTAAAGCCGTCATTACTACTTCTTTATCATTTTGAAGTTCTGGTGATGCCAAGTCTAAAAATTTTCCATTTTCTGCTACTGCTTTTAATATAAATTCCCTATCATTACTATGTTCTTTTACTTCTTCCTCTGTCATAATAAACAGCCTCCTAAAAACTAATACAAATAATAAACTACTTTAATTTAGCAATTAAAGCTTTTATTTTTATTCCTTGCTCTGAAAACATTTTCTCATGCTCTGTTTCTATATTTTTTTCAAAGATTGGATCACTATGTAAGTCATATGTTTTAGAAACTATTTCAAAACCACATTCATCAAAATAGTATAAACTGCTATCAAACAATTCATCATCATCTGTTTTGAAATATATTTCTCCACCAGGGACTAAAAATTCTTTATACTTTTCTAATTGTCTTGTATGTGTTAATCTTTTCTTTCTATGTTTTCCTCTTGGCCAAGGATTACAAAAATTTATATATATTCTTTGTACTTTATCTTCTTTGTCTAATATTAAATTAATTCTTTCTATATCAAATCTTGTAAGCAAAACATTTTTAGGCTCCAAATCAGCTTCTTTATAACTTGCTTCTACGTTTCTTTTAGCTAAACCTAGCATTGCATCTACTAAGTCTATTGCTAAATAATTCACTCCCAAATTTTCAACCGCAAGCTGTGATATAAAAGTTCCTTTTCCACAACCTAGTTCTAACATAAAAGGTAAATAAGGATTTTCAAAATGCTCACACCATTTACCTTTCCATTTTTCAGGTTCATCTTCATAAAACTTACTTGCTTCTAATTCTGGTCTTGCCCACTTCTTATAACGTATTCTCATCTAAAACCTCCAATGTCGCATTAGGGACGTTTCCTTTGCGCATAAAAATTCGCATCTGGGACACATCTTTAATTATTTTAACAAATTAATACACACTTTTCAAGTATAAGAAATTTTATTAACTTCTATCTTTCTTTTGCTTATTTAGGTATTGTATAGTATAATATTATTTAGAAATGAGGTAAAAATGGAATTAGAATATTTAGTCAAAGATAAAAAATATAAAAATATTAATGAAATATTATCATTAGAATTTAAAATATCAGCAAGACTAAAAAATAAATTAATTAGAAAAAATATGATATTTTTAAATGGCTCTTTTGTTGATACAAGAACTAGTGTGGAGATTGGCGATAAATTAGTTGTTGATTTAAATTATAATGAAGATAATTCAAATATAGTACCTAAAGAAATGCCGTTAGATATAGTCTATGAAGATGAGTGGCTACTTGTTGTAAATAAACCATCAGGAATTGCAGTACATCCTTCAATACTTCATTTTGATAATTCATTATCAAATGGAGTACGCTTCTATTTTGATAAAATAAGATTAAATAAAAAAATAAGACCAATAAATAGATTAGATAAAGATACATCAGGTTTAGTTATATTTGCTAAATGTGAATATATTCAAGAGTCTCTAAGCCTTCAAATGAAAGAAGAAAATTTTAAAAAAGAATATCTATGTTTATGCTCTGGCTTATTTAATAAAAAATCTGGAACAATAAACCTTCCAATTGCAAGAAAAGAAGGAAGTATAATAGAAAGATGTGTAGATGAAAATGGAAAAATGGCAATTACACATTATAAAGTACTAGAAGAATTTAAAGATTATAGCTTGGTTTTGTGTAAATTAGAAACTGGAAGGACCCATCAAATAAGATTACATATGGCATCTATTTATCACCCACTACTTGGGGACACTTTATACGGAACATCTTCCACATTAATTTCTAGGCAAGCATTACATAGTTATAAAGTAAAATTTATACATCCAATTACAAAAAAAGAAATAGAACTAATAGCAAAATTACCACAAGATATGGAACAATGTATTAATTTTTAATCTTGAGCAAATCCTATTTGCTCTTTTTTATATTTTTTTATTTATCTGACAAGTTTCGACATGTTTTTTATTTTTTATGTGTTAAATTATAACTGTTTTATAAAATTTTTTTCAAAAGAATTTATTTTTAAAATTTTTATTCGTATTTTTCCAAAAGTTATTACAAAAATAAAAAAACGGTGTGTAATATTTGTGATAATTAATCATTCAATAAAATTTTATCTATAAATCTAAGAATTCTATTGAAAAAGCAAAAAAAAGATGTTAAAATAAGGAGGAATGAATATGGCAATTAAATTACCATTAACAAATGACTATGTATTCAAAAGGATATTTGGACAAGAAGATAATAAAAGTGCTCTAAAAGATTTCTTAGAATGCATATTAGATGTAAAAATAGAAAATATAGAAATAAATAATCCAGAAATACCAAAAAATTATTATGATAGTAAATTTGGAATATTAGATTTAAAAGTAACATTAAATGACGGAATAATAGTAGATGTAGAAATGCAAATGCAAAATCAAAACAATGTAGAACAAAGAATGCCATATTATATGGCAAGTAACTATTCAAATACAATAAAAGAAGGAGATCCATATTCAGAATGTAAAAAATCAATAGTAATTAGTATTTTAAATTTTAATTATTATAAAAGAAATGAATATCATTCAATAGCAAGAATGATATTTGAAAAACCAAAACCAGAAGAAGTAGTAAATATGGGTTATGAAAAAGAAGATAAGTATGCAACTAAATATTTGGAAATGCATATAATAGATTTATCAAAATTCAAGAAGAAAAATCCAGAAATGCATACAAAAATAGCACAATGGTTATGGTTGTTTATAGGGAGTGATGAACAAATGGAAAAAGCAGGAAAGTTAAATAAGGAAATAAGAAAAATCAATAAGAAATTAGCTTCTATGAGTTTAAGTAACGAAGAAAGAAACAATTATGAATTTAGGTTAAAAGCAATCCGAGATGAAGCAGACGCGATGGAACGTGCAACAAAGGAAGGGTTTTCTCAAGGTATCAAACAAGGAATTGAGCAAGGAATTGAGCAGGGAATTGAAAAAGGCATTGAAAAAGGCATTGAAAAAGGTTTAGAAAAAGGCAAAAAACAAGAAAAAAAGGAAATTGCCAAAAAAATGTTAAAAAGAAACACCGATATTGAAGATATCATAGAAATTTTAGGATTAACAAAAGAAGAAATAGAAAAAATAAAAAAAGAAACATAAAAAATATATTCTTATTAATATAAAATAAAGTGCGTAAATTTAAATTTATTTACACACTTTATTTTATTATTATTGTTTTTTTATAAAAAATTCATATTAAATTTTATATTGATTTCATTTTATAATCTAACATTTTCTTATTGCCTCTAGTCCTGCTATTGCTCCTTCATATACTGCTTTTGATACTTGAAGTAATCCACCTGTGCAATCTCCACAAGCAAATAATCCATCTATATTTGTTTCCATTTTCTCATTTACAACTATTTTATCTTTATTAGTTAAGGCTCCTAACTTTTTAGCAAAGTCTGTACTTCCTGCTACCCCCTGTGCTACAAATACACCATCTGTCTTTATTTTTGTTCCGTCTTCTAGTTCTACCTCTTCTACTTTATCATTTCCTCTAATTTCTTTTATTCCTCTAGTTTCTATTTTAACATTATCAGCTCTAAAATCAGGTGATTTTTCTCCATTTGTAAGAATAGTTACATCTTTTACAACATTAATTAAATCATTAGTTTCTGAAATTGCATAATCTCCGCTTCCAATAACTGCAACATCTTTATTTCTATAAAAGAATCCATCACAAATAGCACAATAGCTAACACCTTTTCCTTCAAACTTTTCAATACCTGTAATCTTAGGTTTATTCTTTTTATTTCCTGTTGCTAATATTACTACCTTTGATTTATATGCATAATTTGAAGTTGTAACTGTAAATCTATAATTATTGTCTTTATCATTTACATTATCCATATTCATCTCTATTTTAATAACTTCTTCTTTTTTTACATCTACACTTAAATTCTTTGCTTGTTTTATTCCAGTTTTATATAAATCTCTTCCATCTATACCATTTTCAAAGCCATAATAATTTTCTATTTTATGAGTTTTCTCTAAACTAGATAAATCTTCATATAAGACCAATGTTCTCTTATTTGCTCTTACTGTATATAAACTTGCAGAAATTCCAGCAGGTCCTGCACCTATTATAATCACATCATATTCCATATTTTATCTTCCTTTCTCTTTTTTCTTTCTTGCTGCTTTTTGACCCCGTCCTAAAAAACAGCTTACTTATTTTTACTTTCTAAATCCAAAAGATATTTTTTCATATCTAAACCTAAAGCATAACCAACAAGCTTTCCGTTACTTCCAATAACCCTATGACAAGGGATGATTATTGGTATGTTATTTTTATTATTTGCCATACCTACTGCTCTTGATGCTTTTTCATTACCTACCATTTTAGCCACTTCCTTATATGTCCTTGTTTCTCCATATGGTATTTTTTCTAAAACATTCCATACTTCCTTCTGGAATTCTGTCCCTTCTTGTTCTAATGGTAAATCAAATTCTTTTCTCTTTCCTTCAAAATATTCTTCTAATTCTTTTTTAGCTTCTAATAATAATTCAGTATCTTTTTCTTGATAATTTTCATAATCATTTTTTGAATCTTCTTTATCTTTCCTATTCTTATCCTTTTCATTTATAATTATAACTTTAACTATTTTATTATCTTTTTCTACTATTCCTATTTTTCCCAATTTAGTTTCAACATATTTAATATATACCATAAAAATCACTTCCATTTTTTCTTAATTAAAACATAAAAAAATAGGTTTTGCAACCTATTAATAATAATGATATCTGCTATTATTTACTCCTCCATACATTCCTCCATTTGAAATATTAATGAACTTAATTGAATAAATATCACAAAAAGTAATTGTATCACTTTCTACAGCTCGAAGTAATATGTAACTTGCTCCTACATCTTGAAGATATCCTACTCTATCTACTAAATTATTCGTACCTATTAAAAATTCTACTCTCATTAACTTTCCTATTTGCGTTCTTAAAAAAGCAGGTGTATAAATAGAATTTGTTAAAATCTCTGGTGAATTTTGGTCAATCACATTTTCTCTTGTTTCTTTTCTAGTATCATCTCTACTACTATCTACCATAAAAATCTCCTTTCTTGTTTTTTAAGTTTCTTTATACCTCTCTGTTGGTCTATAAAAACAGTGTTCTCCTAATCTTGTGTGAAATGTTCCTGAGCCATTAATTGGAAAAGTACTTGAGCAAGTTGGTCTAAATGGATTTAGATACCATAAGCACTCTCCTATCTCATTTAATCTGTTTCCAGCTAATGCCCAATCAGCTATGTAATAATGTTCTTCTGTTGGATTCATATTGTAAATGTTTTGAGGATTATAATTACCAAGCAAAGTTTCTGTCGCGCAGTCAAATTGTCTCTCTTGGAAAATTATATTTCTGATACTCCCTCCTTGAGATACTCTTGCATACTCTCCTTCTGATACATTAACCCTATTCATTACAACAGAAGCAACCGCCTTCATTCCATTATCACCTTCTCCTCCAGCTTCACATTGTATTATTCTTGCTAATAATTCTCTATCTGAATATGCCATCTATATATCACCTATTTAATTATATTAATTTTTATTCAAATTGTTACTATTTTATAATTTTTTATCTAAATTACATATATATTTTTTGTTAAATATAAGAAGGAGGCCAAAAAGACCTCCTCCTGTACAGCTCCTATGATTTTATCAACCTGTAAGCTCCGCTGTTTAGCTTTACAAGTTCGAAAAGCTTTGGCTCTACATAAATCACCGCTCTTACATAAGCGGTATTTCGCCCGCCTAATACTTCACCAGTAGACTTAAATAGACTGTGTCCCATGTTGACACAACCGTCCTCTGTAACCTCTCCAAGTCCAAAGTAAGCACAGCTTCCTTCCACAGAAACAGTCCTTGATGCAAGCCAATAAGGCTTATCTCTAAAAACAATCTCTGTTGCAGGAGAAATTGGCAACTCATCTACATTATATGAGTAAGCCAAATGTCTTACCTTAGTTCCTTGATATGCTTCTCGGTGTTTTACAAAACTCTCTGGTGAATAATCATCTTTTCCAAAAGTATACCTTTTGTTCGATGGCTTCACCTCAACTCCAAGAAGCAGATTGACATCTTCAATGGTCATGCTCTTAGGATAGCAAAACTCTCTGCCAAACCAATATCTAGCAATATTGTTTAGCTCCTTCTCTCCATAAAAGCACGCAGCCCCTCCACTGAATTCCAAGGACAAAACAGGATCTTTCTCAACACATTTTAGGAACCTTTTTTGTCCTATAATCTTGATTCCAACAAAGAACCAATCAATCGTGTCACCAAAGTCCTTGAAACTGAGTATCTGATTTGCCTTTCCATTTTGTTCCCTATCGCTCATGTAGCTCCATCTTCTCTTTGGAACACTCGACTTAATCACAGTACCAATTGTAAGACTTTTAAGCATTTCATCAGAAATCATAGCTGTACCTCCTATCAGCTGTCCAAACTATACTGTATAAACAAAGTAGCATTCACTACTTGATAGAAAAATATATTTACATATATCAATCTTAACATAACTAACATATTTATTCAATAAAGCTTTTCTTTTTAAAAAATTATTGATATACTTTTTATGGTGATAAATTTGAAAATATTATTTAAAAATAAAACTAAATATTCTAAAGAAATATATAAACAATTTGTAGATTTCCATTCAAAGAAATATCATTTTTCATATGTATTATTTACTGCAACTATTATTTTCCTTATTCTATTTTGCATTGTATTACAAATATCTTATAGATATTATTCACTTGCTATCCTTAGTTGTATTATTTTTACTTGTTTTTGTTTATACAGATATTTTCACCCTATTTCTGTTGTAAATAAAGAATTAAAAGGAAAGACTCTTCAAGAAGAAAAATCTTTTACTTTTAAATTTTATGAAAAATATTTTAAAATTCAAGATAAATTACAAATAGATACTGTTAAATACTATCAAATTCGTAAAATATTTGAGACTAAAAATTTCTTCTATCTCTATATAGATAGAACTCATGCTTTCATTATAAATAAAGAAAATTTTTTGATTGGCAAACCTGCTGATTTTTCCGAGTTTTTAAAGAAAAAATGTATCTTCAGATTCAAAAAAGTCAAATAAATGTTTGACTTTTTATTTTTTTGTGATAAAATATGAACAAATATTCGTAAAAGGTGGTAGATTTGGATATATTTGAAAAACTAGAAATATTATCAGATGCTGCAAAATACGATGCTTCTTGCAGCTCTAGTGGTAGCAATAGAAAAAATACAAACAATGGAATTGGCAATGGCCATGTATCAGGGATTTGCCATAGCTGGGGTGCTGATGGAAGATGTATTTCATTACTTAAAATACTATTTACAAATGCATGTATATATGATTGTAAATACTGTATTAATCGTAGAAATAATGATGTAAAACGTGCAACCTTTACCCCTCGAGAAGTAGCAGATTTAACTATTAACTTTTATAAGAGAAACTACATAGAAGGCTTATTTTTAAGTTCAGCTGTTATAAAAAATCCTGACTATACAATGGAATTATTAGTAAAAACGGTTACCATTCTTCGTAATGAATATAATTTTAATGGTTACATTCACTGTAAAACTATTCCTGGCTGTAGTAAAGAACTAATTGATAAACTTCGGAAAATTAGTTGATAGAATGAGCATTAATATCGAGCTTCCTTCTAATGATAGTTTAAAACTTTTAGCCCCTCAGAAGGAAAAAGCTGGAATTCTTACTCCTATGACTTATGTTTCAAATAATATTAAGATGAACAAATTGGATAAAAATAAATTTAAAGAAAACTTCGTGCCAGCAGGTCAAACAACGCAGTTAATTATTGGTGCTACTCCTGAAAGTGATTTCAAAATATTAAAACTATCTGAAAGTTTATATAACAAATTAAGTTTGAAAAGGGTTTATTACTCTGCTTATGTAAGTATTAATAATGATAAAAATTTGCCTACTTTAGAGTCTCCTCCTCTTCTTCGTGAAAATAGATTATATCAAGCAGATTGGTTACTTAGATTTTATGGGTTTAAAGTAGATGAATTATTAGATGAAAAACATCCTAATTTTAATACTGTTTTAGACCCTAAATGTGACTGGGCACTTCGTAATCTTGATAAATTTCCTATTGAAATAAACACAGCTGATTACTTAGAACTCTTAAAAATACCTGGCATAGGTGTTATTTCTGCAAAAAAGATAATAAGAGCTAGAAGAAATTGTTCTCTTGATTTTGAGAGCTTAAAGAAATTGGGAATCACATTAAAAAGAGCAAAATATTTTATAACCTGTAAAGGTAAATATTTTGAAAAAGTTTATAAATTTAATGAAAATTTTATAGAAACAAACCTTGTATATCAAGAAAGAAATTCTCTGCCTAACCCTGAATTTCATCAATTATCACTTTTTGATAAATTACAACCTACAAAGGAGGATAAAATAAAATGTCTAACTGGAAACTTATAAATAAAACATATATTTATGATGGGAGTTTTGAAGGATTGCTCTCAATAGTATTTGATTGTTATTTAAGTAAAACCTTACCACAAAAAATAGTTACATCTAATAATTATATAGATAATTTTTTAGATAATACTACAATTATAAAGACAGATTATGAAAAATCACAAAGAATATTTGACGGAGTAGTAAATAACATTTGTAAAGAAGCTCTATATAATTCTTATTATGCTTTTTTATCAGATGATAAAGATAAAGAAATAAATATCTTAAAATATTTATGTAATGGTTTTGATATTGGTCCTGAAATTAATAATAAAATTACTATTTCCTACGTGTTCAAAGTAATTAATTTAAGAAGAAAAGCATTAGCTGAATGTCATAAACTAAAAGGTCTTCTACGTTTTAAAGAAGTTGGTGATAACTTATGCTATGCTAGTATTCATCCAGACAATAATATATTAGAACCACTTGGTAAGCATTTTATTAACCGTATGCCTACTATGCAATTTATAATTCATGATAAAAATAGAGATTTATGCTTTATATATAATGGAAAAGAATATAGAATAATAAATAGTAAAGATATAAAAATTCCTTCTGTTTCTAATGATGAAATTACATATCAAAACTTGTGGAAATTATTCTTTAACACTATTGCAATTAAAGAACGTACTAATCCTAGATGCCAAATGCAATTTATGCCTAAAAAATACTGGAAAGACTTGATAGAAGAACCTTAAAAGTTAAAGGAGATAAAAATTTATCTCCTTTAACTTATACTTTATTATCTTAAATTGTTTCTTCTACAAAATTAATAGCTGTTTCTCCTATTCCTGCCTCTACGTTAATATTTATACTTCCATTTCCTACAATTTCTCCATCTCTTACTTTATTTCCATCTACAGTTAAATTTCCTATTCCTGTTTCTGCACGTACTTTATAATTGTCCTTAGTACCTATTAAATTAACTTCTAATCTTCCTACTCCTGATTCTATCTCGCCTTTATTATTTACTTTACAATTAATAGTTACTTGTCCTACTCCTGCGTAAAACTCCAAGTTATCAAATGTAGAATTATTTATATAAGTCTCTCCTGCTCCACTATCAATTTCAGCTGTCGTTGCTTGTACATTATTTATTTCATATTTTCCAGCACCTATATCTACTTCTAACTTTTCTGCTTTAAAACCTTCAATATATGCTCCGCTTACTCCTACTAAATCTAACTTAACACTTCTTAGTTCATAATCATTTGGTATATATACTATTACTTTAGAATCTTCATTAACATTTTCAAATAATTTTAAAGTTTCATCTTCTATTTTTAATTCCTTACCAGAATTATTTAATCTAGTAGATAAGTCTTTAGGAACATTTACGAATTCTACCTTAAAACTCTCTCCCGTTTTTATTTCTAATCCACTTTTACTTAAATCTATATCTAGACTCTCAATCCCAGTATATTCCTCTGTATATGTTAGAAGTTCACTATTATTTGTACTATTCCCAATATTATTACTTATTTTCTCTATTCCTACTCCAATTCCAAATATAGCTGTCAGTCCAAAAATAATTATACTAATAATCATAACTGCTAAATATATTGCAAATGCCATTGCACCATATTTTATTACTTTTTGAAAAGGTTTCATTTTATCTCAACACCTCCAAACATAGCAAGACTATTAATATATATAGTTGGTAAATTTTCATTATATGTAGTTTTTACTTTATTAGAAGTTCCTCCAAATATTGGTGTTGATTTTACTTTTATATTAACATTTTGTGGTACAATTATATCAATTCCACCAAATATTGCATTTGCATTTATTATTTGATCTTTTGTTACAGTAGCATTTTTTAAATCTAAATCTACACTTCCAAATATAGCATCTATATTTGCACCTTTGAATTCTTCGTTATCATATTTCGCTTCTTCTCCTCCAAATGTTGCACAATATTCTACTTGTTTTTCTTTATTTTCATTTAACGTTCTTATTCTTTCTTTTAATCTTTTATCAATAGAACCTCTGAAAATTAAACATACTCCTATTACCACTAATATAAATGGAATAATTAATTTAGATATTAGTGAAAATGTAAGTATACCTTGTGAGCATAAAAGTAATACTACTCCTATAACAAGCCATATAAAGCTCCACATTTTACTTTCTTTAGTAAACAAACATATTAAACTTGGAATAATAATAAATAATGTCCACCATCCATTAAAAAATATATTAATATTAGTAAGTCCTAATGCATTTAGTCCCCATATTATTCCAATTAGCAGTATCACTACTCCCCATATAATATTTCCAAATCTTTTCATAAACTCTTCTCCTTTCAATTTTATATTTTTATTATTTTTCTTACATTATCAAAAGTTGTATCTTCCTTTGTAAGTACTATATCAAATTTTTCTCTATATGCTGATAAATTTTCTAATTCTTTATCTAAGAATCCAACCTTTATAGTTTTTTCTAAGTCTTTTTTAGGTGTCATATTTATATCTTCAATAGTGTCTCCAAATAATAATCTATATGGTCTTTTATCAAATTCTTCCTTTCTTTTTCCTTTTAGATGTCCTTCTACTGTTTTATTCATTGTATGTATTAATGAATTTTCTAATTTAAAGGCATTACCATTTTCATCATAAATAAACGTGTTACTAATTAAAAAAATATTATCAAAAAAACATTTCTTTTCCTTTAAGAATTCTCTTATTACACTTCCAACTCCTGCTGATAAAATTATTACTGGAATATCATTTTCATAAGTATATTGTAAAAACTCTTTAGCACCCTTTCTAAATATTAATCTGCTGTTTTTTACTGCTTCTTGTAATTTATATTTATTTAAATGATATTTATAATATAAATTCATACATGCATTGTACCATTCTTCCATTATTCTATATTTTTCTTCGTAGGAAATATTATAATCTATTTCAATTGGTCTATATTTTTCGTATAACTTGCTTACTTCTGCTTCACAACCTTCATCTGCTGCCATTCCTGCTACTCCCCATGAATCTAAACTATCGTAAGTAGTTATTGTTTTATCAAAATCTAATAATACATATACATTTTCTTTTGTTAATTCTATACTCTTTACTTTTTCTTCTTTTATATATTCCATTGTTTTTCTCCTCAAGAGCATTCTACTATATAGATTTGAAAATATCAATAAATTTAACAAATATTTTATTGTTCTTATATTGTGGTTATGATATAATAACAAAAAAATTAAGTATGGAGATAAATTATGAGAAACTTTTTTATTATTTTAATTATGAAAATATTAAATATTGGTTTAAAAATTTGTGGTAAACATGGAGGTAATTTCTTAGGAAAAATAGCTTATAAATGGAATCCTAATATCTTTAAATATTTTAAAGTAACCTCCCCTGTTATTGCTGTTACCGCAACAAATGGTAAAACTATGACAAATAACGCTATTGGTTACGTTCTAAAAACTGCTGGTAAAAAGGTTGTAAGCAATATAGAAGGAAATAACATGGAAACAGGAATTTTATCAACTATACTAAAGAATTGTACTTTAACAGGGAAAATAAAAGCAGATTACTTAGTTTTTGAAGTTGACGAAGGATATGTTCCTATAGTATTTAAAGATTTTCCACTAAGTACTTTGGTTGTTTTAGACTTTTTCCGTGACCAATTAGATAGAAATGGTGAAGTTGAGTCACTAATTTTAAAAATTAATGAATTTTTAAAAACCTATAATGGTAATTTAGTATTAAATGCAGACGACCCTAATGTTGCAAGACTAGGAAAAGCTAATCCAAATAATAATAATATTTATTACTTTAGTGTTGAAAAATATGACTTTGCAACAACTGAACAAAAAGAAGCTGGTGAAGGAAAATTCTGTCCTTTCTGTAAGACTCGTTTAGAATATGAATATTATCAATATTCTCATATTGGTAAATTCAAATGTCCAAACTGTGGATATGGTGACAACCCTATTTATAAACTTGCAACTAAAGTTGATTTAAAAAACAGAACTTTTAATGTTGATGATATTACTTATAAAATAAGATTTAATAGTATTTATAATATATATAATTTAGTTGCTGTTATAGCTTGTGTTAGTTTATATAATATAGATACAGAAATTATAAAAGATGCTTTATCTAAATTTGTATTAAATAACGGTAGATTAGAAGAAGTAACTGTTAAAGGTGTTCCAACAATTATAAACTTAGCTAAAAACCCTACTGGTAGTAATGTAAGTCTTAGAATTTTAAATGAAGATGATGAAGAAAAAGAATTATTATTTGTTTTAAATGATAATATTGCAGATGGTTTTGATGTTTCTTGGATTTG
>CALXAV010000002.1 GCA_944386385.1 uncultured Clostridia bacterium
AAATATGCTTCAAACTCAAGGCTTTCATTCCTATGTGTGCCTTTGAGCGAAGCGAGAAAGGAATGAAATTTATTATGGAGGAAATGGAAATATAGATCCTTGTAGCTGTCGTTATAGTCTAAAATTTGATTATGATGATGAAAGTTCAGGTTTTAGAATTGCACTATATATTTAATTAGAAAGTTATTTTGAAATTTTTGGGTATAAGATTAATTAAATGACAGTACTAAAAGTATTGTCATTTTTTGTCGTTAGAATTTACACAAAAGTTACAAAAGTGGGTTGACTAAATTTGTGATAATTACATATAATAATTGGCAGGAGGATGGAAAATGTTAAAATTAGAAAATATAACAAAAGATTATAAATCAGGAGATAGTGTAGTACACGCATTAAAAGGTGTAAGTATAGAATTTAGAGAAAATGAATTTGTATCAATTTTAGGTCAAAGTGGTTGTGGAAAAACAACTTTATTAAATATAATAGGAGGCCTAGATAGATATACAAGTGGAAACTTAATAATAAATGGAAAGTCAACTAAAGAATTCAAAGATAAGGACTGGGACGCATATAGAAATTATTCAGTAGGGTTTGTATTCCAAAGTTATAACTTAATATCACACCAAACAATATTATCAAATGTGGAACTAGCATTAACATTATCAGGAGTAAGTAAAAAAGAAAGAAGAGCTAGAGCAATAGAAGCGTTAAAGAAGGTTGGCTTGGAAGAGCAAATACATAAAAAACCAAACCAATTATCTGGCGGGCAAATGCAAAGAGTTGCTATTGCAAGGGCAATAGTAAATAATCCAGACATAATCTTGGCAGATGAACCAACAGGAGCGTTAGATACAAAAACTAGTAAACAAGTAATGGATATACTAAAAGAAATAGCAAAAGATAGATTAGTAATAATGGTAACACATAACGCAGAATTAGCAGAAGAATATTCTACAAGAGTAATAAAAATATTAGATGGTGTTATTACTGATGATAGTAATCCATTTGAAGGTGGAGAAAAAGAAGCAAATAATTCAAAAGAAAAAAGAAGAACATCAATAAAATTTTTAACAGCATTAAATTTAAGTTTAAACAACTTAATGACTAAAAAAGGAAGAACAATTCTTACAGCATTTGCAGGAAGTATAGGAATAATAGGAATAGCCCTAATACTTGCAATATCAACAGGAATACAAAATTATATAAATAGAGTAGAAGAAGATACATTATCTTCATATCCAATAAGCATAGAAGAATCAACAATAGACACAACAAGCATGTTAGAAAGTATGATGCAAGGAAGTAGTGATGATGAAAATACGGATGATGGAAAAATTCATTCACAAAATATAATGACAGAAATGTTATCTACTATTTCAAACAAGGTACAAAGCAATAACTTAACTGAATTTAAAAAATATTTAGAAAGTGGAGATAGCAATATAGAAGAATATACTAATTCTATAAAATATGATTATAATCTAAATTTAAATTTATATAAAGAAGATACATCTGACGGAGTAGTAAAAGTAAATCCTAGTACTGTTATGGAAAGACTAGGTATGCAAACAAGTGGCGGTATGTCTACTAGTGGCATTAGTATCATGAATACAGATGTATGGACAGAAATGCTAGATAATGAAGAATTATTACATTCACAATATGATTTAGTAGCAGGAGCATGGCCAGAAAATTACAATGAAGTTGTTTTAATAGTAGATGAAAATAACAGAGTAAATGATTATGTATTATATTCATTAGGATTAAAAGACCAAGATGAATTAGAAGAAACCATGAATAAATTAACAAACGGAGAAACAGTAGAAGAGCCAGAAAATACAACTTATACTTATGATGAATTACTTAATTTATCATTTAAATTATTATTAAACAGTGACTATTATCAAAAAGAAAATGGTTTATGGGTAAATAAAGAAAATGATGATGAATTCATGAAACAAAAAATTTCAGATGCAGAAAGTATAAAAGTTGTAGGAATTATAAAACAAAATGAAAATAGTTCAGCGACAGGAATGGCAGGAGGAATAGGTTACTTAAAAGATTTAAAAGAATATGTAATAAATAAAACAAATGAAGCAGAAATTGTAAAAGAACAAAAAGAAAATCCTGACGTAAATGTATTTACAGGGCTAGAATTTCCTAAAGAGGGAGAAGAGCAAACATTTAATATACAAAATTTAAGCTCTGAACAACAAATGGCTTTAGCACAAATGTCTCCAGAGCAAATTGCAGATATGATGGAAACATATAGAGAAAATCAAGAAGCAACCTATGAAGATAATTTAGCTACTTTGGGTTCTGTTGATTTAGATAAACCATCATCAATATCAATATATCCCAAATCATTTGATGACAAAGAAAAAATTGCAAATGCAATAGAAGAATATAACCAAAAACAAAGAGATGAAGGAAAAGAAGAAAATGTAATAACATATACAGATATTGTAGGAACAATGATGACGTCTGTAACAAATATAATAGATGCAGTAAGTTATGCATTAATTGGATTTGTTAGTATTTCACTTATTGTTTCATCAATAATGATAGGAATAATAACTTATATATCAGTATTGGAAAGAACAAAAGAAATCGGAATATTAAGAGCAATAGGAGCATCTAAAGGTGATATATCAAAAGTATTTAATGCAGAGACATTTATAGTTGGATTAATTGCAGGATTACTTGGAATAGGAATTACAGTACTTCTTACAATACCAATAAATAGTTTAATATATAATTTATCAGGCGTAGCAATTACAGCAACATTAGAACCAGTTGCAGGATTAATACTTGTACTAATTAGTATGTTCTTAACAATAATTGCAGGATTAATACCAGCAAAGATGGCAAGTAAAAAAGACCCAGTAGAAGCATTAAGAACAGAGTAATGTTTTTTGGGACGGGGTCAAAAAACATCAACAATATAAAAGATATCACAATATCGGTGATATCTTTTACTTTAAATTTAAAATAAATTTGAAAAAGATATAGAAAAATGCTAAAATAGATATATACTTTTTAGAAAAGAGAAGTCAAATGAGAGAAAAGATAACAAAAGTAAAAGATTTTAGTATAAAAAATATAAAGTGGATAATATTATTTGTATTATTATTAATAATACTTGCAATTGTGGAAGATGTTTTCGAAAAGGAAATAATGAAATTAGATATAATGGGATATGCGTTAATTTCTAGTTTAATAAGCCCATCTGTGACGCCAGTTGCAATAGTAATTACAAATTTAGGTGGAGCAATAGTAGTTGGAGCTTTAACAGTGATATCGTTTATTTTAATAAAAAATAAAAAAATAAGTTTTACTATTCTACTAAATGTTGTAATTGCAACAATTTTAAACATATTGCTAAAAAATATAATACAAAGACCAAGACCAGATGATTTTAGGTTAATTTCTGAAACAGGATATAGTTTCCCATCAGGACATTCAATGGTAAGTATGGCATTTTATGGATTTTTAATATATTTAATACATAAATATTTAAAAAATAAGAAATTAAAAGTAGTATTAATCACTTTCTTAAGTATTTTAATAATATTAATAGGGATAAGTAGAATTTATTTAGGAGTCCATTATACAAGTGATGTAATTGCGGGATTTATGATATCAGTATGTTACTTAATAGTTTATACAAGTTTAGTAAAAAAATATATAATAGAAAGAGAAGATAAAAATGAAAGCAAAAACAAAAAGATTAATTAATAGTTTTAAATATGCTTTTACAGGAATGGCTACATCATTTAAAACAGAGCAAAATATGAAAATACATATATTAGTAATGATACTTGTAATAATTGCAGGGATAGTGTTAAAAATAAGTTCATTGGATTGGATAATTTTAGTTATTATGTTTGGATTAGTAATCTCAGCGGAATTGTTTAATACAGCAATTGAAACAGTTGTTGATATGATAACTAAAGAAAAAAATGAAAAAGCTAAAATTGCAAAAGATGTGGCAGCAGGAGCAGTACTTGTTTTAGCAATTGCAAGTGTAATCGTAGGGCTAATTATATTTATTCCAAAAATTTTAGATTTTATAAAATAAAAAAAGAAAATAAAAGAAAAAATAAAAATTGCGTAATAGAAAAAATTTCTATTACGTTTTTTTATGCTTTAAAACAACATAAAAAAAATCCTTCTATAAATTACTAAATAAAAAATAACAAAATTCGACATAATAAAAATATATAAATAAAAAAGGAGGAAAATTTTAATGAAAAAAATAGTTAGTATTATAAGTATATTAATGATAATAAGTATTGCTATCTTTACAGGAAATGTTTATGCAGCACCACTAAATTCAGTAAATGTAGAAACTTCTAAAGATTTAGTAAGACCTGGAGAAGAAGTAAGAGTAAATGTGGATTTTGGTCAGGCACTAGGTTCATATACAGTTGATGTTGCTTATGATAATAGTATCTTTGAATATGTATCAGCAGAGGGTGGAACACCAAATGATACTGGGACTAAAGTGAGAGTTGTTTTCTATGATAGTACTGGAGGAACAAATCCACGAACAACTATGAGTGTGACATTTAGAGCAAAAAGTGATATCACAACTTCAAATCCAACAGAATTTAACGTAACAGCAGAAGGACTAGCAAATTCAGATGCATCTGTTAATTATGATGATATAACATCACCAATTACTAAAAATGTAACAGTAGAGCCTCAATATGTAGATTATACATTAAATTTAGAATCAGTAAATGGAGAACTTATTAAAGGTAAAGAAAATGAAATGAAATTATCTTATTCTTCACCTATGGGGAAATATTATGATAAAGCAAGACTTGTAGCTGAAGCAACAGGAACAGGAGATGTACAGTTAATTGGAACAGATGAACAAAGTTTAGATCATGACATAATTGAAAGTGGTTGGGGAGAAGAACAAGGATATAAAATAGGAGGAAAAGATGTATCACAAGTGTTAAATGTAAGAGGAATATTTAGCGAAGTAGGAAACTACAAAATTACATTAAAATTAATAGATAGAGATAATTCAGATGCAGTAATTGCAGAAAAAACATTTGATTTTACAGTAGTAGAAGAGGCTACAACACCTCCAACAACAGGTGGAACAAATAACGAAACAACAGAGACAACTCCCGAAGAAGAAATAACGCCACCAGTAGAGGTTGAAGAAAATGTAACAGAAAACATAACTGAAAATACAATGCCTACTAAACTTCCAAAAACAGGTACAAATATCTATCTTCCAATTTCAACAATATTAGCAATACTCACTGGAACAGTTATTTATTATAACAAAAAGAAAATTGTAAAATAACAAAAAAGTAAATGAGATTTTCTCATTTACTTACATATAAGAGCATCTCATCTTAGGAAGGATAAGCAAATGAAAACAAAAAGTAAAAAAAGAGTTGTTAATATATTTTTAGTTGCAATTATTTTTTGTATTTTAACTTGGCTTGGGATAGAAGAATATAAAGAGAAAAATCTAAAAGATGAAAATTACCAAATACAAAATGTCAGTACAAATGTAAGCAATACTGATAAAGAAAAGGAAAGTAAAGAAATAGAAAAAGAATATCCAAAAGAAGAAGTTGCTTTAGAATATAAAGGATATGATGTTATAGCAAAATTAGAAATACCTGAAATTAATTTGGAGACTTATGTGCTAAAAACATATTCAAATGAATCTTTAAATATATCAGTTGTAAAGTTTTGGGGTGTAAAGCCAAATACATCTGGGAACTTTTGTATAGCAGGACATAATTTTAAAAATAAAAACATGTTTCATAATTTAAAGAATTTAAATGTAGGAAATAATCTTTTTATAATTGATAATAATGTAGGAAGAGTAGAATATGAAATTTATAACATATATAAAGTATTGCCAGATGATGTAAGTTGCTTATCACAAGAAACAAAAAAAGAAAAACAAGTAACATTAATTACTTGCACAAATGATTCTAAAGAAAGAATTATAGTAAAAGCAAAGGAGAAAGAATAATGAATATTTTAAAAGATAAAAAAACATATATAGTACTTGCAATAATACTTTTTTTTATTTGTGCAATTATAGTATTAACAAATAGCTTGGGAAGCTCGGCTTCAAATGGAATAGAAGATTTTCCAGAAAGTTTCAGACCATATTTAGAAGAATTATCTAAAAAATATCCTAATTGGAAGTTTACAGCTCTATATACAAATTTAGATTGGAATTATGTTATTGATAATGAAAATGAATTTGGTAAAAACTTAGTTCCAAAAAACTATTCTGATAGATGGAAAAATACTAATCCGCGGAGAATATAATGTTGAGGTAGACGCTGGTTGGGTAGATTCTTCAAGGCAAGCAGTAGAATTTTGCATGGATCCAAGGAATTTTTTAAATGAAGTTAGAATATTTCAATTTGAAGCATTATCTTTTAGTGAGCATACAAATAATTTAGATGGAGTTGAAAAAATACTTTATGGTACAGAATTTTATAATACTAAAGTATCTTATTTAACAAGTAGTGGACAAACCATAAATATGTCTGAAAAATATTCAGATTTAATATTAAGAGGTGGACAAACCTCAAGAGTAAGTCCATATCATTTAGCATCTAGAATAAAACAAGAAGTAGGACCTTTTTTATCACACAGTTCAATTAGTGGGAAGGTAAGCGGTTTTGAAGGCTTATATAATTTTTATAATATAGGAGCGACAAGTTCTTCAGAACCAATGGGAGCAATTAAAAATGGACTTCAGTATGCAAAAGACGGTAAAGGTGCAAGTGAAGCTACAAAAACTAAATTCTTAATTCCATGGAACACTAAAGAAAGAGCAATAACAGGAGGAGCTATTTTTATAGGAGATAGCTATATAAACCAAGGACAAGATACAGTATATTTACAAAAATTTGATGTAACAGGAAGTAGTTTATTTTGGCATCAGTATATGACAAATGTCTTAGCACCTTATAGTGAGTCTAAATCAATATATACTGGATATAAAAATAGCAATTTATTAGATATTCCAATGAATTTTATTATTCCAATATATAATAATATGCCTGATATTCCTACACAAAGTCCTAGTATTGAACCAAGTAATTTTACAGATGACAATACAAAAGTTTATTGTAATGCAACTAATGTAAATGTTAGAACAGGACCTGGAACCTCTTATGAAGTAATTACAATGGTGCAAGAAGGTAACCAGATGACAAGAATAAAAAAGGGGATTGGAACAGGTGATAGATGGGATATGGTAAGACTTTCAAATGGAATTATTGGTTATATTTCACAAAACTATGTAACAGAAGTGCCACCTGTACAGATAGAAAATATAGAAATAAGTTTAGATAATAATATTATACAAAAAGGAGAAACTAAAAAATTAAATATTAAAATAACACCAGAAGAAGCAAAAGACCATAAAGTAATATATTCATCTAGTAATCCAAATGTAGTAACTGTGGATAATGAAGGAAATTTAAGAGGAATAACAAGTGGAAAGGCAACTATAACAGTAAAAGCAGAAGAAAATAATGTGCAAGATATCATTGACATTGAAGTTTATAGTAAAGTTACTAATATTCTAATAGATAATATTGATGTTTATATGCAAGTAGGAGATACTTTTAAGATAAATGCAGAAGTTGAACCAGATGATGCAAATGAAAAAGGTATTATTTTTGAAACTAGTAAAACTGATATAGTAACAGTAGATGAACATGGAAATTTAGAAGCAAAACAAGAAGGAACAGCTATTATTACAGTTAAATCAAAAGAAAATGAAGAAATTAAAAAGGAGTGTAAAGTAACAGTTGTAAGAAAGATGGAAGACTCAGAAATACACTTTGATAGTTCTTTAACTGTAAATAGCCTAGAAATATCAGGAATAAATTATGATAAAAATAAAGTATCTGATTTAAAAGAATTAATTACAACAGATTTAGAATTAGAGCTTGTAAATTATAAAGGTGAAAATTTAAATGATGCTGATATTGTGGGAACTGGAAGCAAAATAATTGTAAAAGAGAATGGAATTACTTTAAGAGAATATACAATTATAGTATATGGAGACTCTAACGGAGATGGGAAGATAAATAGTGTGGATTTATTAGTATTACAACGTCATATTCTAGAAATACAAAAGCTAGATAGTATATTTATGAAAGCAAGTAATGTAAGAAAAACATCTTCGAAACCAAGTTCTGTTGATTTACTGTTAATTCAAAGACATATATTGGGACTTCAAGAAATAGAACAATAGGGACGTTTCATTTTGTCGGTTTTCCGATACTTTGGGACACATCATATAAAGGAGAAAAACATGGAGTTAAAAAATATAAACAAAAAATTTTTATTATTATTAATTTTATTTCTTTTTTTAATAGATATAGGTTCATCTTATAAAACTTATGCAAATACTACAGGAAATGTCTATTTAGAAAGTAATAAAGATATTACCGATATTAATGAAGAGATAGAAATTAGTGTTAATATAGATAATTTTAATACTGCAGCATATACTTTATATCTTTATTTTGATGACGATAAATTTGAATTTATAAAAGAAAATAAAGAGAAAAGTAATATAAATGTAGATAATAATAGGATTATTTGTGTTTGGTATGATGAGCAAGGAGGAAATAATCCAAGAAGCGGTAGCATAGAAACATTTAAGTTTAAAGCAAAAGAAAATGGTTTAGCAACCTTTAATATAAATGGAGAATTTTATACAGAAAAAGGTCAAGAAGTAGAGGTTGCTTTTAAAGAAAAACAAATACAAATTGGAAAAGAAGAAACAACTTTAGAAAAACAAGCAAGAGAAGAAATAGGTCAAGATGAAAATGTAAGTGATTCTAAACTTCAAAATCTAAGATTAAGTACAGAAGGTATGGTGCCAGAGTTTAACAATAATACCTATGATTATTATTTAACAGTAAAAAATGATATTAAAGATGTTGAGGTTTTAGCAACAGCAGAAAATAATAATGCACAAGTAGAAATTACAGGAAATGAAAACTTACAAAATGGTTTGAATTTAATAAAAGTACTAGTAACATCTCCTGATAAATCAAATAGTAACACATATCTAATTAATGTAACAAAAACAGATGATTTAGAATCCGCTAATACTAATTTAGAAACTCTTGCTATTGAAAATTATCTTCTTTATCCAGATTTTGATAATACTGTTACTAATTATAATGTAGAAGTAGGAAATAATACAGAACAAATAAATTTACTTGCTATACCAGAAGATGAAAATGCAACAGTAGAAATAAATAAAAATGATACACTTAAGGAAGGTAACAATACTATTAAAGTTACAGTTACTGCTAGAAATGGATTCACAAAAAAAGAATATAATATAAATATTTATAAAAGAAATAGTGAAGAAGAAACAAAATACCAAGAAGAACAAAAAAATAACCAAGAAAAATTAAACCAAATTTATGAAATGCAAAAAACAAGTAATGAACAAGAACAAAGCAAAGAAAACCAAGAAGAAATAAAAAAGAATGAAGAAGAAGGAAAAAAAGAAAGAAACAGAATGGTTTATTTTATGGTTCTAATAGCAATCGTTCTAATTCTTGCAAGTGTTTCTATATTATTTGAGAAGAGAAAAAATGCTGAAAATAAAGAAAAAATAATGAAAAAATGAATTAATATCAATACCAAAATACGAAAAGTATAAAATATTAAAGAAAATATAATGAAGAAAATAAAGAATTTACACATAGTCCTAGAATATTTTAAAGTAAATTATAAATAAATATTGACTTTTGTGTTAAGTGATAGTATAATAACTTTAGTAAAAAAATGTTAGAAAAATATAACATATATTTTACAATTATATAATAATTATTGATTTTCTTAAATATTATTATATAATAAAAATGAGTAAGGCTTAGCCTTACTCGAAGATGAATTATTTGGTTTGGTCGGTATTAGCTTGGTTTGGGCTAATATCGACTTTTTCTTTGCTTAAACTAAATTGATATTTAAAAATACCAATGATGCCAACTAAAATTGCAAGGCAAAGAATGACAAACCCTATTCCTATGTAAATTTCCATAGGTTTTGCACCCCTTTCTTTAGTATTACACTTATGTCTTTTTGGACTAAGTGCATAAAACAATATTTATGCTTTATAAATATTAATCTATGCACTTAGACCTACAAAGGGGAAAATAATTCAACCAAAATGACAATATCACAAATTTATCTATATGTCAATATTTATTTTGTAAAACTTAATTTATAATATCAAACAAAAAATACACTTTATTAAAAAATTTTTAAGTAATAATAGGGTATGTTTTTGGTTAATATTTTTATTTGTTTTTGAGTAAAAAAAATTAGATAGTGCATTGTAAAATTTATAGAAATTTTACTCTTTTTTTGTTATAATGTTTTAGAAAAATAGATAAATATAGGTGAGACAGATGAATTACAGAATAGTAAATGGAGCAATTAGTTATGGAGCAGAAACCATATTAGAAGAAATAAACTTTGAAATAAATGAAAAAGATAAAATAGCGATAGTTGGAAGAAATGGAGCACGGGAAAACTACTCTTTTAAAAGCACTTGTAGATAATTCAATGTTAGAAGAAGGAGTAGGAAGTAGTAAGTTTGGAGTATATAAACAAGGAAGTCCTTCAATTGGTTATTTAAAACAAATAGACTTTGAAGATGATTCTAAAACAATGTTAGAAGAAATACTAAAAGTATATAAAGAAATAACAGATTTGGAGAAAAAAATAGAAGATTTAAGTTTAAGATTGCAAGAAGATTCTTCAGAAAAATTAATAAAGAGCTATACAGACAGTTTAGATAAATATGAGTTCTTAGGTGGATATACATATAAAAAAGAATATGAGATAGCATTAAGAAATTTTGGATTTAAAGTAGAAGATGAGAAAAAGAAGATATCAGAATTTTCAGGAGGACAGAGGACTAAAATTGCTATTTTAAAATTACTTTTAAGTAAGCCAGATATATTACTTTTAGATGAACCAACAAACCATTTAGATATAACAGCAATAGAATGGCTAGAAAGTTATCTAAGAAGTTATCCAAAAGCAGTTATCATTGTATCACATGATAGAATGTTTTTAGATAGAATAGTAAATAAAGTTTATGAAATAGAATATGGAAGTATGACTTTATATAAAGGAAATTATAAAGATTATGAAGTTCAAAAAAAAGCTAATTATGAAAAACAACTAAAAGATTATGAATATCAACAAGCAGAAATAAAAAGGTTAACAGACATAGCAAATAGGTTTAGATATAAACCAACGAAAGCAAAAATGGCTTTATCTAAATTAAAGCAAATAGAAAGAATGGTTAAAGTAGAAGAACCTAATAAATATGATTTAAAAACATTCCATAATAATTTTAATATTAAAGAAAGCGGAAAAGATGTATTAGAAGTAAAAGACTTAGAAGTTGGTTATGAGAAAGTATTACAAAAAATATCTTTTTCTCTTTATAGAGGTGAAAAACTTGGAATTATTGGTGAAAATGGAATTGGAAAATCAACATTGTTAAAGACTCTGGCAGGGAAAATTAAGGCTTTAGGTGGAAGTTTTTCATTTGGGTATAATGTAACTCTTGGATATTTTGACCAACAACTAGAATTTAAAAATGCTGAAAATACAGTATATGAAGAATTTACCAGCGAATTTCCAGAGCTTACTACAACGAAGGCAAGAACGATACTTGGTAGCTTTTTATTTACAGGTGAAGATGTAGAAAAGAAAATAAAAATGTTATCAGGTGGAGAAAAAGCAAGGCTGAAGTTATGTGAGATATTCAAAAAAGAACCAAATCTTCTATTATTAGATGAGCCAACTAACCATATGGATATAGTAGGAAAAGAAAGTCTAGAACAAATTTTAAAAGAATATAAAGGAACTTTAATATTTGTATCTCATGATAGATATTTTGTAAACAAGATTGCAAATAAAATATTAGAATTTAAACCAGGAAAAGTAACATTCTTTGATGGTGATTATGAGGAATTTGAAGAATATAAAGAAAAAAATAAGGACTTGGAGCAAATAAGTAGTGATAATACTGGTAAGAAAAATGCTGATGATAATAAGGAGAAAAGCTCTAAAAATCAATATCTGTTAAATAAGGAAAATAATAAAAGAAAAAATAAAATGGATAAAATAGAAAAAGAAATAGAAGAAAAAGAGGAAGAAATAAAAACAATAAAAGATGAGATGAAAAAAGAAGAAAATTCTACAGACTATGTGAAACTAGCAGAATTAGAAGATAAAATTCAAGAGATAAATAATGAAATAGAAGAAAAAATGCTAGAATGGGAAGAATTAAACAAATTAATTGAAGAGTATTAAAATATGATATAATATAAAAGAGGAAGCGATATATATGAAAGAAGTATATATAGTAACAGGAGCAAATGGATTTTTAGGAAATAACATAGTAAGAAAATTATTAGAAGAAAATTGTGAAGTAAGATGTTTGGTACTTCCAGAAGATAAATGTGAAGCTTTAGAAAGATTAGACTGTAAGATTTATAGAGGAGATGTAACTAAAAAAGAAACATTAGAAGAGATATTTAATGTAGATTCTGATACAAATCTTTATGTAATACATTGTGCAGCGATTGTATATATAAAATCTAAGTACAATCCAAAAGTTATGGAAGTAAATTATAACGGAACTAAAAATGTTATAGATAAAGTATTAGAAAAAAATGCAAAAATGGTTTATGTAAGTAGTGTACATGCGATAACAGAAAAACCAAATGGTGAAAAGATGAGAGAAATAACTGATTTTGATGAAAATAAAGTTGTTGGCTTATATGCAAAATCAAAAGCAAGAACAGCTAAAATGGTATTAGAAGAAGTAAAGAAAAAAGGATTAAATGCTTGTATAGTTCACCCATCAGGAATAATAGGACCTAACGACTATAGTGATACACATCTAACACAATTAATATTAGACATAGCAAATGGAAGTTTAAGAGCTTGTGTTAAGGGCGGATATGATTTTGTAGATGTAAGAGATGTAGCAGATGGTGTAATTTCCGCATGTAAGAATGGTAAAAAAGGAGAGTGTTACATATTATCTAATAGATATGTAGGTGTAAAAGAATTAGTAGATATTATAAGTCAAGCAGCAGGAGTAAAGAAAATAAAAACAATATTACCCATGTGGATTGCAAAAGTTACAGCACCACTTTCAGAGATATATTATAAAATAAGAAAAGAACCACCATTGTACACAAAATATTCACTTTATACATTAACATCAAATTCTAACTTTTCAAATGAGAAAGCTAAGAAAGAATTAGGATATAAAAATAGAAGCATGGAAGAAACAATTACTGATACTGTAAAATGGTTAAGAGAAAATAATAAAATGTGATAGGAGAGTTTTATGAACATTTTAGTTGCAATAAATAAAAAATATGTAAGGCAATTAAATATTTTATTAAATTCAATTGGATATTCAAATAAGGAAGAAAATTTTAACATCTATATCTTACACAAGAATTTGGATAAAGAGGATATGGATAATGTTATAGAGAATCTAGATTTGTCTAGGTTTAAAATAAAAGATATAAAAATACCTAAGTGTGAAATTGATACATTTCCAGTTCTAGAAAAAAGATATCCAGAAGAAATTTATTTTAGATTATATGCAAGCAAGTATTTACCAAAAGAAATAGGTAGAGTTTTATACTTAGATGTTGATACATTAGTTATTAATAACTTAAAAGAATTCTATGACACAGATTTTGAAGGGAATTATTTTGTCGCAGCAACACATATTAAGAAGATGCTTCACAAATTTAATGAGATAAGATTAGATATTAAAGAAGAAGAACCATATATAAATACAGGAGTTCTTCTAATTAACTTGAAAGAATTAAGAAAAGTAAATGTAGAAGAAAAGGTTGTAAGTTTCATAAAGAGTAAGAAAAATAAATTGTTATTACCAGACCAAGATATTGTTGCAACACTTTTTGGTGATAAGATAAAATTAGTAGATGAATTAAAATATAATTTAGGGGAAAGGGCTTGGAAACTGTACAATCTAAATAATCCTAAAAATAAAATAACATTAAGATGGATAAGAAATAATACTGTAATAATACATTATTATGGAAGAAATAAGCCTTGGAACAAAGATTATATTGGAACTTTAGATTGTTTTTATAAAAAAACATTAAAAATGATTAGAAAAAATAATACAAAAAAAGTATTAATCTTATCATGTGGAACTGGTGGAGGACATAACTCAGCGGCTATGGCTGTTAAACAAGCTTTAAATGATAAAGGTATAAGAGCGGACTTTAAAGAATATTTAGAAATTACAAGACCTAGATTAAAAGATAAAGTAAATAACTTATATATAAGTTCAACAGGTCATGAAGGAAAAGTGTTCAAAAGGATTTATAATCTTGGTGAACTATATCAAAAGACAAAGTTAAAATCACCAGTTTATAGTTTGAATTGGTTAAATAAAAATAAATTATATGAGTATATAGAAGAAAACTCTTATGATTATATTGTTACAACCCATTTATTTGCAGCACAGGCACTTACTGCAATAAAAAAAGAACACAACATACATTTTGTTGCAATTGCAACAGATTATGTGAGCATACCTTTTTGGGAAGAAACTAATCCAGATTATTTTATAATACCAAATGAAGAATTAAAAAAAGATTTTTTAGAAAAAGGAATAGTAGAAGAAAAATTAATACCACTAGGAATTCCAGTACAAAGAGAATGTAGCAAAGACTATAATAAAGGTGAAGTAAGAAAAGAACTTGGATTAAAACTAGAAGAGAAATATGTATTAGTATTAACTGGTAGTATGGGCTTTGGAAATATGACAGATTTAGTTAAAGAATTGGTAAAAGGAATAAAGAACTGTAATTTTATTATTTCATGTGGTAAAAATAAAAAGTTATTAGAAGAATTACAAAATAAATATAGAGGTAATAAACATGTACAAGAATTACCTTTTACAAGAAATTTAAACCTTTATATAAAAGCGGCAGATGTAATTTTAACAAAACCTGGAGGACTAACTACAACAGAAATTGCAACAATAGGCAAACCATTTATACATACAATGCCAATACCAGGTTGCGAAAATTATAATGCAAATTTCTTCCAAAGTAGAAAAATGTCGATAAAGTGTGATATAATAGAAGAAGTAGTTAAAAATACAAAAAAACTTTTAAAAGATGAGAGTTTACAAAAAGAGATGGTAGAGAACCAAAGAAAATATATAAACAGAAATGCAAGTTATGATATAGCAGATTTAGTAATAAAAGAAATGGGAGATTAGGTGGATGTTAAAACGATTTATTAATAATGAAACTATAGCTAAGAGCTTGGATAATGTAGAAGAAATTGAAACTATAGAAAATTTAGATATTCAAGATGAAAATGAACATATAATTGATTTATGGGAGCCTTTAGAATTTAATATAGATGAGAATTATGAATATGTTCCTAAAAGTAAAGTGTTTTCTTTACTATCAAATGGATTATACTATGGAATAGCATTTCCAATATTAAAGGTTCTAATGAAAATAGTATATGATTTTAAAATTGAAGGAAAGGAAAATATTAGAAACTTAAAAGAAGGAGCAGTTACTGTATCAAACCATGTATTATTTTTAGATTGTGCTATGGTAGGATTAGCTTATGGGGTTAAGAAGGTATATTTTACAACCTTAGAGGGAAGTTTCAAAATTCCATTTGTTAGAAAATTAATAAAACTATTAAGAGCCATACCAATACCCGAAAGTATTAAAAATAGAGGAAACTTTATTAAAGTGGTAGATAATATTTTAAGAGAAGAAAACAGTATTCATGTTTATCCAGAAGCAGCTATGTTTCCATATTTTGATAAAATTAGACATTTTAAAAATGGAGCATTTGATTTCGCAGTAAGAAATAATAAACCAATAGTTCCAATGGTATTTACTTTTAGAGAACCAAAAGGAATAAGAAAAATATTTAAAAAGAAAAAAGATGTTACATTAACTGTTTTAGAACCAATAAGACAATCAGAAGGAGAAAATACAAAACAAAGAATAGAAGATTTAAAAAATCAAGTATATAATGAAATGAAAGAAATAAATAATCAAAAATATAAGGAATGCCATTAAAGCATTCCTTAATTAATCTCCAAAAACATCAAAAATATCTTCTAGGAAAGATTCTCTTTTTTTCTTACGAGGATATTTTTTCTTATCATAATATTTATCAGAATAATATTCATCCTTTTTATATTTTCTATCTTTATCATATTCTTTGTCATAATCTCTATCGTAGTCTTTATTGTAGTTTTTTTCATCTCTTGAATTTTCTCTTCTTTCATAAAATGAATCATTGTAACTTACTTCTTTTTCTATAAGTTTTTCAAGTTCACCTCTATCTAGCCATATACCACGGCACTCAGGACAGTAGTCAATTTCTACTCCTTTCTTTTCAGACATTAGTAATGTAACATCTTTACAAACGGGACATTTCATAAACAGTTCCTCCTAACTTTTTTAGAGATTATAACATGGAGATAATAGATAAGGCAATAAAATGTATGTGAAAAATTTGTGAAATTTCAAAAAAACTCTTGACTTAAAGCTAACTCTAAGTGATATATATAAAATAGTAAAAAGTAAGGAGGAATGTATTATGGTAAAACAAACAGCAGGACGTGATAGATTAGGAAATTTAGCACCAAAGTTTGCTGAATTAAATGATGATGTATTGTTTGGAGAAGTATGGTCAAGAGAAGATAAGTTATCATTAAGAGATAGATCAATGATAACGGTAACAGCATTAATGGCAAAAGGAGTATTTGATAGTTCTTTAAAAAGTCATTTAATGAATGCTAAAAATAATGGTGTAACAAAAACAGAAATGGTTGAAATGATAACTCATTTAGCATTTTATTGTGGTTGGCCAAATGCTTGGGCAGTGTTTAATATGCTAGGAGACGTTTACGGAGATGAAGAAACAACAGGTGGACATGGTGGAATGTTTGGAATGGGAGAGCCAAATACAGCATATGCACAATATTTTATAGGAAATTCTTATTTGAAACCATTAGCCAAAAGTGAAGAATCAAAAATATCTATAGCAAATGTAACATTTGAACCAGGATGTAGAAATAATTGGCATATTCACCATGCAAAATCAGGTGGAGGACAAATGTTAATTTGTGTAGAAGGTGAAGGTTGGTATCAAGAAGAAGGAAAACCAGCACAAAGCTTACATCCAGGAGATGTAGTAATCATCCCAGCAAATGTAAAACATTGGCATGGAGCTAAAAAAGACTCTTGGTTTAGTCACTTAGCAGTAGAAGTACCAGGAGAAGAAACGTCAAATGAATGGTGTGAACCTGTAACTAATGAGGAATATGAAAGGTTATAATAAAGATGGTAAATTTTGTAATAGCGCAAATTTTTGGAACTATTGCATTAATAGTTTTAATTATTAGTTTTCAAAAAAATGAAAAAAAGAAATTATTAAAATATCAAATGTTTTCAAGTTTGTTATATGCAATTCAATATGCATTTTTAGGACCAGAAGCATATACAGGATGCTTAATGAATTTAACTTCTATGATTAGAAATTTTATATTTAAAAGATATGAAAACAAAAGACCACCTTTATATTTACTAATAATTATTGTAGCACTTATGATAACATTATCGTTAATTTCATTTGAGGGATTGATAAGTTTATTACCTATGTTAGCTATGGTGTTATATAGTATCGCTGTATGGAATGGAAATTTAAAAATTGTTAGAATTGCTGATATAATATCTTGCTTACTTTATATTATTTATAATATAGTAGTGCAAGCGTATGCAGGATTAGTAGCTACAATAATTGAAATGTTAGGAGCAATGGTTAGTCTTTACAAATTTAATATTAAAAAAGTAGAATAGGAGAAAAAATGAAATCCTTATTATTAGTAATTGATATGCAAAAAGCATTTATAAATAAAAACACAGAGTTTTTAATAGAAAAGATAAATACTCTTGTAGAAAGTGAAAAATATAATGACATTGTTTTTACTAGATTTATAAATACAAAAGAAAGTCTATTTGTAAAAAAATTAAATTATTATGGATGTATAGAAGACGATAAAGAAATAGTTGTAAAAACGAAAAAAAATAAAGTTTTTGACAAGAAAACTTATACAGCTTTAAATAATGACTTAAAAAATTATATAGAGAAAAATGAAATAGATAAAATTTATTTATGTGGAATTGATACAGCGGCATGTGTCTTAAAGACAGCATTGGATTTATTCGAAAATGGATATGATGTTTATGTTTTAAAAGAATACTGTGCTTCTACACATGGATATGAAAGAAACAAAAATGCATTAGAAATATTGAAAAGAAACATAGGAGAAAATAGTATTATATAAACAAGTGTATTAGGAGTTAACAATAGTGTAAGTAAAAATATGATTTATAAAAGGCAGGTAAATATGATAAAAAAAGGTATTATTTTTGATTTGGATGGAACACTTTGGGATACCACAGAGAGTACATATAAAAGTGTAAATGAAATAGCAAAAAAGCACAATTTACCAAAAGTTAGTAGAGATACAATTTGTAAAGTGTTTGGATGCAATGTTATAGAGGCAGCAAGCCAGTATTTTCCAACTATAGATATAGAAGATGCTTTACCTCTTATGGTAGAGATATCAGTAATTAAAAATCGTGATTTAGAAGAAAATGGAGGAATAATCTACGAGGGTATAGAAGATACATTTATAAGGTTAAAAGATGAATATGAATTTTTTATAGTTAGTAATATAGATAATAGAGGATATATTGAAGCTTTTTTAACAACATCTAAATTTGAAAAATATTTTACAGCATATTATGCTGCTGGAGAACTAGGAATTACAAAGGCGGAAGCAATTTTAAAAGTGATTAAAGATTATAGTTTAGATAAATATGTATATGTTGGAGATACGATAAAAGACTTTGAAGCTACAAAAATTGCAAAAGTTCCGTTTATTCAAGCAAGATATGGTTTTGGTAAAGACTTAAAAACAGAATATTATATAAATTCTTTTACAGAAATACCAGAGTTAGTAAAAGATATATTGTAAAAGGTATTTATAATAAATTAAAAATAAATCTATGGAGAGATGTAAAATGACAATAGCAGAAGTAAGTAAAAAATATGATTTAACGCCAGATACAATAAGATATTATGAAAAAGAAGGATTAATACCAAGAGTTCCAAGAAATAAAAGTGGAATAAGAGACTTTGATGAAAGTTCATGTAGATGGATAGAATTTATAAAATGCATGAGAAATGCAGGATTATCAATAGAAGTATTAAGTAAATATGTAAAATTAATGAATGAAGGACCGGAAACGGCAAAAGAAAGGAAACAATTATTAGAAGGTCAAAGAGAAATTTTATTAAAAAGACAGAAAGATATAAATGATACAATAGATAGAATTAACCATAAAATAGAAATATATGATGATATAGTAAAAGGAAAAAGAGAAGATTTTATATTAGAACCTTAAACTTTTGAATAATTCAACTAAAATTAATTAAAATATTAATAAAGAAAGGAAAGGTGATTACCTTGGAAAAAGCAAAAGTATATTTTACAAAGGAAATAACTCCAGAATCAATGATTAGACTTTACGAAAAATTAGGAGTAAAGTTACATGGAAAAGTAGCAGTAAAATTACATTCAGGAGAAGAAGGAAATCAAAATTATTTAAGACCAGAGTTTGTAAAACAAATGGTAGAGCATGTTAATGGAACAGTTGTAGAATGTAATACAGCTTATGGAGGAGCAAGAAATACAACAGAAAAACATAAAAAATTACTAGAAGAACATAATTGGAACAAATATTTCAATGTAGATTTAATGGATGAAGAAGGCCCAGATAAAGTTTTAGAGATACCAAATGGAAAAGTTCTAAAAGAAAATTTCGTAGGTAAAGATATAGATAATTATGATTCAATGCTTGTACTATCACATTTTAAAGGACATCCTATGGGAGGATATGGTGGAGCATTAAAACAATTATCAATAGGTTGTGCTTCATCAGAGGGAAAAGCTTGGATACATTCAGCTGGACAAAGTAAGGACCAATATACAATATGGGATAACTTACCAGAGCAAGATAAATTTTTAGAGTCAATGGCTGATGCAGCATCATCAGTTCACAATTTGTTTAAAGGTAAAATTGTATATATAAATGTTATGAAGAACTTATCTGTTGACTGTGATTGTTGTGCAGTTGCTGAAGATCCTTGCATGAAAGATATAGGTGTTTTAATATCTACTGACCCAATAGCAATAGATAGAGCTTGCATGGATTTAGTAGAACAATCAGATAATCCAGGAAAAGACCATTTCTTAGAAAGAGTAACTTCAAGACATGGAACACATACAATAGAAGCAGCAGAAGAATTAGGTTTTGGAACAACAAACTATGAATTAATTAATATAGATTAATTAGATAAATATACATTTTTCAACAAATTAAGAAAATTTTAATAAAAAATAGAGAATAGTTTTTAAAAAAGACTATTCTTTTTTATTGTTTTGTGATATAAAGTAAAGGTAATGTAAAAATCTACTATAGAAATTGATAAAGGAGGAAGAATGAAAGAGGAAAAGTATAAAGGTTTATCTACTGTTGAAGTAGAAGAACTCACAAAACAAGGAAAAGTAAATGTAAGTGATAATAATAATTTAAAATCTAATTGGCAAATAATAAAAGATAATGTTTTTACATTATTTAATCTATATAATTTAATAATTGCGATAGCACTTTTATTAGTAGGTGCATATACAAATACATTTTTCTTTTTGATTATTACAATAAATGTATTGATCGGAATAATTCAAGAAATTCATGGAAAAAACTTAGTTAAAAAATTATCAATATTAACAGCATCTAAAACAACTGTTATAAGAGATGGAAAGGCACAAGAAATAGAAATAGAAAAAGTTGTTTTGGGAGATACAATTTTATTAAAACAAGGAGACCAAATACCATCTGATTCTTATGTAATAGATGGTGAAATCGAAGTTAATGAAGCACTTCTTACAGGAGAATCAGATTTAATATTAAAAGGACAAGAGGATAAATTGCTTTCAGGAAGTTATGTGGTTTCTGGTAAGTGTTATGCAGTTGTTGAGAAAGTTGGAGAAGATAACTTTGCAAATCAAATAATAAGTGCAACTAAAAAGCATAAAGATAATAATTCAGAATTAATAAATTCTATGAAAAAAGTTACAAAATTCACAAGTTTTGTAATAATACCAGTTGGAGTAATATTATTTATACAAGCTTACTTTATTAGAGAAACTGTGCTTCCAGAGTCTGTTATTGCAACAGCAGCAGCACTTCTTGGAATGCTTCCTAAAGGATTAGTATTATTAATTACAATTGCTTTAGAGTCTGGTGTTATCAAACTTGCTAAAAAAGAAGTACTGGTACAAGAGTTATATAGTATAGAATCTTTAGCACATATTGATACAATATGTTTAGATAAAACTGGGACAATAACACAAGGAAAGATGAAAGTTTCAGAAGTTAAATTATATGATGAAAATATTATGCCAAAACCTTTTAATGATATGATGGTAGCTTTTGTAAATGGAATGGATGATACAAATTCAACTTTTAAAGCAATGAAAAACTATTTTAAAGGTGATATAAATTATGAAAAAATAGATAATGTACCATTTTCATCTGAAAGAAAATGGAGTGCAATTTCATTTAAAGAAGAGGGTTCTGTAATAGTAGGTGCACCTGAAAGATTATTTGAAAAAAGCGATAGTAAAATGCCTGAGAGAATTTTAGAATTACAAAAAGGTGGAAAGAGAGTTTTAGCAATAGGATATTCTAAAGAGGTTATTAAAGACGACGAATTACCAAAATTAGATGTAGTTGCGTCTGTAATATTAGAAGATCCATTAAGAAGAAACGCAAAAGAAATGTTAGGGTATTTCAAAGAGCAAGGTGTAGATGTTAAAATTATTTCTGGGGACAATGCACTTACGGTATCAAATATAGCTAAAAGAGCAGGCTTAGAGGATTATGAATCATATATAGATTTATCTACAATTAGCACAGACGCAGAAATAGTAAATTTGGTTGACAGATATAGTATTTTTGCAAGAGTATTACCACATCAAAAAAGTATTATTGTAAAAGCACTTCAAGCTAAAAACCATAAAGTTGCAATGACAGGTGATGGTGTAAATGATGTTATTGCTCTTCGTGAATCAGATTGTAGTATAACACTACCAGATGCTTCAGATGCAGCAAAACAAGTATCTCAAATAGTACTTCTAAATTCAGATTTTAGTGTATTAAAAGATGTATTAATGGAAGGAAGAAGAGTTGTAAATAACATAACGAATGTAGCTAGAATATTCTTTATTAAAACAATATACTCAGTACTACTATCATTGTTCTGCATAATAACGAATACAGCATTTCCATTTATACCAATACAAATAACATTGATAGATTTAGTAATAGAAGGTTATACATCATTCTTTATTACATTTGAGAAAAATAAGAAACCAATTACGGGAGCATTCTTACCGACGGCACTCACGAATGCGGCACCTTTTGCTATTGTCATAATGTTTAATATAATTATTTTAACATTTATAGGAAATGTAATAGGAATAGATCAAGGAACATTAACAACTATGATGTATATATTAATAGGTTTTGTAAGTATATTGGCAGTACAAGAGGTTTGTACACCATTTACAAAAGCACATACATTTTTATTTACAACAACAGCTGTAGGATTTTATGTAGCAGCATTCTTATTCCACAGACTACTTGAGTTATCACCAGTGCCTAGAAGAGAAATAGTTATTACTTTAGTTTTTGCAGTGATAAGTTACTTGCTTATATATATTAAAAGAAAAATTTATAAGAAAAAACAAATTGCTTAGAAGATAGGAGAAATCCTATCTTTTTTGTATAATGAATTACTTCTAAAATAAAAATTTACTCCAAATTAAATAAAACTATTGACAAAATATTTAATAGTTAGTAAAATACAAATAACGATTTAGCTATAGTTTAAAATAAACTATTAATTTAAAAGGATGTGGTAATATGGAAGAAAAGAAAAACGAAATTATTCTTTTTGAGAATCAAGGAGTGAAGCTAGAAGTAAATGTGAAAGACGAAACAGTATGGCTTACACAAAAACAAATGGCAGAATTGTTTGGAAAAGACAGAAGAACTATTACTAGGCATATTCAAAATATTTATAAAGATGAAGAATTAGAAGAAAATTCAGTATGCTCATTTTTTGAGCATACTGCTGAGGATGGAAAAAAATATAATGTTCAATATTATAATTTGGATATGATTATTTCAGTTGGATATAGAGTGAATGCTCAAGTAGTCTGTTGACAGATAAGAGAAAAGCCTCAAAAACAGCTGCTTCTGACGGTTTAGTAAAACTCGATTTAAAAGAAGTAGAGAAGATATTTAAAAGAATAAAAGCAAAAGGAATATTAGTGCAACCAATTTGTATTAGATTAACAAGGCAACCACCTAAAGAATTATTAGAAAGTGGAGAACTTATGGATACAATAAAATACTATAGGTTATTAAAAGGTTTAAGTAGATTAGAACTATCAAAAAAAGCACAAGTAAATGATAAATCATATAGAGATTATGAGGGAAAAAAATATGAGATACAAGATTATAGAGTTGCATTTAGACTTGTTGAAGCGTTAGAAATTACAGATAAAGTAAAAATGCCAGATGAATTTTTAATAAAAAAGAATTATCCTATGGATAAAATATTGAAATTAATAAAAAAATATGGAAAGAAAACTTTTGCAAAACGAACAGGAATATGTGAAAAAACGATAAATACCTGGTTTTGTAAACGGAGCGCCAAATGAAATAGCTAATTGTATGTATAAAAAAATGGTAAAACTATTTAAAGAAGATAATATAAAATATGAATATTAAAATTAAAAAGCATAATTGACAAAGTAGAAGAATTGATAAATAATAATGCTAAATTAAATAGTTATAATTTAAGGAGGCATAACATGAAAAAAATAAAAATAAAGATTAATGAAGAAGAGAAAAAACTCATTGTTGATGCGTTATTAGAAAAAAGAAACAAACAAATAAGAGAACATAGACCATCTGAACCTGTTAATGAGGTATTATTAAAATTATTAAAGAAATAAATACATAAATTAAAAAGCTAATCGAAAGGTTGGCTTTTTTATTGCAAAAAAACAAGGGAGGTGTAAAAAATGGAAAAACAAGAAGCAATAGATTATCTTAATAAATTGCAGACTGGAATGTTTTGTACTGTTAATATACCATTAATTAGTAATGAAAAAATACCAATTACCGTTATGTATATTGGTAAAGACGAAGAAGGAAGATACAACTTCGTGGATACAGGAAGATTTATAATGTCAAAAGAGTTTATAGAAGAAAAGTCAATTACAATAGACAAAAATTTTGATAAAGAAGTAGCAATGAAAATTAATGCAAAAATTCATAAAGAAAAAGAAACTGATAAAAGATTAAAAAAAGAAAGGACAAGATAGTATATGGATAATAAAGAAGTATTAAAATTTAATGAAAATAATTTATTTAATAGTAATTTAATGAAACAATATGACCAAGAAGGACAAAGATTTTTTCTTAGTTATCTTTTAAAAAAGGGATATAAATTTAAAATAAAAGATAATAACATTGAATTTATTGATATTTCATCAGAAGATAAAATACAAAAGGTTATAAATGAATACAATAATGAAACAAGAAAGAACATAAGAGAAATAGAATTGGATGCAATAAATAGAGCAGAGATAATTGGTATAGATGCTTATAGAAAACAACTCGAATTAGAAATTGAAAAAATAGAAAACGGAAAACAAAAAAATCAGAAAGATAATAAAGAAAGATAATTTATAAGAATATAAAACAAGTCAATTTTATTGATTTGTTTTTTACATAGTCATTTATAAATGACTTATTTTTTATGAAGGGAGGGAAAAAGATTAAAAAGTGTAAAGTAATTGCTATTGCTAATCAGAAAGGTGGTGTAGGAAAAACAACTACAACTGTGAATTTAGGAAATGGACTAGCAAGAAATGGTAAAAAGGTATTATTAATTGATTTTGATCCACAAGGCGATTTAACTACTTCACTAGGATTTAAAAATCAAGACAATATTGAGAACACTATAAAGACAAGATTAGAAGAAGTAATACAAGAAGAATCAGTTAGTAGCAAAAAAGATGGAATTTTAAAATGTAAGGAGGGTTTAGACTTAATACCAGCTAACATTGAATTAGAAGCATTAGAAATGTCAATGATTAAATTTATAAAAAAAGAAAGTATATTAAAGGAGTATGTTAGACAGATAAAAGAAAATTATGATTATATATTAATTGATTGTAGACCATCTTTAGGGTTATTAACTATAAATGCGTTAGCCTGTGCAGATAGTGTTATAATACCAGTTCAAGCTCAATATTTACCATTAAAAGGTATGACACAATTATTGAAAACAATAGACAAGGTAAGATTACAAATAAATCCTAAATTAAAAATTGAAGGAGTATTAATAACTATTGCAGATATGAAAACTAAACTTGCCCAAACAACAATTGAAACTTTAAAAAATAGTTATGGTTGTAGAATAAAAATCTTTAATACAGTAATTCCAATGGGAGTAAAAGCAGCTGAAAGTACATTAGAGGGAAAAGATATATATACTTATGATAAAAAAAGTAAACCAGCATTAGCCTATGAAAATTTTACGAGGGAGGTGTTAAACAGTGGCGAAAGATTTAAAAGTAGAACTCCCGAACCTAGATGATATTTTTAAATTAAGTACAAATAACAAAGGAAAAGTAGAAACTGTTGTAATGATAGATCCTAATGAAATTACAGACTTTCCAAATCACCCTTTTAAAATTTTAGATGATGCAGAAATGGATAAAATGGTTGAAAGTGTGAAAAGCATAGGAGTAAAAGAACCAGTAATTGTAATACCAAAAGCAAATGGTGGATATGTAATGGTATCAGGACATAGAAGATGCTATGCTTGTAGAAAAGCAGGAATAAAGGAAATACCTGCGATTGTTAGAGATATGAGTTATGAAGAAGCAATAATTACAATGGTGGACAGCAATATACAAAGAGAAAAGATACTCCCATCAGAGAAGGCATTTGCATATAAATTAAAAATGGAAGCAATAAAAAGTCAAGGAAAAAGAAATGATTTAACTTCGTGCCAAGTTGACACAAAATTAAGAGCAGATGAAATTATTGCAGAAAATTCTGATGATAGTGCAAGACAAATACAGAGATATATAAGATTAACTAATTTAGATAAAGGTTTATTAGATTTAGTGGATAAAGGAAAAATTGCATTTAATCCAGCTGTGGAATTATCATATTTATCAAAACAAGAACAGATTTGGTTGCTTAATTTAATAGATAAATATGATGCAACACCTTCACAATCGCAAGCCATATATTTAAAAAATTTAAGTAAAGAAGGAAAGCTTACAAAAGATAAATTAGAAGAAGTAATGGAACAGGAAAAACCTAATCAAAAGCAAAAATATAGTATAAATTATAATAGGTTTGAAAGATATTTACCCAGAAATATAGTAACTGTTAGAGAAGTAGAAGATTTTTTATTAAAGTGTGTAGAAGAACATTATCAAAGAAAGAAAATTCGTGATATAGAAAGATAAAATAGTGGGAGTACAAATTTTTTAAAAATATATTTGCTAAAAAAAATAAAATATTATAAAATGTAACCAATAGAAGAAGGAGAGATTATTATGAGTAAGAAAAAGAAAATAATTGTTGGTATTATTATTTTTATAATAATTATTGTTATTTTAGCAGTTTTGATATATAAGATTTTAAATAAGAAGGATGAAACGAGTATTGATGCAGTTGCTAATATTAGTAGTAATATATTAGAAGAGAGTATGAAAGAATTACAAAATACTACAAATAGTATTGAAAATACAGTTGAAGAAAATAAAGTTGCTACACAAGTAATTCAAGAAGAAAACAACGAAACTAACACAGCAACAGATGATTCTTCAGCAATTAGTACAAGTAATCAATCCAATTCACAGACTAAAACAAAAAATTCTGATAAAACTACAACAACTAAAAAATCACAAGCATCTAATACTTCCAAAAAAGAGCAAACACAAACACCAACTCAAACACAAAAACCAAGTAGCGAACCAACAAAACAAGAAACAGCTTATTGGTGCATTGATGGGGGAACGCATCATGTAGCTGGAGATGGTGCTAATGAACATGGATATTATTCGAGTTGGGATAGTGCTTATCAAGCTTTTGAAGATTATACAAAAGATTGGACATCTTGTCAGTATAAAATAAATCAATGTGCTTGTGGAAAATATTATTTCTGGGCTATAAAATAAAAATTTAAAAATGATTTATATTAAATATTAAGTAGGGAAGATTTAATATCTTCTCTTTTTTAGTTTATAAAATCAAGAAAGGATGAAAATATGAAAGTTAAAATAAAGAAAATGATGGTAGTGCTATTACTAGCACTTATTTTGTGTAGTGCAATTCCAATTAATACTTTTGCAGCTTTTATAACAGATATTAATGGAAATGCAAGATTTGGAATAATACAAAATAGTTTAAATAGTTATGGTCATGAATTACACTATGCTCAATATGATGGAGTAACTTATTTAGTATTTTGTTGTCAATATGGTTCAAATTCTCCATCAGGACAAGAATATGTTTATAATAGTGATTTTATTGCTCAATATAAAGAACAAAGAGCAGAATATGAAAAAATTGCTGAGTATATATATTTTGGTTATACAATGAAACATGGAATGGGACTTCCAACAACAGCAGAAGCAATAAGAGATGCCTGTGCAACTCAACAATTTGTTTGGGAATATATAAATAACAATATAACTTCTCAATATGGAGCTCCTAGCAGAAATTCTTGGAACTCAAATTATATGTCATCAAGTATATATAATAATTGGCTAAGTCAAACAGAAGCATATTATAATCAATATCATACTAATGTATCTTTCAACAACTCAAACAATAAAGTTGATATTGGAGATGAAGTAGTTTATACAGATACTAATGGAGCTTTACAATATTATGATAGCTTTGAACAAAATATTAATGGAATAACTTTTACACATACAAAGGGAAGCAATGATTTAAAAGTATCAGTAGCAAGTGATTGTGAATCAAAAGCAACATTTGTTTCAAAAAACTATGGATTATATCAATTGTTACCAAATGGAGAAAAGTATAATAGTTCAAGTATGTCAAACTATGTATATTTTAGTTTTACATCAGGTAAAGTACAAAATGTCATCTTTTCAAACTATGTAGATCCTTCTATGTTTAATATTTCAGTAGAGGTACAGAGTGGAAAGATTACTATTGTAAAACAAGATAGTGAAACAGGAAAAATTGCACAAGGAGATGCAATTTTAGAAGGTGCTGTTTATGAAGTGTATGCAGCAGAAGATATTTATAATACAAGTGGAACTAAAAAATATTATGCTAATGGTGATTTAGTTGCAACAAGAACAACAAAAGCAGATGGAACAACAGAAGTTGTAGATAAACTACCATTAGGAAAGTATTTAATAAAAGAAACTTCTAGCTCAGAAGGTTATTTATTAGATTCCAAAGAATATTTAGTAAATTTAAAAGATAAAGATCCTAGTGCTAATATAGTAACAAAAAGCGTTACAAGTAATGAAGTTGTAAAGAAAATGCAAATTCATATCTTTAAATCTGGAATAGATAAACAGAGTGGTGTAGTTCAAGGTTTAGAAGGAGCTGAATTTACTATTAAATTAGAAAGTGAGGTTCAAGAGGCTTATAGTAAAGGATACACTTATGTAGAAGTTTGGAATGGCGTTGACGAGAATGGCAATAAAATAACTGTTGATAAAAATAGAGTAGCAGAAGCACAAAAAATAGCACCAAGTTATGCTGTTATGACAACAGATAGTGAAGGTAATGCTTACAGTGAAGAGAAATTACCTTATGGAAAATATATTGGTAAAGAAACAGTTACACCAAAAGATTTTGAAAGTGCAGGAGATTTTACTTTTTCAATAACTAAAGATGATAGCGAAGTACAAGAAATTGCTCAAAAAGTAAAAGACATTATAATTAATAATGAACAATTAGAAGCATATATAAAATTAGTTAAGAAAGATAAAGACACGGGAAAAACTGTAACATTAAATAATGCTACTTTCCAAATAAAAGCAGCAGAAGATGTATATGATAGAGGTAATGGAAAATTACTTTATAAAGCAGGAGATGTAATTACTCAAAAAATAGGAAATACAACTTATGATAGTTTTACAACAAATGCAAATAATATTGTAGTTGCAGACAATAGTTATAGTAACGAAAATGACGACAAAGGAACAGTAACAACTCCACTAAAACTTAAAGTAGGAAGTTATGAAATAACAGAAATAAAAGTTCCAGAAGGATTTTTAGAGTTAGAAAGTCCTGTTAAATTTGAAGTAGAAGGAATAAGAGATTATGACAAAGATCAAGGAGGAGATTTTGTAAAAACTGTTGAGATAGAAAATGACCAACCTACTGGAACAGTTATAGTTGATAAAACTGTTGCAATAAGAGAAAATGTTGATACTTCTTTAGTAGATATTTCTGATTTAAGTGGTATTGAATTTAGATTAACAGCTAAAGAAGATGTTATTAGTCCAATTGATGGAAGTGTATTATATAAAGCAGGTCAAAAAGTTGGAGTTTATAATCTTTCAAAAGAAGGTAACTTAGAAATAAATGAACTTCCTATGGGAAATTATGAATTACAAGAAACAAAAACTTTAAAAGGACTTGTTTTAAATGATAAAAAATATGAAGTTAAATTTACTCAAAAAGACACAGTAACTAAAATATATGAAGAAAAGTTAGATATTAAAAACGATACAACGCTTGTAGAATTTTCAAAAACTGATATTACAGGAGAAGGCGAACTAGAAGGTGCAGAATTAACTGTAACAGATAAAAACAATAATATAGTTGATAAGTGGGTATCAACAAACGAAACTCATAAAATAGAAGGATTAAATGCAGGAGAAACTTATACTCTAAAAGAAGAATTTGCACCAAATGGTTATGTTCAAGCAACTGAAATTCAATTTACAGTTGAAAATACAAATGAAATTCAAAAAGTGGAAATGATAGACAAAATTGTAAATGTTTTAAAAACAGATGTTGATGGAAATCCAATAGAAGGAGTTTCATTAGTAATAACTAATACTAGAACAAAAAATATTGTTGATAAGTGGACTACAACAAATGAACCTCATAATGTATCAGGTTTAATTGAAGGAGAAACTTATGTGCTACATGAAGAACAAGTAGTTGGAGATTTTGTAAAAGCAAAAGATATTGAATTTACAGTTAGTAAAGATAAAGAAACTCAAACTATAAAGATGGTAGATAAAACATTAGAAGTAACAAAAACAGATTTAGTAACAGGGGAAGAATTGGAAGGAGCAGAATTACAGGTTACTGATAAAGACGGAAATATTATAGATAAGTGGACTTCTGGAAAAGAACCTCATAAAGTTACAGGGCTAACAGAAGGAGAAACCTATGTATTAACAGAAATTACTTGTCCTTATGGATATGAACAAGCCGAAAGCATAGAATTTACAGTATCAGAAGATAAAGAAACTCAAAAAATAGAAATGAAAGATATGCCAATACTTCAAGATGTGAAATTAATTAAAAAGGATAGTAATACAAATGAAGTAATTAAAGAGAAATTCACATTTGGATTATATAAAGATGAAGGATGTAATGAATTAATAAAAACAGTTGATTCAAACAAAGAAGAAGGAACAGTAACTTTTGATGATTTAAGATATGGAACATACTTTATTAAAGAATTAGAAAGTCCAAAAGGTTATGTGCTATCCAATAAAGTTTTGAAACTTGAAATAAATGATCAAGGAGTATTCTTAGATGGACAAAAAATTGAAGGAGAAAATGATTTATATACTTTTGATTTTTATAATACACCAGTGGATACACCTAAGACAGGGGACAATAGTAATTTTGCATTATGGGCTAGTATATTAGGTTTATCAGCTATAACAATAGCAGGTATAGGAATACGAGAAATTAAAAAAAGAAAAACTGTAAATAGAAAATAAAATAAAGGAATAATGGGTGGCTTAATCGCCACCTTAAATTAATTTAGGAGGAAAATCATGGCTCAATATACTTTAACTCAAAGTGTAAAAACATTAGAAAAATTATTTGAAAATAATATAGATACAGAACAAAAAATAAAAACTCTAAAATGGGAAAATTTAAAACAGTTTAGTCCTATTGAAAAAAGTTTCATTATGGACTTAAAAGAAGCAGTAGCTAAAAGAAAAATAATAGAATTTTTAGCAGGAAAGGAAGAAAATTAATGATAGAACATTATAAAAAACCGTCGGTAAAGTTTGTTGTAAATAGAGGAAATTTTAATAAACTGATGAGTGTACTGAGTTTTCAAGAAGAAAATATTATAACAGAAGAATGGAAAGAAAAAGTAAAAAATATGAAGGACACTCTTTTAAGATATTCAATACCTCAGAAAGATGAAAATGGAGAAATAGCTATAATAGATATTGCCCTTTTTAATAATGAAGCCTCAGAACTAATTATATTATTAATTTCTGCATTTGATGTACTATTAAAGGAAGAAGAAGATTATACAAATAAAATTAAAAGACAATAATATAGAGGTGGTTTAATTTGGGAAGAATAAAAGAAACACGAAAACTCTATAATGAAGTAATAAATGAGATTTCAGAAAGTGCAGAAAATTGGTTAGACTTTTTAAATAGTAGTTCATGGAATTTTAAATATGATTTTGATGATCAAATTCTTATATTTGCTCAAAGACCAGATGCAAGAGCTTGTGCTTCTATGGAAGAATGGAATAAAAAACTTAGGAGATGGGTAAATGCTGGAACAAAACCAATATATGTTTTTGATAAAAATCCTTATAGTGAATATCCATTTAGATTAGTATTTGACCTATCTGATACACACAATTATAATAATACGGAATACAAATTATGGTATATAAAAAAAGAATATGAAAAAGATATAATTGAAAGTCTTGAAGCAAACTTTGGAGAGATAGATGAGAAGAAATCTCTTGCACAAGCAATAAGACTTACAAGTTATAATATGGTGTTAGATAATATAGAAGATTATTTAACGGCAATAGAAAATCATAAATTGAATTCAAAACTTGAAAATATGTCAAATGAAGAAATAAGAAGCATATTTATTACAACAGCTTGGGCAAGTGTAAGTTATATGATGATGACAAGATCTGGTATAAATGCAAAAGAACAAATAAGCATAGAAGATTTTGAGTTTATAAAATATTTTAATACGCAAGAAGTTTTAACGGTATTTGGTTCAAGTGTAAGTGATATTGCAGAAATGGGACTTAGACAGATTGCAAGAACAGTAACAAGTTTGCAAAAAATAGAAAATTTAAAAAATCGTACATTTGAAAAAAATGAAAAAAATAATTATTCTAAGGATAATGAAAAAATCAAAGGAGGAATTGAAAATGGTAGAGAAAATAGAGTACACGAAACAAGGCGATTATTATATGCCGAATCTAACAATGAAGAAAGAGAAGATACCAGCAGGGAAATACGCTCTAATGAGATACAATTATCTAAGGACAAACAAGAATTACGAATTGACGATTTTAATAATGAACAACAAATTGACAGAACACTTGACAGAAATACAAGAGCAGGCATCAAAGAGAGTGAAAACGATAATAGAACAAATGAAGAAACGAAATGGAATAACAGAAGAATTGAAAGCAAAAGATCAGATGAAGTGGGTAGGAATGATGAACAATTACAGAATGACAGCAGAGGAAATAGTAGCGAACGAAATAATTTACACTTAGAAGAAAAATCTCAAAGAAGAATATTAACTCAAGAAGAAATGAAATTAGATAAAGACTTTTTACAAGATGAATATATTAGTATGCTTTTAAGTAATGTTGAAAATCTTAAAGTAACAAGGAATGAAATTAAAGAATTTTATAGAACGCATTTAAGTTTAGATGAAAGAACAGAATATATAAAGCAAGCCTTTAGTGATGCTTACACTGAAATAGAAATTGATAATGTAAGGCTAGGATATAAAACTTATGAAAATGTACTGCATCTGTGGAAAGGCAATTATCTTAATAGAACAGCAGAAGTATATTATAACTGGAATATAGTAGCAGAATATATAGAAGGACTTATAATGGTAAATGAGTTTAATGACTTGTATAAGCATGTCCCAAGTTATGATGAACAGATGCAAATTTTACAAGTAGAAGCAAATAATGCTCCTACTTTTTCTTTTACCCAAGAAATAATTGATTATGCTTTGCAACTGGGTAGTAATATGGAAGAAAGTAAAATGCGTATATATAGTCAGTTTGAACAAGATCTTTCAAGAGATGAAAATATTAAATTTTTAAAACAAGAATATGGTTGGGGAGCTAGTAGCAGTATTCACATAGGAACAAGAATTGGAATTAGTTATGATGGTAAAGGCATTAAATTATATAGAGGGTATGATGAAAATGCACCACAAATTCTAATGTCTTGGAATAAAGTAGAAAAAAGAATAAGTGAATTAATTAAATTAGATAGATACCTAAATCCACTTGAAAAAGAAGAATACTCTAATTGGTTAAAAAAAGAAGAAACAGAAAAACAATTACAAGAAAGTAAAATGCAATTAGTAGAGGAAAATAAAGATAAGTCTTTTGAAGAAAGACTATTAAGTTTCTATAAAGAATACGATATCTTTAATGCTGAATATTCAGATAATGAAGAACAAGATTTAAAACAAATACAAGACCAACTAAAAGACATTCAATATATAGAAGATACTATTAATTATTTAAAAGAAGTAAAAAAGTCAGAAGATACAAATACAGAATTAGTAGAACAAATTGATTATTTTACCGAAGAACTTACTAAAATTAATGAAGAAAATAAGGAACAAAATATAGCAGAAAGAATAAATGAATTTATACAAGATTACTACCTTTATGATTATATAGATAATAGTAGTTTTTATCGTTCAAGAGATGATAATATAGCTGTAGTAAAAGCAGATATAAATGATTCTTTGAATGTAAAAGATTATATCAATGCTTTAAAAAAGATTATTGAAAATGGAAAATTAGATAATGAAAAGTTATCAGAAGCAAAAAATTTAGTTTCAATATTAGAACAAAGATTACCTCGATATGAATATCATTTAGGAGATACAGTTTATATTGGGGCAGATGAATATGAGATAGCAGGAATAAAAGATAATATTGTAACTTTATATGATCCAAAATTTCCATTATTTAATAAACAAATGGAATATGAAGAATTTGATAAAAAAGTTCAAGAAAATTATTCAAATGACCGTTTAAAAGTCGAGAATAGAAAAGATGATGAAAAAGATGTTAAATTATTAAATACAGAAACAAAAGAAAAACTAAGTGAAACTAACGAGCAATTATCAGCTCAAAAAAAAGATAATGAGAATAAATTAATCCAAAATGTTAATGAAAGTAGTAAAAATGAGGGTATAAAACCTAACTTCACGAAAAAGAAAAGCAAAATTCAAGATTATATATTATACCCAGATACACCTATTGAAAAAAGAAGTAATTATAAGATATTAGATAATAGTTTAGGAATTGGAACAGATAGAGAAAAATATGTTAGAAATATAGAAGCAATTAAAGTATTAAAAAAGTGTGAAAAAGAAGGAAGATATGCAACTTCAGAAGAACAGGAAGTATTATCTAAATATGTTGGATGGGGTGGATTAGAACAAGTATTTGATGAAAAGAATAATAGCTGGTCAAATGAATATTCAGAACTCAAAGAATTATTAACTGATGAGGAATATAAACAAGCAAGAGCATCAACACTAACTTCTTTTTATACTCCACCTATTGTAATTAGAACAATTTATGAAATATTAGAAAATATGGGATTAAAAGAAGCTAATATTTTAGAACCGAGTTGTGGAGTTGGAAACTTTTTAGGGATGTTACCTGATGACTTAGCAAACTGTAAAATGTATGGAGTTGAACTGGATATAATTTCTGGAAAGATAGCTCAGCAATTATACCAAAAGTCAACAATAGCAGTAACAGGATATGAAAAAGTAAATTTGCCAGATTCTTTTTTTGATGTAGCCGTCGGAAATGTGCCATTTGGAAATTTTAAGATAAATGATAAAAAATATGATAAAAATAATTTCTTAATTCATGATTACTTTTTTGCTAAAACTTTAGACAAGGTTAGACCAGGAGGAGTAATTGCTTTTATTACCTCAAAAGGAACAATGGATAAAAAAAGTCCAGATGTAAGAAAATATATAGCACAAAGAGCAGAATTATTAGGTGCTATTAGATTACCAGATAATACTTTTACTAAAAACGCAGGAACGAAGGTTACTTCTGACATTTTATTTTTACAAAAAAGAGAAAATATGACAGATATTATGCCTGATTGGGTTTACTTAGATACTAATAAAGATGGAATAGAAGTGAATAAGTATTTTGTTGATAATCCAGATATGATACTTGGTGAAATGCAAATGGAAACAACACAATTTGGAGAAAAGTCAACTTGTAAAGCCTATGAAGGTATAGAATTAGAAATGCTATTAAATGAGGCAAAAGAAAAAATAGTTGGAGAAATAACCGAATATGAAGTTGGAGATATTGAAGAAAGAGAAGAAAATATACTCCCAGCAGATCCTAATGTTAAGAATTTTTCATATTGCATCATAGATGGAAAAATCTATTTTAGAGAAAATAGTATAATGGTGGAACAAGAATTACCAGTTACTACGATAAATAGAATTAAAGGAATGATTGAACTTCGTAATTGTGTTAATGATTTAATTAATCTTCAAACTGAAGAATATCCAGATGAAAATATAAAAAATGCTCAAATAAAATTAAATAGAATATATGATGATTTTGTAAAAAAATATGGAATTATAAATAGTAGAGGTAATAGATTAGCTTTTGAAGCAGATAGTAGTTATTATCTTTTATGTTCATTAGAAGTTCTTGATGAAGATGGAAAGTTTCTTAGAAAAGCAGATATGTTTAATAAAAGAACTATAAAGGCTTACAAAGAAATTACAAGTGTTGATACTGCGAATGAAGCATTAATTGTATCACTTTCAGAAAAAGCTAAAGTTGATTTAGAATATATGGAGAAATTAACCAATAAAACACAAGAAGAAATTGCAAAAGAACTTGAGGGGATTATTTTTAAAGTACCAATGGAAGGTAATAAATATGTTACAGCAGATGAGTATTTGTCTGGAAATGTGAGAGAAAAGCTAAAATTAGCAGAGGCATTAGTTGAAACACAACCAGAATTTAAGGTTAATGTAGAAGCCTTGAAAAAAATAATTCCTAAAGATATTCCAGCAAGTGAAATAGGAATAAAATTAGGAGCAACTTGGATACCAACGGAAGTAATAGAAGATTTTATGTATGAATTATTAGATACTTCTTATTATGATAAAGAAAAAATAAAAGTTAATTTTAATAGTTATAATTCGGAGTGGTATATAACGAATAAAAAGTATGATTATACAAATGTAAAAGCTAATAAAACTTATGGTACAAATAGAATAAATGCCTATGAAATTATAGAAAAAACTTTAAATTTAAAAGAAGTAAAAATATATGATACGGAAATTGATACAAATGGAAATCAAATACGAGTATTTAATGCAAAAAGTACAGCTGTTGCCCAAGCTAAACAAGAACAAATAAAACAAGAATTTGAAAATTGGGTTTTTAAAGATCAAGATAGAAGGGAAAAATTAGTAAGATTATATAATGATAAATTTAATAGTATAAGACCTCGTGAATATTCTGGAAGTCATTTGATATTTCCAGGTATGAACCCAGAAATTCAATTGCGAAAACATCAAAAAAATGCTATTGCTCATATTCTGTATGGAAGAAATGTGTTACTTGCACATGAAGTAGGTGCAGGAAAGACATTTGAAATGGTAGCTGCTGCTATGGAAAGTAAAAGACTTGGACTTTGTAACAAGTCTATTTTTGTTGTACCAAATCACATCATAGAGCAATTTGCATCAGAATTTTTACAATTATATCCGAGTGCTAATATTTTAGTTGCCACTAAAAAAGATTTTGCAACTGCTAATAGAAAAAAGTTTTGCAGTAGAATAGCTACGGGAGATTTTGATGCTGTTATAATAGGACATTCACAGTTTGAGAAGATACCAATGTCAATAGAAAGACAACAACAACTTTTAGAAAAACAAATTTCAGATATTATAGATTCAATAGATGAAGCAAAGAGAAACAAAGCTGAGAATTTTACAATAAAACAAATGGAAAAGACAAGAAGAAATCTTTTAAATAAACTTGAAAAATTAAACAATCAAGAAAGAAAAGACAATGTAATTAATTTTGAGCAATTAGGAATAGATAAAATGTTTGTAGATGAAGCTCATAACTACAAAAATCTATTTTTATATACAAAAATGCACAATGTAGGAGGTATTGGACAGACAGATGCTCAAAAAAGTAGTGATTTATTTATGAAATGCCAGTATTTAGATGAAATAACTGAAGGAAAAGGTACAGTATTTGCAACAGGGACTCCAGTAAGTAATAGTATGGTGGAATTATATACAATGCAAAGATACCTACAATATTCAGATTTAGTAAAAATGGGACTTGCAAATTTTGATGACTGGGCAAGCATTTTTGGAGAAACTGTAACGGCAATGGAACTTTCTCCAGAAGGTACAGGATACAGAAGTAAAACAAGATTTTCAAAATTTCATAATTTACCTGAACTTATGTCCCTTTTTAAAGAAGTTGCTGATATTCAAACAGCAGATACGCTTAATCTTCCTACACCTGAAGTGATAAATCATAATGTATTAGTACAGCCAAGTGAAATTCAAAAGGATATGGTTGCAAAATTAGGTGAAAGGGCAGAATCAATCAGAAAAAGAGAAGTGCGACCAGATGTAGATAATATGTTAAAGATTACAAACGAAGGAAGAAAATTAGCACTAGATCAAAGACTTATGAATGAAATGTTAGAAGATAATGAAAACGGTAAGGTAGGAACTTGTGCTAATAATATTTATGATATTTGGGAAAAAACAAAAGAAAATAAATTAACTCAATTAGTATTTTGTGATTTATCTACTCCAAAGCAGTTTGAGGAAAAATATGATGAAGAAGGAAATTATATTTTTACAGATGTATATAATGATTTAAGAAGAAAACTTGTGTTAAAAGGCATTCCAAGAGAAGAAATTGCATTTATTCACGAAGCAAATAATGAAACTAAAAAGAAAGAATTATTTGCTAAAGTAAGAAAAGGAGAAATAAGAGTATTAATTGGAAGTACAAGTAAGATGGGGGCTGGAACAAATGTGCAAGATAAAATTATAGCATTGCACCATTTAGATACACCATATAGACCAGCTGATCTAACACAAAGAAATGGTAGAGGTGTAAGACAAGGTAATCAAAATCCAAAAGTCCATATATTTACCTATGTAACAGAGAAAACATTTGATGCTTATTTATTTCAAATGTTAGAAAGAAAGCAAAGTTTTATATCACAGATTATGACTTCTAAAACACCAGTAAGAACGGCTGATGATATAGATGAAAAAGCTTTAAGCTATGGAGAAATTAAAGCACTTGCAACAGGTAATAAGTATATATTAGAAAAGACAGAATTGGATTCAGAAGTTGCAAAATTAAAAATTATAAAGCAAAGTTATCAAAGTCAAATTTATGATTTAGAAGATAAAATTGCAATAACATATCCAACTCAAATTAAAGAATTAGAAGAAAAAATTAATGCTTATGAAAATGATATTAAACAATTAGAAAACAATACAATATTGAATAAAGATGGATTTTCAAAAATGGTTATAAAAGGCATTGAATATTCAGAAAAAGAACAGGCAGGAAAAGCAATATTAGAGGTTTGTAAAACAAAAACTAATTCAGAATTAGAAGTTGTAGGAGAATATAGAGGCTTTAAACTTGAACTTGGATTTGATACTATTGAGAAGAAATTTACAATGACAATGAAAAATAAATATAGCTATTCTATCTTTCTTGGAGATGATGTTTATGGAAATATTACAAGAATAAATAATGCATTAGATGGTATAAAAGATAAAATACCAGATATAAAATTAAGAGTAGAAGATTTAAAAAAGCAATTAGAAAATGCTAAAATAGAAGTCAAAAAACCTTTTCCACAAGAAGAAGAGCTAAAAGAAAAAATGAAAAAATTAGAAGAATTAAATATATTATTAAAATTAGATGAAAAAGATGAACAAACATTAGATATAGAACTTGACGAAGATGAAAAAGAAAGTCAAATGTGTAATAAAGATAAAATTAGATAAATTACACATTTTACAAGTTGTCCTTATTTATAATAAATTTTGATAAAAGGAGGGCAAAAAAATGAATGAGAATTTAAGTGAAAAAATAACTGAAAAGGAGGTTTTAGTTGGAAAAGGATTTTTTAATGAATATAGTGATGAGTTTTTAGAGTACATTGATAAATGGAAAAGAAGAAACTTATATAAGCTAGAAGAATACAAAAAATTAGAAGATGAAGAAATAAAAATTAAAGAAAAATATCCAAATGTTAGAAATTTTTTTGAAGAAAAAGAAATAACTGTTTTTAATAAAGATGAGCTGGAAGCTATATTAGAAATTTTGGATATTAGAGAAGAAAAAGATATTTTAGAACAAAAATTATGTTTTAAATTAGGAATTATGGAAGAAAAAGTTTTTTTAAGTGAATTTATTTAAGTATAAAGAAAATTAGCAGACTAGAAATGGTCTGCTTTTTACATTTCAGGAGGTGTTATAAATGCCTTATATACCACCAGAGATGGTAAAAAAAGCTGAAGAAATGGATTTACTAACTTATCTTCAAAACTATGAACCACAAGAATTAGTTAAGATAGGAAATAGAACATATACTACGAGAACACACGATAGTATAAGAATTAGTAATGGGTTATGGAATTGGTTTTCAAAAGGAATTGGTGGAAAAAATGCAGTTTCATATCTGATGAAAGTAAAAAATTATACTTTTTTTGAGGCAATACAAACGATTTTAGGCAATGTAAATATAAAAGAACCTATAACTTATAAACAAGAAAAAAAGAAGGAAAATATACCTATTATTCTGCCTCAGAAATCATTTGATCCTGTTAATGCAAAGAAATATTTAATGCAAAGAGGAATAGATGTAGAGATAATTCAAGAGTGCATAAACAAGAATATGATTTATGAAAGTGTTCCAAAACATAATGTAGTATTTGTTGGTTTTGATGATAAAAATAGTCCCCAATATGCTTTTTACAGAGGAACAAATGATACGAGATTTATGGGTGAAGCAAAAGGAAGTAATAAGAGATATAGTTTTAGATTAGAGGCAAAAATAAAAAGTAAAAGAGTTCATTTATTTGAAAGTGCAATAGATTTATTATCTTATGCGACATTATTAAAAATGAAAAATTTAGACTGGCATAATGAAAATATGATTTCATTAGGAGGTGTTAATAAACCATCAAAAACAAATGAAAATAAAAAAATTCCAATAAGCATAGAAGATTTTTTAAAGAAAAATCCTGATATAAAAGAAATATATTTACACTTAGACAATGATGAAGTTGGCAGAAATGCAAGTAAGTCTTTGCAAGAAATTTTATCTATAAAATATGAAGTTTTTGATAGACCACCACCTATTGGAAAGGACTGTAATGATTATTTAAGATATGTTTTATGTAATAGAAATTTTAATAAAAATACAAAAGAAAAAGTAAAAGAAAATGTAAGGTAAATAAAAAAATGGAGGAATTTAAAAGATGAATAAATATAAAATACAATTAAAAACTAATTTAGATAAGGAAATTATAGTAAATGCAAATAACTCAAAAGAAGCATTTGACTTTGTAGAAAAAACTTTTTTGAATTCAAACTTATTAGATTTTTCTAATAAAGATATTGAAATGGTAAAAGCAAAAATAATAGAAAAAAATGATGAAAAAATCGAAGAAAATATTGAAAATTTGGAAGAAAATGAGCAATATCCTTATGAGAAAATAGAAGATTTTTTAGATGACTTAATAGATGAAATTAGGACAGAATTACCTGAGGAAGATAGAAAATTTTATTGCCAAGAATGTGGATGCCCAATATTAATAGATGATGCAATAGAAGAAATTATGTCCTAGCAAGCAATGAATTTGTACTCCCGTAAAATTCGATATTTATGGGGAAACCCCAAACCCCATAAAATTTATAAAAGAAAGAAGGTGCATAATTTTTATTGAGAACTCGAGATATAAAACAACAATTATGGCTTAACGAAAAAGAAAAATTAACATTAAAAATTAATGCAAAAAAAGTGGGACTAAATGAAAGTGCGTATTTAAGAAGTCTTATTATGGGTTATAAACCAAAAGAGCAACCAAGTGATAAATTTTATGAAGATATGAAACAGCTTAGAGGTATAAGTATAAATATTAATCAAATAGCAAGAAAAGCAAACTCATTAGGAATTGTTGATGCACCGTTTTATAGAAAGACTTATCAAAAGTTAAATGAGTTTATGCAACAAATAAAGAAAAAGTATATTGATATTGAAAAGGAAGATTAATGGCAACAACAAGTATTTGGAAAATAGATAAAAGATTAGACCATGTTATAGAATATACAACTAACCCAGAAAAAACTTCAAAAGAGTCTTATCAAGAATTGCATAATGTAATTGAATATGCAAATGCTTCATATAAAACAGAAGAACAACTTTATGTATCAACTTTAAATTGTTCGGAAGAAACAATATTACAAGATATGATTGAAACAAAGAAAAAATATAGAAAAGAAAATGGGATTTTAGCTTTTCACGGTTTTCAATCATTTGTAAAAGGAGAAGTTACACCTGAAATTGCTCACGAGATAGGAGTTAAACTTGCAGAGGAACTGTGGGGAGATAGATTTGAAGTTGTAATTTCAACTCACTTAAATACAGAACATATACACAATCATTTTGTATTAAATTCTGTTTCATTTAAAGACGGTAAAAAATTTTATAACAATAGACACACTTATGCTTTAATGAGGGAAACATCTGATAGACTGTGTGAAGAATATAAATTAAATGTTTTAGAAGAAAAACCTTGTGGCAAATATAACATAGACTATACGAAATATTATAAAGAAGAAGTGAAAAAAAATAATCAGCGTATTATTACAAAAGAAGATATTGATTATGCAATAGGACAAGCCTTTTCATATAAAGATTTTTTATCTATTTTAAATAAGATGGGTTATGCAGTAGAAAATAGATATGGAAAACTAAGTGTTAGAAAAGAACCTTATAAAAGAAATGTAAGAATTGAAAGAGCTTTTGGAGAAGAATACACAATAGAAAATATTGAAAAAAGAATATATGAAACAGAGGCAATACGAGAACCATTCCCAGAAGCAAGGACAAATCATAAAATATACAAGTCTGAAAAAAGACAGAATTTAAAAAATAAAAAGAAAGTAAAAGGGATAAAGGCATTATATTTTCATTACTGTTTTTTACTGAAAATATTTCCAAAAAATAAAAGAATGAAATATTCAAAAGAATTGCGAGAAGAAATAAAGAAGATGGATAAAATTTCAGAAGAAACAAGATTTTTAAGTAAAAATGATATTCAAACTATGCAAGAGCTTTTAGCATATAAAAAAGCTGTTACATTAAACAGAAAAGATTTAAAAAGTAAAAGAGAGAATTTATTAAGAAAAAATAAGAAGATAAAAGATGAAAAAGAAAAACAAGATAATTATTCTAAAATAGAGATATTAAAAGAAGATATTAAAAAAATATCAAAAGAAATTGAAATGATAGAAGATATTGAAAGTAGAATACCAAAGATAAAAGAAAAAATAGAAGAATTAGAAAATATTAAAGAAAAGGAGAGAGAAAATATTGAGTACATCAAGTGAATCTGCTGAAGAAATTGTTAGATTATCATTAGAAGGTATGGAAGTAATTGCAAGGATAAGTGGTATAGCAGCAAAAAATGTTGCAGTTGCACTATATACGGTAATGCAAGACAAGCAAAAAACAAAAGGGAAAGCAAGACTTAGTAATATGATAAGAACTGAAAAAGAATTAAAGATATTTTCTGTAAAAAAAGATGAGTTAAAGATATTTTGTAAAGCTGCTAAAAGTTATGGAATATTATACTGTGCTTTAGTGAGTGGAAAAAACAAAAATATAGACGATATGGTGGATATTATGGTAAAAGCTGAAGATGCTCCAAGAATTAACAGAATTATAGAGAGATATCGACTTTCGACTTTTGATAAAGCATCAATTGAAAATACAATTAAAAGAGAAAGAGAGGCAAATAAAAGTAAAGATTTATCAGATGATGTTCCAGATATTGGAGAAGAAAAAACTAATATTGATGATGCAATGATTGATGATATATTTGCAAAACCAATAAAAAAGGAAGAAAATTCAAACCAAAACCCCAATGCAGCGAAAACGGAAAAAAGCCCTCCGTTAGAGCATTCCTTAGAGAGCAACAACAATTCCGAAGGGGTGTCTAAATCTGTAAAGAAAGAGTCAGTTAGAAAAAAATTAGAAGATATAAAAACAGAGCAAAAGACTGAAATGGAATTGAAAGAAACTCAAAAATCTAAAAATAATGTTAATATTGAACAAAATCAAATGCGACCTGAAATTCCTAAAACAAAGTCAACAACCAAAAAAGAAAGAGGTAAATGAAAATGGGAGAACTAGACCAAGTATATGAAGATTATGGTAAAAAACACTATACTAAAGAAGAATATTCTGAATTTAAAAGAAAAGAAAAAAATGAAGTGTATGAATTAATTGATGAAACTGCTAAAAACATAATTCAAAATGAACAAGAGTTAAAAAAATATCTTGATACACAAGCTAAATTTGAACAATATTCTGTTGGAAATGCACTATTAATATTAGCTCAAATGCCTGAAGCAACTATGCTTAGAGATTATCAAAGTTGGACAAGCTTGGGAGGATTTCCAAAAAAATTCAGAAAGAAAGTAAAAATATTAGAGCCAGGCGATTCTTATATAAGAGAAGATGGAACTGAAAAAATAAATTATAATGTGAAATATGTTTATGATATTTCACAAGTTAATATTAAACAAAAACCTAGAATAACGAGGTATGATAATAAAGTGTTATTAAAGGCTTTCTTAAATAGTAATCAAGGGAATTTACAAATAGTTGATGAGATACCAAATGCAAATAGATGTGCATTATATGATAAAGATCAAGACACTTTATATATTGCAAGAGGTTCAGAAGCACCTCTTATTTTTTATGAATTAACACAAGAGCTAGCTAAACAAGAACTAGGAGATGATAATTTTAAAATCAATTGTGTTTCTTATTCGATATGTAAAAAATATGGTATAGATGTTTCAAATTATAATGTTGTAGATATACCATTTGAATTTAAGGAAATGTCATCAAAAGAAATAAGAGAAGAATTAGAGCCAATTCGTGATGCTTTAGAAAATATTGATACCAGAGCCAATCATTATATAGAAATGCTTACTAGACAAAATAAAGAAAAGTCCAAAACAAGGTAGATAGGAGGATGGATTTTGGAAGAACAAAGAGTTATAAAATTAGATAAATATGATTATGGAATTATAATAAATGCACTTAATGAATTTCGCACAAAGTTAATAAGAGAAAATAAGTCAACGGAAGTAGTAAATGATTTATTATTAAAATTATTAAATATCCCTGTAAAAAGAAAAGCTATTTTTAATAAGAGAGAAAGAATAGAAAACGAGAGATAATGGAAAGAAAAATTGGTTTTTGTATATATTAGGTATAATACCTTTAAGTTGGATAGCTATTTTAGTTGCACCATATATAGATAAGGGAATAATAAATGTAATAAAAAATTTCCAAAAGATAATAGAAAATCCTTTTCATATTATATGGTGTAAAAATAGCTTAAAAATTATTTTTATATTTATTGCTATTTATATATTAGGAATAAGTATATATATAACTACAAAAAAGAATTATCGTAGAAGAGAAGAGCATGGCTCAGCTAAGTGGGGAGATGCAAAAGCAATAAATAAAAAATATAGACAAGAACCATTTGCAGATAATAAAATATTAACACAAAATGTCGCAATAGGTCTAAATGGAAGAAAGCATAGGAGAAATCTAAATGTTTTAGTTTGTGGAGGTTCAGGAGCAGGTAAAACAAGATTTTTTGGGAAACCAAATGTTATGCAATGTGGAAATAGCTCTTATGTAATTTTAGATCCAAAAGCAGAAATATTAAGAGATACAGGGAATTTATTAGAAACAAAAGGATATGAAGTAAAAGTACTTGACTTAATTAATATGGATAAAAGCCATTGTTATAATCCTTTTAAATATTTGCAGTCGGACAATGATGTCCAAAGATTAGTAACCAATATATTTAAAAGCACAACTCCAAAAGGCTCACAAAGTCAAGATCCTTTTTGGGATACGGCAGCAAGTATGTTGTTATTAGCCCTTATATTTTATTTAAAGTATGAAGCACCAGAGGAAGAACAGAATTTTCAAATGGTAATGGAAATGCTTAGAGCAGGAGATATAGATGAAGAGCAAGAAAATATACCAAGTCCATTAGATATTCTATTTGATAGATTAGAATATCAAAATCCATACCATATTGCTGTTAAGTATTATAGAAATTATCGTTCTGGTTCAGCAAAAACTTTAAAATCTATTCAAATTACATTAGTAGCAAGATTAGAAAAATTTAATTTAGAAAGTCTTGCAAACTTAACTAAAACAGATGAATTAGATTTACCTAGTTTAGGAGAAAAGAAAACTGCCTTATTTGCAGTAATACCTGATAATGATACAAGTTTTAATTTTTTAGTTAGTATATTGTATACACAATTATTTCAACAGTTATTTTACATTGCTGGTCATAAATACGGTGGAAGTTTGCCACTCCATGTGCATTTTGTTATGGACGAATTTGCAAATGTATCATTGCCTGATGACTTTGACAAAATTTTAAGTGTAATGAGATCAAGGTCAGTTTCTGTATCTATCATTCTCCAAAACTTAGCACAATTAAAAGAATTGTTTGAGAAACAATGGGAATCAATAGTGGGAAATTGCGATACTTTTCTTTATTTAGGAGGAAATGAACAAAGTACCCATAAATATGTTTCAGAATTGTTAGGAAAAGAAACAATAGATTTAGATACTTATGGAAAAAGTACAGGAAGAAGTGGTAGCTATTCTACAAATTATCAAATAACAGGTCGAGAGCTGATGACTTCAGATGAAGTGCGTTTATTAGATAATAGATATGCACTTCTTTTTATTCGTGGAGAAAGACCTATTATGGATTTAAAATATGATATTTTAAAGCATCCTAATGTAGCTTATACTGTTGATGGAAAAGGTAAGCCATATATATATGGAAAAGTAGATAAGGTTACTGCTTCTATTGTACTAGATGAAAATGTAGAGCAATATAAAAATGAAGACAATAAAGAAAAATTAGAAAAAAATTATAAACTTTTATCAGAAGAAGAATTAGAAAAATTAATAATGGAGGTAGAATAAGTGAATATAAAGAAATTTGTTGTAAAAGCTATAAAAAAATTGATTTTTATAGCTTTAGTGATTTTAGCACTAAATGTTGCACAAGCTACTCAAATTTTTGCAGCAGGAGATGAACCTCTTACTGTAATTAATAATCTTTCAGATTTTATATTTGGACTAATTAGAGCAGTTGGACTTATAATTCTTGGATTTGGTGTAGTGCAAATTGGTATGTCGCTAAAATCTCAAGATCCTAGTCAAAGAGCAAATGGATTTCTAACCCTTGCAGGTGGTGTTGTGATAACTTTTGCAAAAGAAATTTTGGGAATAATAACAGGTGGATAATTATTTTTAAGAAGTAGATTATATGTTAGTAGTCTACTTCTTTTTTTATTGTAAAGGAAGGAGGAGAAAATATAGAAGGGAAAAAGAAATATCAGATAATATATGCAGATCCCCCCTGGAAATATAATAGCAGGGCTAATCATAAGACAAAATTTAGAGGAGGAGCTTGTGGACATTATGATTTGATGTCAATGGAAGAAATAAAAAAGTTACCAATAAGGGAATTAGCAGATAAAAATTGTGTTTTATTTTTATGGGTTACATTTCCATATCTTAAAGAACAAATAAAACTGTTTGATTATTGGGGATTTCAATATAAAACTTTAGGTTTTAGTTGGCTTAAACAAAATCCAAAAAATAAAAAATTATTTTTTGGTGTAGGATATTATGCTAAGTCTAATTGTGAAGTATGCCTTATGGGAATTAAAGGAAAAATGAAACCTATAAGCAACAAAGTATCGAGTGCAATATTAAGTCCACGAGAAGAACATAGTAAAAAACCTGATGAAGTTAGAGATAGGATAGTTCAGTTATTTGGAGATATACCTAGAATTGAACTTTTTGCTAGACAAAAAACGCCAGGTTGGGATGTATGGGGAAATGAAGTAGATAGTGATATTGATTTGATGGAATATGGAGATGATGATAAATCAGAGAACTAAAAACATTAGAAAAAATAGTAAAAGAAATATTAAAAAAAGATGAATTAGCAAGAAAAGATGACTGCTATTTAATATTAAAAGTTATAAGCAAATTATATCCTAATGAAATAGGTAAGAAATTTGAAATAGTAATGTTTGGAGCAAAAAATAAAGGTATAAGTTTTGAAAGTATAACAAGATGTAGGAGAAAAATACAAGCGAAAAATCCAGAGTTAAAAGATTAAAGAGCAGCAAAGAAAAGAAATGAAAGACAAAAAGAATATATAAATTATTCGAAACAAAAATAGGAGAGGAGGTAGTGAATAGTGAGTGATAACTGGGTGGTTGGAAATTTACAAAATGCAATTGATACATGGAACTCAAAATTATCTGAGATTTGGACTTTAGTATCACAATCACCAGAAGAATTTAGAGGAGGAACAATATGGGAAGTAATTGTTAATATTCACGGAGCAATACAAGCAATAGCATTAGCTTTACTTGTTTTGTTTTTTGTAGTTGGAGTAATGAAAACTTGTGGTAGTTTTGCAGAAGTAAAAAAACCAGAACATGCCTTTAAATTGTTTATTCGTTTTGCCTTAGCAAAAGGTTTAATAACTTATGGATTAGAACTTATGATGGCAATATTTAAGATAGTTCAAGGAATTGCTAGTACGGCAATGAATGCAGCAGGATTTGGACAAGCGATTCAAACTACATTACCACAAGAAATAATAACAGCAGTTGAATCTTGTGGCTTTTTTGAGAGTATACCACTATGGGCAGTAACTCTTATTGGAGGACTGTTTATAATGATTTTAAGTTTTATTATGATACTTACCGTTTATGGTAGGTTCTTTAAAATCTATTTATATACAGCAATTTCTCCAATTGCTTTTTCAACTTTTGGTGGAGAACCGACTCAAAATGTTGGAAAGAGTTTTTTAAAAGGTTATTCGGCTGTTTGTTTAGAAGGAGTAATTATAATTTTATCTTGTATAATATTTTCATTATTTGCTGCAACTCCACCAGCAGTAGATGCTAGTGCTGAACCCGTAACGATGGTTTGGAAATATATCGGAGAACTTATTTTTAATATGTTAGTTCTAGTTGGTACAGTTAAAATATCTGATAGACTTGTAAGAGAAATGTTAGGTCTATAAATGGGAGATGATTGTATAAAAGAATATAAAAGAATTTTAGGAAAAAATAATCCGTTGCAAAACCAACTTGCACTCACACTTTTGTTGGAAAAAGGTAGAGAAAACATTTTAGATGATAAATTTTATAATGCAATGTTAAAAAGTGTTGAAGAAAAATCAAGTTCGTTTATGACAATGGATTTCCAAAAAGAATATATTAAAATTTCAAGAGATATGGCTAATATGCCTTTAAATGACTTGTATGAGTTTATTAAAGATGAAATAAATATTAAAAGAGATAGAAATAAGGAGAGATAAGATAATTGTTAGTACAAACTAAAATTGCAAAAGTATGGAATATAAGAGGAAATGAATTAAATTGTAGTAACAAAAAAGTTGCAACTATAAATTATAATGATGTAGAAATAGCAATATTAAAAAAAGAACAAGAATATGAAGTACAAGAATTTTTGATTAAAGATAAAAATAATGAATATTGGAAATTAGGAATTGCACCAATAAGGTTTAATCTATTTCTTGATAACAAAGAAATGGATGAGGAAGAAAGAAAAAGAATAATGAATTATCGTAAAGATATAATAGAAGTATATAAACAGTTGGATTTAAAAGCATTTTGGAATAAAAAAATTGTAAGGAATGATTATTTTAATAAATGCGAATTAAAGTATATCGAAAAATATTATCCAGATATTTACGATAAAGCAAAAGAAAGTAGACAAATATTTGAAGAAAATAGAGATAAAAAGTATGAACAAGAACTATTTGAAAGAAAGCAAAAAGAAAAAAATGAGGTAAAACAAACAAACGATATATTTAGGAAAAAACTTAAAGAAATGAAATATAAAATATTTATAGGTGCGAATGTTCAAACAGAAGATTTTGAATTTTATAAAGATAATAAATTTGAAAATGGAAAAACAGTTCAAAATAATATTTTATATTTAGCAAAACAATATGGGATTAAAATACCACTTGCTACTCAAGGATTTATAAATAATAGATTAGTGAGCTATAATTTTAAAACTGGAGATGCACTTTTTAAAAAAGTAAATAATAATAGAAGATGTAGTACTAAAATGGGAATCTACTTAGAACAAATTTATAAGAAAATAAAAAAGGAATTTAAAGAAAAAGTTAATAATCGTAATCAAAAAATAATGGAAGAAAGATAAAAATTTTAAACAGTAATAAGAAGATATAAAATTTATTAAAGGTAAAGAGATGATATTAAGATTTATAAAAAGACTTGTAGGTACATTATAAAATTATATGAATAATAGGAAGGTTGTGATTTTATGAGTGAAATTACTAAAGAAGATGTAAAGTATTATGAAAAAAATTGTGAGGACTATATAAAATATAAAGATCAAAAAGCCAAGTTTAATTCAAATATTGTTAAAGATATGAAACACAATGGAGAAATAGTAGAAGTTTTAGGATTATTAAAAGGTAGAGATATTTATCATGATAGATATGTAGTTCGCTTTAATGATGATACAATTGATGATAACATTTTGACTCCAGAATTGGAATTTGACTTCATTAGAGATCCAGTGCAAGAAAACACAAGAAAAATATTAAGTAAAATAATTAAAAAATATGATTTGAGTAACCAAGAAATAGAGGAATTGAAAGTAGCAATAATAAATTATGATTATGAAATAAATGAAGGATTAATTATTACAAATTTAGAATCAATAGAAAAACTATTTACTGAAGAAGATAGTGATGTAAGAATAAATCCATCAGAAAACCAATTAAAAGCTATGGCAGAATTTATAAAAGAAACAAAAAAATATTATATAATTTATGATTATGATGAATATACAAAAAAAGTTGTTGATTCAATTTTAAGCAAAAATGAAAAGAAAATTATGAGATTAGAAATTTTAAACGAAATTAAAGATATTGTGAATCAAAATATAACTCGTTATTCGAGTGATTTAGGAATTCCCAAAAAACGGACAAGAAAAAGAATTTGACAGAGAAAACAAAAAATTAATTTTAATAGAAGAAATGATTAGAGAGGAAAAACAAAAAGATAAGAAAAAATCAAAAGATAGAGATGTAAGATAATTAAAAAATAGAAAAAAGATAACTTTATAATAAATAATCGTAAATACAAATTTTATAGGGGAAAGACGAATATAGAAAAATGAAAGTGGTGATAAGCTATGGAAGTAAAAATAAATAAGGAAATAAGAGAATATACAGAAAGTATATTTTTTGGACTGTCATTAAGGCAGTTCATTTTTTCTGTATGTGCTTGTGGTATTGCAGTATTATTATATTTTCTTCTTAAACCATACTTAGGAATTGAAACATTGTCTTGGGTATGTATTTTAGGAGCAATACCTTTTGCAATCTTAGGTTTCTTAAAATATAATGGAATGACTGCTGAAAAATTTATTTTAGCTTGGATAAAATCAGAAATTCTAACACCAAAAAATTTAACTTTTAAGCCAATAAATTTATATGCAGAATTAATAAAAAGTGCAGAAAAAAATAATAATGAAAAAAAGTTATTAAAATTAAGGAATAAAAGAAAGAGAGGAGTAAAAAAGCAAGTTGAAAACATTAAAGAAAATATTTAAGCAAGACAAAGAAAAATTTAATGTTCCTAAAAGTGTGCAAGATGCTATTCCAGTCAAAACAATTTGGCAGGATGGCATCTTTTTAGTTGGAAAAAACAAATATTCAAAATGTTATAAGTTTTCGGATATAAATTATGCAGTGGCAAGTAGAGATGATAAAGAGTCAATGTTTTTAGAATATTCAGAAGTATTAAATTCATTTGATACAGGTGCGACTACTAAGATTACAATAATGAATAGAAGATTAAATAAAATTGACTTTGAAAAGACTATGATAATACCAATGGCTAATGATAACTTAGATAAATATAGAAAAGAATATAATAAAATGTTAATGAGCAAAATATCTGGGGCAAATGGAATAGTGCAAGAAAAATTTATAACTATATCGGTAGAAAAGAAAAGTATAGAAGAAGCAAGAAATTATTTTTCGAGAGTAGGAACAGATTTGTCAAACCACTTAAAAGATTTAGGTTCAATTTGTATTGAATTAGATGCAATAGAGAGATTAAGAATGCTGCATGATTTTTATAGAGTGGGAGAAGAAACTAATTTTAAAAATTTTGATATGCTAGACAATATGAGAAAAGGACATAGTTTTAAAGATTTTATATGTCCAGATACAATGGAATTTGAAAAAGATTATTTTAGGATTGGTAATAGATATGGTAGGGTAATATTCTTAAAAGAATATGCTAACTACATTAAAGATAGTATGGTGGCAGAACTAACAGATATAAATAGAAATATGATGTTAAGCATTGATGTTATACCTGTTCCAATGGATGAAGCTGTAAAAGAAGCAGAAAATAGAAGATTAGGAATAGAAACTAATATTGCGAATTGGCAAAGAAAACAAAATGCTAATAATAATTTTAGTGCAATAATTCCTTATGATATGGAATTACAAAGAGAGCAAAGCAAGGAATTTTTAGATGATTTAGTTACTCGTGATCAAAGAATGTTTTTATCTGTACTAACTATGGTGCATACAGCAGATACAAAAGAGCAATTAGATAATGACACAGAAGCATTATTAACAACAGCAAGAAAGCATTTGTGTCAGTTTGGAATATTAAAATTTCAACAACTTGATGGACTTAATACAGCTTTACCAATTGGAGTTAGAAAAATAGATGCACTAAGAACTTTAACAACAGAAAGTTTAGCAGTATTTATGCCTTTTAGAGTTCAAGAAATTAGACATACTAACGGAATTTATTATGGACAAAATGTAATAAGTAAAAATATGATAATTGCAGATAGAAAACAATTATTAAATGGAAATAGTTTTATATTAGGTGTTTCTGGAAGTGGAAAGAGTTTTACAGCAAAAGAAGAATTAGTTTCTGTTATGCTAAGAGATCCTAATGCTGATGTTATAGTAATAGACCCAGAAAGAGAATATTCATCATTAATAAAGGCACTTGGGGGAGAAACAATTTATATATCAGCAACGAGTAAAAGCCACATAAACGCAATGGATATGAATTCTGAATATGGAGATGGTGCAAATCCTGTCATCTTAAAAAGTGAATTTATTTTATCTCTTTGTGAGCAATTAATAGGAAGTGGAAGTTTAGGAGCAAAACAAAAGTCAATAATAGATAGATGCACAGCTAATGTTTATAGATATTATCAACAAGGAAACTATCAAGGAACACCTCCTACTTTACAAGATTTTTATGATGAGTTATTAAGGCAAAAAGAACCTGAAGCAAAAGAAATAGCATTAGCAATAGAACTATTCGTAAATGGAAGTTTGAATACATTTGCAAAAGAAACTAATGTAGATACAAATAATAGACTTATTTGTTATGATATCCTTTCTTTAGGAAAGCAATTACAAGCAATAGGTATGTTAGTTGTTTTAGATAGTATTTTAAATAGAATAACGAAAAATAGAGCAAAAGGTAGAAATACCTTTATTTTTATTGATGAAATTTATTTATTATTTCAACACGAATATTCAGCTAACTTTTTATTTACTTTATGGAAAAGAGTTCGTAAATATGGAGCTTATGCTACTGGTATAACACAAAATGTAGAAGATATGTTACAAAGCCATACAGCTAGAACAATGCTTGCAAATAGTGAGCTTATTATAATGTTAAATCAGGCATCAACAGATAGATTAGAGCTTGCTAAACTTCTTAATATCTCAGATTTACAAATGAGTTATATAACTAATGTAAATGCAGGAGAAGGACTAATAAAAATAGGTAGTTCACTAATACCTTTTGTTAATAGATTCCCAAAAGATACAGAATTATATAAATTAATGACAACAAAACCAGGAGAAGGGGCATAATTTAATGAAAAAAGTTGTATATTTTTCAATTATTATATTGCTAATAGGTGTTATGCTTATTAGCATTTATTTTATTTATAAAGAATTAAAGCAAAACAAAGAACAAGAAAATACTTTTAATGAGCTAATAAAAATAGTTGAAAGTAATAATGAGAATAATGACAATAATGAAAATAAAGAAGAAAATATAAACTTAAATAAATTATATGAATTAAATAATGACTTAGTAGGTTGGATAAAGATTAATGATACAAACATAAATTATCCAGTTATGCAATCAAAAAATAATCCTAATTACTATTTAAAAAGAAACTTTTATAAAAAATATTCTTCTTATGGGACACCTTATCTATCTGAGCAATGCAATGTTGATATGAGCGATAATAACATTATATACGGACATAATATGAAAAATAAAAAGATGTTTGGAACATTAGAAAACTATAAAAAAGAAGATTTTTATAATAAGCATCAAATTATAACTTTTAATACATTAAAAAAATGCTTAAAATATCAAATATTTGCTGTATTTAAAACAACAGTCTATAACAATAATGGTTTTAAATATTATAACTATATAGATTTTCAAAATGAAGAAGATTACAATGATTTTATAGATAAATGTAAGACTTTATCATTTTATGAAACGAATAAAAAACCTGAATATAAAAACAAATTACTTACTCTTTCAACTTGTGAATATAGCAATAAAAATGGAAGATTAGTAATTATAGGTTATGAAGTAAACGATTAGGTGGTGATTAGTTGGCAGATATTAAAATAAAAGAAAGTAAAAAAGGAACAATAAAAACATTAGATAAAGGGTTAATAAATGCACAAAAATTAAAAGATAATATTATATCAGTAAAAGATAAAACAAAAGAAACTTACGAAAATAATTATAATTCAGGAGAAGAATATGCAACAGGAAAAATTACACAAACAGTATCTAATACACCTAATTTTTTATATAGAAGAAATAAAGAAGGAATAGAAAATTTAAGAAAGAAAAAAGAAAATATACACAAAATTAAAGATAAACTTTATAATTTTAAAAGAAAAACAAAAATAAAACAAAGAGCAAAAAGTATTTCCAAGCTAAGAAAAAATATAAAAAATAATGCTAAAAGAACAATAAAAACAGCAAAAACAACCGTAAAAACTGCAAAGAAAACTGTAAAAGCAACAGTAAAAACTACTCAAAAAGTTGTAAAGGCTTTAAAAGCTACTGTAAGAGCAACTGTAACTGCTATTAAGGTTACTGTAAAAGCTACAATAGCAACAGTAAAAGCTATAATTCTAGGAATAAAAGCATTAATTGCAGCTATTGCAGCAGGTGGTTGGATAGTAATTGTAATAATTTTAGTAATCTGCTTAATTGCTTTTCTATGTAGTTCTATATATGGCATTTTCTTTTCTAATGAAAATGAAGAAGGTACTAATATGAGTTCTGTTATTTCAGAGCTTAATGATGAGTTTATGAAGAAAATTACAGATATACAAAATACCACAGAACACAATGAATATGAGATAAATTCAAATCGAGCAGAGTGGAAAGATATTTTGGCTATATATGTTGCTAAAGTAAGTAATGGAAAAGATGAAACAGAGTTGATGACTTTAGATGATAAAAGAGTGCAAACCTTAAAAGAGATTTTCTGGAAAATGAATAATATTTCTTCAAGAACAGAAACAAAAGACGATAAAACAATACTTTATATTGAAGTAACAGGCAAGACAGCAGAAGAAATGATGAATGAATATAATTTTAATACTAAACAAAGGCAACAAGTTCAAGAATTATTAAAAGATAAATATGCTAGTTTATGGAATGCTGTTATATATGGTACATCTTCAGGAAGTCAGGATATTGTTCAAGTAGCTAAACAGCAAATAGGAAATGTTGGAGGACAACCTTATTGGTCTTGGTATGGTTTTTCATCAAGAGTAGAATGGTGTGCTTGTTTTGTTTCTTGGTGTGCAAATCAATGTGGATATATAGATGCAGGAATAATACCAAAGTTTGCAAATTGTCAAAATGAAGGTGTTGCTTGGTTTAAAACAGTTGGTCTATGGAAAGATGCAGGATATTTGCCACAATCTGGAGATATAATATTCTTCGATTGGGAAAATGATGGAATATCAGATCATGTAGGAATAGTTGAAAAAACAGAAAACTCTACAATATTTACAATAGAAGGAAATACATCAAATGATGTTTGTAAGCAAAATGAATATAATATTAATAGCAGTGATATTTTAGGATATGGAACACCAGCATATTAATAATTAAAACACAAAAGGATTAAGAAAAATTTTCTTATCTTTTTGTGTGTACTTTTTTATTTTTATGCTATAATTTTATTGGTGAACAAAATGAATAATGAATTTGATTTAGAAGAGATAAATACATATTTGGAAAATAAAATAAAGTCAAATACTAATAAAATAATATGTACCTATTATGAAGTGAAGTTTGAACTTAATATTTCTGAGAAAGATGAAAATGCTTTTTTAATATTAGCAAGAGATAAATTTCAAGAATATGGTTATGATGTTTATTTTATGAATGCAAAGTATAATTATAATGACAATATAAATACAGTAGAAAACAATGAAATGATAGTAGCTATAAAAAGAGATAATTGATAAGAATGTTTGCAAATTATATATTTTTTGAGTTTAGGAATTATTTTTTAATCTAATAAAGGAAAAATAAAAATTGCATTTCTATTTTTCCTTTATTTCTTTTTCTAATTCTTTATAGTTAACGCCAAGAATTTTACCAATGGCAATTAATTCAAAATCTTTTAGCATCAATTGATTCTTTTCAATACGAAAAATATGAGTCCTATCCATATTTAGACCAATTAGTTGTAATTGCTTTGCTAAATCTTCTCTAGTCATATGTTTTGCATTTCTATATTTTTCTATTAATTCTCCACTTATATTCTTTTTACCGTTAAATTTTCTAATCATTTTTTACTCCTAAAAACAATTTATCTTGATTTTAATACAAAAATGTTGTATTATGGTTGTTGTCATAGCAACGATACAAAAATGATGCATTAAAATTATACACGAAGGAAGGGAGATTAATGAAAGAAGTTAAAAAAGTTATAAAAAAATTCGACAAACTTGGTAGAGTTGTAGTTCCAATAGAAATTAGGGAGAAATTTGATCTTAAATCACAAGACAAAATAGAAATTTTTGTAAGCAATGATATAATATTTTTGAAAAAATATAAAGATAGTTGCCTTTTTTGTGAAGGTACAGAACACTTGAATATTTTTAATGGAAAATTTGTTTGTGATAAGTGTAAAGAAAAAATAAAGAAACTTGCTAATGAGCTTTAACAATGCGTATATTGTAAATAATAGAAATAGATACATAAATATCTATTCTTTTTCTATATTCAAAATGTCCATAATTAATGTTAAACACATTAATTATGGTTACCAATTCTATTTTTTATTATCAAAATCGCTCTTCATTTCAATGAATAAATTATAACAGCAACTATACAATTAGAAAGATATATTAATGAAAATAAAAATAGTTAGCTAAAGAAAATATAAATACTTATAGTCTACAGAAAAATAAAATAGAAATTTTTGTAGATATTTTTTGTATACAATTATTGAAATCTATGGTAAGATGATGTCGAAAATTTTAATATTAAAACAAATAATACAAGGAGGCTTGCTATGGAGGAGTTAGTAGAGAAAGCTAAAAAAGGCGATAATAAAGCTTTCTCTGAATTAATAATTGGACTAGAAAATGATCTTTACAAAATAGCCAAAATTAGATTAAACGATGAAAATAATATTGAAGATGCAGTACAAGAAACAATATTAGATGCTTTTAAACATATAAGAAAACTTAGAAATAATAAATTTTTTAAAACATGGATTATAAGGATCCTAATAAATAATTGTAATCAAATTTATAGAAAAAATTCTAAAGAAAATTTTGTAGATGAATCTATATTAGAGAATAAATATTTTTCTGAAGATAATACTAAAGAAATAGATAGTAAATTAGATTTCTTCATATTATTAGAAGGTTTAAATTATAATGAAAAAATAGCAATATCATTATATTATTTATATGATTTTTCTAATAAGGAAATTGCTAAAATTTTACGAATACCTGTAAGTACAGTTAAAAATAGAATATCAAGAGCAAGGAAAAAAATAAAGGATAGAATGGAGGGAAATTTATAATGAGTTTATATGATGAAGAAAAAGTAAAGAAAATTATAAAATCAGATGTGAATTTGCCTTTAAGTTACAGAAATATGATAAGAAAAACATTAAAACAATGTGAGGGAAGAGAAGAGGAACATTTAAAAATTAAATTTACTAGAATATTGGCAAGTTGTTGTATAGCTACAATTTTAATATTTGGAGTTGTATATGCAGGATACACAATTTATGAAAAAGTATGGAAAGAACCAAAAAAAGTTACATATGAAGAAATGATTAATGAACTTCCAAATGAGAAAATAGATGAAGAAGAAAAAAGGAATTATATAACTGAAGAAGAAGCTAAACAAAAAGCAGAAGATTTCTTAAAAAATATTGGGTATACAAATATAAAACTTATAATACCTGAATTAAAAAGAAGTTATGACAATCAAACAAGTGCGTATTATATGATAAGAACTGATGAGTCTTATAATAAAGGGATAATAATAACTGTTAATGCAGAAAATGGTAAAGTTACACATTTTGAAGATATGGATTTAAAAAACGAAAATATTAATGCAGATAATATAACGGAAGATGAGGCTAAAAAAATACTAGAAGACAACTTAAGTATTGTAAAAGAAGACTATTCTGATTATGAATTTTTTGAAATTACGAAAATAAATAATTATATTTCAAAGAGCAATACGAGTGCGTGGTATATAAAATATTGTAAAAAATATAATGATGTATTTAACCCAAATGAGATGTTTGGAGTTATATTTATCGTACAAAATCAAAAGCTAGTAGTATGCTCATTAGGATTAAAAGAAGATAATACATTTCAAAATAATGAAGTAATAATTACAGAGGAAGAAGCGAAATCAATTTGTGAAGAAAAAGAGAAAGAATACACAAATGAAGATATAGTAAATATATATGCAGAATTAGGTATAGAAAAAATGAATACATTTTTTTACGATTTAGATAATAATGAAGATCTAAAGGATAAATTTCTACAAATTCCAGATATTTCAAGAAATGTTTGGAAAGTAACTATAATGCATAATAAAAAGGAAGATTTAAATATATATGAATCAACAAAGGAATTAATAAAACAATATAGTAATAAATGTTATTACATTGATGCAACTACTGGAGAAATTATAGGAGGAAAGGAAGTAGAAAATTAGAGAGGTTTCTCTCTAATTTTTTTATAAATGTTTTATAACTTGAAGAATAATATCTTTAATATTGGGTTTAGTATCTAAAGTATATCCAAAATATTCAGAAAGAACTTTTTCTTCACAGTCAAAATACATATTGTTAGTAGAACGATTTATATTTGTTTTTATATTATTGACGGTTTTATGATATTTCTTAGATATTGTTGGATATATATCTTGCTTCAAATTTATATTGTATTTATCTTTACGCAAATACACTTCATAAATACAATCAGACAAATATTTAGTTCCTATATATGAAAAATTATATTTTATTTTATGTAATTCCGAATTAATTTCCTCTTTTATAGTATAGGAATTATTATGTGTAGTTTCTTTATAATCTATATTTTTTGAATATAATAATTTTTCAATTGTTTCTAATAAATTATTATTAATAGAAATTTTTGATTTGTAATCAAAAATATATGGGTTATGAACAATTTTTGGCAGTAAAGACATTTCACCGGTAATGACTATAATAGATTTATAATATTTTTCTATTTTATTATCTGAAATATAATTTAATATATCTATACCTGAAATATCAGGAAGTTTTAAATCTAATAATATAATGTCTACAACTTGCTTTTTTATAATATCTATAGCATCTTTGCCTAATGTTGCTACTGAATATACTTTTATATCAGAAAAATTTTCAGAAATACTATTAGTAAAACGATGTGCTTGTATTAGATCATCTTCTACAATTAATAAATTATACAAAATTATCACCCTCATCTTTTCATCTATTTATTAGATGAAACTGCAAAGAAAAAAGTCGCATTTTCAAGAATTTTTAAAAAAGAGAGAGGAAAATTCCTCTCCCTTTGTTAGTGGGAAGCTAAAGAGGGAGTAACTTAAAGCTACTCGAGGACGTAGTGATAGTTGATTAGAGCCTTCCTGTATGGTCCTGGCGGGTTGTACTGACTGCTGACATCTACGTAGAATTGAACCTTCGTGCCGGCAGGCAAATCGCCTCCATACAGACTGAACGAATCAGGGTGTAGACCTTCTATATAGAGGTACTGATCCAAGACCCTTCCTGTATAGGCTTCTCGTAACTGTAAAGTTACTTGAATTGGCGGATAGTATGTTGGTTCGTTCACACCATCTCGTACAGGAGTAACGTTCCAGATAAGATGTAATTTGCCACTATCACCAAGTGTTTTCACTGGTGTTAAATTGTTGTTAGTGACAAGCATCTGCTCTTCTGGACCAGTACCCTTGTACCAAGTTTCGGTGCCAGCAGCATAAGCTGTGTTGGTGAATGCAAATGCACCAAACAAAGCTAGTGCTAAAACGGCAAAAATCCGAAACCGTTTCAACAACGTACTCATTTTTGCTCCTTTCATATTCTTTGAAAGACGACAGTACAAATTTAGCTTCCCAACATAACCAAAATTACTAATAAGTAATTTTAGAATTGAGTTATGTTTCCATTATTTTACAATAAATTCGGCACAAAAAATACAAAAAATACAAAAGATACAAAAGGCACAAGAAATGTTGCTTATTTGTATCTTTTGTCATATTTTGTAACTTATCAAGAAATGAAAAAGCATTTTTGATATAAGAAAACTAAAGAAATTATAAAGAAAGGAGGAAAAATAATAAATAATAATAATATAGGGGGGATCATATGAAAAAGATACTAAAAAAATTTTTAGTAATAAGTATTATACTTATTATGTGTCTATTTTCTTCACTACCAATTGTACAGGCAACTTATAGTAATACTACTAATAATTTGGTTCAAAAAGAAAGTGAAGTTAATGAGAATTTAACTCAAAACAATTTTACTAACGACGAATCAATTTCTTATAGCGATTTTGAGATAGTTTTATCCGGAATTTTAAATGAAGAAAAAAATCAAAACATTACTTTAGATAATGTTGGAACAATTATTTCTAATAAGCCAGAACATAACGGCATTTGGATAGAAGAAGAATCAAGAAATTTTATATTAAGTCTTATAAATTCCCTAACAAATAAAATATATAAAATTGATGATGATGGCTTCTTAACTGAAGATAAAAATTCAACTAAAAGTCAAACATCAGAAAAATTAGATTTTTACACAGAGAAAATAGATGAAATGATATCAGGAAATAAATTGATATTATTTTCAATTAATGATACATATAAAAACTTCAACAAAGAGGATCAGAGCATAATAGATATTAGATTAGAAGATGAAGAATATACTCTATTATTTAAAGAGAATGAAAACGATGAGGAAGATTTCACGAATATTGTTATCCTAAATTCAGAAATTTATAACAAGGATAATACAGAAGAAACAGTAGCATTTTTGCTAAACAAAATATTAGAGGTTTATTACAACGAAGATGATGATTTTAAATCTTTAGTTGAAGACACAGAATTTATTGATAATAGTGGTATATATAGTGATGTAGTAAAAACGGAAGAAGAACTAGTTAGCGACGAAGAAAATGATATAATCAAAGAGGATACTAACAATATTATAAATGAAGCAACTAATAATTTGGAAAACGAAAATATTACACCTACAGAAGATAATACAATAAATATCACAAAAAAAGAACCAAGCAATTTATTTGATGATTCAATATCAAAAGAAGAATTTGATTTATTAGTGGCAGGAATTTTATCACAAAATGTAGAAAATAATAACATACAAAATATATTAATTGACAAACCTGCTAATGATGGAATATGGATTTCAGAAAATTCAAGAGAAGCCTTTATAAACTTTTTAAATGAGCATACAATTTATACATATTCAATAGATTCTAATGGATATTTAATCTGCGATAACATTATGAAAGATAACCCAAACTTAGATATGTATGAAAAAATGGAAACAGAAGTAGATATAGAAATTAAAAACATCTTACAAAAAAACGTATTAATTATAGTGGACTTAAATAATAGTTATTATATGTATGATGAAAATAACAATATAGTAAAAACACAATTACAAAATGAAGATTATCTAAAAAGCTTTTCTTTTGAAAATCAAAGAGCTATAATACTAAATAATGAATATTATTCAAAGTCTGAATTTAATTTAGCACTTTCAGATTATTTTGTAAAGGCATTAGATAACGTGCAAGAAAAAGTTGCTACAGGAGAATTAACATTTAATAAGCAACCATTAACTAGATCAGATACTAGTAAACCTGGAAATATGTTATCAGCTCAAACTGTATACGCTGGACCTTCGAGTAGCAATTATGCTACAGTAGGAAGTGTAAGTAGTGGCGAAATGATATATTTATTGGGACAACAGTCTGGTTGGTATCATATACAATATATGGTAACAGGAACATCTCAACAAAAATCAGGTTTTGTACCTGTATCTACTGTAAATAATAATGGATATTCAGTTCATGAAGAACAAATGACAGGAGGACAAAATTTTGCGACTTCAACCGTAAGCATTATGAGTTGTGACGATACAAGTATAGATTTATCATTGGGAACAGTTTATGCTGGAGAAGGAATGACGGTTTTATATACATATACTTATATTGATTCTAGCAAATCATATGATATAGCTTATGTTGAAATAAGTACACCAAGTGGAACCAAGAGAGGATATATCCCTACGAGTTCATTAACCGGCATAAATTATCCAAGTAGTGTAGCTAGAGTAACAGCTACTAATTCAGCTTATTCAGGACCTGATAGTAGTTTTGTTAAATTGGGTGGAGCCTATTATAATGAGTTTGTTACAATATTAGCCAAAAATACGGGAAACAACTGGGTTTTGGTAGAATATAATACATCTAGTGGTAGAAAAAGAGGTTTTATGGATTATACTAAATTGTATAATTATAATCACCCAGGTATGTATAATGATTTACCTGTTTTTACAGCCTTAAAGCAAGCAACGCAACAACTTACTGTATATGGAGGACCTAGTACAAATGCTGCTAATATTGGTTTGATTTATAATCAAGAAGTTGTATCATTATTAAATACAGAAAGAGGTTTTGCTTATATAGAATATAATACAACAAATGGAGCTAAAAGAGGATATGTAACAGAAAGCTCTTTAATTAATGCAAGTGCTCCTTCTATACCGAATATTAATGCATATAGTTTTTCAGAGGGAACTTATGGAACTAGCGGACTAGGGAAAAGCTTAAAATATTATAAAATAGGAAATGGAAGTAATGTTGCCTTTGCTGTTTTTGAGCAACATGGTTGGGAAGATGCTTGGGCCTATGATGGAATTGAATTAATAAATATAGCTCAAGATGTAATTCAAAACCTATCATCTACGGGAATATCAAATAATTGGACATTATATATTATACCTTATGCTAATCCTGACGGAGTTACCAATGGATATACTAATAACGGACCTGGAAGATGTACAGTAACAACAGGAATAGATATGAATAGATGTTGGCCAGCTAATTTTAGACCGTACTATACAAGTAGAAATTACACAGGAGGTTCTGCCTTAGGTGCACCAGAAGCTCAAGCACTAAAAAGTTTTATAGAAAATAATATCGGAAATGGGAAAAAGATAGTTTTAGATATACATGGTTGGTTAAATCAAACTTATGGAGATTCAGAAGTAGCAAGTTATTTTACTAACCAGTTTGGATTTGGACATTCTTCATCATATGGTAGTGGATACCTTGAAACATGGGGAAAATCAATAGGTGCTCAATCTTGTTTGGTTGAATTACCAATGCCAAGTTCATCTGCAAGTATAACCAATAATAATTATTCAGGAAAAGTTTCAAATGCAATACGAAATATGCTAAATGGAATAGGTGGAACCGCTACAGAAGGTGGAACAGAAGTAAATGAACAAGTTGTGGTTACGGCAAATCCAAGCTTAAATGTAAGAAGTGGGCCTGGAATATCATATGGTATTGTTGCTAGTGTTTCTAACGGTACTACAGTAACAAGAATTAGAAAATCTGTTGCAACAGCAAACGGGTATACATGGGACAAGATTAGATTAAATAATGGAACAGAAGGATATGTAGCAACAAATTACTTGTCATTAGTTCAACAAGAAGTGCCTACAACAGAAACAGGAGGAGGAAAAAACTTTACAAGAAATACAAATTGGGATAGTATAATACCAGATGCTGATGCAAAAGCATCTATAGATTTAGGAGAAGATGAATATAATTCAATGTCTTGGGGTGAACATTTATTATGGGACGAAGATTTAAGAAATTATAAAACAATAATATATGCAGGAGTAACAACTTTACAGTCTAAATATCCTAATGCTGCACCGGCAATAAAATACTTTTTGACTAGAGGTGAAGAAGGAAAAACAGATTATCAATATGCCTATGAAACAGGTTTATATACTACTGGACATACTATGAGAAGAATTTCTTTATCAACAGCACTAGATCAAAATACGGCAATGAGAGAAAAATTGATTGGCAATATAGATGATGCAATAGAAGCTGCAGAGAAGTTTTGCGTTAATAGTAACACTTCAGTTACCTTTTATAACGAAACAGAAGATCATGGAATCGCCTATAGACAAGATTCTCTTACAGATTTAGAAGCTGATTGGTATCTTGCAGTTAATCAATATAGAATAAAAATGCAATGCTCTGTTACAAGGTCAGGAAATTCATATCAAATGCAACTAAGATATGGAATGATAGATTATTATGATTGGCATGTGGCCGACAATAAAGATTATTCAGATATATTAGGAGAATCTGGAATAGAAGGCTTTATTATAGATGGTCTTTCAATGTATTTTGAATTAATGCACAGAGCAGGAATATCAAGAAATTATACTAATTACGGAGAAACAACATATACAGTTACGTGGACTCAAGGTCAGAGAACATCTACTGGTGCATCATATAACAGAAATTAAATAATATTATCAAGGAGTTTTGTATGATTAAAACTAAAAAAAGAATTTATTTGATAGCAATTATATTTATAATATTAATTATTATTACAACAATTTTTATATCTAACAAAGTAAATGGAAAAAATGAATCAAAAGAAGGGACAATTAATGGTAATACAGCATTGTTAGACAACGAAAAAGCATTAAATGAAATTGAAAATGCTTTAAAAGATAAAAGTGATAAAACCATACTTATTGTAGGAAAGAACAAAATCAGTGAAAAGGAGATAGCTCTTATTGATCTTCAAATAAATAACCAATATATAAATAGCAATGGAGAAACGAAAAATGCAATTGATGAGGCCATAAGACAGTATACAATTTTGCAAAACGCAGAACAAATAAATATTTTCTTGACAGATGAAGAAGTTAAAGAAATTGAGACTAATGTAAATGAATATACAAATGCAAATGAAAAAGAAATGCAAAATATCTTAGAAACATTTAATATGACTTATGATCAGTTTATCAACTTTTATATTGATAGAACAAAGAAACTTGAAATAATTTCTAAGTGGGAAGCTAATATTATTGATAAAATTAATAATGGAGAAATTCAAATTGAAAGTGAAGATTTTACTAACAAATATACAGAATATAAAGCTTGTGAAGATATTTCAAGAAAAACGTCTTTATTATTAGAGCTATTAAAAATATATGAAGAATATTTAACTAATCAATCATCAATTGAATATTTAAATTAAACTTTAAAATATAAAATACAAGTAGAGAATTTACATCTCTACTTGTATAAAATATTTAACATGATGACTATTATTTGAAATTGTTTGGGAATCAAATTCAAGGTGTAAAATTTTATAGCCATGTTTTAAATCATCAGTATAATACTTAAAAACTATATTAGTTGCATCATCTGGCAATTTATCTGGAAAAGAAGAAACTTCTTCTTTTGCAAAGTAATGAGTTTTTACAAATTCATATCTATTAATATTAGTTACTTCACAACTGTTTACTGCGAAAGATGCTATAATTAAAAATACAAACTGTATAATAAATATAGGTAAAAGGAAACTAAAAAAGTTAACTATAATATCACTCAAAAATTTTCTATTCATCTTAATTTTTTTAGAAAATGAGAAATGACTGAAAATTATTATAAGCATAAACAGTAAAAATATTATACTAATATTGTAATGATTACTAATTAATAAGTAGTATAATATTTCATAAGTTTCAAGAGCAAAAAAGCAAACAATACTACATAATAAAAATTTATAATTTATAGTTACTTTAGTAGACTCTTTTTTCTTTTTAAACAAATAAAGTAAAATATATAAAAAAAATGGTATAAGTAATATCAACAGAAAGACCACGGATTCATTTATAGTATGTAATAAAAATTCTCGAACAATGAAATACATATCTATATAAAAGAGAATTAGAAATGTTGTATAGGAAAATGCAGTTTTTAAATTATTCATATCTTTTTCCTCCAAACAATATTTTATATTAATATACCATTAAAATACTTAATTGTAAATATCAACATTTAATAACAAGGAGGTTGGATATATGAAAAAAAGAGTAATTATAATAAGTATAATTATGATAATAATTATTACTATAGCTATTGTTTTAATTTTTTCTAAAAGCTCAAATAATAAAGAAAATATAAATTCAGTAGAGAAAAGTCAACCACAAGCTACAAGTGATTCAACGCAATTAGCACTAGAAGATACAGATATGGAAATGAGACAAAAAGAACTAGATGAGAAAATAAAAACGATTTTGTATGGAATATTAAACATTACAGGTGAAGTTGAAGAAGAATATAATGAAGCAAATGTAAATAAAGTAGTTGACGAATTAACTATTAAAAATGGAATATATATTTCGGAAAAGGGAAGAGAAAAAATATTAAATTTAATAAACAATACAACAAACTGTAAATATGAAGTTGATGATGAAGGATATTTAATTAACACTACAGGTAAATCTACAAACGAAATATCTCAAAAGATAGATGAATTAATATCTGGAAATAAATGTATCATACTTGATTATAATATATATTATTATTGCATATTAGGAAACGATATTTGTACTTTTAATATCGAACCAACAGAATATATGGAAAAATTCGAAGGAAACAATATTATTCTTATGGTACTAAATCCAAATAAATATGAACAAGAGTATGAATCAGCCGCCGATTTAATAAATCAAATTATAAATAATGCTTAATAAATAGAAAAGAGGAAGAAATGCAAAAAATTACTAAAACTGAGTTAGAAATTTTAAAAGTATTATGGGACAAACCGCTTTCTATAAAAGAATTAGCAAGTAAATTAAATAAAAATTTCAACACTGTTAAAACCTTAGTTTATAGGCTAATAAATAAAAATATTATAATTGCAAAAAAAGAAGAAAAAGGCTGCGTCTATATATGTAATATTAGTAAAGATAAGTTTGTCAAACAAGCGACAAAAACTTTTCTGGAATTTTTCTATGATAATGATGCTAAAAGATTAATAGAAGATATAAAAGAATTAAAAAGACTATAACTATTTATAGTCTTTTTTATAATAAAAATAAATAAAAAAATTTTTAAAAATAGGTGTAACTTTTAACAATATTCGATGTAATATTATTGTAAAAAAACTTAGGATAAACTAAAATATAATTATAAGAAGGAGAAGAAATGGAAGGGAAAACAGATAAAGAATTATATTTGGATTTTTTGAATGGAAATAATGAAGCTTTTGATGAAATAATGAAGAGATATAAAGATAAATTAATAAATTTCATCAAAAGATACGTAAAGAGTTTTGAAGTAGCAGAAGATTTGTCTCAGGACACTTTTGTATATGTTTTGATAAATAGAAAAGAATATGATTTCAATTATAATTTAAAAACTTATTTATATCTTATTGCTAAATGTAGAGCATTAAATTACTTAAATAGACAAAAGAAAATTGTAAAGTTTGATGAGAACTATGTTAAAACGCAAGAAAGCACCGAAATGGTAGAAGATAATTTGATAAGAGAAGAAAATAGGGAAGAGGTAAGGATGGCATTTAATAAATTAAAACCCGAATACCAGTCCGCGCTTTTATTAAGAGATATTGAAAAATTTAATTATAAAGAAATATGTAAAATTCTGAATAAAAATTTATCACAAGTAAAAATCTTAATATACAGAGCAAGAAAATCATTAGAAAAAAAATTAAAGGAGGAAAGAAGATGATAAATAAAGAATATTATGATAAAGTATGGAAAAAATATCAAGTTATGAAAAATCCCAATAAGAGAGACTCTTTCTATAATGGACATTATTATACCTCTAACAAAATAAATAATAATAATATTTATAAGATGGTGGCAATGTTTATAGCCGTTATTATAGGAACTGCTGGACTGGTTTATGGTGCAGGTGCATTGTACCAATATATATTACAAGAAACCTCAAATGCAAATCCTTCTTTTATTAATGTAGATAGCAATTCAGAGGGATATGAAAAATTGGGATTTAAACTTATAACAGATTTGCATGATTTTTATTATAAGAAAATCATAAACTATGAAGATTATACAGAATGTAAAAGATATATAAATTCATTATTAGAAATGACAGAAGATGATTTCAAAGAAAATTTTTTAATTGTTGTAATATCCGCAAATTCAAATACAGGAGGATTGCATATTTCAAATATAGAATCAGACAACTCAACTCTATATATTGAAGTAGATAAAAGTGAAGAAGAAAACGCCGGAAAAGGTATGGTATCTGCTAAAGTAGATAAAAATTTAAATAGAGATAATATTAAATTAACAGAAAAAAAAGAAGAAACATATTCAATAAATTATACACCAATTAAAGAATTACCAAAGGATTATACATTAGAAGAAGCCGTAAATGATAACTGTTTTGTTATAGATAAAGATGGAGAAGTAATATCAAATAATAAAGAAAGAATTACAGATTTTATTAATAATACTCAAAATGGAAATGATGATTTTATACGAATAGTAAGTACAAATGGGGTAAGTAAAGAAACTGAAGAAAATGCAATAATTATTACAGATATACAATATGACAATGGAAGTTATAAAGTATGCAGAGATCAAAGCAGATGTATATCTTTGGGAAATGACATAGAATATTATTATAATACGTATTCAAAAATAGAAGATGTAAAAAATGATGCTTTTGCACAAAATTGTGTTAGATTAACTAGTTTATATGATGTATTGGTAGTCGCTTTTTATAAATAGATAGTTAAACACTTATAATAGGTTTTATAACAAAGTAGTATAATTATTTTTAAATTTATATTACTTTGTTTTTTAAAAAATTATGTAACCTTTCTATCTTTTGTATCTTTTTAACAATTTTTGGTAAAAATAGTGTATAAATATAATGAAGCACAAAAGTGCCTCAAATTTTGGTGTCTAAACCCAAATGGGTTTTGACATAACTAAAGTCATTTCTTGGCAGAAAACACGAGAGAGAAAGGAACTATCATGACTAACGTGTCAAGACGTGGTTTTTTGGCAGGTATGGGGTTGGTGACGAGTGGCTTGCTTTCTATGGCAATGCCAACTGAACAAGCTTTTGCTGCTACAACTCCAATTACTGCATGGTCTGATCATTCTCAGACCGTTTACTCTGGACCTTCATATTCCTATGTTTCAGTAGGAAGTATTGGAAATGAAACTGTATATGTCATGGGTACAGAGCAAGGTTGGTATAAAATCATCTACAATGTCGGAAATGGGGCAACCCAAAAATCCGGATATGTTCCGATCAGTGAGCTGAGGAACGTAAGTGGTGGAACTCCACAGGAAGATGATTTTTGGGGCGGAATTGTAATTTCTGCGACCAACCAGACAGTGTATAGTTGTGATGACTATGCAAAAAAGGTAAACATTGGCTCTGTTTCCGCTATGGAGGGCATCACTAAGCTGTATGGCTATAATGCTTCTTCGTCGGGCGGTGGCTCGTATCCAGTTGCATTTGTTGAATACTCAACTAGTAGTGGCCCCAAGAGAGGATATATCTTTAATCCTAACTTCATCTATGTAGGCAACACTTGTGTTGCTAGAGTGACGCAAGGAACAAATGTTTCCTACGGTTATCATTCAGGATTTAATTTCCTCAATGCGGGATCGGTAAGTGCCGGTGAATATGTTGCTGTAATTGCTACATCTGACAGCAAGAATCTGGCATATATCGAATACAATACAAATAACAAGAGGAAGCGTGGATACGTTTCTAAGAGTTGCCTGAGAATGTATCATGAGGACAACTTGCCGAATTTGTATGGTTTCGGTATTAATCCGTATGGAATCACTATGGGAGGCAATAGTGATGTTTATGCAGGCCCATCAAAGCAATACAACAAGGTTGGTAGCGTGTATGCCAACGAGGTAGTTGCTTTTGTGGCTGAAGTTCCTATAAATGGTGTCTATTACAGGTATATTTACTATGATGTAGATGGCACCAACAGCCAGAAGGCTGGTTTCCTGGTTTAAGGAAAAAAGTCTTAACTAAATAACACTTGCCAAGAAATGACTTTGCTCGTACCAGTCTTAACTGGTACGAGTTTTTTAATAAAGAAAATGATAAACATCTATTTAAAAATAATTAATTAAAAACATATAAATTGAACCACGCTTTACTTTATTAACATAATATGGTATAATAATAAATGTTAGGAGTGAAGCAAATAATGTTAGATATAAATATGAATTTATACAAAGTTTTTTATAAAGTAGCTCAATATAAATCTTATTCTGATGCAAGCGATAAAATGATGATTAGCAAGTCAGCAATAAGTAATTATATTAAGAAATTAGAAGAACAGTTAAATACAAAGCTTTTTTACAGAGAGAACAATGGTGTAAAGCTAACTAAAGAAGGGGAAGAATTATACAAATATGTAGAAAAAAGTATGGAAATGATTGAAGCTGGTGAAAAGACTTTATTGCAAAAGAATAATTTAGAAACTGGAGAAATTTCTGTTGCAGCTTTATCACATATAGCAGAATTTTATTTAATGCCTAGAATTGAAAAGATAAAGAAAAAACATAAAGGCTTAAATATAAAATTAATAACTGCATCTACTGGGGAAGAATTATTAAGACTACTAGAAAATCATAAAGTCGATTTTATATTAGACAGTACAAAACTAGATATTAATAATAGTCAAATTGTTAATAAAAAAGTAAAAGATATAGAAAACATTTTTATTGCAAAAGATCCTATACAAATAAAAAAATTAAAAGATTTGGAGAAGTATGATTTTATATTAGGTTTAGAATATACTTCTACAAGTAAGCGATTAGTAAGAAAATTGAAAGAAAATGGAGTTCATATAAAGTCTACATTAGAAATAGATATTACAGAGCTAAAGATTAGTGCAGTAAAAAGAGGTCTTGGTATTGGATATGTAATGAAAGATAGTGTACAACAAGAACTTAATAATAAGGAATTATATGAGGTAAAAGTGCCAATGGAACTATCAAAGTCAACATTGAGACTATCATTTTTAAATGGTCAATTAGGAAAGTTGGATAAAAAATTTATAAAAGATTATTTGTTAGTCTAAATTGAAAAACAGTCAAATATGGCTGTTTTTTTATGTGAACAGCCGTTGATGTTTTGATAATAGACAAATGGTAAAAACTGGTATATAATCAACATACATAATATAGGAAGGATGTTAAAATAATGAAAAAAAGAGAAGTATGTTGGTTAATTACAACAAGGTGCAATCAAAAATGTGCTTATTGTCATGGATTTAGAAATATTCCAGAATTAAGTCTTGAAGAAAATAAAGAAGTTCTTATGAAATTAATAAGAGCAGGTGTAAATTATATAACTTTTTCAGGTGGAGAAGCATTGTTATATCCTAATATCATAGAATTGTTAAAAATAGCAAAACAAAACGGAGTAAAAAGTAAATTAATAACAAATGGTTCTATAATTGCAAATAGTGAAAAAATGAGAGAAGCAATAAATTATTTAGATACTATAACACTATCATTAGATACAATTAATGATGATATAAATGAGCAAATGGGTAGAGGCAGAAATCATTTCGCAGAAATAAAAAAAGTATTAGATATTTTAAGAGATAAAGATATTAGAATAAAAATAAATACTGTTGTAACAAAATTAAATATTGATTATATAGAAGAACTTGGAGAATTTTTAAATTCTAATTATAAAATAAATGAATGGAGAATATTTAGATTCGCTCCATTAAGAGAATTAGCAAAAGAAAATGAAGAAAAATTTGAAATCACAGATGAACAATTTAAGTCTACTAAAGAAATATTCCAAAAAAATTATAAAAACATAGGTAAAGTAAATTACAGAGATAATGATGATATGGAAAGCAAATATAATCTTGTTACTGCAAATGGAAATATTGTTAGAACAATAAATAAGAAAGATATAGTAATAGGAAATGCTTTAAATCAAGGAGTAAATGAAATTGTAAAAATAATGAATGAAGATTATAATAGAAATTATTTAAAAGACAAAATTAAAGTGATAGTTTCTTATGATAATGATAATATATTAAATAGATTGGTTAATACAATAAATAATATAGATTATGCTGAGGTTGTTGCAACTGCTAAAAATTCTGAAGAAACATTTAATAAGATAATGGATAAAAGACCAGATATGGTGTTTTCAAAGTTTGACATTAATGTAATAAAAAAATCAGAAGAAAAATTAGAACAAAATGCTCCTGTTTTCAATTTAATAGAAAACGATATAGGGTTAAAAGATTTTCAAAATGCAATGAGAGCTAGTGGAAATAAAATTAATGCACTAGTAAGAGAACCATTTGAAGAAAGAGTAGAGGGAATATTAAAAGACTATAAAGAGTATATTTATAAATAAAAAACAAGAAATAAGTTTTAGATAAAATCTATTAACTTATTTCTTATTTTTTTTGTATCTAAGATATGTTACAAAGGTTTTCAAAAACTGTTTTGGAGTAATATTATCCTCATAAATATCAAAGATATTAAGCAGTTTGTTTTGAGTTTTTATTGAACGGTATGTGTTTAATGGAACTAACGAACTTCTGATTCCAGCTTTTACAGTTTTAGCATCAATATTATATTCTTTTGCTATAAAGTTATAAATACTATCTAAAGATTTTATAGCAGTACGATTATAATAACAATAAAAAATTGCACTACGCATATAATTAGTACCATTAGAACCTAAATTAAAATATAGCCTAGATAAATATACATTAATTTCATCTATCGTTATATCAGCATATTTACATTTGTTTTTCATATTTGACAGAGCTTGTGAAAGATCTCGCAAATTTTCAGGTTCTGTCAAAATACTATAAACTTTTTCAACATTTCTTAAATCTAAATTTTTAATATCTTTATTTACAGTTAAAATTGTATTACATTTTGAACTTTCATCATCTAAATTAGTTATCTTATCAATAATATCCGTATAATTTAGATCACTAAAAAATGTATCCAAAATTAATATATTAGGTCTTAATGAAAAATATTTATTTAAAGTTGTTATTCCATCATTTGTGCTTATAACTTCAAGGTCTTTGTCTTTTGCAAGGTAATTACAATATTGAGAATTTTGTTTTATATTCTCACTCGCAACAAGAACTTTTAGCATTTAAAACAACTCCTAATAAACAATTATTTTTAAAATCAAGCATATTATATCATAAACATTATGTAAATTCAAGACAAATATGGAAAAAAATGGAAAAATATGCAAAAAAGCTTAAATCTACAACACTTTTACACCCCCCGAGTTTGCCACTTAATTGAAAAAAATATTTAAGATTTTGCAAGTAAACACTTGCTTTTTTTGTATTTTATGTATATAATCTTTCTGTCGGTATATAAGTATATGTCATAATACAAAGGAGTAGATATTTATGTATGTAGAATCTTTTAAAAATAATGGTATCGATTATCTTCGATTAGTAAAAAGTATTAGAGTATTAAATTCTAAAGGAATTAAAACAGCTCGAAAAAAAGTTGTATATAACATTGGTCCTCTTTCTAAATTTGATGATGGCAAACCTGAATATGTTAAACGTTTAAAAAAATCTTTTAAGGCTGGCAAACCGATTATCTCTTCTTTAGAAAAATTTTGTGATAAAGAAAATCTTCCTGTTGTTCATAGATTTAACATTTTAGAAGGAAGTCCTGATTGTTTTGGAAATCCAAAAATATTTTCTAATATTCTCCTTGAAAGAATATTAGAAGAAATTGGCTTAAGAAATTTGTTTTCTTCATATAAAGGATTTACAAAAATAAAATATGATGTTTATGGATTTGCTAAACTTTTAATTTTTGGTAGACTATTAAATCCTACGTCTAAATCTTCCACAATAAAACAGAATGATAACTATTATGTTCCAATATTAAATAATTTTAACCCAGATAATGTATATGATACTTTAGACTTTATCTTTGAAAATAAAAACAAAATTATTAAAAGAATTAATACTAATCTTGTAAAAAAAGCTAATCGATCACCTAAAATAATTTATTATGATGTCACTAATTTTTACTTTGAAATTGAAAATCCAGATGAAGATATTTTAGATGAAAATGATAATATAATTAAAAAAGGTATTAGAAAAAACGGAGTTTGCAAAGAAGAGAGAAAACTTCCAATAGTCCAAATGGGACTATTTATGGATGATAATGGTATACCTATTTCAATTGAGTCTTTTCCTCGGAAACACATTAGATCACCTCACTCTAAGACCTGCTTTAAAAAATAATATAGACAATTTAGAATTTTCAAAATTTATACTAATTTCAGATAGAGGGATTTTTCAATATAGAAATTTATTAAATTTATTACAAGACGGAAATGGTTACATAGTAGCAAAAAGTTTATTGAAAAGTTCTCAAGCAGAACGTGACTGGACTTATGATGATAATGGCTATACTAAAGTTAATGAGAATTTTAAATATAAATCTAGAATAGTAAAAAGAAGTGTTAAAGATGAGCAAAATGTAAATCATACTATCGAAGAAAAAGTTGTTGTTTATTGGAGCAAAAAATTTCAAGAAAGGGCAGAAAAAGAAAACAAATCATTTTTAGATTTTATAAAAAAATTACAAAATGCTCCTGAAAGTTTTAGACTAACAAGTTTACAAAATAAAAGTATACAAAAATTTTTGAAAAAAGAATATATAAATAAAAATACTGGTGAAATATTAAATTCCTCAGATATAAAGCCAATGTTAGACTTTGATAAAATTAAAGCATATACAAAAAGTTTAGGATATTATCAGATAGTGACTTCTGAATTAAACATGGAAGAAAATGAAGTTATCGATAAATACCATGGACTAACGCAAATTGAAGAACAATTTAGAACTATGAAAAGTACTTTAGAAACAAGACCTCTTTACGTACGAACACCAGAACATATAGAAGCACACCTTCTAATATGCCTTATTGCACTTATTATGCTAAGGATAATACAAAAAAGAATTATCAACTCTAAGCAAATAGAAATTAAGGAAGATATGTATTGGACAACAGGAATAAATGGAACTAGAATACAAGAAGCACTTAATAAATGGCAAGTTGACTTAATGCCAAATGAATTATATAGATTTATGAATATGGAAAATGAAGATTTAAAAATAATACTTAATTCATTCAACATAAATATCCCTAAAAAATTATTTACATTAGGAGAATTAAAGAACATAAAAACAAATATACAAATTTTCATATAGGTATATAAATGTAGGTATATAAATTTCAAAATTTTAAAACCTTACCTATAGCCTATTATAGCTAATTTATCAATAAAAGCAGGATATAAAAGTCCTGCTTTTAACCTTTTTAAGTGGCAAACTCGGGTTATATCATAAACATTATGTAAATTCAAGACAAATATGGAAAAAAATGGAAAAATATGCAAAAAAGCTTAAATCTACAACACTTTTACACCCTTTTTATACTACTTTACACCCTTTTTACCAAAAACAAAAAGTAAACAATATAATTCACTTGACTATCAAAGTCTAAAGGGTTTGCAAAAGATTTTGAAATACTAAAGAATTATTAGCAAAAGTTTTAGACTTTGATTGTTTTTTGTAAAAAAGTACCCTTAAAGATTTTGATTAAAAATTCTGAAAAGGGTGTTATTATGAAAAGAAATGAAGGGAATAAGAGAGATTATTTAATTGAAATAAAGGATATTAATAGTTTGTTATGCCTTTTTAGAAAAGGCAGGTATGCAATAAGAGTTTGCGTATCTGTCTTTTTTTGTAGTCAAAAATTAATAAATTGTCGCAGTCCTCCAAAATCAATTCGCTCAAAAAACGAATTGATAGGAGGTAGTTTAAATGAAATATGAAGTAGATTCATATATATTAGAATATAATGAAAAAACAAAACAATATTTTATTTATTTTAAAGATAGTGTAAATAATGAATGTAAATTAGAAATAAAAAAGGAAGTATTTGATACATATATGAAATCAAAAAAAGAATACAAAAAGATACAAAATCAATATGATAGACATGAAGAGCATTCTGAACAATCAGATATAAGTTTATATAAAAAATCTTATATAAATAAAGTTAGTTTAGAAGATATGGTAATAGAGAAAATTAATAATAGTGCTTTAAGAAAAATAGTAAAGGAAGTTCCAGAACCACATAATCACCGATTAGAAATGTATTTTTTTGAGGATATGACAATAAAAGAAATAGCCTCAAAAGAGAACAAAAATGAAAGGACAATCAGATATAGTATTTCTAAAGGAATTAGTGAAATTGCTAAAAAAATTAAAAAAATTTAAAAAATTTTTCAAAATCATTTCCGAAATAATTAATTAAGTGAGGAAACAAGTGAAGGGAGTAAAATTCTTTCTCTTGTTTCTTTTTATTTGGAAATGAGATGAACTTTGAAAAGTAAATAACAATTCATTAAATACATTCCCATTATTTTGAGCTAGTTAAAAAGTAAATTTATAACTTACTTTACTTAAATATGAGTATGGCAACTCATAAGGCGATAATGAATAGTGGGTATAATGATACACTTGTTTAGTCATAGCACGAGCGAGATAAAACCGTCCCACGCATTGAGAACAAGTCTGTTAAAGCAGATAGGTGAAAGTCCTGTGGAGCATTTGCTAAATGCCGTTTAATGAATTTCTTGGAGAAAGATAGAAATAATAAAGGGCTATCTATTTAATTTGAAAGATAGCCTTGAATAAAAAAGGAGTTTAGAAAATGAAAATAATGCTTTTTATAATGATCCTTATTGCAATATTTACATACCTTATTATCTTAGGAAGTAGTAAAAGCAAAACGAAACAAGAAATAGAATATGAAAATAAAGAACAAAGTAATTATTTAAAAAAATGGGAGGAAAAGAGGAAAAATGGAAATAAGTAGAGGAGATATATTTTATGCAGTTTTAAATGAAGATGCAGTAGGAAGTGAACAAACAGGAATTAGACCAGTTGTTGTTTTACAAAATAATGTAGGAAATCTTTACAGTCCAACAGTTATAATTGCACCAATTACGAGCAAAGTAAAGGTAAAATCAAAATTACCGACACATATTTTTATAGATGAAAAAAGTAATGGATTGCCTAAAAATTCATTAATTTTATTAGAACAAATAAGAGTAATAGATAAATCAAGAATAAGAAATTATATTGGACATATTGAAACTAATGATATGAAAGAAATTGATATAGGTATTATTATTGCATTAGGAATAGATTTGAATAAAGCACTTAAAGATGCTAAGTATTTTGGAAAACTAGCTTTAGAAAAAGAAGAAAAAACAGAGTTTATTACTATAAAACAAGTTTCATCTTATGGAATTGTAGCGAAAGAGTATTTGAAAAGCACTGGAAATTTAGAAATAAGTAATAAATTGTTTGGGGAGTATATACTAACGCTAATGGAATTATATTCACCAGAAGAAATAGAGAAACAAGCAGATAATATAATAAAGAAAGGTAGGAAACTATGAAAAGAGTAATTGTCTATGGCTTTTTTTCGGATGTGGGAATAAATACAGGCGAAAATACCATAAAAAATATTAAAAATTTTATAGAACATACAAATAACAAAGAATGGAATTTACAACATATTTATCTTTATACTGGTAAAATTAAAAAAATACTGAACAAATAAAGAAAATAAATAGATTAATTGAAAATAAGTTAGTAGATATTGTAATTTTACTTAAATTTAAACACTTAGGAAATTGTAGAAAAGATTATTTTTCTTTTATTGATAAAGCATTAGCAAATAATGTTGATGTAATTTCAATAGGAGATAGATTTACAACATTAGGAGAAAGTGGAAAGATTAATTATAGAATTTTGAGAAGTATTTTTGAAACGGAAGAGAAAGTAAAAGCAAAACGAAAAGAGAATAGAGATAAAGAAAGATAATTTATGTGAGATGATAGAAGATGAATATAAAAATAGATAATCAAGGAAGTGATGCATATATACATAATCTTGCTTTTGTAAAAGCAATTTTAATAAAAGAATATGTGCAGAGTTTACCGATGACAAAGACCGATAAAGAAAATATATTAAAGTCAATTCTACAATTATTAAAAAATACTTAATTTCATACATTTGGATATATAAGCCTCCTTTTTTAAAATCGTAAAAAAGGAGGCAAAAATGAGCGAAAAAATAAAAATAAGAATTGCAATATATTCAAGAAAATCAAAATATACAGATAAAGGAGATTCAGTAGGAAACCAAATTGAACTTGCAAAGGAATATATAAAAAGAAATTATCCAGAAGATATATATGATGTGGAAATTGTAATATATGAAGATGAAGGATTTTCAGGAGGAAGTTTAGATAGACCAAGATTTAAAGATTTTTTAGAAGATGAAAGAAAATATCCTTATGATATTCTCATTTGTTACAGATTAGATAGAATTAGTAGAAATATAGCAGATTTCTCGTCTTTAATGAATGAATTAAATGAATTAAAAACTTCATTTATCTCAATAAAAGAGCAATTTGATACTAAAACACCAATGGGAAGAGCTATGATGTATATAGCATCTGTATTTGCACAATTAGAAAGAGAAGTAATTGCAGAAAGAATTAGAGATAACTTATTTGAACTATCAAAAACAGGTACATGGTTAGGAGGCGAGGCCCCTTTACGGATTTAGTGCAGAAAGATATAAAAAAGTAGAGGTGTGCGAAGAAGATAAAGACTGTATATCTAAAAAAAGTAAAGTTGCCTCTAAACTTGTTATAAATGAAGAAGAAGTAAGCAAGGTTAAATTAATATTTACTAAATTTTTAGAACTAAAATCAATGTCAAAATTACTGACATATTTAATGAATAACAATATAAGAACAAGAAGGGGTGTATATTTTGGAATATGCTCTATAAGAAAAATGCTTACAAATCCAGTATATGCTAAAAACGATAATGATACAATGGAGTATTTTGATTCAAAAGGAATATTTATTTACTGTGAAAATGATGACAGAAAGAATAACAATGGCAAATATGGTTTTTTGACATACAACAAAACAAGTGGGTATGGAGGAAAAGAAAAACCCATAGAAGAATGGATAATTGCAGTTGGTCTTCATCCAGGAATCATTGATGGGAGAGATTGGGTTGCTGTTCAAATGCTTATTAAAAAAAATGCTGATAAGAAATATAGAGCAGCCATATTGAAAAAGACTAATACTATTGTAACAGGTTTATTAAGGTGTAAAAGATGTAATTCACTTATGAGAGCAAAAAATATGGGAAAAGCAGATAAAGATGGAAATGCTTATTATAGATATTGCTGTAACTTAAAAGAAAAATCACGAGGGCATAAGTGTCAATCACTAAATGTTGGAAGTGAAATTGATAACAAGGTTTTTGAAATAATGAAGAATACTTTTGTACCTAATTCTGAAATATATAAAGAGCTTCAAAAAATAGCATCAATTAAGAGTAATGATAACTCTAATAGTGAATTGGAGTTCTTACAAAATGCTTATAATAAAAACAAGGAAGAAATTGACAAATTAGTAGAGAAATTACAGTATATTGACATTGATTTAATAGATATGGTAAATTATAAGTTGAGAGAATTAAAAGAACAAAAACAAAATTTAGAAACACAAATAGCAAACATAAAAAATAAAACAAAAATTAATAATAATTCTGAAATGCAAACTGCAAAAGGTTTGCTAAAAATTATTGATAATTCTTTCGACATATTCCATACATTTGATTTAAAAACTAAAAGAGATATTGTAGGCTTATTTATAGAAAAAATCTACGGTGATGGAGAGAACATTGAAATATATTTTTTGAATAGTCAAATAGGAGAATCTCAAAAAAAGTTTTTCATTCCAACCATTTCATCGAACCTTGAAAATTCTTTTAATGTTGACCTGTCATCAGATAGGGTGAGCAAATAGCAAGCAAGGTGTTGCTTTTAGAAAATGGGCAAATAAAATTTTAAAAGATTATATGTTAAAAGGTTATGCAGTAAATCAAAAAAGATTAGAGTATTTAGAAAAGACAATAAAACTAATTGATATAGCGAATAGAATGGATGAGAGATTAGAAGGTAGTGATGCAAAAGAAATATTAAAAGTAATAGGAAGTTATTCCAAAGCATTAAATTTATTAGATGATTATGACCACAGAACCTTAAAGAAAGTAAAAGGAAATATAGATGAAAGAAAAATTAAGTATGCTGATTGCATAAATATAATTAATAAACTTAAGTTTAATCAAGAAAGCGAACTATTTGCAGTAGAAAGAGATAAAGGATTAGAAGCAATTATAGGTAATATTTATCAAACATTTGGAGGAAAAGAGGTATATAAAAGTATAGAGGAGAAAGGCGCGAATTTCTTATATTTGGTTGTTAAAAACCATGTATTTGCAGATGGCAATAAAAGAATTGCAGCGACATTATTTATATATTTCTTAAACTTTTATGGAATTTTGTATAAAAATGGTAAGCAAACAATAGATAATAATACGTTAGTAGCATTAACATTATTAATTGCAGAGTCAAACCCAAGAGAGAAAGAAGTAATTGTAGATTTAGTAATGAACTTTTTATATAGTGAATAGAAAAAATTAATAAAAGAAGAGTAATTATTGAAAAACTGCTCTTCTTTGTGTTATTATTAGGCTGTAGAAAATTTTAAATAAGAGGGTATGAAAAATGATAATAGATTTACATATACATACAAATATTTCAGATGGAGCTTTAAGCCCTAAAGAAGTAATAGATGAAGCAGAGAAAAATGGTGTTTCAGTTATTTCAATAACAGACCATGATACAATTGATAGCTATACACCAGAATTATTTTCTTATGCTGAGAGTAAAAATATAAAACTTATTTGTGGAGTGGAAATATCAAGTAAAAATGAAAAAGCCGGAATTCATGTACTTGGATATAATTTTGATTTAAATAATAAAGAACTTAAAGAAACATTATTTGGAATTAGAAATTCAAGACATGAATATTTACACAATGTGGCAAAGAAGTTAAATGAATTAGGATATTTAGTAAATGTAGAAAAATTAGATAAAATAGATTCAGTGACTAAAGCTCATATTGCATTAGATATTGTAGAAAATGAAAAAAATAAAGAAAAATTAATGTTAGATTTTGGACATATTCCATCTAAGGGTGAATTTATAGAAACTACTATGAATGAGAATTGCCCAGCATATGTAGAAAAAAGAACACTTACGCCAAAAGAGGTAGCTGGAATTATTAGAAAAACAGGTGGAAAAGTAGTACTTGCACATCCAGTAGCTTATGTTCATGAAGATAACTTTACAGATGAAGATATTTTAAAATTGGTAAAAGAAATGAAACCAGATGGAATAGAAGCAAATTATTTGTTTATAGATACAAATGGAAAAATAATTGATGAAACTGACAAGTGGAATAAATTTGCTGAAGAAAATAAATTATTTGTAACAGTAGGGACAGATTTCCATAGAAAAGAAGGAGTATATAAAGAAATAGGATTTGTAAATACAGATTTTAAATTAGATGACAAAACTGTTAATGAAATTATTAAAAACATAAATTTATAAAGTAATAAGAAAGGTAAAAAAGTATGAATGGAGAGAAAGCTATAAAATTTCTATGGAGTGTATTTACTATAGTAGGAGCAATAATTGTTATAATAGGTTTGATTGTATTTTTTACTGCTTGTAATTATAAAGATAAAGTAGATACAGTAGGAATAATAACAGATACAGGTAATGGAACAACTGTATCTTATAATGTAGATGGTGAAGAACATGAGTCTAGCTTTAGTGGATATTCTTCTAGTTTCCATGTAGGAGATGAAATCGAAATTTATTATGATAAAGATGATGTGAATAAAATAGGTTCAAAATCATTAGATTTATTGTATTTGATATTACCAGGATTGGGAAGTATATTTCTTTTAATAGGTGTGATAGGGTTAGCTGTTTTGTCGCACAAGAAAAAGAAAGAAAAAAACTTAAGAGAAAATGGTGAACTTGTATATGCAGCTTATTCAGAAACTATTATGAATATGAATATTAGAGTAAATGGAAGACATCCGTACAATATCATTGTCCAGTGGAACAATCCAGAAGATGGAAAGAAATATTTGTTAAAAAGTAAGAATATATACTTTAATCCAGAAATGATTATAGAAGAAAGAAACATAAAGACATTTCCTGTATATATGAATCCAAATAATAAAAAGAAATATTTTGTAGATGTAGATATTTTAAATAAAGATGTAGTTGATTTAACCTAAAATAAAGGAGGTGGAAAATATGTATAAAACAGAAGTTATTGAATATTCTCCAAAGGCAGATGATATGGCAAAAAAGATAGAAGAAAAATCAAATGAAATGTTAAATAATGGTTATGAATTAGTAACTATGTCAGTTACTGGAACTGCAAAAGCAATACTTGTTTTTAAAGGAAAATAAAGGAGTAAATTATGCAAGAATTAACAGATACAATCTTATCACAAGATATGGGAGATGCTGGAGTTATAGCAATATTTTTTATATTAATAGTATTGGTGATTACATTAGTTATATTAATATTTATTTATACATCTAAGAAAAAAGCATCAAAAGAAAAGAAGGATGAAAATATAGAAAAAGAATTTAAAGGCTATGGCTATATAATTTCTATAGTTATAATAATTGGAATTGTAATTGCTATAATCTTGAATATTAGAAATGTTTATGAAAGTGGATTAAACAGTAATTGGTATTTAACAGAGGATGAGGTAATAGACAAATATAAAGATGTAGATTATAATTCTTCTGGAAGAACTAAAACTTATTATTATGTAGAAGTAGAAGATGGAGAAAAAGTACATATAACAAAGTCAGAATATGAGAAACTAAGTGAAGGAGACGAAGTTTATGTTTTAAGATATGAAGATGGTAGTGCATATGATGTATATTCTACTAAAGAATATCAGTATAATGGTGAAAGGTTAAAAGAATAGGAGTAATAAAAGCAATTAAGGAGAGAAGAAAGATGTCATTTGAAAGAGCAAAGGAATATTTAAAAGAATATGGATTAGAAAATAAAGTAATGGAATTTCCTGTTTCTTCAGCTACAGTAGAAGATGCAGCAAAAGCAGTAGGTTGTAATGAGGAAGAAATTGCAAAAACATTATCTTTTATTGTAGAAGATAAACCAATCTTAATTGTAGTTTCAGGAGATTGTAAAATAGATAATAGTAAGTATAAAGCTGAATTTCATAAAAAGGCCAAAATGATACCTTTTAATGATGTTGAAGAATTAATAGGTCATAATGTAGGTGGAGTTTGTCCTTTTGGGGTAAATCCTGGAGTTACAGTTTATTTGGATAATTCTTTAAAAAGGTTTGATATAATTTATCCTGCTTGTGGTAGTTCAAATAGCGCAGTTAAATTAACAATAGAAGAATTAGAAAAAGCATCTAATTATGAAAAATGGGTAGATGTTTGCAAAACAATGTAAATTAAGGGGCATTAAATTGACAAATTCAGAAAAATTGGTTATAATATTTTATGTAACCAAAAGCCGTGTTTCCTGAGAATAATTTTGACGGAAGGAGAAAAATGAAACGTGGTAAGAAGCTTTATGCTGGTAAGGCCAACACCCTCTACGAGGTGCTGAGTGACGACGGCTCCGTCGAAGAGTATGTGCTCGAGATGGAGTCCACAGACCGAATCTCCGCCGGTGACGGCGAAAGGACCGATGTCGTGAAGGGGAAGGGATACGCCAACAACCTGGTGTCTACTCTACTCTTCAAACTGTTCGAGGAGGCTGGTGTTCCTACGCATTTCATCAGTGAGGGGACTACGCCTTCCTCCAAGTTCGTGAAGAAGGCGGATATGATTCCGCTCGAAGTCATCGGACGCAACTATACTGCCGGCAGTTTCTGCAGGCGGTACGGTGTCGACGAGGGTATCGAGCTTGACCCGATGCTCTTGGAACTCACCTACAAGTGCGATGCGTCTCACGATCCGCTAATCACTGAGCATGCGGCAGTTGCTCTGGGGATTATCGATGGTGAGACTCTCGAGAACATCGTGGACTATACCTACATCATCAATGATGTGGCAACGGACTTCTTTGATGAGCTGGGGTTGACGCTCATCGACTTCAAGGTCGAGTTCGGTTTCGACAGGGCGACTGGTGAGTTCATGCTGGCTGACGAGTTTAGCCAGGACACTTGCCGTCTGCACGACGCAGAAGGCAATTCGGTGGACAAGGACATCTTCCGCAGAGGAGATTCCAACGGCGAAGTGTCCAGCACTTATCAGAAGATGGTGGACATGCTTGAGGCTATGAACAAGTAGTCTCACAAGAACGGCATAAACATTGGCTTTGGTTACACGTTTCAAAGAGGCAGACCTGTTTTTTAGGTTTGCCTCTCTATTTTGTTGCATAGGAAATATCACTAAATTGTTTTAATATGTTGACAAAAAGTAAAAAATACTTGCGAAAGTTTATTTTACAAAATATAAATAATAAAACGATTGGAGACGGAAATATTTAAGGTTAACTTTTGCATATGATTTAAAAATGAACAAAACTCAAGAGAAAATAATAAAAGAACTAATGTGGTATAGTAGTAAAAGAAGGAAAAGAAAAACATGAATATTTCTTTTCAATGAAGGTAGAGCAATTTAAACAAATAAAATAAGAGATACAGAGCAGGTAATTTGTTGATAATTATTTGCTTTTATGTTATTATGCGTGTGTAAGGGGATGATATTATGGATAAAAAGAAATTAGGAATGACAATTTTCTTTAGTATATGTGCAATAATAATTGTTGTTTGCATTATCATACAAGTTATTGTTAACAATGAAACAAAAGAATTAGAAAAAGAAAGTGAAAAATTAGATACATTTGTAACAACAACTACAAGTGGTACAGAAATAGAAACCGAGTATATACGTGTAGAAGATAATAAATTCTTTATAAAGGTTCCCACAAGTTTTAAACAATTAGACGCAGAAACGATTAGCCAAAAATATAGTGGAGATGTACCGGGGGTAATATTTTCAAATGAAGAGACAACAATAAATGTGGCAATAAATATGACTGATAATGATATGAAAAATGATGGAATAGAAAATTATAAAGCATATATGGAAGGATTACTTAAAGAAAATAATGGTGAAGTTATAAGTTCAAATTATTATGAAGTTGATAATCATAATGTAGGGCAAATTAAATTAATTAGTAATGCTACTGATACAAATATATATAATAATACAATTTTCTTCTCTTATAATGATAAGTTAGTAATAATTACTTTTAATTGTACATCTGATTTACAAGAAGAATGGCAAGGAGTGGGAGACTTTATAATAGATTCACTATTCTTTACAGATTAAAAAATAAAAAAACTATTGACTTAGAGTAACTCCAAGTGTGTATAATTCTATTGTATATTAAAATAATGTTTAGAAAGGAAGATGAAAAATGAGTAAAAAAGGAATTATTGGAATTATTATTGTAGTAGTTTTGGTCATTATAGCTGCTGTATTATATTTCACATTAAATAATAATAGTAGTGATAATTTAGAAAATCAAAACCAAACTATAAATAATAATGAGGAAAATAATGTTACAGAAACAAACACTAATGGGGCTACAGCAAATACAGCAGAAGGTGAAAATACTGAAACAGGAAATGGAGGAATATTAGTTGTATATTACTCAGCACAAGGTCATACAGAAGCAGTATCTCAAAGAATAGCACAAAACTTAGGAGCAGATACATTTGCAATTACACCAGCAGATGAATATACGGAAGACGATTTAGATTGGACTGATGATAATTCAAGAGTATCAAGAGAGTATCAAGATGAATCTTTAAGAAATACAGAATTAACAACTACAACTGTTCCAAATTGGGATAGTTATGATACAGTATTAATAGGATATCCTATTTGGTGGGGAATTGCAGCTTGGCCTGTTGATACTTTTGTTAAAGCAAATGACTTTAATGGAAAAACAGTTATACCATTCTGCACATCTTCTTCATCTGGTTTAGGTCAAAGTGGAGATTTACTTGCAGAAGAAGCAAATGGTGGAAATTGGTTAGAAGGACATCGTTTTAGATCTAATCCATCTGATTCTGATGTTGATAATTGGACAGCAAGTTTAAATTTAGCTAATTAAAAGAAAAAAGAATATAAAGCAAGTAGATAAAACTACTTGTTTTTAAGTATAATTATTTGATAAAGTGGTAAAAATTATATTATACTATAAATCAATGTTGACTTATTTGACAAATGATGGTAAAATAATAACATATTAATTTAGTTATGTTTTAAAAAGAAACCTAGTAGAATTTTGTAGTAACTTATAGAGATGTAATGGTTGGTGGAAATTACAAGTATATAAAATTCGAATTACAATTCTTATAGTAACTAACGTGTAGCTACGAAGAAGCTTAAATTAAGGCAATATATTAATATTGTAAATAAAGGTGGTACCACGAGCTAGTTCGTCCTTTAATGGAGAACTAGCTTTTTTGAACTTTAAGGAGGTGATGTTATGACCCGATGGTTTAGAATGAAAACAATAATCCAAGGGTTCTTCTACGAAAATTCATATAATATACAAAAAATAAGAAAGGAAAGGAAGAGTATATAATATGAATAATGAGTTAGAAATAATAAAAAGAAAAGCAGTCCAAATATTTTCTAAAGAAGATTTAGATAAAAAAATAAATAGTGGAAAGAAATTAACAATAAAATTAGGAGCAGACCCATCAAGACCTGACCTGCACATAGGACATAGTGTAGTTTTAAGAGTATTAAAAATGTTCCAAGATATGGGGCATGAAGTAGTATTTGTTGTCGGAGATTTTACAGGAATGATTGGAGATCCATCAGGAAAAAGTAAAACAAGACCAGCACTTACATTTGAACAAACAAGAGAATCTGCTAAAAGCTATTTTGAACAAGCAACGAAAATATTAGATAAAAATAAAACGAAAATTGTCTTTAATTCAGAATGGTTATCTAAGATGAATTTTGAAGATGTAATAAAATTAACTAGCAAATATACAGTAGCAAGAATAATGGAAAGAGACGATTTTAAAAATAGGTTTGAAAACAACTTACCACTTTCAATGCATGAATTATTATATCCTTTAATGCAAGGATATGATTCAGTTCATTTAAATGCAGATATAGAAATTGGAGGAACAGACCAGACATTTAATTTATTAGTAGGAAGGGAACTTCAAAAAGATTATGGTAAAGAGCCTCAAGTTGTAATGACATTTCCATTATTAGTAGGACTAGACGGAAAAGAAAAGATGAGTAAATCTTTAGACAATTATATTGGTCTTACAGATACTCCATTTGAAAAATTTGAGAAAAGTATGAAAATACCAGATGAAGTGTTAAGAGAGTATTTTGAATTAGCCACAGACTTACCAAATGATAAAATTGACGAAATAATGAATGGTGATATAAGAGAAGCTCATATTGCTTTTGCAAAAGAATTAATTAGAATGTATGATGATATAAATGTTTTTGATGATGTAAAAGAAAGATATATGAAAATTGCAAAAGGAGAGATTCCACAAAACATTGAAAAAGTAAAAATAGAAGAAAACGAACTTAACATATGCGATTTATTAATAAAAATAGGTTTTGCAAATTCAAAAAGTGAAGCTAAAAGAATGATTCTAGGAAATGGTATAAAAATTAATGGAAAAGTTGTTACTGACATAAATATAAAAATTAGTTTTGAAAATGATGTAGTAGTACAATTTGGAAAAAATAAGTTTAAACAAGTAATAAAATAAGGAAAACAGACAAGAGTAGTTATATTGATAATTACTCTTGTTTTTGTTAATATTAAAAAATGAAAATATATTTTATAAAAGTGTTACTTTTTTTATTTTTTTAACAATATATAAATGTAAGATATCTTATAAAGATGGGGAGTTTAGAGCTAAATTGAAAGAAAGAAAAATAATAAAGTATTATAAAAACAATAATGGACTTAATTTAGAAAGAATAGTAGACGAATATAATAATTATATACATACAGTTATAAAAAATATGAACTATTCTGAATTCTCAAGTGAGGATGTAGAAGAAATTGTAGCTGATACATTTTTTATAATCTGGAAAAACAGAGAAAAATTAGATGAGAATAAAATGCTTAGTTCATATATAGCAGGTATTGTAAAGAATCTTGTAAGAGAAAGACGGAAGAATAATAAAATTTAATAATTCTATAGATAATTTGCAATATGAGATACAAGATATGAAGAAAATAGATATGTTACTAGAACAAAGAGAAAAAATTAATATAATAGAAAATACAATAAAGAAATTGAAAAAGGAAGATATTGAAATATTTAATTTATATTATTATTTGGGAAAGAAAAATAAAGAAATTTCAAAAATGTTAAATATTTCAGAATTTGCAGTAAAACAAAAAATTTATAGAATAAGAAAGAAAATAAAAAAAGATTTAGAAAAAGGAGGGTATAGTTTTGATGAATAAACAAAATAAAGAAATGCTAGAAAAAGTAAAACAAAAGATATCTATATCCAACTTTGAGGAAGGTGAGAATATAATGATGAAAAAAGATAAAAAAAATATATTAAAACCTGTTGCAATTGCAAGTATAGTAATAATGTCAATATCTGGTGTGACTTTTGCAGCAACAACATTTATAAAAGACTTTTTTGGAAAAAATTCAAGTGATGGTGTAGATACAGCTGTTAATAATGGATATGTTTCAGATATAAAAACAGATTATCAAAATGCTGATGGGATAGAAATAAATGTAGATTCTATATTAATGGATGACTTTAATTTTGATATGAATTTTAACGTTAAAATAAATGAGAATTATAATATTGATGATTTTGAACATGTTGAATTTGAAGATTTAAAAATTGTAGATGAAACAGGTAAAATTGTTTTTGATACGCATGACCTTATACAAGAAGATGATAAGATAGAAGACCATTATCAAGGGTCATATAGTTTTCTTCCAACCAAAGTAAATGATAATGAATTTAAGTTATCTTTATCTGCTACTGGAAACCCAAATGCTTTTCCAAAAAGCAAACATCTAACAGTTGATTTTACTAAAATAAAAATCTACAAATATATTAATGAAAAAAAGGAAGAGATAGTTTATGAAGGAAATTGGCATTTTGAAGTTGATGTTCCAGAAGAATTTTACAACAGAGAAACTATAATTTATAAAGTTAAGAATTGTACTGATGAAAGTATAAATATAAATAAAGTTACAGCTAGTTTATCAAATACAGCATTTAAAATATCAATTCCTGAAATAGAAACAGATAAGATTAATTATGATACTGTCCGTAGCTATGATGGTGTTAATATATATAATAGTATTGCAATTCAAAAAGAATATGTAGAAACATCAAAAGGAATAAAATTTGAAACTTCACAAAGAAGTGATGGAGATGGTGGTTATAGTTTACCAGATGGAGAAAATAAGATAATAAATTATCATCAAACATTTAATTTAACAAAATATGATGCAACAGATAATTTAACTGTTCATATGTTTACAAATAAAGGAGAAGAGATAATAATTGAATTAGAAAGACAAAATTAAATTAGTATATAAATATTTGTATAAAATTAATGTAGAAAAAATAATAAAATTCTACATTAATTTTTTTAAAAAATATTGACACAGTGTCAGAAAAGTGATATATAATAATTGACACGATGTCAGAAAGGAAGAAAGATAATGTCAAAAGAAATAGAAGATATAAGAAAAGAAGAAATAATAAAAGCATGTGAAGAACTATATAAAATGGAAAATTTTAAAGATATAACTATAAAACATATAGGAGAAAAAACTACATTTTCACGTACATCAATATATAATTATTTCCAAACGAAAGAAGAAATATTTTTAGCACTTTTCCAAAAAGAATATGAAAGATGGATAGAAGATTTAAATAAAATGTATGAGGAAAATAATACTTTGTCAAACGAAGAGTTTTCAAGGAAATTAGCACATACAATTGAAAAGAGGCCAACATTACTGAAATTACTTTCTATGAATATGTATGATATGGAAGAAAATAGTAGAATGGAAAATTTAATAGAATTTAAAACAGCTTATGGAAATTCAATAAAAATGGTAAGAAAATGTTTAGATAAATTCTTTAAAAGTATGAATGAAAATGAAAAAGATGAATTTATATTCTTATTTTTTCCACTTATGTATGGAATTTATCCTTATGCAGAAGTGACAAAAAAACAAAAAGAAGCAATGGAAAAAGGTGGTGTACCATTTAAATATTTATCTATTTATGAAATTACATATAAAGGAATTTTAAAATTATTAAATTAATATATAAAGGAGTGATTTTTATGTCAAAAAACTTAGTTGCATATTTTTCATGCACAGGAACAACAAAGAGTTTAGCAGAAAATTTAGCAAAAGCGGTTGATGGAGATTTATTTGAAATAAAACCAAAAAAGGAGTATACAAGTTCTGATTTAAACTGGATGGATAAAAGTAGTCGTAGTTCACTAGAAATGAATGATAAAAATTCAAGACCAGAGATTCTAAATAAAGTAAACAATATGGATGATTATGATACAGTATTTTTAGGATTTCCAATTTGGTGGTATGTAGCGCCTAAAATAATAAATACTTTCTTAGAATCTTATGATTTTTCAGGGAAAACAATAATAACATTTTGTACATCAGGAGGAAGTAGTATGGGAAAAACACTTCAAGAACTAAAGCTATCTTGCTTAAATGATACAAAATGGATAGATGGAAAAAGATTTTCTAGAAATACAAGTGTAGAGGAATTGAGAAATTGGATAGATAATTTAAGATAGGAGTGAAAAGTATGAAAATAGTAGTATTAACAGGAAGTTATAATTTGCATGGAACATCAAATACTTTAGTTGATGAGTTTATAAGAGGAGCAAAAGAAAATAATAATGAAATTGTTAGATTTGATACAGCACATTTAGATATACATCCTTGTATTGGTTGTAACCATTGTGGAATGGATGGAGATTGTGTATTTAAAGATGATATGGTTAAAATATTAGATGAAGTAGAAGATGCAGATATGTTAGTTTTTGCAACTCCAGTTTATTATTTTGCAATGACAGCTCCACTAAAAGCTACAATAGATAGATTTTATTCAAGAACAGGTAGAATAAGCAGTAAAAGATTAAGAACAGCATATATAATGACTTGTTGGAATACAGATAACTCAACAGTAGAGCCATTAATAGTTCATTATAAAAAATTGGTTAATTATATGCATTATAAAGATGAAGGAATGATTATCGGAAAAGGTTGTGGAACGGTAGGAATGATGCCAGAGCATTTTTATAAAGATGCATATGAATTAGGGAAAAAAATTAAATAAAAAATATACAAGGAGAAACTATTATGAGTTTAACAATTAATATTTATTATACAGGAAAAGATGGTGTAGCAAGAAAGTTTGCAGAAGAGATGGTTGAAAAAGGTGTTGTAGATAGAGTAAGAAATGAAGAAGGAAATGAAAAATATGAATATTTTTTTCCAATGAATGATAAAGAAACAGTTTTATTAATAGACAGATGGGAAAGCGAGGAAGCTTTAGATAAGCATCATAAATCTCCAATGATGAAAGAAATAGTAGAACTTAGGAGTAAGTATCATCTTCATATGAGAGTAGAGCAATTTGTTGAAAACAAGTAAATAAGTATTAAGGAGTTTTAATATGATAGAAATAAGAAAAGAACAAAAAAGTGATTATGAAGAAGTATATAATGTCGTAAAAACAGCATTTGAAAAGGCTAAAGAAAGTGATGGCAATGAGCAAGATTTAGTTGTAGCTTTAAGAAAAAGTAGTAATTTTATTCCGGAATCATCATTAGTTGCAAAAAAGGATAATAAAATAGTTGGATATATTTTATTTACTAAAATACAAATAGGAAAATTTGAAGAACTTGCTTTAGCACCCCTTGCAGTATTACCTGAATACCAAAGACAAGGTGTAGGAAGTAAACTAATAGAAGAAGGACATAAAATTGCTAAAGAGATGGGATATCATTATGTAGTAGTTTTAGGAAGTGATAAATATTATCCAAAGTTTGGATATGAGAAAGCTTCTAAATATGGAATAAAACCTCCATTTGATGTGCCTGATGAAAATTTTATGGTAATTAAACTAAATGATTTAAGAAAAGGAATAAAAGGTACTGTTAAGTATGCAAAAGAATTTGGAATATAAGAAAAATCATAACTACTAGTTTTAAGGTAGTTATGATTTTTTAGATAATGAACTTATTGTAAAACAGAGGTTAGCGAGCTTGTTTTGAGATTATGTCATATTGTTTTAAATTTACTAAATATAGTAGATGGATTTTTTTATACCTATTTGATAACAATAAGGCATACTAAATCAAACAAGCATCATACTCACGAATAAGTTTTCTAGCTTTTCGTTCAGCACGGTTCATTGAAAGTGTGCGGCTAAAGATGGCATCATAAGACCAATATGCTATTGGCTTCCACTTTTTGCCATTCTTAGATGCTTTATATAATACAACATCAGTTGTAATCCAGGCATCAAAGACGTTATAGCACCTCTTAATAGAGATAGCATAGTAATGTTGCATTTTTGTGTCCTTTCTTTTAAAAGGTTTAATAGACATAATCTTCATTACATATTTGAACTTAGTCAATCCTCCTAAATATGAGGTTTATGTTACTAATATATTATACAAGGATATGGATAAAAAAGCAAATTAAGAAAAATCATTCCATATTTATAGTTGGAAAAAATTCATAAAAGATTAAGAAATAATAAAAAAATTCCTAAGAATTGGATGCTATAATCTAATTGGAGGGGATAATATGGAAGATGTAAATGGAAAAAATAAAGTAGAAAAGAAAAAAGTATTAAATGAATTAATAAAAGTATTTTGGGTATTTATAATAGGAAGTATAATAGGTTATATTGTAGAAATGATAGTAGGAATTTTACAAAACGGTCATTTTGTATCAAGACAAGGTTTGCTTATTGGACCATTTATACAGGTGTATGGAATAGGACTAGTTAGCTATTATTTAGTAATTTCTAGAATTAAAAATATGAGTAATGTTAAAATATTTATAATATCAATGATATTAGGTGGCGTAGTAGAGTACTTATTTTCATATTTCCAAGAAAAATTATTTGGAACTATTTCTTGGGATTATAGTAATTTACCATTTAACTTAAATGGTAGAACAAGCTTATTACATTGTTTATACTGGGGAACAGGTGGAGTTCTTTTTGTTAAATTTATACTTCCATATTTAGATAGATTAGATAATTTATATAAATATAAAATCTATAAAATGGCTACAGTATTTTTAGCTTTATTTATAGTATTTGATATTACTATTTCAGGACTAGCAGGAGCAAGGTATTTAGAAAGAAGAAAAAATATGGAAGCGAAAAGTGATATAGATGTATTTTTTGATGTTCACTATCCAGATTCAAAATTAAAAGAAATATATTCCAATGCTAAGGAGGTAAAAATATGAGTTATAGCAAGAAAATTAAAGCTTTTAAGATAGTTATATTTATTATTACTATATTATTATTAGTTGGTTTAACTCTATATTTGTTTCCTATAATTTCTAAACTTTTTAGTGTAGAAGGAAGGGAAGCTTTTAAACAAGAAATGGAACAATCAGGAACTATGGGAATGTTTATGCTATTAGGACTTCAAGCTTCACAAATATTTTTACCAATACTTCCAGGAGAGCCAATAGAAATTTTAGCAGGGATGTGTTATGGAACAGTAGGTGGTTTTATATTTATTACTTTTTCGGTACTTATTACTACAACTATAATATTCTTTCTTGTTAGAAAGTTTGGAAGAGACTTCGTATATAGTATTTGTAGTAAAGAAAGAATAGAAAAAATAGAAAATAGTAAATTATTTAAAAATCCAAAAAAGCTAGAATACATTATGCTTATATTGTTTCTAATTCCTGGAACACCAAAAGATATATTAGTATATTTAGCAGGTTTGCTTCCAATAAAGCCACTAAGATTTATTCTAATCTCAACATTTGTGAGATTTCCATCTGTAATTTCTTCTACTATTGCTGGTTCAAATTTAGTAGAAGGAAATTGGCAATTTAGTATATTGGTTTATGGAATTACTTTTGCAATAGTTGGAATAGTAGTTCTTATTATGAGAAAAGTAGACAAGTCAGGCTTAACTACAAGTATTATACAAACTGTTTCTGAAAGTAATAAATAGTGCTAATTGTAGAAGAAACAATTAGCACTAAAAACCCCTTTATTTTGAGAGAGTAGTTATATTGATAATTACTCTCATTTGTGTTATTATTCTAAAAAATAATAGTAATTTTAAGGAGCAATGAAATGGAAAAATGGTTAAAATGGGCAATTGAAATACAAAGTTTAGCACAAGCAGGACTTGAAATAAGGCAACCGCAATCCCATTGGCTTTAGACGATGGGTCGAGGTTGCCAAAAGTATATTTTCTGTGTTATACTATCGGTATTGATAAATCAAAAAACAGAAAAAAATATTTACTACAATGTCATATTATTTTTTTATGTAAGTATAGAAAAAAGGAGGTGACAGTTAAAATGTTAAAAACATATAAATATAGAATATATCCCAATAAAGAGCAGAAAGAACAGATAGTAAAAACATTTGGCTGTTGCCGTTTTGTTTATAATCAAACATTAGCATATCGAAAAGAATGTTATGAGAAAGAGAAGAAAACTGTTAGTAAAATAGACTGCAACAATTATTGTAACAGAAAGTTAAAGAAAGAATACGAATGGCTAAAGGATGTGGATAAGTTTGCTTTAACTAATGCAATATATAATATGGATACTGCCTATCAGAAATTTTTCAAAGAAAATGCAGGGTATCCAAAGTTTAAAAGTAAGCATGATAACCATAAATCATATACTACGAATTATACTAATGGAAATATAACTGTAGATTATGAGAATGGAAAAATAAAACTACCAAAATTAAAGAAAGTAAAATCAAAATTACACAGAAAATTTAATGGGCAGATAAAATCAGTAACAGTATCGCAAGTTCCAAGTGGGAAATACTATGTGTCAATATTAGTAGAAACAGAGCATGAAGAATTACCACATACAAAACAAAATATAGGATTAGATTTGGGAATTAAGGATTTATGTATTACATCAGAAGGAGAGAAATATGAAAATCCAAAGACAATAAAGAAATACGAGAGAAAACTTTCAAGGAAACAAAGAGAGTTAGCACATAAGAAAAAAGGAAGTAAAAATTACCAAAAGAAGAAAAAAGAAATAGCATTATGTCACGAGAAAATAAATAACATTAGAAAAGATTATCTGCATAAAGTTTCTAATAAGATTATCAGCGAAAACCAAGTGATAGTTACAGAAAATTTACAGATAAAGAATATGGTAAAAAATCATCATCTGGCAAAATCAATAATAGATGCATCATGGAATGAGCTTACAAGACAATTAGAATATAAGGCTAAATGGAATGGAAGAAAGTATATTAAAATAGATACTTTTTATGCTAGTAGTCAGCTATGTTCTGTATGTGGATATCAGAATGTAGATACAAAAGATTTATCAGTTAGGGAATGGACATGTCCTAAGTGCAAAACAAAACATGACAGGGATATAAATGCTGCGACAAATATCCTAATGGAAGGATTAAGAAAAATAGCATAGAGAAAAAATATAGGGCAGGGACTGCCCGAATCAACGCCTGTGGAGATAGTAGGTTACGAGGTCTATGAAGCAGGAAGCCCATTGGCTTTAGACAATGGGTAGTTCACTATACAGATCATGTTTATGATATAGAAAGATATGAAAGATTACGAGAAATATCAGCAGAAATAATTTCAGAAAAAACAAATTTAAATATGGAAAAGGTAAAAGGTTTGTTTTGCAATGAAACTGCTTATCAAACACCTAAAATAGATACAAGAGCAGCTATATTTAAAGATAATAAAATTTTGTTGGTTCATGAAAACAATGGAACTTGGTCTTTACCAGGTGGATGGTGTGATGTTTTAGAAACTGTAAAAACAAATACAATAAAAGAAGTAAAAGAAGAAACAGGCTTAGATGTAGAAACTATTAAAATAATATCTATACAAGATAGAAATAAACATAACAAGCCTATATATGCATATGGAGTATGTAAAATTTTTGTACTATGTAATGTTATAGGAGGAGAATTTGTAGAAAATATAGAAACAACAGAAATTGAGTATTTCCCATTAGATGAGTTGCCAAATAGCTTAGCAGAAGAAAAGACAACGAAAGAACAAATAGAGATGTGTTTTAAAGCATATAAAGATGAAAATTGGCAAGTTCAGTTTGATTAGAAAATTAATAAATTGTAAAAGAGATTAACTATGTTGGAATATAGAATATGCAAAAAAATAGTAATTTGTCTAGAAGGTTAAAAAATATCTATAAATTTAATAAAATTTATAGACAAGATTAAAATAATATTGTAAAATAACTGATATAGGAAATGAGAATAAGCAGATGTGGTTTGCCTCCTACATAAGAGGAGGTGAGGCGTATGGTAGAAATAAAAGCATTATTATTAATAATAAAAATACTTTTTACTGGTCTAGTATCAGTAACTATCATTACGTTTGCCTTAATTATTGCATTAGTAGTAATTATTAGCAAACAAAAATAACCAATAAAAAACACATCTGTTATATCTGGGAGATGTGTTTTTTACATATAACCAGGTAAACCACTTTGTGGTTTCTCCATTTCCTATATTTATTATAATTCATTCATAAGTAAAAAGTCAAGAAAAATAGTAAAATATTTTATAGGTGGTTAAAGAATGAAAATAAGTGATTTGAATCCAGAATATGATAAATTACAACAAGAATATGGAGCTAAAGAATTAAGAGCTATATATAATGGTGGTTGTACAAATAATCCAGATATTTGTTTTGTGTTTATGAATCCAACTGGAAGGAACATTGCATCTAGCCCTAATTGGAAAGGTAGAAGATCCCCATGGATAGGAACTAAAAATATATGGAAATTATTTAATAGAATTGGATTTAATCCTAAGATAATTTGGTGTAATAATCATCCCTACAAATTTATAAAAATTATTTATAACCTACAAGATATTGTGGGTTATATTTTTTGTTGCATAGGAAATATCACCAAATTGTTTTAAAATGTTAATAAAAACTAAAAATTTCTTTTTTGTTTAAAATACTTGCGAAATTCTCATTTTCTATGATATAAATGTTAAATGTATGAGAAAGTAAATTATATAAAAGATGTAGGAGATGTAATGGCGGAAAATAAAAAATATGGAGGTAACTAAATGAAAGTAATTAGTAAACAAAAAAATAGTAAAATGTGTGCAATATGCGGAATGGATAATAAATATGGTTTACATGCTCGGGTTTTATAATATGGAAGATGGAAGTGTTATGACAAAATTTAAATATAGAAAAGAACATCAAAGTTATCCAGGAAGAGTGCATGGAGGATTAATTACAGCAATGCTAGATGAAATGGGTTTAAGAGCTTTATGGGCTAAAGAAGGAAATGATGAACAAATGGGGGTAACTATGTCATTAGATACAAAGTATAGAAAACCAGTACCATATGATACAGAGTTAATAGGAAGAGGAGTAGTGATAAAAAACAATAAGAAATTCTTGGTTGTAGAGTCTGAAATCTTGGATTTAGAAGGCAATGTACTTGCAAATGGAACTATTAAATATATAAAATTAGATGCCAATAAAATAAAAGAAGGAATAGAAATGCACGAAGAAATGTGCTACTTAATAGAAGATGATGTAAAAGAAATCTAGTTATTACTAGGTTTCTTTTATAATATATGATATAATTATTATATTAATTTGAATGTTTATGGGGGGTTTCTATGGGAGATTTAGTATCAGTTGGGATATTAGGAATTTTAACTATAATATTTATTGTTATTACTATTTCTTTGATAGTATTAACAATAGTATTTGGTATTATTAGAGCTGTCAAAAAGAAATTTAAGAAGACTTTTGTAACTTTATTAATAGTTATGATATTATTTGGAGTTGTTGATTTCTTTATGATAAGTAATTTGATAGATAATTTTAACAAAATGGGCAAACAAGAAATAGATAAAGTAATTTTAAGTGATAATCCAATTAAGCAATTGTTTATGTCAGACGAAGAAAAAATAGAAATAATTTCTGATAATATTATAAAAAGTATAAAAACAAAAGATTATGAAACTATAAAAAATATCTTTTCAAAAGATACAATAGAAAATGTTCAAAATTTAGATGAGGGAATAAATGAATTAATTAATATATCAAATGAAGGTATCATTAATGTAGAGTCAAAAATGAATGGCTCAGAAACACATTGGGATAATGGAGAACATAGTAAAACATATAGATTTTCTTGTGATCTAACAACTAATACAAAAGAATATTCAATAGGCTTTATATATGATTACGAAAACCCATTTAATAATAGAACATTAGGTATAAATCGTATGATAATTATTGATGAAAATAAAAATACTATAGTTTTAATAGAAAATAGCAATGAAAATTAAGAGAGTGATAGGAGAATAGTCATGAATAAAAAAACTATAATTTTTTTAATCGTATGTGTTATTATAATTTCTTTTATTATAGGATTTTTGTATCTATTTAATATAATACCGCATAAAAAATATAGCAATAGCGATTTTAATATAGAACAATACATAAGTAAAATAGATAAAGATAGTGATGGAATAGATGATCAAACAGATATATTAAACAATGTAAGAAAATATATTCAAACAAATCCTAAATATAAAAGTAAATATTATGAAACTGGTTATCCAGATGATGAATATGGAGTTTGCACTGATGTTGTTGCATTTGGTTTAAAAGACGCTGGATATGATTTAATGGAACTAGTAAATGAAGATATTATAAATCATCAAGAAAATTATGATATTGAGGTTATAGATAAAAATATAGATTTTAGAAGAGTAAGAAATTTAAATACATATTTTAAAAATAATCATATCTCATTAACAACTGACATTTCAAAAATAGAAGAATGGCAAGGTGGAGATATAGTTGTATTTAGAGAACATATAGGAATAATATCAGATAATAGAAACAAAAGACGGTATCCCTTTTCTAATTCATCATGCAAACCCAATACAAATGAATTATGAAGAGGATATTTTAGAATTATATGGAACAGATTCTATAATAGGACATTATAGAATTAGTTAAATCAAAATGATATGTAGCAAGTTGTTATAAATAAAAATAATAATTTTTCTTCAAATGGGGGAATAGATTTGTGAGAAAGTTAGATAATGAATTAAAAAATAGAAAATTAAATATTAATAAACTATTAGAATATGGATTTATAAGAGAAAAAGAAGATTACATCTATAGAACTAAAATACATAGTGGCCAGTTTGAAATGATTGTAGAAGCAAAAAATTCTGGAATTACCTAAAGATTAATTGATTTGGAAAACAAAGATGAGTATATTTTAGTAGATATTCAAGATAGTATAGGAGAATTTGTTGGAAAACTTAGAGAAGAATATGAAAATGAATTAAAGAATATTATAGAAAAATGTACTGTCCCAAATGTATTTAAAAGTGAACAATCAAAAGAGATAATTAAATATATAAAAGAAAAATATAATGATGATTTAGAATTCTTATGGAAAAAGTTTCCCAAAAATGCAATATGGAGAAATAAGGCTAATAAAAAATGGTATGGTGCTTTACTTGTTCTACAAAAAAGAAAGTTGAAGATTGATTCTGAAGAAATAATAGATATTATAGATTTGAGATACCAAAAAGAAAGAATAAAAGATATTATAGATAATGATAAAGTGTTTCCAGGCTATCACATGAATAAAAATAGTTGGATTACAATAAAACTTGATAACAGTGTTGAGACTGAAAGAATATTTGAGTTGATAGATAATAGTTATAATTTATCATTAAATCTATAAACTATTAAAAAGATATAAAGATAATTTTGGTAAATGAGAAAAATAATAATTATGCGTGTTATGATAATTTGTATAGGAGAGATAAATATGGTAATTCTAATTTCTGGAACATCACACACAGGGAAAACTTTGTTAGCACAAAAATTGTTAGAAGAATATAAATACCCTTACTTATCAATAGACCATTTGAAAATGGGGTTAATTAGAAGCGGAAATACAAATTTAACAGTAGAAGATGATGAGGAACTAACAAAATATTTGTGGAATATTGTTAAAGAAATAATAAAGACAAATATAGAAAACAATCAAAATATAATAATAGAAGGATGTTATATACCTTTCGATTGGAAAAAAGATTTTGAAGAAGAATATATAAGCAATATACAATATGTTTGTTTAATAATGACAGAAAAATATATAAAAAATAATTATGAAAAAATTAAAAATAATGAAAACGTTATAGAAAACAGAAAAGAACAAGGTAATATAGATATAAATAAACTTATAGAAAGTAATAATTATAATTTGCAAATGTCTAAAAAATATGATAATAAATATATATTAATAGATGATAAATATAATATTAATTATTTACTTAGTAATGTTTAAGGAGAAAAGAAAATGAATAAAAGATTAAAAATAGTATTAGAAAATTGTCCACAAAATCATAAATGCCCAGCGGTAAAGATTTGTCCAGTAGGAGCATTGTCACAAAAAGATTTTGAAGCACCAGTAGTAGACTATGATAAATGTATAAGTTGCGGGAAATGTTCAAATCTATGTAAGAATAAAGCACTAATATTATAAAAAATAAATAAATTTACAAAACGTTTACAATTAGGATACTTATTAGTTACTTTTTATATCTATAATAAATACAACTTAAGAAATTTAATTAATCTTAAGTTTGCTTATAAAAAAGCATAGAAAACATCCCCTTTTATTTTCAAAGAGAACTACTTTTTAATAGTAGTTCTCATTTTTTTCTTAAGAATTTGATATTTGATTGATAATAATATTTGGTTATGATAATATTAAGAAAAATATTAATTTGTTGTTATGATGAAAGGAAAATTAATGGTATTTATGAAAAAGGAAGAAATAATTATATGCAGTAGTATTATAATGAGTTGTTTGTTATTAATTTATTTTTACTATGAAAATACAACATTACAAATAACTAATTATAGTATATCAAGTAGTAAAATTCCAAATGAATTTAATGATTACAAGATAATCCAAATATCAGATTATCATAATGAAAGATCAAACAGATTAAATAAATTTTTAATAGAAAAATTAAAAAATGAGAAACCTGATATTATTGTTATAACAGGAGATTTTATTGATCCAAATAGAATGCATATGGAGCAATCTATAAATTTTGTAAAAGAAATTAAAGGAATTGCTCCAATATATTATGTATCAGGAAATCATGAAGCAAAAATTTCTAACTATGAGGAATGGAAAAATCTATTAGAAGAACAAGAAGTTATAATTTTAGAAAATGAAACAAAAATTATAGAAAAAGAAAATAGTAAAATAAATATAATAGGAATAAATGATCCAAAAATGGCTCATGAAAAATCAGTTAAAAACTCAACTATTATAAATAAAGAGTTAGAAATAAGTAATTATAATAAAGATTTATTTTCAATACTTTTATCACATAGACCAGAATTATTTAGAACTTATGTAGAAAATAATATTGATTTAGTATTAACAGGTCATGCTCATGGTGGGCAAATTAGAATCCCATCCATTGGGGGAATTGTTGCACCTAATCAAGGATTATTCCCTAAATATACGAGTGGATTATTTACAGAGAATAATACTAATATGATAATAAGTAGGGGAATTGGAAATAGTATAATACCTTTTAGAATAAATAATCGACCAGAATTAGTTGTTATTACTTTAAAAACTAATTAAAAAAACAAATTACAATTTAGTAGTTTGATATAAAAATAGTAATTTATATGGGGGATTGTTTATGGCTGCTTTAACAGTAATTCCTTTAATAGGAACATTAGGAATATTATTTATAGTATTTAATGTAATGATTATTACATTACTAATATTAACAATAGTATTTGGAGTAATAAGATTAGTAAAAAAGAAATTTACAAAAACATTTATAATATTGCTAATTCTAACAATTATTCTTGCGTTTATAGACTATAAAATTATAAATAATTTTGCAAATTACGATGAAATACAAAGACAAGAACAGATAAAAGAAGAAGGAGAAGAACTAATTGCAATAAAAGATTATGATTATAATAAAGTAGAACAATATTTAAATAATGGTTGGAATCCTAATGAAACGACAAAAGCTATATATTATGCAATAAAATATAACCCTGATGAAAACAAAGAAAAAGATGAATGGAGTATATTAGAATTGTTACTAAAAAATGGGGCAAATCCAGATGTGCAAATTTATGAAAAACCACAAGGAGTTAATACTCCACTTACTTATACAACAGAATGTGGATATTATGGTGCGACAAAATTATTACTCGAAAATGGTGCTGATCCAAATTACCAAGAATCTGATATGAATAAAAACGGATTACTTGCTTTAAGATTTTATGATAATGATAAGGCAGCAGAAACATTACAACTGTTATTAGACTATGGAACAGATTTAGATATAAGAACAAATGTAGGATATGGAGTAGATGAATCAGGTAGAGAAGAACTGAAAAATTTTGAAAATGAATATAGTAAAGTCAAAGAAAATGTGCCAGATTATGATGAAATAGTAAAAATAATAGATAATTTAAATTTATAGATAAAAAATTGATAATTTGTTCTCATTTATGATATTATAAAACAAATAAAATGATAAAAGGGGAAATTTTATGAAAAAAAATGAATTTAAAAAAATAATGAAAAAAGAGAACAAGGCATTTAAAAATTTTTACCTATATGGTGGTTTTGTAACATTGTTGCTTGTTATTGTTATAATTCTAAATGTGTTATTAAATTTCAATGAAATAATTCCACTTTATGCTTTTATTGTAAATGCTGTTTTAGCAATTGCTGTTGCTATACCTTTTATAGTCATAGATATAAAAAATGATAAAGAAATTAAGTCAATGTATGAGTCTTATCAAAAAGACGGCAAAATTCCAGAATATAAAGATAAAACAAAGTCTTTAAAAATTTTGTTGATTTTTAGTATTATTGTTGTTATTATAGATGGATTTATTATGGCAAAATATACTTTTTTGAAAGAAAATGAAAAAACTAATACAATAGATACATCATTAGAAATAATGACAAATCAGGGAAATAGAATCACAACACAATATGAAGATTTAGGTGAATTTTCACTAAAAATACCAACTGATTTTAATATAATGAGCAAGGAAGCTATTAGTAATAAATATCCAACGGGAAATGCTCCATCACTTGTTTACACAAATGAAAGAGGAACTATTAATATTGCATTTGTTTTAAATGATGTAGCAATGAGAAATGATGAAATAGAAGAATATACAAAGGCAATGGAAACTATGTATAGACAATATGCTAATGATATAGATATCAATTTTTTTGAAAGAAATAATCATAAAATTGGAGAAATTAAATTTATCTCACCTGCATCAGATACAAATATTTATAATCATATTATAGCGTTTTCTGTTGCTGGAAAATTAAGATTAGTTAATTTTAATTGCACAGAAGAATTAAGGACTGAATGGGAAGAGGTTGGAAACTTTATAATTAATTCATTAAACTTTACAGAGGAGCAAGATTAATTAAAATAGAAATTGTGACAAGCAAGGATAGATAGTGCGAGAATTATCTGTCCTTTATTTATAAAAAAGATTAGACGTCTTGATTATATAAGGAGGAGTTTATGCAAGAAAGAGAAAAAGAAAGAAGAGCAATTTGTTTTTCATTGATTGCAGGAATAATTTTACTTGTTATAGGAATAATTATGGCCATAAAAACTGATTCAAAAGCTATGCTAGCAGATGCATTGTATGATTCAATAGATATCATAATTGTAATTTTAACATTATTTTTAGTTAAATTATATCACGCACCTGTATCAGAAAAGAAACCTTTTGGTTTTTCACAACTAGAATCATTTTTTCTACTAATTAAAACATTTATGATTCTAGCACTTAATGTAAGTATAATTATAAATGCTGTTATTTCAATTATAAATGGTGGAAAAGAAATTGATGTTATAACAGTATCACTATTTCAGTTTATATTGTTTATAGGAAATCTAATTGTATGGTTAATAATAAGAAATATTAATAAAAAGATAAATTCTCCAACAGTAAAAGCAGAAGTAGTAGCTTGGAAATTTGATATGATTTATAGTTTTGGAATGGCATTTGCATTTTTTGTAATACAGGCTTTAAAAGAAACAAATTTCAAAAGTATTATTCCATATTTTGATCAAGTTGTAGTTATTATTAGTAGTATAATAATGTTACCAGAAGTATTTAAAGTATTGAAAGAAAATATAACAAGCGTTTTATTATTTGCACCAAATAAAGATTTGACTGATGAAATTAAAAGTATTATAGAGAAAAATTTGTTAAATACTAATATGAAGATTTTACATTATGATATTATAAAAACAGGAAGGAAAACATGGATATCCAGCTATTTTAAAAGTTTTGATAATATAGTAGATATAATGCAATTAAAAGAAATAACAACAAAATGTTCAGAAGAATTAAATGAAAGAATAGGAAATATTTATTTTGAACTAATTCCAGATGTTGAGAATTATTATACTTAAAAGTTTAAATGTCTTTTTATTTATTAAAACAAATAAGACTGATATTTAGTAATTTAAAAATAGGAGGTATTGTATGTTAATTACAGGAATTTTAATTACAATAGTTGCAATTTTTATGGTTTTAGTTCCTCAATTTTTTATGAGGCTAAAAAGTCCTAGAATTCCAGATAAATTATTAAAGAACTTTAAAATGAAAATTGTTCTTAGAGTATGGGGGAGCATTTTTGTAATAGTTGGAATTTTATTAATTGTTTTTTCAATTATTTAATAATAAATTGTAATATGCAAGTGGAGGAGTTTAAGTGATGAAAATAATAACATTATGTGGAAGTTTAAAGTTTAAAAAAGAAATGATGGAAACAGCAGAGAAAATGGCTCTAAAAGGTAATTGTATTCTTACACCAGTTTATCCTGTGTTGGAAAATTATGAAAGAACAGATGAACAACTAAAAAAGTTAAAGGAAGAACATTTTAAAAGAATAGAATTAGCTGATGCAATATTAGTAGTAAATGTAAATAATTATATTGGAAATAGTACAAATTTAGAGATAGAATATGCAAGAAAAATTAGGTAAAGAAATTTTATATTATACAGATTTAATAGCATGATGGTAGAAACAAAAATTACAATTAAATAGTTAAAAAATAGTAAGTGTAGAGGAAAAAAATTATGGAAAGAATATGTATAATTGGAGGAAGTGGAACTGGAAAGACAACATTGGCTAAAAATTTAGGGGAACAATTAAATTTACCTGTCTATCATATTGACGGAATACACCATTTAGAAAATTGGGAAATACGTAATAAAGATGAAAGAGATAGAATTATTTTAGAAAAAGTTAATGAAGATAAATGGGTTATAGATGGAACTTATAATTCAACACTAAAGCAACGTTTAGAAAAAGCAGACTATATAATTTATTTAGATTATTCCACTATTGCACAAATAAAAGGTATTTTAGGAAGATATATAAAGAACCATGGAAAGGAAAAACAAGAAATACCAGGGTGTAAGGAAAAACTGGATTGGCAATTTTTTTGGTGGGTAGTTAAATGGAGAAAGAATAAAAGACAGAAGATTATTGAAGCTATACAAGAAGTAGATAGTGATAAACTTCATATTTTTAAAACAAGGAAAGAGCTTAACAAATGGTATGTAAATCAATTTGGTAAGAAAATACAACTCTAAAAACAAATTTTGTATAAGAAAAAATATTTATTATAAAAGGAGAAAATATGAAAAAGGGAATAAAAATTTTTTGTATTATTTTAATAACGATAATAATTTTAGGAATAGTATTTTTTATTGTTGATTATAATAGAGTAAAAAATAATAACACACCAATGTTTTGTATAAATACAGGAACTTTAAGAGATGGCGGGAGTGTAGAGTATTTAGGTTTAGGCTATAAAGTAATAGAGTTTAATACACTAGATGGATATGATGATATAAAAATAGGAACTTGGTTTATGAATTATGATGATTTTCAAGAAGAGATGAAGTCAAGTAAAAACGAAGAAGAAAATATAGTACAAACATTTAATGCAAGAATTGAAGAAATAACCGATAATAGTAATATGTTGGTAAATAGAACTGATATGGAAAATGGAGAATACTATATTAATATAAGAGATTACACCAAGATAACTTTTAATGGAGAAAATATTAGTGTTAATGATTTGAAAATAGGAGATAATATATTAATTACATATAGAGATAAATATATTGATTTGGCATATCCACCAACGATTAGAGAAGTCCAAAAAATAGAAGTTTTAAGTGAATAAATATAATGTACTTATTTATTTGTAATAATCCTCAAAGATGATTTGATGGAAGAGCTAAATTTGAGGAAAAGTGGAAAATATGGTATAATATATGTATATATTGTTTAAGCAAATTTAGTTTTACATAAGAAAAGGAGGGGATTGTTATGAAGAAAGTATTAAAAGTTTTAGGAATAATTTTAGCTATATTAATAGTTTTAGTAGCTATTTATTATGTAGTAATACATTTTGATGGTTTCTTAAACAAAGATAATGAAATGACAAGAGAAGAAGTTATAGAATTACTAGAAAAAGGAAAAGAATATCCAAACTATTATTACTCATCAGAATCTACTTGGCTTTTTGGAAAGATTGATGAAATTAAAACAGAAAGATACATAAAAGATAATATTGTGAAGGTTGTAGTTGATGGAAAAGTAGATAGTTGGACAGATTACAATAACGATGAACGTATTAGTATACTTGGAGAACATGATGGTAAAAAATACGCGAGTGTAAGTAATTTGGATAATTTTGAAGAAAATGACCAGAGCCAAAGAGGATTCGATTATTCACTTATTTCAGATGAAGAAACATTTAATACTGATTTTAAATATTTAGGAGAAAAACAAGTAGATGGTAGAGATACAATAATTGTTAAAGTTTGGAATAAAGATTGGGTTAGTGTGGATTCAACTAAATTCTATATTGATAAAGAAACAGGATTTATTATGAGAAGAGTTGATTATACTGCACTAGGATTTTTTAAGATAGATTGTAATAGAAATGTAAAAATGGATGTTGTAACAGATGAAGATATTCAAAGACCAGATTTAGAAGGATATGAAATACTTCAATAATAAAAATTAGAAAGAGTAGTTTAAAATGAATATTAGAATAAGTAGTCTAATAGAGATAGATTTTGTGTAAGCAAGAGTTTTTAAACTTTTGCTTATTTTTAACGTATGTGTCATTTGACATTTTTTAATATCTATAATAAGATATTAAAGGAAATTTTTTAAAAATAAATATTAGAAATGGAGATAAAGATATGAAAAATATTTTAGAAGTAACAGATTTAAAAGATATGTTAAATAAAACAAGAAAATTATATGGAGATAGACCAGGATATAAAATAAAGGTTGGAGAAGGAGAATATAAAACATATACTCATAATGAAATAAGAGATATGATTGACTATTTAGGAACTGCTTTAATTAGTTTAGGACTAAAAGATAAAAGAATAGCTGTTATTGGTGAAAACAGATATGAATGGGAACTTGCTTATTTATCAATAGTATGTGGAACAGGAATAGTAGTTCCATTAGATAGATCACTTCCTGATAATGAATTAGAAGAGTTAATAGAAAGATCAGAAGTTGAAGCAATATTCTATTCTAAAAAATATGAAGAAACAATAAAGACGATAAGATTTAGTGAGAAAAATAAATTAAAACATCTAATATCTATGGATACAGATGTTCATGATGAAGGTATTTATTCAGAAAAAGAATTAATAGAAAAAGGAAAAGCTTTAGTAGAAGCAGGAAATAGAGAATTTATAGATGCAAAAATAAATCCAGAAGAAATGAATATAATGTTATTTACATCAGGGACAACATCAAAATCAAAAGTAGTAGCATTATCACATAGAAACTTGGTATCAAATGTAATGGATTTTGCATCAGTACTTACAATTGATTCAAGTGATAGAATATTATCATTTTTACCATTACATCATGTTTTTGAGTGTACTGTAGGAATGCTATATTCTTTATACATAGGAGCACAGAGATCTTTCTGCGATGGAATAAGACATATAGTAGAGAACTTAAATGAATACAAAATAACATTTGCATCATTTGTACCGGCAATATATGAAAGTATGTATAAAACTATCATGAAAAATCTTGAAAAGCAAGGAAAATTAGAAGTTGTTAAAAAACTTATGGAAGAAAACAGAAATAAAACAATGGCAGAAAAGAAAGAAATATTTAAAGATATTCATGCAGTATTTGGTGGAGATATAAAATTATTTGTAAGTGGTGCAGCAGCATTAGATGCAGAAGTAGAATATGCATTTAGAGATTGGGGAATTAACTTATGCCAAGGATATGGACTAACAGAAACATCTCCAGTAATTGGAGTAGAAACAGATGAAAACTTTAGAGTTGGTTCAATAGGTAAATCACTTCCTCATGTACAAGCAAGAATTGATGATGCAAATGAAGAAGGAATGGGAGAACTTACTGTAAAAGGGCCAAATGTTATGCTAGGTTACTATCAAGATGAAGAAGCAACAAAAGAAGTAATGGAAGAAGATGGTTGGTTCCATACAGGAGATTTAGCAAAAATAGATGAAGATGGTTACATATTTATCTGTGGAAGAAAGAAAAGTGTAATAGTTTTAAAAAATGGTAAAAATATATTCCCAGAGGAAATGGAAGCACTAGTTAATAAAATAGAAGGTGTAACAGAATCATTTATTTTTGGAAAACAACAATCAGAAGATAAGGAAGATATAAAAATAAATGTAAAGATTATATTTGATAGAGATGTTATGAAAGAAGCTTATAAAGCAGAAACAGATGAAGAAATTCGCAAAGTTTTATCAGACAAAATCAAAGAAATTAACAAGATTATGCCAAAATATAAAGCTATAAGAGGAATAATAATTTCTGAAGAACCATTAATTAAAACAACTACAAATAAAATAAAAAGACAAGCAAATTTAGATGTAATAAATAACATGGTAAATTAGGGACGTTTCCTTTTGTCGGTTTTCCGACACTTTGGGACACATATATAAATAATAAAAAAGATAGTCATAATAAGAGGTTATTAGAATATTCTAGTAACCTCTTATTATTACGAAATTGTAAGCAAAATGAAATATAAATCGATGGTAAGAAACTTTAGAGTTAAGTATAATAAGAATAAATAAGAAAGAGGTGATTGTATGGAAAGTTTAAAAGAAAAATTGCCAATGATAATAGCAGTTATTGTGGCAATTGGAATTTTAGTTTTGGGGTATTACTTTATGTTTGTACATAAAGATGTTTATTATACTAGGATAGATAATGAAAAGATAGAACAAATATCTACAAGTGATGAGATGAAATATGAATATACTTTAATTGCTTATAATAGTAAAGGTAAAGAAAAAGAAGTAAAATTTAAAACAAGTAGAGAGTTAAGAGAAGATGCTTATTTAGAATTAGATATAATGAAAGGAAGAGGAGTTGTAAAGTGGAGAGAAGTTAAGCATGAAGAACTTCCAGAAAAAGTCCAAGAAAAATATTAGTGCTAAATTGTAGTCTTACATTTAGCACACCCCTTTATTCAATAGAAAATTGTTCTCATTTTGGGAGCAATTTTCTTTTTGTCTCTTTATAAGTTATATTTTCATAAAATTGTAGTAGGAGGGATAAATATGTGTTGTGGATGTAATAAAACAATTATAAGTATATGTATTGCTCTTATCTTGCTCTTAATAGCAATTTTTGTAATAGTTATTGTTATAAATAATAACAATATAAAAGAACCCAATATATTGGTTGCAATAGCAAAACCGGGAGACAATACTACAGTTGGAACGACAACTATTAAATTTAGTGAAAATAATATAGTAGAAGGAACAGCAATTTCTCATACAGAAGGTAGTGATGAAGTAATTATAAACGAAACAGGAATTTATCAAATATCATATCAATTATTTGGAGTACAAGATGTAACAGGAACATTTAATTTCAATGCAGTGCTGTTGGTAAATAATACGCCATTAAACGATACTTTTAATCAATCACCAGTAATTAGAAATAGCACAAGCAACAGAATGACTCTAACTAGTACAGTAATATTAAGATTAAATGCAGGAGATATTTTAAAATTACAAGGAGTATCAATTGAAGATATAACTTATCAAAATGCAAGAATCGATATTGAAAAAATAGGATAAATATAAAAAGGTAGAGAAATTTCTACCTTTATTTTAATTATTTATATTAAGCTTTTCTCTGTAATTATTTCCCCAAACAACCATAGAATCTAATATTGGTTTTAAACTAAGACCAGTCTCTGTTAAAGAGTATTCAACCTTTGGAGGAACTTCTGGATAAACTTTTCTTTTAACAAGTCCAGAAGCTTCCATTTCACGAAGTTTTGTAGTTAAAACTTTTTGGGTAATATTAGTTAAAGATTTTTTGAGTTCACCAAATCTTTTAGTACCTGTAAGTAAATCTCTAATAATCAAAATCTTCCATTTATCACCAATAAGTCCGACAGTTAATTCAACAGGACAAGCAGGTAATTCTTTAATTTGTTTTTTATTCATAATAATCAACTCCGATAAAATTATAACAAAAAAGCGTGAATATGTAAAGAATGTAATGCAGTAATATTAATAAAAGTATAAAAAACATACTTTGTACTATATACGCAATGGGGACATTTCTTATGCGTAAAAAAATTCGCAAAGGAAACGTCCCTTTTTACACCTTTTTTTCGCATTTGGGACACATCATTGAAATATTTATAAAAAAGATATAAAATAATAATATATTCTTGACTTGAAGTACACTTTAAGTGATATAAAATATAAGAGAACTTTATAAAAAATAAAAATGAATGGAGGAATTTATATGTCATATTTAGGAGAAGAAATTAAAAAACTAGGTTTTGGACTAATGAGATTACCACAAAAGGATGGGAAAATTGATGTAGAACAAACAAAAGTAATGGTAGACAAATTTATGGAAGCAGGCTTTACTTATTTTGATACAGCTTGGGCTTATGCAGGTTCAGAAGATGCAATAAGAGAAGCACTAGTTGAAAGATATCCAAGAGAGAAATTTCAGCTTGCAACAAAAAATGCAGCATGGATAAACTGTAAAACAAGAGAAGAGGCAATAGCACAATTTGAAACATCTCTAAAACAAACAGGAGCAGGATATTTCGATTTCTATTTATTACATAATTTAGGAGAAGGAAGAACAAAAGTATTTGATGACTTTGATATGTGGAGTTGGATATTAGATATGAAAGCACAAGGAAAAATAAAACATGCAGGATTTTCATTCCACTCAACACCAGAAGAATTAGATGAGATACTTACAAAACATCCTGAGATGGAATTTGTACAATTACAAATAAATTATGCAGATTGGGAGAACCCAGCAATAAAATCAAAAGAATGTTATGAAGTAGCAAGAAAACATGGTAAACCTGTAATTATTATGGAGCCAGTAAAAGGTGGAATGTTGTCTAATCCACCAGAAAAAGTAAAAGAAGTATTTGATAAAGCAAACCCAGAAGCGTCTTATGCGTCATGGGCAATTAAGTTTGCAGCAAATCTAGATGGAGTAATTACAGTATTATCAGGAATGAGTAATATAGAACAAATGGAAGATAATATTTCATATATGAAAGACTTTACAAAATTATCAGATGAAGAAATAAAAACAATAAAAGAGGCACAAGATATATTAAAGACAATTCCTCTAATTCCATGTACTACTTGTAATTATTGTGCAAAAGTTTGTCCAATGAAGATAGGAATTTCAGGAACATTTACAGCAATGAATATATTAACATTATATAAAGATATGGCAGGAGCAAAACACCAAGAAAATTGGCTTGTTAGTGGACATGGCTTAAAGAGTGCAAAAGAATGTATTAAATGTGGTAAATGTGAGCAAGTTTGCCCTCAACATATAAAAATAAGAGAAGAACTTGAAAAAGCAGTTAAAGCTTTAGAATTATAAATGTTCAATTGGAGACACATCTATATTATAAAATAAGAATGGCATGTAACTTTTTAGTTATGTGCCTTTTGACTACGAATAAAAAATAAAAATTAAATTAATTTACAAGTTTCGACAAACTTTTTAAAATTTATATGCTAAAATATAATTGTTTCTTGCAGGAAACAATTTATATCAATAATTTTTTTCGAGATATCCAAATTAAAAATATTACAAACAAAAATATGTATAAATTTTTATTATATTCATAAAAAATTATATCAGTTTTTTCAATTTTATCTTAATTTAATTATCTAATAAAATTTTATCTATAAAATCCATTTTCCTATTGAAAAAATATAATAAAGATGTTAAAATAAAGGAGGAATAATATGCAAAATAGATTACCTTTAACATCTGATTATGTCTTTAAGAGAATTTTTGGACAGGAAGAAAATAAAGAAGCTCTTAAAGATTTCTTAGAGAGCATATTAGATGTTGAAATAAAAAATATAGAAATAAATAATCCGGAAATACCAAAAAACTATTATGATAGTAAATTTGCGTTATTAGATTTAAGAGTAACATTAAATACTGAAGTTGTTGTAGATGTAGAAATGCAAATGCAAAACCAGCATAATATGCAGCAAAGATCACCATTCTATATGGCAAGTAATTATGCAAATAGTATAAAAGAGGGACAGCCATATACTGAGTGTAAAAAATCAATAGGAATAAATATTTTAAATTTTAATTATTATAAAAGGAATTCTTATCATTCTATTGCTAGGATGAAATTTGAAGAACCAAAACCAGATGAAGTAGTAGATATGGGATATAAAGAACAGGATGAGTATGCAACAAAATACTTAGAAATGCACATAATAGAACTACCAAAGTTTAAAAAGAAAAATCCAGAAATGCATACGAAAATAGCACAATGGTTATGGTTATTTGTAGGGAGTGAGGAGCAAATGGAAAAAGCGGGGAAGTTAAATAAAGAAATAAGAAAAATAAATAAAAAATTAGCTTCAATGAGCTTAAGCAACGAAGAGAGGAATAACTATGAATTTAGATTAAAAGCAATAAGAGATGAGGCAGATGCAATAGAGTATGCAACTAGGCAAGGGATTGAACAAGGACAAGAACAAGAGAAAAAAGAAATTGTAAAAAGAATGTTAAGAAAAAATGCAAAAGTAGAAGATATAATGGAATTTACTGGATTAACAAAAGAAGAAATAGAAAAAATAAAAAATGAAGAATAAACAATGTATAAAAAGTTTGTTAATGTAAAAATTAGCAAACTTTTTTAATATTAAAAAATAACTAGCTAAGATACTATAATAGTATCCAAGAGGAAACTGGGTTACAAAAAAGTGCCTACTTTACAAAAGAAAGAATCGCCTGTAAAATAATTACAGAAGTAAAATAATAGGAGTATTAGGCTATGGAAAATTTAGATTTTTTAATAAATTATTTATTAGAAGAAAATAAAGAAGTGAAGGTAGAAAATATCTCAGAAGATATGATATCTAAAAAGAGATTATATAGGTCTTTATGTAATATAAGAGATGTAAAGCCAATATCTGAGGAGTATTTAAAAATTGAAAATGAATATTTACAAAGTGAATTAAAAAATAAAGTAATAACAGAGGTAAAAGATATAGAAGCTTTAGGAAAGGAATTTCCAAAAAGTAAAATATGTTTATGGCAAGGAGATATTACAACATTAAAAATAGAAGCAATTGTAAATGCAGCAAATTCTGGAGGAGTAGGTTGCTTTATTCCTTGTCATAATTGCATAGATAACATCATTAATTCTGCAAGTGGAGTTAGCTTAAGGCTTGAGTGTGGAAAAGTCATGGAAAAGATAGGTGTATTAGAAACAGGAAAGGCTTTTATTATAAAAGGATATAATTTGCCATCAGAACATGTAATTCATACTGTTGGACCTATAATTTATGATTTTGTAACTGAAGAAAAGGAAGAAGATTTAGCTAATTGTTATATTAATTCTTTGAAACTTGCAAAAGAAAATAATATAAGAGAGGTTGCTTTTCCTTGTATTTCAACAGGAGAATTTCATTTTCCAAAAGATTTAGCAAGTGAGATAGCAATTAGAAGTGTTAAAGAATTTTTGAGTAAAAATAAAGACTATTTTGATAAAGTTGTATTTAATGTATTTACAGACGAAGATTATGAAATTTACAAAGAAAATCTAAAGGAAGGATAGAAATGGAAGAGTATAATAAGAGAATATCAGAAGTAAAGAATTTAATAAGTAAAGCAGACTATGTATTAATAGGTGCAGGCTCAGGTTTATCCACAGCAGCGGGGTTAGAATATTTTGGAGAAAGTTTTGAAAAGAATTTTAAAGAGTTTATAGAAAAATATAATTTTCCTGATTTATATTCAGCTTCTTTTTATGATTTTAATACTCAAGAAGAGAAGTGGGCATTTTTCGCAAAAATGATTTATTTAAATAGATTTAATAAAGAGCCTCTAAAATTATATCAAGAAATATATTCTTTAATAAAAGAAAAAGATTATTTTGTAATTACAACTAATGTAGACGGTCAGTTTGAAAAAGCAGGATTTGAAAAAGAAAGAGTATTTGAAACACAAGGAGATTATGCTTATCTTCAATGTGAGAACGCATGCCATAATAAATTATATTATAATTATGATTTAGTAAATGAATGGCTAAAAAATACAAAAGACTGTAAAATACCAAGTAATATAGTTCCTAAATGTCCAGTATGTGGTGGGAATATGGAAATGAATTTGAGAAAAGATGCAAATTTTGTCCAAGATGAAAATTGGTATAAACAAGATAAAAGATATGGAGAGTTTTTAGATAAATCACAAGATAAAAATTTATTATTACTAGAAATAGGAGTTGGATTTAATACTCCTGGAATAATAAGATTTCCATTTGAACAAATGGTATATAACAATATAAATACACATTTAGTTAGAATTAATAAAGATTATGCTTTTGCAAGCAAAGAGATAGAAGATAAAACAATCCTATTTGATGAAGATACAAATAAGATAATAAATGATTTAAGGAGAAAAGAATGATAATAAATACAGGTTGTAGAACAGATATACCAGCATTTTATTCAAAATGGCTAATGAACAGAATAAAAGAAGGATATGTAATGGTAAGAAATCCATATAATCCAAGCCAAGTAACAAAATATAGTCTAAGCCCAGATGTGGTAGACTGTTTAGCTTTTTGTACAAAAAATCCAGAACCTATTTTGAAATATTTAGATGAATTAGATATTTATAGGCAATTTTGGTTTGTTACAATTACACCTTATGGAAAAGATATAGAGCCAAATGTACCAGAAAAGGAAAAAGTAATAGAAAGCTTTAAAAAGTTATCAAAACATGTAGGAGTAAATTCTATTTTTTGGAGATATGATCCAATCTTTATAAACGATGAATTTACTGTATCTAAACATATAGAATGTTTTGAAAAGTTTGCTAAAGAATTAAAAGGATATACTAGAGATTGTACTATTAGTTTTTTAGATTTATATCAAAAAGTAAAAAGGAATGCACCTGATATAAAACCACCATCAAAAGAAGAACAAATAGAAATTGCAAAAACTTTTGTAAAAATAGGCAAAGAAAATGATATGGTAATTCATGGGTGCTGTGAAGGGGTATTTTTATCAGAATATGGAGTTGACTGCAAAGGTTGTATGAGTCAAGAAATTGTTGAGAAAAGTGTTAGAACAAAATTAAAACCACCAAAGAGAAAAAATATTAGAGAAGGTTGTAATTGCTTAATGGGAAATGATATTGGTGCTTATGATAGCTGTGGACATTTTTGTAAATATTGTTATGCAAATAGTAATAAGGAATTAGTTAAGCAAAACATGAAAAGACATATAGAAACATCTCCATTTTTAATAGGAAAAGAAGAGCCTGGAGATAATATAACAGAAGCAAAACAAAAATCATGGATTATACGGAGAACAACTAAGTTTCTTATAGAGAGGAGAATAATGTGAATGAAAATGAATATAAATTTAATGCTATTATAAAAAAAGTGCCAGATATAGATGGAGCATATATAGAGTTCCCATATGATGTAAGAAAAGAATTTGGAAAAGGAAGAGTAAAAGTAACAGCGACATTTGACGGTGTAGAATATAATGGAAGTTTAGTTAAAATGGGAACACCTTGCCATATAATAGGAATAAGAAAAGATATTAGAAAGAAGATAGGAAAACAGCCAGGAGATATGATAAAAGTTACAATTAAGGAAAGAATATAGATATATATTACGAGGAAGGATAAGTAACAAAACTATAAAAAGTTATGTTGATAATTTTCTATATTTTTGATATATTGGGATTATAAATAATAAAAGAAGAGGAATAAGATGAAACAAAACTTGAACAAAACAAATGTAATGAGAATATTAGACCAAAAGAAAATAAATTATAAAATTTATCATTATGAAGATGTAATAAGTGGAATAGATGTAGCAAAAACTTTAGGAGAAGATCCAAATCAAGTTTTTAAAACACTAGTTACTGTCCGGACATAGTAAAGAATATTATGTGTTTTTAGTTCCTGTAAACAAGGAATTAGATTTAAAAAAAGCAGCACATACAGTAAGAGAGAAAAGTGTTGAAATGATAAAATCAAAAGAATTATTTCCTCTTACTGGTTATATACATGGAGGATGTTCTCCAATAGGAATGAAAAAACAATTTAAAACAGTAATTGATATAACTGCTAAAGATTTTGAAACAATAATTTTTAGTGGCGGTAAAATAGGATACCAAGTAGAAGTAACTTTAAATGATTTACAAAAAGTTATAGATTTTATATTAGAAAATATAAAAGCTTAAAAGACTTATAGTAAATATAAAGGACATTGTTTGTTGACATTTTTAGTCTGAAATTAGATAATAAAAATGCAGAAATAAAAATAGAATTAAAGAAGTAAAAAATGTAATTAGAAATGGAGAAATTAATATGTTATACAAAGATTTTAAAGGTCTAAAATTATCAAATTTAGGATTAGGAACAATGAGACTACCTAACAAAGGAGTAGATAGTGATGTACCAGTGGATGAGGAAGAAACAGCAAAAATGGTAGATTATGCTTTAAAAAATGGAATTAATTATTTTGATACAGCTTGGGGATATCATAATGGAGAATCAGAAAAAGTTATTGGAAAAGTTTTAAGTAAATATCCAAGAGATAGTTTTTATTTAGCAACCAAATTTCCTGGATATGATTTAGCAAACATGGATAAAGTAGAAGAGATATTTGAAAAGCAGTTAGAAAAATGCCAAGTAGATTATTTTGACTTTTATTTATTTCATAATGTAAATGATAAAAATATTGAAGCATATTTAGATCCTAAATATGGAATATTTGATTATTTAATGAAACAAAAAGAAAACGGAAGAATTAAGCATTTAGGATTTTCAATACATGGAGACTTTGATATATTAAAAAGATTTTTAAATGCTTACGGAAACTATATGGAATTTTGTCAAATACAATTAAATTATTTGGATTATGATTTCCAAGATGCTAAAGCTAAAGTTGAGTTATTAAATGAATACAATATTCCTATTTGGGTCATGGAACCTTTAAGAGGAGGAAAACTTACAAAACTTCCAGAAGAACAAGAAAGTAAATTAAAAGCATTAAGACCAGATGAAACAACTGTTGGATGGGCATTTAGATTTTTACAAAGTATACCAGGTGTAACAATGGTTCTTTCTGGAATGTCATCAATGGAACAATTACAAGAAAATATTAAGATATTTAGTGAAGATAAAACTCTTAATGAAGAAGAAATGAATACTTTATTAGAAATAGCAAAAGGAATGCTTAAAGGAAATGTTTTACCTTGTACAGCTTGTAGATATTGTACCTCACATTGCCCAATGGGACTTGATATTCCAAAGCTACTTGCTTTATATAATGAACATTGTTTTACAGGTGGAGGATTTATTGCACCAATGGCCATTAGTTCACTTCCAGATGATAAAAAACCAAGTGCTTGCATAGCTTGCAAGAGTTGCGAGGCAGTTTGTCCTCAAGAAATAAAAATATCAGAAGCAATGGCAGATTTTGCTAAGAAATTAGAACAAGGGTAGAAATATGGATAGATTAGAAAGATTTGAAAAAGCTCTAAATGATATAGTAGATGGATATAATAAATTAGGTGAAGAATTAGAAGATTTGAGAAATCAAGGGAAAGTAAAAACTACAAAATTTAGAGAACTTTTAGGAAAGAAATTAGTTTATAGTATGATAATTACTATATTTAAAAGATATGACTTAATTGATAAAGATTTGTTAAAATATTAAAAGTAGAGGGAGGTTTAAGAGTTCTTGAATCTCTTTCTTTGTTCCATTTGTGCTTTTGCTATTTTTATGCTATCAAGTAATTTTTGTTCTAATATTTTTGTAGGAACATATTTGGTTAAATATTCAGCAACATGAATATTACTATTATCTAAACCAAGTAATTCAGTCATCATTTTACTTTTACTTGCACATAATATTATTGCAACAGGAGATTGTTCTCCTTCTGCTTTTTCATATTTATCAAGATATTTTAAATAAAGCTCCACTTGTCCTTTGTATTCAGGTCTAAACTTATCTAATTTAAGCTCGATAACAACGAGTCTTTTCATTTTTCTGTGATAGAAGAGTAAATCTATATAATAATCTTCTCCATCTATTGTTATTCTTTTTTGTCTTCCCATATATGCAAAATCATTTCCCATTTCTAAAATAAATTTTTCTAGTTCGCTTAAAATAGCGTTTTCTAGGTCTTTTTCACTATATGTATCTTTTAAATTAAGAAAATCTAAAACATAGGGGTCTCTAAAGAATAAATCAGGAGTCATTTTATTTTCTTCTCTTAATAATTGTAATTCATTTTTTATTGTTTCTTCTGGCTTTTTAGATATTGCAGTTCTTTCAAATAAGGCAGAGCCAATTCTTTCTCTTAAAGTTTTCACAGACCAATGTTCATTTAAACACATTGTAATATAAAATTCTTGCTTTACATTATCTTTAACTTGTAATAGTTCAACAAAATGAGACCAGCTCAATTGTTGCGACAGTGTCGCAACAATTCCAAAATCTGAAAAACAACTATAAAATTTTATCATCTTAAATAAATTTCTTTCACTATATCCTTTACCATAATTTATTATAAGTCTTTTGCTTAACTCTTTTATTATAGACTTTCCATATTCTGCTTTCTCATTTTTTAGTACATTTTCTGTTATGTCTTTTCCTATCTTCCAATATAATAATGTCATTTCTCTGTTTACATTTGTTACTACATTTCTTTTAGCGTCTTCTATAAGATAAACTATTCTGTTGTATAAATTATTTATATTATTATTTTTTTCTAGTTCGTTCATTTGTTACCTTCTTTCTATTTTAAAAATTTACTGGTTTTTTATAAGTCAAAAAGTTTTTAATTTAAAGCAAATAAAAATATTTAACTGTATTTTTCAATAGAAGAGAGAATATACGAGGACACATTTAATTAAATTTTAATTATGCTTATAAGGAAAGATATAAGTATATAAAAGTTTAATGAATAGAAATAATATTCGGATAAGATATACTTATTTGAATTTTGCCGACGCCGTCGGCAAAATTCAAAATTTGATAGAAATAAATATTCTACTTCAATTCAAAATGAGAGATATAAAGACTTAGTTAACAGTGACAGTAATAAATAAGCTATACTTATCCGAATTGTCTCGACGCTGTCGAGACAATTACAAAATTTGTAAATGATAAAATAATTTGGAAATTAAAAACACAATGAATAAACCCTAATAAATAGGAACTTCAACAAATTTAAAATAATTAAAAATTGGATTTCTTTTTGATTAAATTTATTATGAAACTAAAAGGAATTTTAACTAAAAAATATTTTTTCCTTTTAAAAACAATTTGACTTAAAGAATATATACTATATATCATGTTTTATTGAAAAAGTAAAGCGATTTTATTTAAAAGTCGCAACAATTACAAAATTTGGGAAATAAACAAAAAATAAAAAGCAATTACTATCACATAAAAGTATTTGCTTTTTATTCATCTTCAAACTCAACATCTTTAAATAATGGGTCATTGAAAAAATCAGTTAATTCAATATTAAATCCCTCGCATATATGTAATATAGTAGCTAGCTTTGTACTTTTACTTTTTCCATAAAATATACTAAAAACTGTAGAATATGATAATCCAGAATTAGTTGCTAATTTATTTATTGTTATGTTTTGTTCTTTACAAAGATTTATAATTCTATTTTGCACAGCGTTTGAAAGTTGCATAAACTCACCTCTTTTTGATATAAAAATTATATCAAAATGGAAACAAAAATATTTGCGAATAATCGCAAATTAACTGTTGACTCTTTAATTTCTTTATAATATAATTATTACGAACAGTCGCAATAATTCTTAGATATTAAAAAATTAAAATAAGAAAATGAAAGCAATAAAATAAAAAAATATTTAAAAAGATTATAATAGATAAAAAATATTAAATAATATTGTAATTAAAATGTAATATTGAGATACTTGCAAATACCATATGTTTTTTATATACTAATAGAATATATGAGATGCTATGTAAAAACATAAAAGTAAATACAATTTTATAAATAGGTAATACATAATTTATAAAATTCAGAAAATACTAAAACCAAAGAAAAGAAGGAGATTTAACATGGGTAGAGTTGAAACAAAAATGAAAACAGAAAATGGTATTACGCTTATTGCTTTAGTCATTACGATTATAGTTTTATTAATTTTAGCCGGAGTATCAATTGCAATGCTAACAGGAGAAAATGGAATTCTTACACAAGCACAAAAAGCAAAAAATCAAACAGATGATGCACAGTCAAAAGAAGAAACAACTTTGGGACAGTATGAAAGTTATATTAATAGAGCAACTGGAAATAGTGCAGAGGTAGGGAAAATTGTAACAGAAGGGAATAAACCATACACAAATAATGGAACAGCAATAATACCAGAAAGTTTTATGATAGTTCCAGGTTGTGATGATGTATCAAAAGGGCTTGTTATTTCAGATAATCCAAGTGATACAGAATTAGATAGTACTAATATAGTAGCAGAGGGAAATCAATTTGTATGGATACCAGTAACGGATGAAAGTAAATATATAAGAAATATAAATTATCCTAATACTGCAATTGCTGAAAAAGCATATACAGATATAGGATATTTACCAAATGGTATACAACCGTCAATAGATGATAGTACAAATAATGAAAATGCAGAAAAACAAGCAGTGTTACAATCAAAAGGCTTTTATATATCAAGATATGAGGCAGGGAATGATGGCTCTAATAATTTAATTAGCCAAAAAGGAGTAGCTATATATAATAATATTTCACAAGAAGATAGCAAAACAAAAGCAAAAACGTTTATAAATAATGAAAATGTTAAAAGTGCATTATGTTCGGGAATACAATGGGATGTAGTAATGGATTTCGTAAATGAAAAATTAGATGGAAATGGTGTAGATAAGTTTTTGGTAACAGAATATAATGCTAATAGACATCTTTCTAAATCAACATCTGGACAAAATGAAGCAGATAAGGTATGCAATATATATGATTTGGAAGGTAATTATTATGAATATGTAGCAGAAAAAAATTCTTATGGCGAAAGTGATTACCCTTATGTTGGAAGAGGAGGAATTGGTGGAGAGCCAAATACATTTACAGCGTCTAATCGTTATCGCAATAATGGGCTTACTAATTCAGATGTATCATTTCGTTTTGTACTTTATGTCATGTAACAATCAAGACTTTTTAGTTCATTCTAAGAAGTCTTTTTGTTTGTAAAAAATAAAAGAAATTTGTAGAAAAATGTTTTAATCTGTAATAAGTTATGATAGAATAATAAAAAATAAGAAAGAAACTAAAGAAGAGGTGTAAATTATGAAAGATTATTTTGGATATAAAGATAAAGTATGTGTAGTTACAGGAGCATCTAGTGGAATGGGTGAAGCTACAGCAAGAATGCTTGTAGATTTAGGAGCAAAAGTCTATGCAATAGATATGAATAAATGTAAAGTGGATTGGATTACAGAATTTATAAAATGTAATTTGGCAAGCAAAGAAGAAATAGACGAAGCTTTCAAGAAAATCCCAAGTCACATAGATGCATTTTTTGGTGTAGCAGGACTTTCTGGTTCTAAAACAGATTATAGAACAACATTTGATTGTAACTATACAGCTAATATGTATATCACATTAAATTATCTAAAAAATAGAATGAGTAAAGGTGGTGCAATTGTATATTGTACTTCTACAGCAGGGTTAGAATGGAAGAAATTTAAAAGAGAACAAAATAAAGTAGTACACTCAAAAACTTGGGAAGAAGTACAAGAAGCAACTAAAAAATTAACTAATTCTGCACCTTCAACATTTGCATATATGTATTCTAAAAGATGTTTATTACAATTTGCATGTGAACAAGCAGTAGAATTTGCAACACTAGGTATTAGAGTAAATAATGTATTACCAGGATCAACAGATACAGGAATGAAACAAGAATTTCAAGATATGGTAGGAGGAGAAGAAGCATTAATTGCTGAAGCAGGACTAGCTGGAAGACTTGCAACATCAGAAGAAATGGCAGCACCTATGGTGTTCTTAAATTCAGATATGGCATCATTTACATCTGGATTAGATATGGTAGTAGATTATACAGATACATGTTTAAAAGTTTTAGGAAAGAAGAAAAACTTAGAAGCAATATCTGCAACAAACCCAATAATTTGTGCATTAGCTAAAAAGATGATGAATAAATCAGCTAAAAATGCATTAAATTCTGGAAAGGAAAATTAGTTTTGGAATATGCAACTTTAAATAATGGATTGAAAATGCCTAAAATAGGTCTAGGGATTTATAATTTAAATGATGAGGATGTAATAGTAAAAGCAATTGATGATATTGGTTATAGATTAATAGATACAGCTAGAATGTATGGTAATGAAAAAATCTTAGGAAGAGCAATTAAAAGATGTAAAACGCCAAGAGAGGAACTTTTCATAACATCAAAAGTATATGGACCAGATAGGGGATATGAAAGAACAAAATTTGCAATTGAAGATTCTTTAAAAAACTTACAACTTGATTATATAGATTTAATGCTTATTCATGAGCCATATGATGAAGGAACAGAAATGTATAAAGCTTTAGAAGAAGCTTTACAAGAAGGAAAAGTAAAATCAATTGGTATTTCTAATTATAATAAAAGTGAGTATTTAGATTTATTAGAACACTGCAATATAGTTCCTGCTGTAAATCAAGTTGAAGCACATGTGTTTTATACAAGGAAAGAACTTCAAAAAGTCTTAGAAGAACATGGAACTGTTATGGAAGCATGGAGTCCACTAGCTAGCGGAAAAAATAATATTTTTACTAATAAAGTTTTAGTAGAAGTGGGAGAAAAATATAAAAAGTCTGTTGCTCAAATTGCTTTAAAATATCTGTTAGCTAGAAATATGGTAATAATACCAAAATCATCTAATTTAGATAGGTTAAAACAAAATATAGATTTATTTGATTTTGAATTTAATAAAGAAGATATAGAAAAAATGGAAACATTAGAAAATGGAATATCTTTATTTGGTTGGTATGATTAAAATAGATGCTAGTTTATTTGGCTAGCACCTATTTTTTATAATTAAAATCTATTTCTTTTTTGCTTAAAATTTTAAAAAATGTTAAAAATAAGAATAAGGCGAAAAATATAGCAAAAAACAAAGGAGGAGATGAGTTGATATTAGAAATAATACTTATAGTAGCAGGATTTATCTTGTTAATAAAAGGAGCTGATTTATTAGTAAGTGCTGCTGCAAGTATTGCAAAGAGATTTAATTTATCAGAAATGTTAATTGGCTTAACGGTAGTAGCAATAGGAACATCACTTCCAGAGATATTTATAACAATTACCTCTTCTATAGATGGACATACTGATTTAATAATTAGTAATGCCATTGGTAGTTGTGTATGTAATTTTTTGTTTGTAATAGGTTTAACAAGTTTAATAGGAACAGTAAAATTAGATAAAAGGATTATAAATGTTCATTTGCCAATTAGTATTGCTGCAATGGTGTTAATTTTGTTTTTAGGAAATACAAAAAAACTTGGAGAAGTTGGAATCATCAGTAGAGGACAAGGAGTGGTACTTCTTTTATGTGCAATAATATATATTTTTTATACAGTATATGAGGAAAAGAAAATAAAAGATAAAAAACTAGATGAAGAAATTGTTAAAGAAGTAAAAGAAATAGAGAAGAAATCAAAATCTATAGGGAGAATTATATTATTTATTATATTAGGTTTATTAGGACTTAAATTTGGCTCAGATTTTGTTGTAGAAAATAGTGTGTTGATTGCTAGTGATTTAGGTTTTTCTGAAAGTTTTATTGGAGCTACAATAGTAGCACTAGGTACAGCACTTCCTGAAATTGTAACTGGAATTATATCAGCAAAAAGAGGCGAAACTGATTTATTATTAGGAAATATAACAGGTTCTAATATCATAAATTTATTCTTATTAATAGGTTTAGGAGCTTCAATAAATCCTTTAATGTTTGATACAGAATTTAACAGAAGTTTACTAATTTTAATTGCTGTAACAATAGTATTACAATTAATAGGAATTTTTAGTAAAAAGAGTAAAGTAAATAGATTAACAGGAGCTATTTTAATACTTGGATATGTACTATATGTATGGAGCATGGTATAATAGTAAAGGAAAAGAAGGTGTAAAATATGCTTTTAAACAAATGAAATATTTTATATCTGTAGTAAAAAATAATAATTCACAAATGTAACAGAAGAATGCTATATTTTATAATTTGGTATATCACATTTCAGGAAAAATAATAAAACCATTTTGCACAAATGAAGGCTCAGGAATGGAAAGTAGTGAAAACGATTTAAAAAGAATTTGTAAAGGTGGAAAATTAGAAAAGGGTCTTGCAATAAGAGGAAGTACAGTAAATAGCGCTAAGGAAAAAGTCGAGAATTGGATTTTATAGTAAAAAATATGAAAAAAGAAATGAGTTTGTAATACTAAAGAAATATTAGTGTTACAGACTTTTTTTCAAAATTGATATATAATACAAATATAATAAGCCTTAAAATGTGAATTTTAAGTAAAAAATATTTAAATCTCTTGACTTAGAGTTAACTCTACATGATATAAATATAAAAAAAGGAATAGTAGCGAAGAAGGGAATGGTAACTAAATGAAAGTTTTATATTTTGATTGCTCAAGTGGTATTAGTGGAAATATGACTTTAGGAGCATTAACTGAAATAATAGATGATGAAAATTACTTAATAAATGAATTAAAAAAATTAAATGTAGATGGATATAAAATAGAAATATCAAAGAAAGTAAAAAATGGAATTACAGGAACATATGTAGATGTAATTCTAGAACATGAACATCATCATGACCACGAACACGAACATGAGCATCACCATCACCACGAACATAGAAATTTAAATGATGTAAATAAAATAATTGATGAAAGTTCTTTAGATGACAATGTAAAAGATTTAGCTAAGAAAATATTTATAAGAGTTGCTAAAGCTGAAAGTAAAGTACATAATAAACCATTAGAAGAGGTACATTTTCATGAAGTAGGTGCAATAGATTCTATTGTAGATATTGTAGGTACAGCAATATTAATTAACAAAATAAATCCGGATAAAGTAATATCAAGTATTGTAAATGATGGATACGGTTTTATAGAATGTGCACATGGTAAAATGGCGGTTCCAGTACCAGCAACTAGTGAAATATTTACCGATGCTGGGGTGAAATTTAGACAAATAGATATTGATACAGAATTAGTAACTCCAACAGGAGCTGCAATAATAGCTGAACTATCAGATGAATTTAAAGTTATGCCTGCTATGAACGTAGAAAAGATAGGTTGGGGTGCAGGATATAAAGATATAGAAATACCAAATGTTTTAAAGGTCTATTTAGGAGAAATAGAAGAAAAGGAAGATGGTATTTATATTATGGAGACAAATATTGATGATTGCTCAGGAGAAGTTTTAGGCTATACTTCAGAAATTTTATTTAATTCAGGAGCTTTAGATGTATTTTTTACACCAATATTTATGAAGAAAAATAGACCAGCATACAGATTAACAGTTGCTTGTAAAAAAGAGAATATGGAAAAATTACAAAATATAATTTTTAGAGAAACAACGACAATAGGAATAAGATATCGTTTTGAAGAAAGAAAAGTATTAGAAAGAAAAAATCTTGAAATAGATACAAAGTATGGAAAACTAAAGGTGAAAAAAGTAGTAAATAATGGAGAAGAATATGTTTATCCTGAATTTGAAAGTATGAAAGAACTAGCAAAGAAGAATGATATACCTTTAAAACAATTATATAAATTAGAAGAATTAATGTAACCTATTATAAGGTTAATTGTATATTAATTATAGTATTAAAATAAATCTTTATTTTGAAACGATAAAAATATATACAAGGAGAATTGGTATGAGTAAAAGAGGAAAACGTAGGACAAAGAAAAAAAGTTATCAAAAAAGAAATAGAACTGTTTTAGTTCTTTTGGCATTAGTGTTGATTTTGATATATATAATAATTCAAAAAAGGGAAGATGAATCTTATGCAAGTATGACATCTGCGTCTATAGGAGACATAATAGATGTAATTGAACGTGGACAAGCTGATGTTAGTAGATATATAGTTTATGGAACGCATTTTAATATAGAAGGAAGTTTAGATATTACTAATCCTGAAATAGATGATGTACAAGTAGTTGCGAAGAAATCATCTGGAGAAGAAATCACGGTAGATACTACATATGAATATGAAAGAGGAGAAATTTCCTTTTCTACATTAGATAAAATCAATACAGGCTTGGATTTGGAAACTCTAGATAGAGATAACTATTATATATTATTAAAAGTAACAAGTTCAAATGGGCAGATGAACTATTATTCTTTATCAAATGATACAGAATATACTGACCCAATAAATTATTATACTTTAACAAGAAATAATTCAAATAATAAAATAAATATAAGTTTTCTAACACAGAATAGTGTATCAGCATTAGTATTAAGTGTTGAAAAAGTTTCTAAACTTCCTGATGATGTTTATGATGTAGTAATAGATCCAGGACATGGTGGAAATGATACAGGAGCGATTTCAGGAAGATATCAAGAAGATGAAATTGTTCTTGAAAATGGTTTAGAATTAAAGAAAAAACTAGAGCATTTAGGACTAAAAGTATTAATTACTAGAGATGGCACTGAAACAGATGAATATGATACATATAATATATATGACGAAGATGGAAGAGTAACAATGGCAAATGAATCAGGAGCCAAAATACTTATTTCTTTACATATGAATAGTAATGAGTCTGATTTTGTTGATGGTGGAGTAGAAGTATATGCAGCACCTAATATGGACTTAAGCTTAGCTAAATCATTTGCAGATAATATTGTAGAAGAAGCAGATACTACATATTCTGAAATGAAAACAGATAAAGAAGAAGATGGAGTATATGTACGTACAATAGAAATACAAAATCGTAATTCTGCAACATTTAGAGGCTATAAAGGAATATATGATTCTATACCATATTTATTTATAATAAGAGAAATTGGAGGGATATCAACAGGAGCATATGTAAATGGGTCTAATTCAAGTTATGGTGAAAATATATATCGTAATTCAAATGTAGGAGTAGAAGGATATTTAATAGAACTTGGATATATGAATGTAAATACTGATTTAAGAAATGTGCTAAATAATGGCGATTCATACATGCAAGCAATAACAGACAGTATAAATTCTTATTATAAAATTAAATAAAAACAATTTAATTGGTAGGTGATTTGAGTAAGTGCCAATTGAAGTGAATCGATTGGCACTAAGGACCATCCCCTTTTATTTTCATACAGGAGTTGCTTAAAACTTAGGTTTTAGGCAACTCTATTTCTTATAAAATTAGAATTAAATTTCAATTCCCTGGAAAAGAAAGGAAAACTGTGATACAATATCACTATATTAAATTATATAAAAGGATGTTGTATTTAAATGAACAAAAAAATATATAAAGAACCTATAAAAGCAGAAACGGAAACGACTATAAACGTAATATATGATATGGAAAAATTATGTGTGTATACTAATAAAGTCAATCTACAAAAACAATTAAATAAACTACTAGGGGAGCCAACCAAAGAATATAAAATTAAAAGGTCAATAGCAGGAAGTATGTGGGAAATACCTTTTAAAGATAAAACAAAAATATCGAGATTAATATTAAAAGCGAATATCTTCGAATTATAAAAAAATAAAAGTTTTAATAGGTGATAAAGATGGGAAAATCAGTTTTAGTATTAGAAGGCGGAGCTATGAGGAGTTTATTTACTTCAGGAGTTTTAGATATTTTTATGGAGAATAATATAAATATGGATTGTACAGTAGGTGTTTCAGCAGGTGCTTTAGTAGGGTCTAACTATGTATCAAATCAAAAAGGAAGAACTGCAAACATAAATATTAACCATTGTAAAGATTCTAAATATATAGGAGTAAGAGCAATTAAAAATAATAAAGGCTTAGTTGGATTTGACTATTTATTTGGTGGTGAAATAGCAAAAAGCAACCCTTTTGATGAAAAAGAATTTATTAATTCTAAGAAAAGATTTGTTACAGGAGTAACAAATTGTGAAACAGGAAAAACAGAATATTATGATAAAGATAAAGAAAATACTTATAAATTATTACAAGCATCTTCAAGCATGCCATTAGTTTCAAAGGTTGTAGAAATAAATGGCAATCCATACCTAGATGGAGCAATAGATTGTAATGTACCTATAGATTGGGCATTAAAACAAGGCTATGAAAAAATTGTTGTTGTGCTTACAAGAAATAAAGATTATAGAAAAAAGCCAGTATCAAACAAGATGAAAAGAATGTATAAATTAGTATATAGTAAATATCCTAATTTATTAAAAACCATGTATGATAGACCAAATAAATATAATGAAACATATGATAAAATAGAAAAGTTAGAAAGTGAAAATAAAATATTTGTATTAAGACCAGAAAATAATGTTGATATTTCAAGATTAGAAAGAGACCAAGATAAATTAAAAGCATTATATGAAGAAGGAATAAATGAAACTAAAAATAAATTAAGTGACTTAAAAAACTATTTGAATTCATAAATATAAAAGTAATAATATTGAACTTCTATTTAACCGATATAAATAGAAGTTCAATACTATTTTTTTACATTTCCTTCTTTATATTTTCTAATGCTTTCGCTAATTGATCTGGACATGATGTTCCTTTATTGCCACACAATATACCTTTTAATCTTTTTATTGCTTCGTCGATATCCATACCTTTAATTAGCCTTGCTACTCCAAGGGTATTTCCAGGACAGCCGCCTATAATTTCTACATTTTTTATTATATTATTTTCTACTTCTATTTTCATTCTTTGTGAGCATACGCCCATAGGACTATATATGTATTCCATTTTTTATCACCTTTATTAAAAATATTATTTTATTTAATATATCACTAAATTAAGAAAATAACAAGAAAAATTAGAAGTTATAAGAAATTCTAAAAAATATAAAATCTCAAATTTGACAGTTGTAAAAGAGTAAAAGACTGATAGCCTTTGAAATACAAGACTTTCAGTCTTCAATAGAT
>CALXAV010000003.1 GCA_944386385.1 uncultured Clostridia bacterium
ATTATATTATACCTGAGGTTTTATATTTTTTCAATTTTATTCATTTGGTCCATTGCGAGGTACGAGCAATTTAGTACGATTGTAATCACTAATGCTATTAGTGTAATTCCATTTTCCTTCTTTTGTATTCTTTTCATTGCGTTTCCTCCCAAAAATCTAATTCATTTTAATTTTACACGTATAGCGCGTAAAAGTCAATACGCGTTTAAAGAATATCCTATAATTTTTTAGAGGTGAGTTTATGAATTTACGAATACGTGATTTAAGAGAAGATAATGACTTAACACAAAGCCAAATAGCTAAATTATTAGGTTGCACACAACAAACTTATTCAAGATATGAAACAGGAGAAATTACGATTGATATTAATAGCTTAATTACACTTGCAAAATTCTATAAGACTTCTATTGATTATTTAGTAGGATTATCTGACAAAAAATAAACACATGAATTACTATTTCATGTGTTTATTTCTTATGAATTTTATTCATTTAATAACATCATTTTTTCATCTAGTTTATTAATTGTTTTTGCACAATTAACCCATTCTTTTGCCTTCTTCTTACTAGGCTCTTCATTAGGTTTATACTTCATTTTATGCTCTAAACTAGACCAAAAATCCATTGCCATTGTTCTTATTTGTACCTCTACTTTAACATATATAAGCTGTTGTGATAACATTACTGGTACTCCTAGAATTATATGGTAAGCAGAATATCCACTCTCCTTTGGTTGAGTAATATAATCCTTTTCTTTTAGAGTTTCAATTCCTGGTACATTTTGTATCAAATTCTTTATTGAATAAATATCTTTTTGTAGTGGACATATAACTCGAATACCTGCAATATCATTTATATTTTCAATCATATCTCTATATGTTAATTTACATTCCTTTTTCTGCATTTTTTGTATAATACTCTTTGGTGATTTTATTCGTGTATTTACATGGTCAACTAAATCATAATTATAAAATGTTTTAAATTCTTCTTTAAAAATTTCTATTTTAGTATTTAGTTCTTTAATTGCCATTTCGTAAATAAACATCAATTTTTGGAATGTTACATCCTTTTCTTCTACTTTTCCATTATAGTCTAGAAAATTCTTAAGGTCTATTAGATCAGTACTTTCCTCTTTAATTTTCATACACATTCAACTCCTTTTCTATGGTTTTTTTATGTATGTTCCTTATTTAGTATATGCTTATTCTAACCATATATTGTTTCTAAAAGGTATTTTAAATGTGTCTTTTTAGTGAATTAATTTTTTCTTAATATTGTCTTCCCCAAACTACCATTGTATCAGCTTTTTTACCACAACATACACATGTATCTGATATATGTTCTTGTTCAAATGGTATACATCTAGATGGTGCTCCTGTTAATTCTTTTACTTTATCCTCACATTCTTGTGAACCACACCACATTGTTTTTACATATCCTTGATTTTCTTCTAGGTTCTTTTTCAACTCATCCATATTATGAGCTACTGTTGTTTTGTTTATCATTCTTTCTTTACAAATATTAAACATATTTGTATGTATATCTTTTAATAATTTTTCTATTTCTTCTTCTAAGTTATCAAGACTTACAGTAACCTTTTCAAAAGTATCTCTTCTTGTTAATGTTACTTCATTATTTTCTAATTCTTTTGGACCCATTTCAACTCTAACTGGTACTCCTTTCATTTCCCAGTCGTTGAATTTATAACCAACAGAATAATTATCTCTATCATCTAATTTTACTCTGAATTTTTCTTTTAATTTTCCTTCTAGTTTTCTTGCTTCTTCTAATACATTTCCTTTTTCTTGTGCTATTGGAACTATAACTACTTGTATTGGTGCAACATATGGTGGTAATTTTAATCCTCTATTATCTCCATGTGCCATTATTACTGCTCCAATTAATCTAGTACTTATTCCCCAAGATGTTTGATATGCATATTCTTGTTCACCGTTTCTATTTTGGAATTTAACATCAAATGGTTTTGTAAAGTTTTGTCCAAAATAATGTGATGTTCCTCCTTGTAAAGCCCTTCCATCATGCATTAATGTCTCTACAGTATATGTTGCTTCTGCTCCTGCAAATTGTTCCTTTTTAGTTTTTCTTCCTTTTAAAACTGGTATTGCAAGTAAATTTTCTATAACATCTGCATATATTTCTAACATATCTAATGTGAATTTTTTAGCTTCTTCTGCTGTTTCATGTATTGTATGTCCTTCTTGCCATAAAAATTCTCTTGAACGTAAGAATGGTCTGGTTTCTTTTTCCCATCTTAAAACACTACACCATTGATTATATAAAAATGGTAAATCTCTCCATGAACTTAGCCATTTAGAATACATTGTTGAAAATATTGTTTCTGAAGTAGGTCTTACACATAGTTTTTCTTCCAACTCTTCTTCTCCTCCTATTGTAACCCATGCAACTTCAGGTGCAAATCCTTCAACATGATCCTTTTCTTTACTTAATAAACTTTCTGGTATTAAAACTGGCATAGAAACATTCTCTACTCCAAGTTTTTTAAATCTTTCATCTGCATATTTTTGTATATTTTCCCATATTGCATATCCATATGGTCTTATTGCTATAAATCCTTTTACTGTTGTATAATCAGCAAGTTCTGCTTTTAACACTATATCTGTATACCATTGTGCAAAATTCTCATCTATATCTGTTATATCATTAACAAATCCTTTTTTCTTACTCATAAAATTACCTCCAACTTTCTTCTTAATCATTTTCTTTAAAAACTTCTACCTCTTCCCTTTCGGGCATTGGAGCCTCCGCTGGTCCTTCTCTGTTCTCACTTTCTTCTATTATATCATCTATTACTATTTGTTTATTTTCATCTAACTTATATCTTGGAAGTTCTGGTAAATCATTTAATGATGAATACCCAAACATTTTTAAAAATTCGTCTGTTGTTTTATATGACATTGGTTTTCCCGGTAAATCTACTTTTCCTGCTTCTGTTATTAGTCCATATTCTAATAATTTATATACACATGCATCTGCTGATACTCCTCTTATTGCTTCTATCTCTGCTCTTGTAATTTTAGGATTATATGCAATTATTGATAATGTTTCTAATGCTGCTGTTGATAAGTTTGGTTTATTTCTTTTATCTAATACTGGATATACATATTCATACATATCTTTTTTGGTGCATAATTGATAAGAGTCATCGACTTTTATTAACTCGATACCTCTATCTTCGCTTTTATAATCATTTTGCATACTAGATATTATTTCATCTATTTCATCACTAGAAATTTCTAATGCTAACATTATTTCATTTTTAGTAACTTCTCTTCCTGCTGCAAAAAGTATTGCTTCTATTTTTGATTTTGTCTCATTAATTTGCATATAAAATCCCTTCTTATCATTGTTAAAAGTTCTTTACTATTATGTCATGAATTTGGCTATATGTCAATATTTTTCAATAATCTTGCCTTTTTAATTTTGTTGTGATAATATATAGAAAACATTTTACGGAGGTAATTGTTATGGATGAAAATAAAAAAATTGAAGTTGTTAATGGTGATGGTTCAAACCTAAATATTTCTCCAGCTTATGATCATTTAAATGCTGGTACTCCTACTCCTTCAAGTAAGAAACCTAAAAACATTGTTGTTCCTAAATCTATGAAGGAAAAAGAAGAAGAGAACGAAAAGAAAGACACAAAAAAGAATGAGGACAGCAATAAATAAAAGAGTGCTATAGTAATACAGCACTTTTTCTTATATCTTCTCATTACTTTATTTTTCCATCAAAACAAATTTTACAAATCCCAGTTATTAATCTTGTTTATTTTTTCTTGTTTTTTATCTTCCGTTATAGTATACATTTTTTCAGAATTATTCCATTTATATCCAAATAATCTTAAAATTGTTTTTGCTTCATCTTTGCTTATATCTAATTCTTCTGATAAAATATTATAATTCCATTTATTTTTTCTATAAATATATAATGCAAAATTTTGTGGCCTTGGTATTTTTTTATGAAAAATATTTTTAATAAAATCTATAAAACCTATACATCCACCTATTGTAGATATTATTTCTAAGCATGGATATATTTTATTCCATAAATCTATTGCCATATCAATTATCCCGTACACCACCTGCTTGAGGATATCCATATTCAAGTTGCATACCATCATCTAGATTTATTTTATTTGTTCTTATAAAGTCATCTATTGTAACATCATCAAAATCGCATTCCCACTCAACCTTTTGATTCTTATTTATAATAAAAGGTATTTTATCTTCTAAACTTATCAATTCATTACTACTAGTTCCATAATATTTATCAAATGAAATACTTATATTTTTTAGTTCTATTTTTTCCCTTAAATCATTTAAGGAATCATTTTTTTCCATTTGAACATTATAATATTCTGGGTTATATTTAGGATTCTCAAATTTTTTCATAACATCTACTGCAATTATTTTTATAATCATACTATTTTCTCCTCTTAAAATAAATAAACTATAAAAAACTCTTAGTTTAAAAAATATTTGTTTTAAGCTAAGAGTTTTATAAAACTATTCTTCTTCAGGTGCTCCAACTGGACAAACACCAGCACATGTACCACATGAAATGCATGCAGAAGCATCTATTTCAAATTTGCTATCTCCTTGTGATATACATCCTACTGGACATTCAGCAGCACAAGCTCCACAAGAAATACATTTATCTGTTATTTTATATGCCATTTATTTCACCTCCTAAAACATCTTTTCCACTTATTATTCTCTATTTGTGATTTCTTCTAAGTTTAATAGCTCTTGCCATCTTCTATCTACTTCTTTTTGGAATTCTTCAATCATCCACTCATTTCCTGGCTTAAACATATGTTTAAATCTTTTTTGTGGTTTTAAGAATTCTTCTATTGGTAGTTTTTTAGCTGGTTTATAGTTAATCTTATATTTACCATCTACTACTTCATATAATGGCCAATAACATGTTTCTACTGCTAATTTATTTATTTGCATTAACATATCTGTTGGATATCCCCATCCTCTTGGGCATGGTGCTAATACATTTAAGAAACATGGTCCTTCTGTATAGATTGCTTTTTCTGCTTTCTCATATAAGTCTTTAAAATTCATATAACCAATAGTTTGTGCAACATATGGTAGGTGATGTCCTGCCATTATAGTTGTTAAATCTTTTCTTTGTTGCATTTTTCCAGGAATAACACTTCCTGCTGGTGATGTTGTTGTATCAGCAAAATGTGGTGTTGCAGATGATCTTTGAATACCTGTGTTCATGTATGCACCATTATCATAACATACATAAACCATATCATGTCCACGTTCCATTGCTCCTGATAAACTTTGGATACCTATATCATAAGTTCCTCCATCTCCACCAAATGCAATAAATTTTGTTGTATTATCTATTTTTCCTTGTTTCTTCATAGATTTATAAGCTGCTTCAGCTCCTGAAAGTGTTGCTCCCGCACATTCAAAAGCTGTATGGATAAATGAATCTGTCCATGAAGTATATGGATACATAAACGTTGAAACTTCCATACATCCCGTTGCTACTGCAACTACAGCATGATCTTCTGGTTTTAAAGCTCTCATAATCATTCTAGCTGCTGGAGGAGCTCCACAACCAGCACACATTCTATGTCCTGATGTAAATCTTGAAGGTTTATTTGCTACTACTTCTTTTACATTGTAAGGCATTAGTCTTCAGCCTCCTTTCTTAATCCTAAATATCTATAAGGATTCTTTACTTCTCCTGTTTTTACAATTTCAAATAAGTCATTATATACTTTTTCAATATCATCTTCTTTAGTATCTCTACCACCGATACCATAAACATAGTTTACAGATGGTACATGTTTATTATTTACGTACATAGCACTTGTTACATCTTCAAATAATGCTCCACCTGCAGCATTTAATGAATCTGCTTTATCAAGTATTGCCACTGCTTTTAGATGACTTAGAGCTTCTGCTATTTCATCTACTGGAAATGGTCTAAATACACGTAATTTTAATAGACCAACTTTTTGTCCTTGTTCTCTTAATTGGTTTACAACTGCTTTTGCTGTTCCTGCAGTTGAGTTCATACAAACAATTGCAACTTCGCTATCTTCCATTTTATATTCTTCAAATAATCCATATTTTCTTCCTGTCATTTTTTCAAAATCTTTTGCTACATCTAAGATTACTTGTTTAGCATTTTTCATAGCTTCTGCTTGTTGTGCTTTATGTTCAAATAAATAACTTTGAACATCTAATGGTCCTACTGCTATTGGTTCATCTTGATTTAATAAATAATGTTTTGGATGATATTCTCCAACAAATTCTTTTACTTTTTCATCTTCTACTAATTCTATATTTTCAATAGAATGTGATGTGATGAATCCATCTTGGCATACCATTAATGGTAACATTACATTTTCATTTTCTGCAATTCTATGTGCCATTAATGTGTTGTCATATGCTTCTTGGTTATTCTCTGAGAATAACATTATCCATCCTGCATCTCTAACTCCCATTGCATCTGAATGGTCGTTGTGTATATTTAATGGTCCTGATACAGCTCTGTTTACTAATGATAAAACAATTGGTAATCTCAAACTAGAAGCAATGTAAATCATTTCCCACATTAATGATAAACCATTTGCAGATGTTGCTGTCATTGCTCTTGCTCCTGCTGCTTCTGCACCGATACAAGCTGACATAGCACTATGTTCACTTTCAACCGCAACAAATTCTGTATCTACTGCACCATTTGCCACAAATGTTGAAAAGTATTGAGGTATTTCTGTTGATGGTGTTATAGGAAATGCTGCTACTACATCTGGATTAATTTGTCTCATAGCTGTTGCAGCTGCTTCGTTACCACTTAATCTTTCTCTTATACTCATATTCTTTCTTCCTTTCTATTTTTATTCTTCTTCTTTCATTTCTATTGCTCCAAATGGACAAACTTTTGCACATACTCCGCATCCTTTACAATAGTCATAATTAAAGTCTTCTCTTTTCATTTCTTTGTTTACTGGTATTGCATCATCTGGGCAAACTGGGAAACAAAGTCCACATTGTTTACATTTATCGCTTAAGAATACAGGTCTTACACTTCTCCAATCTCCTGTTTTAAATTCTCTAGCATTACCAGCTTCATAAATATCTCCACCTGGAGTCATTTTCTCCATTGGTGTATTAGGATTTATATTTGTCATATTTTTTTAACCTCCTTTAGAGCCATTTCTAAAGCTTTCATGTTTCCATCTATTACTTCTGGCTTTTTAGCAAATTTATGTTTAAATGATCCTTTCATATCTTCTATTAATTCTTCGTTTGTCATTATTCCACTTACTTTTACAATTCCAGCAAGCATTGGAGTATTAGGGAAATATCTTCCTAAAGTTTCTAAAGATATTTTTCTTGCGTCTAATGTATAAACGTCTCCTTTATATCCTTTTAACTCTTTTCTTAATACATCTGCTGGCTTTGTTGTATTTATTAATATTGCTCCATCTTCTTTTAATCCTGATGTTACATCAACTGACTCAAGTAGTGTGTCATCTACTACTACAACATAATCTGGATAATAAATATTACTATGAATTGTAATAGGTTCATCACTTATTCTGTTGTATGCTGTGATTGGTGCTCCCATTCTTTCTGGTCCATATTCAGGGAATCCTTGAATATATTTTCCTGTGTTAAATGCTGCATCTGCTAAGAGTAAAGAAGCTGTTTTAGCACCTTGTCCACCTCTACCGTGCCATCTAATTTCTATCATGTTACTCATATTCATTTAGCCTCCTTTTTCAAAATTTATATATAATTTTCTACACGCTTAGTATATTCCCAAAACCTCTCATTGTCAAGAATATTTATCCAATTTGACCACTAAGTTTTTTATCCTCTATAAAACTTAATTTCTTTTTTAAACTTATACTCTAAGATATATTTTATTTTTTATAATAGTAACTCTTTTCTTTAAAATATTAACCTAACAAAAAAAGACTAACTTTTTTTGTCCAATAAATTTTAAGTTAGCCTTTTCTTATATATTATTTTTCTATGTTAATTGTATATCCTTTTGGAATTGCAGGAGCAAGGATATCTTTAATTACATATTCTGCCTCAGTTTCAGCAAATTCGAGAATTCCTGTTGCTTCTGCTTCTTTTATTCCATCCTCTTCTGCTAAAGCACAAGCTTTATTTGCATCTTCTTTTGAATCGACATTAAATAATGCAAATTTTTCATCAAAATATTGGATATCTTCTTGATTTACGTGACAATCAAAGACTTTTGCTTTTGGCATAGTAACCTTTATTTCTTTTGCAATATTGCTAGGCTCAATTTTTACTTCTTTAAGGTCAACACCTGCACTAATTGTTGCAGTATAAATCATAGTAAAGTCAGATCTATTTATTATCATTGCTCCTGCATCTTTATAATTTTCTATTCCAGTAATTTTTAATTTTGCTGTTGTCAATTCACTTGATTTTTCAAGCAGTTGATTTAAATATGTAAAATCAGCTGTTGCCTCTTTATTAAATCCTTTAATTGCAAAAATTATTAAAATTATTAATACAATTACCACAACTATGAATATAATTCTTGATTTAACCGTTTTAAATAATTTAAAAAACCAGTTTGTCTTTTTTTCACTTTTTACATATTGTTTACTTGACTCATTATTCTTTTCATTTTCCATAAAATTCTCCCCTTTTTAAAAAACTGTTATTATTATTGCTCTTAATACTATAAAAGCCAAAATCACTCCTAGTACAATTAATACTTTTTTCATTTTATCCCCCCTTGTTTATTTTCTCATTATAGGATTTGTTTTTTACGCGTATTAAATGATTTTGTATTAATTCTCACAGATAAATGAATTATATCATATATTCTATCTTTTTCAATTGTTTTATAAATATAATTATTGCTAAGTTTTGTTTTTTATTGCTGTTTTTTAGGACGGGGTCAAAAAACAGCACTTTATTTATTACTCAAATGTTGTTTTTTGGCCTCGTCCTGAAAAGCAGTATATATTTCAATTGTAAATTTGTCTTTTTGAATTTTAAATTTAAATTTTATCTTCTAAATCTTTAACTATTTGATTTAAAACTTTTTCCCTATTTTGTGATGTTTCAATATATTTAATATTATTAAATTTTTCACATTTTCTTTTGTTTTCTTTACTTTCCCTTACTATATTTTCGCACAACATAGTTCTTATGATATTTGGTACATGACTACTCCAATCATCTTCTGTATCATACTCCATTATTTTTCTTTGCATCTCTTTTGGAGTTATTTCACTTGTACCTAGACAATATATTATATTTTCCTCTTCTCCATAAACATCATTACAGTTTTCTATATCTAAGTCTGTATCATCTATTATAATTCCTATATTTGCCTTTCTTAAATCTTTTTGCATATTATAATATAATGACCTTACTACTTTCTGACTTAATTCTTTGGCTTTTTCAACTTTTTTCCTTTGATCTTCAAAATCCTCATATAATCCTTTTCTTTCTAATTCTAAAATAACATCTCTAATTGCATCAGCATCAATTAGCGCATAAGGAAATTTCTTTAATATTTTATTTGTAAGTGTTGTTTTTCCACTTCTGGATGTTCCTATTATTATAATATTTTTTATATAATCTCCTCCTTCATTATTATTTTTATTATTATTGGGAATTTTCTATAGATTAAAAATTACAATTGAAATAACATCTTTATTATAGCAGATTGGAAATCAAATGTCAAATTTTGGAAATTTGTTTTTAAAATATTTTTAAGTCTGCTTTTAAAAAAATCTTTATCATAATGACAAAAATACACCTCTTTCGAGATGCATTTCTTTTAGGTTGTTTTTTGACCCCGTCCCAAAAAACATTAATGAAATTCTTTTAATCTTTTTTCCACTTCTTTGGCAGATGACATATTTATAATTTCTTCACTAAGTTTAGTGCATTCTTTTGCATTTAAATTATTAATAGTTTTTCTAGCTCTTAATATACTATTTGAATTCATTGAAAATTCATCTAATCCAAGTCCAACTAAAAGTGGAATAAACGTTGGATCTCCTGCTGCTTCACCACACATACCACAAATAATATTTGCTGAATGTGCTCCATCTATTGTTTTTTTAATTAATTGTATTACTGCTGGATGATATTTTGTATATAATTTAGAAATCTTTTCATTTCCTCTTTCTACTGCCACTGTATATTGAATCAAGTCATTTGTTCCTATACTAAAGAAATCACACTCTTTAGCTAATTTATCTGCAATTAATGCTGCTGATGGAATTTCTATCATAATACCTACTTGAATATTTTTATCATATTCAATATTTTCTTCGTCTAATTCTTTTTTACATTCCTCTAAAACTTCTTTAGCCTCTCTTAATTCATCTATAGAAGATATCATTGGAAACATAATGGCTAATTTCCCAAAAGCACTTGCTCTTAAAATTGCTCTTAATTGAGTTTTAAAAATACTTGGTCTATCTAAACATAAACGAATTGCTCTATATCCTAAAAATGGATTTGCCTCTTTTTCTAATTCTAGATATTTTAAGTCTTTATCTCCTCCAATATCTAATGTCCTGATAATTGCTTCTCTACCTTCCATGATTTCTGCTACTTTTTTATATGCCTCAAATTGACTTTCTTCTGATGGCATAGTATCACTATCCATATATAAGAATTCGCTTCTTAATAATCCAACACCTTCTGCTGTATTATTTATTGCAACTTTTGCATCTGATGGAAGCCCGATATTAGCATATAATTTGACTTTTATTCCATCTTTTGTGACACTTTCCTCTTTTCTATATTTTTCTAATTCTGCTTTTTCTTCCTCTAATTGTTTTTCTAAGTCTAATAATCTTTGCTTTTCATCCTCTGTTGGATTTATATAAATTTCTCCTGATGTACCATTTATAGCAATATTATCACCATTTTTAAATATTTTTGTAGCATCTTTTACTTTTGTAATCGCTGCGATTGTATGTGTTCTTGCCATAATAGATGTATGTGAATTTTCTCCCCCTAATTCTGTTACAATTCCAGATATATTATTAAAATCTAACTTTGCTGTTTCAGATGTTGTTAATTCTTCTGCAACAATAATTGTATTTGGTTCTAATTTTGTTAAATCAATGTTTTCTTCTTTAAGTAATTTTCCTAGTAATCTATTTTTTATGTCTAAAATATCTCTAGATCTCGCAGCCATATATTTGTCATCCATATTTTCAAATATTTGTATTACACTATTTAATCCAACTTCTACAGCATATTCTGCATTATAATTTGAATTCTTAATAGCATTTTCTGTTTCTGCAATTAAAGATGGATCTTGTAATATCATAAGATATGCTTGCATAATATCTGCTTCTGTTCCAGTAATATTTTTCATTTGATTTTCTGTCTCATTAATTACTTCCTGTAATGCATCATGAACTCTTCTTAACTCTTGTTCTATTTGTTCTTTTTGTATAGTTTTCTTTTCTATTTTTCTTTCTGTCTTCTTTAATACAACTACTTTTCCAAATCCTATCCCTGTTGAAACACCATTTCCTTTTAGCATGTATATCCTTCCTTATAAATATGTATTTAGGTTTTAAGGAGAAACCTATAAACCCTTTTTTTTATTCACCAAAATTATTTTCAAAACCTTTTTTGATTTCTGATAAAGCTGTTTCTTCATCTTCTCCATCACATTCAATTTCAATTTCTGTATTATATTTTATTCCTGCTGCCATAATACCTAATACAGATTTTGCATCTATAGTTTTTCCATTAACATATAATTTTATTGTACTCTTAAATGTTGCTGCTAATTTTGCAAGTTCACTTGCTGGTCTTGCATGTAAACCTGTTTCATTTGTTAATGTAATTTTGTCTTTTACCATAATTTTTATGCTCCTTTCTTTACTGGCTTTTTATTTTCATACTCAGGCAAATTCTTTTTTAACATTGCCATAATAGCTGTAGAAATCATAGCTCCTATTACAATAGCTAATAAATATTTAACAGGATGTCCAATAGTTGCTATAACAAATATTCCTCCATGTGGTGCCATCAATGTACAATTAAATAACATTGAAAGTGCTCCTGTAACTGCTGATCCAACAACAAATGCTGGTATAGTTCTTAGTGGATCTGCTGATGCAAAAGGTATTGCTCCTTCTGATATAAATGATAATCCCATGATATAGTTTACGTATGCTGCTTGTTTATCTTTCTTAGGAATTTTTCTTGGAAATGCTGTTGCTAAAAATGCAATAGCTAGTGGAGGTACCATTCCTCCTGCCATAACTGCTGCCATAATATCATATTGTCCTGATGCTAGCATTCCTGTTCCAAATGTATATGCTGCTTTATTAATAGGTCCTCCTAAATCCACAGCCATCATTCCACCTAATATTAATCCTAATATTACTTTATTTGCACTTCCCATTGAAGATAAATAATTATTTATTGCTGTATTAAGTGCTCCTACATAAGGATTTATTAATAGCATAAATATTCCTATTATTAATATTCCAAATACAGGATATAAAAGAATTGTTTTTATACCTTCTATACTATCTGGTAAGTAACTACACAATTTCTTCAATCCTAGAACAATATATCCTCCTGCAAATCCCGCAATTAAAGCTCCTAAAAATCCAGAACTTACTAGTGTAATATCACTATTTGTAAGTGAACTAAAAGTTGTTCCTTGTACTGCCAAAATTCCACCAACAAATCCTACTGCTAAACCAGGTCTATCTGCAATACTCATTGCAATATAACCTGCAAGAATATATAACATTACATTAAATGCTGCATTACCTATTGTTTTGAAGAATGCTGCAATTGGTGTATTCATACCAAAATTTGCTGGATTAATTGAATAATCATCTAATAAGAATGAAATAGCAATTAAAATTCCTCCACCAACAACAAATGGTAACATGTGTGTTACACCATTCATTAAGTGTTTATATATTTTTGTTCCTATCTTTTCTTTTCCTTCATCATTATCTTCATTTGCGTTTTTCGTATTTGAATGATATACTTTTGCATCTGATGATAATACATAATTAATTAGTTCTTTTGGTTTATTAATTCCGTCTGCAACTTTTGTTTTTACTAATTTCTTTCCATCGAATCTTGATAAATCAACTTTTGTGTCTGCTGCAATAATTATTCCTTTTGCATTTTTGATATCTTCTTTTGTAAATTTATTTTTTACACCTGATGATCCTTGAGTTTCTACTTTAACTTTGTGTCCTAATTGTTCTCCCATTTGTTCTAAGGCTTCTGCTGCCATATATGTATGGGCAATTCCTGTTGGACAACTTGTGATTGCTAAAATTTCATAATGCTCATCTTCATTTTTTTCTTCGCCTAATTTTTCTTTTTCTGCTTGATCTATACATTGTAGAAATTCTTTTGGTGATTTTGCATTATATAATGCTTGTCTAAAATTTGTATCCATTAATAATGTAGATAATCTACTTAAAACTTCTAAATGTACATTATCTTCTGTATTTGGTGCTGCAATTAAAAATAATAATTTTGCTGGACTTCCATCTAATGAAGCAAAATCCACTCCATCTGGAACTACCATTGCAGCTAGTCCAGGTTTTGTTACTGCATCTGTCTTACCATGAGGAATAGCAATTCCTTCTCCAATTCCTGTTGTTCCTTCTTCTTCTCTTTTTAGTACTACTTTTTTGTACTCTTCTTTGTCTTTAATGTTTCCATTTTCCATCATCAAGTCCACTAATTGGTCAATTGCTTCTTTTTTACTACTTGGTTTTCCTTGTAGCATGATGGATTTTTCATTAAGTAAATCTGTAATTTTCATATTTTACCCCTTTCTTTTGTAATATTTTTATTATAAAAATTTAGCTTAAATTATGCTTAAATTTTTTATACAAAATAAATTAAACTAACTGTTTTAACAGTTCTTCTACATCATCTTTAGTTGCAAGTTCAATTGAAAAAGCACTAGCACTTCCTGCTGCAACTCCTGTTTTTAATGCATATTCATAATCTTTTGTTTTATAGTATCCTGCTAGAAATCCTGCAACCATTGAATCTCCAGAGCCTACAGTGTTTACTATTTCGCCTTTAGGTGCTTTTGAATATAATACTTTATCTTCTTTAGTTAATAATAGTGCTCCATCTTTTCCTAAAGATACTAAAATATTTTGTGCTCCAAGTTTTTTCAATTCTTTAGCTGCATTTACAATATCTTCTTTGTTTGAAATTTTACAATTTAGTGTTTCTTCTAATTCTTCTTTATTTGGCTTTATTAAAAAAGGATTATATTCTAATACACTCATTAATAACTCTTGTGTAGAATCTACAACAAATGTAATTCCTTTTTCACTAAGTTTTTTACATATTTCTCTATAGATATCTTTACTTATATTTTTAGGTACACTTCCTGATAAAACAACTACATCTTCTGTTGTAACTTTATCTAACTTATTAAATAATTCTTCAATATGTTTTTGAACAATTTGTGGACCGCTTCCATTTAAAGCTGTTTCTTCTACCTTATTTCCACTAATAGAACTAATTTTTATATTAATTCTAGTAAATCCTTCTTCTACTTTAACAAAATCTGTTTTTACACCTTTTGCCTCTAATTTCTTTATTAATTCTTCTCCTGTAAATCCTGCTATAAATCCTAGTGCTGTATTTTCTATTTCTAAGTTCTTTAGTACAATAGAAACATTAAGTCCTTTTCCGCCTGGTAATATTGTTTCCGTTTTTGTTCTATTTATTTCACCAATTTTAAAATTTTCAACTTGTGTAATATAATCTAATGCAGGATTAAATGTTATTGTGTAAACCATTTTTTCCTCCTTGCCACTTTCTATAATGGCTACTTCTTACTTTACAATATTTTTATATAATTTATTCTCAAAAAAATAAATATTAGTATAGTAAATCTTAAAATTTTCTTTTACTATATTAATTATATCCTAATTATTTCTTTTTAAATCAAATATATATAATTTATAATACACATATATAATATTAATTTTTTCCTTTAATTGTCTTTTTTAATTTCATTCATAATATATCATATCATTTTTTTATAGTCAAACGCCATTCTTCAAAAAATAGTAAGCATATATATAACATATTAAAATTATTTATACTCTTAATAAGTAAGCCTTCGGGTTATGAGCGAGACCTGACTACTTTTTGTAAGTTTGTGGAAATTAGAGTTTTTGTTGGTATTTCAGCATTTACAAAAGTTTTTGTTTATAGAACATTTGTGCATTTTTAGGGCATTTTTTGAGAAAATTTTACCCAATTTTTACCCAATTCGTATAGTACGTTTGTTCAGTATTTCAAGCTCTTGTAAAGGATTATTTTATTGATAAAAATTTTAATTTTTGGAGGATTTAGATTATGAATAATTTTAGAGAAGTTAATGATGATATTTTAAAAGATTGGTTAGATTTTAGAGAAGAAACAGATCTTGCTTTTGTTAATGACGAAGATAGAAAACATACTGTTAAATTTGATGAGATTTCTGAGAAGATTTTAAATAGTATTCCTATACAGAATAGAAAGTATGTAGAAAAACAACTTGAATTGCTTAATTCTAGCTTTTTAGATTATATTGTTTATTGGAATGAGAAATATTATAGGAATGGTTTTTGTGATGGTGTTGAATTGATTATTGGCTGTATTGATAAATAGTTAAAATTAATCCAAAGTTTTTTCAAAATTTTGAAAAAACTTTGGATTTTTAGATACTTTTTTCAAATCGAAAAAACATTCTTAACATAATTGTTGAATTTATACCGAATATACATTTTTTTATGCTTATTCATAATCTTTTTCAGACCAGTTGTAAAAGTTATATTATGGTTAATAATAACCTCATAAAACTACCTGTTAAATAAATTACGAATTCAATTTCATTGTAAGAACATTTTTCTCCATGTTTAACATTATTATTCTGATATATAGTATAATAATCAAATAATTTTATATACATATTTGATATTTCTATGTTAACACCTTTGTCTTTTAATATTTTTGCAATTTCAGATTTATTGTTTTCTAATGTTTTTTTATTATTTATGATTCCTTGTACAAGTAACTCCAAACTAAGTCTTAAATCATCCAATATATTTCTAGTATCCTCTTTATTTTGATATTTTTCCAATGCTGATATAAATTTTTTTCGACTTGAATCATATTTTCCTAACCATACTAAAACATCATTCACCAATGCATCATCTAACTCCTTGGCACCTTTAGGATATAATAAATATCTATTGTTTTCTTTTTGTATATTTATATTTATTCCAAATACATTTATTATTTCACTTATTTCTTCATATAATTTTTCTTTTATATCACTTGGAATTATACTATTATCCATTAAAAATATTATTTGAATATATTTTATTACATTAGTAAGATCTTCTTGAAAAGCTTTTCCAATACAAGTATCAGAAAATTTAATATAATTCTTCCCTGATATATCAAGCCAATCTTTTTGACCAATATCTATTTCCGTATTGACATTTACCGTACCAAAATCCTTATGCTCTATTCCTGTATATTTAATAAAAACATCCCTAAATTCATTTTTTAACGATATATTTCCTATATATTTTTCTAAAATTTTGCTTAATGAATTTTTAAACCTTTTTATATTTTCCTTTTCTTTTGTCTCAATATTAAATCTTCTATAAAACTGTTCTATTTCTTGTTTCATTTTTTTACTCCATTCTTTTTATTTACATATTTTTACGTTTTAATATTATTGTTAAACGCTTTGAAATATTATCAGGTCTAAAAGCAAATTTTTCCAAAAAACATTTTCCATCGTTCTCTAGTTATGAGATAATGTCTTATCCTTATATAGTTCAAATATATTCTGCTAAAAAATTTTCATTTTCTTGATTCGTAATAAATAATCTATCATAAAACTTGCAATAAATACAGTTTTATTATCTCTATTATATTTTTCGCTTATATAATTTGACAAGCATATCTCATGTAGCTTTTTGGAAATTATTGAATATCTAATTATTTTGTATTTCTTAATAAGTCTTTTCTATATTATTAAAAATACTTTTTTCATTTAAAGAAGTTATACATTTAGTAATTCAACAACTTGATTTATTATATTTTCTAATAAAATATGAATTCTACATTCTATTATCATAATTCCATTCTCGTATTCTATAATTCCATATTTTTTCCTTATTTATTATGTATTCACATGCCATATACCATTTATTTTTATTTCATTACATATTTTTATTATACTATCTCTTTCTTCATTTAACTTATTATTAGAAATATCTAAAGATGGCATAAATAAACACATATCATATTCAAAATGATTAAACTCATTTAATAGTGTTTTTTTCGATATCAATTTTGTCTTTAACACATAATTATCCTTTAAATATATATTGATTATTTGATGTAATTGATAAGTTTTATTTTTATCTATTTTATTTATATCTGTATTATATAATGTATTTTCAACCATTAATCTTAATTTTAGATAATTTAAAGTATGATATAAAGTTCTATTTAATACTGGATATTTTTCTTTATCAACTATTTCATCCCCTACTTCAGTTTGAAGTATATCATCTACTGAAACATTATAACTATCATTCATTACCTTTTCTCCAAAACATACTTTATATTCATCATTGATATCTATAATTTGACTTTCATATCCATGCATTAACTTACACAATTTTTTATAATGTTCTTCATGGTGAGGCAATAAATTAAAATAACTCCTCATAAACGGAATTAATGATAATAAAAATTGTTCTTTATTTCTTACATCATTTAAAAATGAGCTTTCTTTAAATAATTGAATTACATTTTTTATTTCAAGCATCAAATCTAAATCCCTGTAATTTTCTGAATTATTTGCTCTTCCGTTTACTTTTATAAATCCATTTTCTTCACCTTTTTCATTATTCAATAGATATAAATTAAAACAATTCTTATATTGATGTTGCATTAATTTTATAGTATTAATATTATGAGTTAATATAATTGTGTTCTTTTTCTCTAAAACTTTTAATATTGCATATACTATTTTATTTTTATATATTGAATCAAAGCTAGATATAGGATCGTCAATTATAACAATATCCTTTGTAGAATTTTTTGCTGCTAATAGTTCAAAATATAATGAAATAAAATTTTGCTCTCCTGTTGATAAAGGAAGATCCTGTCTACTTTTTCCAATTACATCAGTATCATTTAATTTAAAAATAATATTTTTATTACTATCTCTTTCAATTTTTACTTCTTTATTTAGACAGTTTTCAATTATGTTCTTTAAAAGTATTTCATCTTCCTCTGTTAATTCCACTTTTTTATCTAATAATTCCTTTAATTCTATATATAAATCTTTTAATTTATTTTCCTGCACTATTTTTATAATATATTTACTTATTTCATTTTGTATTTGAATTATAATTGTTTTTATGTCTTTGATTAATTTTTCAATATCTTCTATAACACCTTTTTCAAAGGCATAATTAAATATATTTTTTATACTAAATGGATCATTATTATCTAGTTCCAAAATCTTCTTTGTAATTTCCTTTTGTTTTGGTGTTAATTGCTTTATTATTGTTTCCTTATTTCTTTCTAATTGCTCCTTTATATTTTCCGGTAAAATATGTGTTTCTTCAAAAATACAAGTAGTAATACCTTTATGTTTTTCTAATATTTTTATAGCATCATTATCTATATCTATTTTTTTAAATTCAGCAATTTTTTTAAAATTACTTGTATCAAATTCAATTATAGTTTTTATTATTGAATTTGGCTTTTCTAAATTATTTTTAATGTAATTGAATTTTTCATCATTCAAAATTGATTCACTATCTAAATCTAAATTTTCTATTAATCTCAATATTTCTTTTGCATCATAATCTTTCCCTTTATCTCTAGTATTAGCTAAAGCACTAATAAATCCTTTTAACTCATTGTTATTTACAAACTCACACAAATTATTGTTTTTGGTTTTTATACCATACTCATCTTTTAAATATGTTATTATTTGTCCTTTTATATTTGCAACAATATTTTCTATTTTTTCTCTTAATTCCAATTCTTTGTTTATTTGAGACCCTAAAATATAATCTGATATTTTTTCTTTTTCTCGAGACGCTATATTTCTAAAAAAGAAATCATCGATAACAATTATAGGAGTATCATTTGATCTTTCTGTATAAATATTCCCATTATATTCATATGTATATTCTGCTCTTATACCATTTTTTAAAGCCTTTGCTAAACTTGATTTTCCCACGCCATTAGGTGCATAAATGTTTACGAATCCTGCTGTTGGAAACTCTATTTCATTATTAATCCTCCAATTTTCAAATGAACTATTAAATCTGTTTGGAATAATTAACTTATTAAATTTAATATTCACTTAATTCCTCCTCGTATAATTATAAAATAAATTACTTGAATGTTTGTCAAAATATGTAAATTGTTGAAAAAGCAAAATAATTCTGCATTTTTCTGTTTGCATATTATTTTGCTTTTCTTTTGTTATTGATATATGTCAGTCATCGCCTTTAATTTCTGTTCCATCATCTAAAATCTTAACTATCTTACTAAAATCTTTTGCACCTATATGAGCATAATAATTTCCTCCATCAATATAACAAGATTCACATTTACAAGATACTAAATTATGCACACTTTTTGACTCAATTATATCTCCACAAATTAGACATTTAATTTTCATATTTGGTCTCCTATTCAAAATAATATATACAAATATATCATATTTTTCATAAATTTTCCAGATGTTAGTAAACTTTTCAACAAATTTCCACAATATTTTTAGTCGCAACTATTGCTTTTTTTTCTATTTAGTTATATAATATTTCCAGTCGCAGAGTTTGCATTTTTTATTTAACTCTGTTATAATAAAAACATCTAGGGAGGTTCAGATAAAATGAGTAATTTTAAAGTAGTTTCACTTTTTTCAGGTGCAGGTGGAATGGATCTTGGATTTGAAAAAGCTGGATTTGATATAGTATGGGCTAATGATTTTTTCAAAGAAGCCGTTGAATCTTATAAGAAGAATGTAAGCCAAAATATAGTATATGGTGATATAACAAAAATAGATAGTTCAGAAATTCCAGATGATGTAGATTTAGTTATTGGTGGCTTTCCTTGTCAAGGTTTTTCAGTAGCAAATACTAAAAGAAGTATGAAAGACAAAAGGAATTTCTTATATAAAGAAATGCTACGAATAATAAAAGATAAAAATCCAAAGTTTTTTGTTGCTGAAAATGTAAAAGGATTATTATCTATGGAAAAAGGCAAAGTATTTGAAATGATAAAAAAAGATTTTGAATCCCTTGGTTACAAAGTAGATGCCAAATTATTAAATGCTGCTGAATATGGAGTTCCTCAGGCGAGAGAAAGACTTGTTATTATAGGAAATAGGTTAGGGATTGATAATCCTTTTCCTACTCCTACTAATTGGGTAGATACTAAACAATATAAATCAAAAAAAGGATTAAAAGATCCTGTTACTGTAGAACAAACCATAGGATTTTTAAGCAATGTAAAACTTAGTACTTCGCCTATCACACTATCTAATGGTACAAAAATATATAATCATATTGCAGCTACAAATGTATATGATAAATTTTGGGGTAGAAAATATGAAGTAAATCAAGCTGATATTTGTGATTACTTAAGATATTGGAGAGATAAATCAGGATATTCAACCAAAAAGGTAGACGAGCATTTCGGATATAAATATACAGCTGGTCATTGGTTTAGAAAAGATAATCATTCAGGAAGCATACCAAAGCCTTCTGACTGGTGGGAATTAAAGAAAATGTTTAAGTTTGATGATACATATGATAAACAAGTTACTACAATGGTAGAAAAAGAAATCAAATTTGAACAATCTTTAAGAATTACTAATTGGGATAGACCAAGTGACACAATAACAGCTACTAGCCCTGAAATACATGTTAACAAAGAAAGAAGATTAAGTGCTAGAGAATGTGCTATGCTACAAACTTTTCCTATGGACTACCAATTTGTTGGAAGTTTAAATACTATTTATAGACAAATCGGTAATGCTGTTCCTGTAAAATTAGCAGAGCAGATTGCTTCTGGGATATATGAGGCTTTAGAAAAAAATCAAAAAACAGGCAAATAATCACCTGTTTTTTTGATTTTTTTACTTTTTTTCTCCCCAAGAAATTAATGAATCATAAATTTTAAAATACTTGTGTTCTCCACACCATTTTTCATTTTTTGAATTATATCTTTTTTCTAACCATTCATCATTAAATCTAGCTGTATTTCCAAATTTTACAGCCTGCAAATAAATATCCCAATGTTTTCCTTTTTTCTTTGGAACTACATACCAGACTATATTCTTTTCTTTATCATAGTATCCAACTTTAGTTTTACTTTCTATTCTCTCCCAATCTCTAGGTATATCTGTTACCTGTTCCATTCTTGAAAATTTATTTATTTTAGACAAATTTTTAAATTCATCTAAAGATGTTATATATTTAGGTTTATAGTATATTCCATCATGTTCATCAAAATACACATAATCTTTAAAATTCAAAAACAAGTCGTTATCAAATAAATTACTTAAAACTCCATTAGGTAAACATGTTACTACAATGCTTGGTAAATCATCTTCATTTATTAACTTAAATATTCCTCTTCCATCATCAGAATATCCTATCTTTACCAAATATGTTAATAACGGTTTTTGTGATTTTGAATCAATTGCTTGTAAATTTGATTTTACTTTAAATCCTGGAAAAGATCCAGCACTTAAAACGGGATTATTTAGAAATGAAGTTTGATTATGTTCAAATTGTGTTGAGGATAATTCTCCTTTATTTCCGATTTTATCTATTGTCTTAACATCTATATTCAAAATTATATCTTCTAATTCTAATGCAATATCACAACTTATAGGTGATGCATAAAACTTTGTAGCATTTGGAAAAGACGTATACATATGATGTCTTAATAATCTCTCTGATGCTTCTTTTATTTTATTCTTTTTTCCCCATACTTCTTGTAAAAGTTCATAATATTCTTGTGTTTCTTCTTCTATATGCTTTAAATCTGTTAAAAATATTGGAGACGTTACAATATTTTCAATAATGTGCATATATTTTTCTTCCAAATCTAGTATTTGATTTTGAATTTTTGTTCTTTCATATTCTATATTTTGTTCAGACATACTATCTTCCCCCTATGTCCATAATATAACATATATTTATGTTTTAAACAATATAATTTTGAAATTTGTGTCGAATCTTCTAGTTTTTATAGTCTTTCTTTTTCTAAATTTAATTTTTAATTTTTCCAAAAAAATTCATCATAAATATATCCTTTTTCTATATACAACTCTGTTAGCTTCATTTTATATTTTTCTAATAACTCTAAATACTTTTTCTTAAAAACATTTTTACATAACCATTCAACACCTTTACTAGAAATCACAACTTTGCCATTAATTAAAAATTTATATTGTTCAAATCCACTATCACACATTTTCTTAATTGCTTTTCTAATTGTTATTTCTTTTCTATCAAAATATTTGCATAGTTGTTTTATATCCATATCTTCATTCCACCAATTTTTATTTTTCTCTACTTTTAATAATTCTTCATATTGTTTTATTCTATCTTCAAAAAAATCTGTATCTGCATCAATTAATGATTTTTCTTTTTGAAAATATACATTTAATAACCAATAATATCCTTCTATCAAAATAAAATATTTTCTGCTTCTTATTTTCTCACTTCTCCATCTACAAGTTGGATGCTTTTCTAACATAACATCTATTGCTTTTCTTAAATCTAATTCTGTTATTTCTTTACCTTGTTTGGTAGTTAATCCAAGCAAATGTAATTTCTTTAATATTTTATCGTATGATAAGAAAACACTATCTAATGCTTGTTCCGAATTTACATACATTTTTCTCACTTCCTATATATAAAAATTTCTTAATGCTAGTTTACTTAGCATTAAGAATTTGCAAAATAAATTTTGCACGAATATTGGGTAGTATTTTTTAGTACCTAATATTCGCCAGCTTGGTGTATTGACACCGTTTTCGCTGTTTAGGGCAAAATGCCCTAAAACCTTTTTTGCTCTCCGAGGAATATTTTTTATATCAATTTTCTTCTTTTGTATTAAAAAAATTCTAAAATATTTAAATTTTTTAGTTTAAAATATTCTTTACTTTTGTTTATAAATATTTTATAATAATTTTAGTTTTTGGATTAAGTTAGTATTTAGTTTGGTCGCTTATACTAGCTTTTTCTTTTTCATTTTGATCATACTTTTTTAGCTCAATTCCATAACAAAATTGATACAATTTTTGAATAACAGCTTCTGATAATTCTTCGTCTTCACTTTGATAAAATCTATCTAGTAAGCTTTCTTTGTTAAATCTAGTTGTTACTATAATTGGTAATTTATTTTCATTTCTATTTTCTATAATTGTATATAATTTTTCTAATGCCCAACTACTAATTTTTTCTGTTCCCAAATCATCAATTATAAGCATATCAACTTTAGAATATAATTCTATTATGTCTTTTTCTTTGCTTGAGAAATCTTTAAAAGTATCCTTAATTACATCTAACAATAAAATCAATCTTCCCATTAAAACTAACATATCTTTTTCTGTAAGTTTATTTAAAATAGCTGTTGCTAAATGTGTTTTACCTACGCCAGATTTTCCTGTAATAATAAGCCCATTTTTTTGAATTTTATTAATACATTTTTCTGTAAAATCTTTTGCAATCTCTACTTCTTTCTTATTAGTTTCTGTTATTATAAAGTTATCAAATTGATAATCTTGTATTTGCTTGCTAATATAATTTTGTATATAAAATTGCCTTGTCATTTGCTCAAATCGTTTCCTTTTCTTTTGTCCTTCTTCTTTTAAATCTACTTCTTCCCAATAATCCTTTGACTGTTTACAATCGCATCTTTCATATTCTATTGAACTTAATGGTATATTTGCATATAAATAATCTAAGCCTATTGGTTTTAAATCTTTTCCACAAAATTTGCATTTATTGTGGAAAATCTCCTCTTTAGAATTACATTTCATATTTTCTAAATCCATTTGTGTTCTCTTCTTCCTTTCTTATTTCTTTTCTTTTATTTTCTTTATTCTCTTCTTCTTTGTTACATAACGTTACTGTAACGTTACTTTTCCCATTTTCATTTTTCAACTTTTCACGATATCTCTGTTGTCTTAATCTTCCTTGTTCTTTGTATTTTTCATATGTTTCAATACTTTGATATTTATTCCAATTTTTAATCTTGTAAACTTCATTTTCTAGAATAATCATTTCTAATTCTAAAAATTTTTCAATTATTTCTTCCATTTTCTCAAAAGACTTTCCCATAATCTTTGAAAAATATTCAATTGTCATTGGTTTATTCTCACCTATTACTAAATTGCCTTCTTTATTACATTCCATAGCAATAATTAATAATTGTATCCAAACTCTGATATATGTATCTCCATCCGGCTCTTTAAGTAATATTTGAATTTTCCTATTTGCAAATAAATTTGCATCAATTTTTAACCATTGTAGCTTATACATTGCCTCCTTTCCTCTCTTTCTTCAAAATTTAAAGCATAGATTGTAATTCCATATTTCTTAAATATTCATCTAGTGCTTGTACTCTAAATAAATATTTTCCACCCACTTTACAATATGGTATTTGTTTTTTCCTTACCAGTTGATTTATTAACCAATATGAAATACCTAAATACTCTGATGCTTCTTTCATCGTCAATGTTGTTCTTTGAACTTGATTATTCATCATAATGCTACCTCCTCTCTTTGGAATTTAGAAGATCCTTCTCTCCCCTTCTACTATAAAGCCCATATCAACTGTTAAAAACTGAGCTATTTTTTAAAATTTTTTAATTTTTTTATTTTATTTTCTTCTTTTATAGTGTTTTCAATAGTTATATGGTTTTTGATTTGTAATTTTTATTGCATTTTTCACTATATTTTTGTATAATTAAGATACTTTGTTAGCAATTTTATTTTGTAAAATATATTGCAATTTGTGTTTTTGAGGTGTTTACATGTTAAGAAAAGATAATATTCCAGTAAAAGATTGGTTTAATATTTGGTTCAATAGAGAAAAAAGAAAAGAGTTTTATACAACTTCTATTTCTTTGTATAAAACTACTTTTAATCATGATAAAGGTAATAGATTCTCAAATATACTTTTTAACGATTCTAAAAACGATAAAGAGATTTATTTTTCTTCAGCCACTTTATTAGAGCCTTTTGAAGAAAGTTATGGAACTTTTTTAATAAAATTTCTTAATGCAAATTTTGCATCTTTTGAAACATCTTATCGTACTTTCTTCTGTTTTTATGGATTTTCTATTTTAAGTGAATTTTATGCTTCAATTCCTTCATTAAAGTTTTTTAAAACAGAAGATGAATTTATAGAAACTTATCAACCAATTTTTAATAAAGTTAAATCTAAGTTAAAGAAATTACAATATTTGATAAAACAATGCGTAGACTATATGTATAATTTAAATAATAATTCAATAGATAAGAATTATACACCTTTAGAAAAGTATCTTTCTTATTCTATTTTTAATAACTTATTTAAATATTCTACAAACATAGAAGTATATTATTATCAACAATTTGCACATGATATATACCATATATCTTCACAATCTATAACACCTAAAATTGTTAGAGAACATTTAGAAAATAGAATAATAGATATAGGTGATAGTCCAGTTTTTCATACATCATATTTATCAAATGTACTGTATATTTCTTTATTTGAAATAGCTTCTAATACAAATATAAGAATTAAAGTTTGTAAGAACTGTAGTAAATATTTTATCCCATTAAAAAATACTGAAAAATATTGTGATATTGTATATTTCGAAAATGAATTATCTTGTAAAAATGTTGGTGCTAATAACTCTTATTACAAAAAGAGAAATACTATTGAAGGAATTAAATTTTATAGAAATAATTATCAAAGAAGATTAATGCAAGTCAAAAGATCCAATGATGAACAAGTTAAAATAGCATTTGATAATTGGAAAAAACTTGCCAAAGAAAAAATTAAAGAATTTAATAATAATAAAATTTCAGAGAAAGAATTACTTGAATGGATGAAAGAAAATAAAAATATATAAAATAGAAGGATAAAAAAGTGAAATTACTTTCTTATCCTCTCTTATATTGTTCACTATCATTAATACATAAGTCATCATTAATTTTTATTATTAATAATATAAATAATTTCAAAAAAATCATATAATTATATTTATGTATTTCTTCTGAACTATCGTTACTTGGCTGTGTTCCATGTATATATCTATTTCTTAAATCTAAGCCATTATTAAATTCAGCTTTGTTTAAATAATAATTAAAATAATCAGCTTCTGGTCGTGACAACAAACTACTTTCTGCACAAAGTATTCCATCACTAATAAGTTCATCCATTACTTTTCTATATTCTTCAGAATATTTCCAGTAACTAATCACTTCATTTTTATACAAATCTTTAAATATATTTACAACCTTTTTTTTATTTATCTTTAAGTATCCATATTCATCTTCTATAATATAATCTTTTTCTATTAAGTAATTTATTTCCACTTCAGCATAAGTGGCATAATCTTCTTTTTTAATCTTTTCATTATTAATTAAATCAAAGAAAGAACTATATCTTTTTTCAATTCTTTTTATATAATGTAAAATACATTGATCTGAGAAAAAATAGAATTCCATTAATTTATATTCTTCTGAATTTGCATATATATATTTATTTTTTATTATACTTTTAATATCTTTGAATTGTATAGGATTTGATGATATTTCTATTAACTCATGGTCTATTTGTCCATCTTCAACAATTAATTGATACTCCTTTAATATATGATCCATTTCAGACAATATAGTTCTACATTTCTCGAGAGTAGATGAATTTTTTGAAGGTATTGAAATACGATAATCATTAATATTAAACTCCTTAAATAGATATTCCTTAAAGAACCATTCTATAATACTTTCTAATCTAATATCTAAAGAATTCAATCTTTCACTATATGATATAATCTGTAAATTAGATAACATTTCTAATGTATCAAATGTTGTCCCCTTTTTGTATGCATTTTTTGAACTTATAGACAAAAACCTCTCAAATAATCCTAAATTACATTTTTTGTTTGTAAGACCAATCCTCATCTGCATATCTACATATCCAAAAAGGTATATAAAATTATTTAATAATGTAGGATAGTCTTGGTTCTCTTTAATCCAATTAAAATCATAGATACATTTAATATCTCTTCCACTACCTTCTATTATGACTTCCTGTTCTAATCTTTTTTCAGAAAATACTACTGTTCTTTTCATTTCTATGCCATCACTATTCTGAAAAAATTTTTCTGTTTGTTCCTTTATTTTTTTCTTAGTTAATAACCTTGTTTTATCACTTATTTCTAATTCATTCTTTTTACTTTGAATATTCTCAATTATTCTTAAATAATTTAAATTAGCTTCTTTACTGTTTATATACTTGATAATTAAAATTTCTTTATCTGTAATAGTAAACTCCTTTGGTAAATAAATTTGCTTATTTTCTCCCTCTATTTCATATTTATCCAATAATATTGTAGCATTTTCAGGGTATTCTAATAATTTATTTCTTATTAAATTACCAAATTTATTTACAATTTTTTTATTTGGTAGTACATGATGTAAAATATATCTGTCTTTTATTAATTTTTGAAATACCTTTTCTGATATTCTTTCAAAAACATTGTATTTTTCTATAACTTCAAAAAAATCATCATAATATTGATAGTTCTTTTCCATTCCGTAAGAAAATCTTTTCTATATTACTATTATCAATGTTACTTAAATATACTCCAATAGATTTATTCATTTTTTTGCATACATTCTTTATTTTTTCTATTTCTATATCAGTCCACTTTTTCAAATAACATTCATTATCATTATATAATGATATATTATAAAATTCTATTATATCATTAATATTATAATTTTTTCTATTTTCATCATAATTATTAACTATTTCATATAATTTTTCCAAATTATAACTACATCCTAAATCTGATTTTGAATAAAACTTAATTCTTTCCATAGCTTCTCCTCAAATAAAATTATTTAAAGTAAATTGAACTTTTATCATCATTTTTAAATTTTATCATATCATTTTTTGACTTCAATAATGCCATAACTAAATTCTTAGCAATTTCATCTAACATGATTGCTGCATTTCCAATAACCCAATGGTTTTCAGTAAATTCAAAATAATCTAATTCATAGTCTTTCATAAAAATTCTCTTATACTTTTGTATTTCTTTTTCATAATTCTTAAAATCTCCATGAACTAGCTTTGATCTAATATCATATATACTGCATGCAAATTTTTCCATATTATTTTTTATAATATCATAATCTCCATTATAAAAATACTTTAGCTTTTTCTTTAATTGATTTCTTATAGAATCTTTTGGATTAACTAATATCATTTCTATTATGTAAAATGGCGATAAGAAATGTTGGTAATGACTTGTTTGTTCTATTAAATGATCCATAATAAAATCTAGTTTATAAAAATCAGATTTTTCTTCTATATAACTATCTATAGCACTTTTAAAATTAAATATTTCTTCTTTATTGTTTTTTACATCTTCATCATTATTTTGGGACTTATATATGGAAAAATTCCCATTCTTTTGAATTTTTAACTCCAGTCCTGATAAAATATGTAAAAAGCTATTTGTCCCAAATAAAGAATCTCTTTCATCATCATGTAATATTCCTGTAAAGTTTTTTTCACTCATACTTGGTAACCAATTTTGTAGCATTGATATTTTGTGTTCTAATGAATATTCATCTATTTGCTCAGAATGTAATCTTTTTTCATCAAACTCATCATAAATAGTTCCTTCTATATCAAATTGTACTAACATTACAATTTTATTTAAAATCTCATTAATACAATCTTTTTCATCACTCTTACTACTTATATTAAACATTCCATTCCAATATGAATCCATTAATATTTTCTTTATATCATACTCTTTCTTTTCCCATTTTCTAGAATGTTTTTTCTCTTGAGAAAGATTTTTATATAACATTTTTTTAATTCTTCCATAATATCCATCTCTTTTTAAAGGATTAACTAAATATAAACCTAATTTTTCACTTAGACAAATCGGTTCATTAATTTCACAAAACATATTATAAATAACCATTATATTTCCTTCTTTCAAAATAATTATAGCATCCTTTCTTATTTTATTCTACATTTTTAGCTTATTTATATTACATTTCATCCAGTATTTTTATGTTTTTTATATATTCTTTTATGAATTTTATTGCAATCTTTGAAAGTATCTAAAAATAAGCAAAAATAGCTGGTAATTTATCAAAAAATACTATATAATACACACAAATACTCTCCCTTCCATAGTTATACTTGAAAGGAGGTGAAATAAGTAATGGCTGGGAGTATAGAAAAAAGAGGAAAAAATAGTTACAGGTTAACGGTATCAGAAGGATTTGACCTAAACGGAAAACCAATGATACACAGAAAGACTATTCATGGAACTAAAAAAGAAGCAGAAGTTGAATTAGCCAAATTTGTTACTGAAGTACAAAATGGTTTAGTCATAGATGGTAAATCTCTTAAATTTTCTGAATTTGTTGAAGTATGGAAAAGAGATTATGGCTCAAAAGAATTAGCTCCTACAACATACAAACGATATTGTAGAATGTTAGAAACAAGAATTTTACCATATTTCGGACATTTCTATATTAACAAAATCAGACCAACTGACATTATGAAATTCTATGATTTGCTTGAAAAAGATACTCAACTAGTTAGAAAAAAAGGTAACAATGGTTCAAAAACTAAAAAGCCTTTATCTGGCAAAACTATTTTAGAACATCACAGATTATTAAGAGCAATGCTCCATAGAGCAGTTTACTGGCAATTAATTGTAAGTAATCCTGCTGAGCGTGTTCAACCACCTAGAGCTAAAAAACCTAAAAGAAGATCTTATGATGATGAGCAAACTAAAATATTATTAGAAAACTTAGAAAAACTTAATGTAGAAGATACTAAATATAAAGTTGCTATCATCCTTACTATCTTTACAGGTGTTCGTTTAGGTGAATTGATGGGCTTAGAATGGCAAGATGTTGATTTTAGAAATGGAATTATAAGTATTAACCGTTCTAGTCAATATCTATCAGATATGGGAGTATTTACTAAAGTTCCTAAAACAGAAAGCTCCATTAGAGAGATTGCAATACCCGAATTTATCATTTCTTTGCTTGAGGAATATAAGTTATGGTATGAAGATCAAAAATCGCTATATGGCGAATTATGGACGAATTCTGATAGGTTATTTGTACAAGCTGATGGCAAACCAATGCATCCTTCTTCTATAAGCAAATGGTTTGTTAAATATGTAGGTACAATAGGACTACCTGTAATTAATTTTCACGGATTAAGACATACAAATGCAAGTTTACTAGTTGCACAAAATGTTGATATAGCTGTTATTTCTGCAAGACTAGGTCATGCACAAATAAGTACAACACTTGACTTTTATGTACATCCACTACTTTCTCATAATAGAAAAGCTGGATATGCACTAGAAAACTTACTATTACCAACAAGGTCTTAATTTTACTTTTTTCTAATTTTCACAAATTACAAATTTTCACGATATTAAAAAAGTAAAAAACTTTGAGATTTTATATCTCTTTCCCAAAAGTTTTTTACTTGTAGATTTTTATAAAAATTATAAATTTATAGTAAATTTTTTATTGAATTTTTATTAGAATTTCGGGCATTTGAGGTGGTTATTTTACCCAATTTTTACCCGATTTGACATAATAGTGTTATTTTCAAGCATTATTGCAACCAGTTTTCAAGCAATAAAAAATCACTAAAATCGTTACAGTTCTAGTGATATAAACGTTGGTTGCGGGGGTAAGACTCGAACTTACGACCTTCGGGTTATGAGCTATAAAATATTTATTATTAAAATTTTATCTTTCTTCATCTTCCACGTTTTTTACTAAAACTGTTCTCATATTGTTTCTTTTTCCTCCATGTACATCGTCAAGTAAATCATTTCCTATAACAAGTACTTTATCTGGTGGTAACTCCATCTTTTCGCAAGCCTTTCTAAAATTTCTCTTTAATGGTTTTAGAGCAAAACCTATGTAATCTATTCCTCTTTCTCTAAAATACTTTTCTATTTTTTTATCTACGCCGTTACTCAAAACTATAATTTTAAATTTTCCTCTCAAACTTTCAATCCAATCTTGATTGTACTTTGGGATATTTTTCATTTCTTTTCTTAGAGTATCATCAACATCTAGAATTATTCCTTCTATTCCATATTCTTGCTTTATTCTTTCAATTTCATCTTCAGTCAATTCTGTAACTTTATCTATTGTTATATCTGGTTTTACAATCTTTGATAATACATAGTGTGCTAAGTCAATTATTTTGTCACCTATAATATCTTCTATTCTTCTCATGAACTCTCTCCCGTTGATTATATATTTCACAATATTATATCATATTTTCAAAAAATTTCCAGATTAGAAATAAGTAATGTTTAGACTTTTTCTATCGTTTATTGTATTATTAGTATAGGAGTAAAATATGGAAGAAGATAAAAAGTTATATAAAGAATTTTTAGATGGAAATAATGAAGCATTTAATAAAATAATTAGTAAATATGAGAAAAATCTTATTTACTTTATAACACGATATGTAAAAGATATAGATATAGCACAAGATATTTACCAAGATACGGTAATGTATTTATTAGAACATAAAGAAAAATATGACGATAAGTATTCTCTAAAAGCTTATCTTTATCTAATTGCTAAATCACGAGCTATAAACTATTTGAACAGTAAGAAAAGAAATGTACCTCTAGAAAATTATGAAAATACTTTGCAAGAAGAAAAACTTTTAGAAGATATTATCTTTTCTAAAGAAAGACAAAAGAAAATAGAAAAAGTAATTAGAAAGATGAAACCTGAATATCAGTTAGTAATTTATTTAACTAAGATAGAAGGGCTATCTTACAAAGAAACTGGAATCATTATGGATAAATCAGAAAAGCAGATAAAAAATTTAGTATTTAATGCTACTAAAAAATTAAAGAAATTATTAGTACAAGAAAAAATAATTGAAATAAAAAACAATAAAATTATAAGACTACTTTTATGGTTTATAATTATTACAGTTGCTATATCTTCATTAACATATGCAGGATTTGTTATCTATGAAAAATATAAAGCAAGTTTAATGCCTACATATACAAATGAATTTGATAATAGTGAAAAAAATAATATGTGGATTTGTACCTTTAATCTTGCTTGGAATGAATTCATGGCTCAAAGATTTGGCGGCCCTGTAGAATTTAAAGAAGGTAACTCTGAATTAGTAAATTCTTTAAATCAAAAAAATTTTACTAAAGACCAATTATCTTCTGATGATTATTATATAAAAGTAGCTGAAACATCTCCCAAATTAAAAGAAGTAATTAAAACTGATATACAAAACAAATTTAACATAGACGAAAGCTCTTCATTGGATAAGATTAATTTTAATTTACCAAACAGTTATACAATATACTCTTTCCTATATAAGAAATTTACATTTCCAGAACCTTTTGATATACTTCTTCCTGACAAGTTTGCAAACTCAGAAGAAAATGTTAAATACTTTGGAATCGATAGCTCTTCTTCTAAAGATTTAAGAGACAATGTTGAAGTTTTATTCTATTATGATAATGATAATTTTGCTGTAAAATTAAAAACAGTAAATAATGAAGATGTTATCTTGGCTAGAATAGAAAATAGTAATTCTTTTGAAGAAACATATAACAAAATTAAAGAAAAAGAAGCTTCTGAAACTAACCACACTTTTGGAGAATCTGATACATTAAAAATACCAAACTTAATTGTAAATAATTCTATTATCTATGATGAATTATGCTATAAAGAATTAAAACCCAACGCTAATAATATAAATTATATAACTTCTGCTGTCCAAACAGTTAATTTTACATTAAATAATGAAGGTGGAGAAGTTTTAAGTAACAGTGTTACACAAGATATTTCTAAATCACAAAATCTTATAGAAAGGTCTTTCAATTTTACAGATGAATTTTTCTTGTTTTTAAAAGAATCAGATAAAGAAAAACCATATTTATCATTAAAAGTAGATAATATAGATTTAATGGAAGAAACTAAATAAAAGAGGGTGTTATTATGAAAAAATTAGGAATTGTTTTTATTATAATTTTATTTATTGTTCTATTATTAGTATTTATCTTTTATAATTTTTATATAAAAGATTCTAATAATAATGTAAGTAATAATATAGATGGCAATAACACTATTAATACAGTATCTTTAGAAGAAAAATCTCTTGAAGATTTATCTATAGAATATTCTTTAGATGATGCTATTTCTGATGGTTGTTTTGTTGTTGGATATAATGTAAATTATAATGAAGAAAAACTAGAAAGTTTTATCTCTAACATAGAAAACAAAACACCTGATAAAATAAGAATTGCATTTTCAACACCTGAAGGAGATACTATTTTAGTTGATATCATTTTATCTAATGATGGAAAAATATTATTTAGACAAGATAATAGAAGAGATAATTTTTCATCTGAAGAAGATAGAATTATTTCAGAACAAACTCTATCTGTTAATGATTATAGAATTGTAGAAGATATTTTAGGTGAAAGTAAAACTCTTTATTTCGAAAATAGAAACGAAGATTTCTCTAGCAGAATATTTATTTGTAGCTGTTTTTATAATATTTCTTATAATTCTAATTTTGAACTAATTTTTAAATCAAGAAAAGATTTAGGAATGAAAACAGTAATAGAAAAAGGAACTTACCTAGATTACAATATTTATACTTTTGGAGGAAATGTCTTTGTAAAAATCAATGATGAAGAATTACCATTAGAAGATGCTATAAAACAAAACAAGTTAAATCCTCAAGATATTGTAGATAATTGTACAATAGACGTAAAAGAAAATAAAAATAATGTTAATTCTGATGAAGCAAGCGACGGAGGAACACGTATCTATAGATATTCATCCGCTTCTCCTGAAGGTTATTCTATAATAAAACGCCACACACTTGATGGAAATAGAGATTTATATATTGGTGTTCCATATATGGATTTCAATGATATAAAGAAATAAGACAGGATTTATTCCTGTCTTCTATTCATCATAATTCCATAAACCTAATTTTCCCTTTGCATCTATTGGTTTATCAAACTTTTCTTTTAATTCAACTCGCCAAGCATAGTCTTCTTTAAATATGCTTTTAGTATAAATATCTTTATTTTCTTTTAATCTTTCTTCAAAGAATTCAGGAGTTGTTTTTATACAATCTGTAAGTTCTACCTTTCCAATAATCTTTCCTAAAGGCATATCCTTTAAATAGCCTTTTAGTCTTTCATAAGCTTCTTTATCAATAGATTTTCCTGCATGGATTAATAAATCTCCTCTATATTTAGTTTTCCAACTTCTAAATTCAAATCTTTTATATCCTTCAATTATCAAACTTGCCCATGGCTGTTTAATTGTTAAAACTTTCATCTCAATTCTCCTAAATTATACTTATATAAAACAAAAACGAGTATTAAAACTCGTCTTCATTTGTCTCCATTTTCTTATCTTCTTGTTCTAACTTTTCTAGTTCTTCTAATTCTTGTTTGTGTTCTATTTCTTCTTCATCAACCTTCTCAGCCTTGTTATCTTTTATTATTGTAATTTCACTTGCTGGATATTTTTTTGATACCAGATTATCTCCATCTTTTACTTTTACTCTAATAATTTCTCTTAAAGTCTCTATATTATCAACTTCTCCTTCACCATCTGGTGTTTTAACAATAGCACCAATGCTTGGAAGTCTTTTTAATTTTTCTTCATAAACATCACTTTCATATTTTAAGCAGCACATAAGTCTACCACAATTTCCTGATATTTTACTTGGGTTAAGAGATAGATTTTGTTCTTTTGCCATCTTTATAGAAACAGCTTCAAAATCTCTTAAGAATGTACAACAGCAAAGTTCTCTTCCGCAAACACCATTTCCACCTATTCTTTTTACTTCATCTCTCACACCAATTTGTCTTAATTCGATTCTAGTTTTATAAATTGCTGCTAAATCTTTTACTAACTCTCTAAAGTCAATTCTTCCATCAGCTGTAAAATAGAATAAAATTTTACTATCATCAAATTTATATTCTACATCAGTTAATGTCATAGCTAGTCCATGTTCTTTTATTTTCTTTTGACAAGTTTTAAAAGCTTCTTTTTCTTTTCTTCTACATTCTTCAAAATGTTTATGGTCTCTTCCATTTGCAATTCTAATAACTTTTTTTAAAGGTGCAACTATCTTTTCATCTTCAACAAAACGGTTAGGAATTACAACTTCGCCATACTCTTCACCTTGAGCAGTTTCAACTATTACTTTTACTCCCTTTTTTACCTTTAAATTTTTAGGATTAAAAAAATATATTTTACCTAATTTTTTAAATCTAACTCCTATTATATTTTTCAAACTACTTCCTCCCATATATTAAATAACATATTGTCTATACTCATATCATAATTTGCATTTTGATCAATTCTTCTCTTAGTATTTTCCACAATTTTTATACAATCTGTGTATTTCACATTTTCTTTTGATTTCTTTAATAGGATTATATTTATATAATCTAACATATCAAATATTTCATCTTTTGAAGTATATAATATGTCCAATTTTTTTATTAAATCTATTAAGTCTTCTTTTTCTATATTTTCTATTGCTTGTTCAATTATTAAATACTCTTCTTGTTTATCTTTAAGCTCTATTGCCTTTCCAATACTACCTTGAAATACATCTAACATATTAGAGGTAACATTCATATTATAATTTTCTTGTAAATATTTTTCCATATCAGAATCACTGATAGAATTAAAATGTATAATCATGCATCTTGATTTTATTGTAGTAAGGAATTCATTTTCATTTTCACCAATCAAAATTATTGTTACAAATTCTGGTGGTTCTTCCAAAGTTTTTAATAATGCATTTTGTGCTTCTTTTGTCATAAAATCCGCATTATCAATTATATAAACCTTACTTCTAGATATAATTGGCTTTTCTTGTACTCCCTTTTGCATATTTCTAATCTGGTCAATTTTTATAGTATTTCCATCTGATTCTACTATAAAGAAGTCGGGATTATTTTGACCATCAAATTCTAGACAAGACTTACAATTATCACAGTATTTGTTATCACCTAAACAAAGAATAGCTTTTGCAAATTCTTTTGCTATCATCTTTTTACCAATTCCTGACTTGCCAACAAATAAATAGCTATGTGATACTTTATTATTATTTACTGATTCTTGTAATAAGTTTTTTATTTTATCATTTCCTAGAATATTTTGAAACATTTAGTGTTCTCCTTTTATTCTACTTTACCCCATTTATCTAATGGCCAAATTCTAATTGCTACTGTACTTTCTATTTTCTCTAATGGGATACATCCAAATGCTCTACAGTCTTTACTATGATTTCTATTATCACCCATTGCAAATACACAATTTTCCGGTACAACAAAATCATCAAATCCTGCACCTATAACATCTGTTACTATTCCATCTTGTAAATATGGCTCATCTAACTCTTCATCATTAATATATACTTTACCATCTTTTATTTGAACATGTTCTCCCGGTAGAGCTATAACTCTTTTAATATAACTTCTCTTTCCTATTTCTAAAAAGTTTTTAACAAACCATTCCCAACCATTTCTTTCTTCATATTGCGCTACTGGATTAGCTTCATCTATTTCAGAAGCTGAATAATCTATTTTAGATGGTTCTTCAAATGTTATTATTTCTCCTCTTTCAGGTAAAGTTTTTGTTGTTCTTCCCCATCTATTTAGCCATAATCTTTGATTTTGTTCCAAAGTTGGATACATTGAACTCATCTGAACAACTGTTGGTGTTCCTATAAAATAACGAAATAACATTGCTAAGACCAATGCAATTATAATACAATATACCCATTCTAACACTTCTTTAACTGTTGAATTCAAGTTTATCTCTCCCTTTTTTACTTTAGTTTTTCTTTGCTTTTCTATTATACATTATTTTAAATAATTTATCAACTTAAAAATCTGCTTTGGTTGGAATCCTAATTACAACTTCTGTACCTTGTCCCACTACACTTTTAATATCTATACTTCCACCATTTTTATCAAGTATTTCTTTTGCAATAGAAAGTCCAAGTCCTGTTCCTCCCATTTCTCTTGTACGTGCTTTATCTACACGATAAAATCTCTCAAAAATTCTTCCTAAATCCTCTTCTGGGATTCCTATTCCATTATCAAACACTTTTATATATGCATCATTATAAACAAATCCAACATATATCTTTATTTCTCCACCATCTGGAGTATATTTTATACTATTTGATAATATATTTAAAACAACTCTTTCTATATCATCCTTATTTGCATAAACTGGTGGAACATCTGCTGTTACAAAACAGTTTACTGTATGATTCTTTTTCTTTATTTCTATTCCTAGCTTGTCCTGACATTTTTTAACTAAATCACCTAAATCAAATGATTCCTTACTAACTGATTTGTTATTATTATCATATCTTGAAAGTGTTAATAAATCTGTAACTAACCTTGCCATTCTTCTTGCTTCTGTTGCAATTACATTCAAGAATTTTCCTTGAGTTTCTTTATCATATTCACCTTCTAATAAAGTATCTGCATACCCCATAATTGATGTTATTGGTGTCTTTAATTCATGAGATACATCTGCAACTAATTCTTTTTGCATATTATCTAGTTTTACATGTTCTGTAATATCTTGGATAACAGCAATTACACCATCTGGTCTTTCTGTATCGTTCTTGAATGGTGCAAAGAATACATTCATATAGCTATCATCTACTTTTATCCTTTGCTCTGTTGATGTCCAATTTTCCAAATAAATAATTTTCTCCATATTAATATTTACATCATATTTTTTAAATATATCATCAAAAGTTTCATCTTCTGGTCCTATACTTAAAAACTTTTTAGCTGCTGGATTTATTAAAATAACTTCCCCTTGTCTATTAAAAGCTATAATTCCATCTGTCATATGTAGAAGTATTGTTTCTATTTGGTTTTTCTGTGTTGAAACTTCACTTAGTTTTTCTTTTAACTCAGTAGTCATAAGTCCAAGGACATCTTCTAGGTTGTCCATATCAGTTTTCTTTTTTGATTTTGTTTTCTTTATACCATCTTTATCTTCTTCAGCAATCTTTTCAGCACTCTTTATTAATTTATTAATTGGATAAATTACAAATCTTGATAAAAATACAAATATAAGAATTCCTACAATTAAGAAAACTACTGTACATATTATTAATGCCAAAAATGTATTGTATTTTATATTTGTGACAATATCTGAAAGCTCTGCTAAATTTTCTAATGTTCCACTTTCTATTCCATTATTTAATACATTTAATGAATATAAATAAAAACATCCGAAGTCCACCTATCAAAATTATTCCTACTAAGAAAAATACTAATATAATTTTAAACTGTATACTTTTTATCATCGTTTTACCTCTATTTAACCAATTTTTTTATTTCCTCATATATTTTATCTTCCGCATCTACTGTTGATATTTTTAATGCATTTTCTCCCATCTTTTTCATTTCATCTTTATCTAAAACAATCTCCTCTATTGCTTTATTTAATTTTTCACCACTAATTTCATCATTTAATATTATTTTAGCTGCCCCTACATTTTCCAAGGCTTTTGCATTATATAATTGATGATTATGGCTTACATTTGGAAGAGGAACAAGTATTGATGGTTTTCCTAAATTTGATATTTCTGTGATTGTCATTGCACCACTTCTTGCTACAATACAATCAACCACATTCATAAGTTCTTCCATATTATATATGTAAGGTATTATTTTCATATTTTGTATATTGTTAATATTTAAACTCAAATTTTCTAATTCTTCTTTTATATTATCAAATTGTTTTGGTCCCGTTGCCCAAATCATTTGATAATCTTTATTCTTTTTATCTTTTATTATCTCTACAATTGTATCATTAATTTTCTTTGCTCCTTGACTTCCACCAAATACTAACACAATTGGCTTATCTGTTTTTAGTCCTACATCAGATATTATTCCATTTTTCCTTGATTCAGAATAATTTTGTTTTTTAATCTTTACAGGTGTCCCTGTAAAAACAACATTTTTACAATTTTTTATTCTTGGTACAGCATCTTTAAAAGAAACAAGTATTGTATTTGTTTTTCTTGCAAGCATTTTAACAGCCTTTCCTGGAAATGCATTAGATTCATGTAATAATGTTGGAATTTTTAAACTATGTGCAGCAGTAATTGTTGCACCACAAATATATCCACCTGTTCCTATTACTATATCTGGTTTAAATTCTTTTATTATCTTTTTAGCCTCTCCAAAACCTTTTAAAGTCCTATACATTTTTTTTAAATTTTCTATCGATATTTCCTTACTTAAACCATAAGCATCTATTGTTTTTAATTTATATCCTGCTCTTGGGACTAAATCATTTTCTAATCCTCTTGTTGTTCCTATAAATACAATTTCTGAATCTTTTTGTTCTTTCTTTATTTTATTTGCTATTGCAAGGCCTGGATTAATGTGACCTGCCGTTCCCGCTGCTGCAATTATAACTCTCATATTTTACCTCCATATTTTATGAATAAGAGACACTTTTATTATATATATTTCCAAAGTGTCTCAAATTTTTATTCTTTTGCTGATGCTCTTGATATATTTAATAAAATTCCCATTTCGCACAGTAATATAAATAGTGCAGTACCACCGGTAACTAAAGAACGGAAGTGGCATTCCTGTTGCTGGCATTGATGATGTTACAACTGCTATATTTATAACTACTTGAATTGCAACCAATGCTGTTATACCAATTGCAAGCAAACTTCCAAACATATCTGGAGCTTTCATTGCAATTAATATACCTCTCCATATTAATATTGCAAATAATATTATTACTACTGCACAACCAATAAATCCTAATTCCTCTCCTAAAATTGAGAATATGAAATCATTATGAGGCTCTGGTATGTATAAATATTTTTGTTTACTTTCACCTAATCCTGCACCAAATAAACCACCTGAACCAATTGCATACAAACTCTGAATAACCTGCCAACCATCTCCTGTTGCATCTTGCCAAGGATCTAAAAAGGTTAATACTCTTTGTAAACGATATGGAGATGTAACTACTAAAGCTATTACAGCTGGTATTCCTACAACTGCCCCTGTTGCTAAGAAATGCCAAAATTTACAACCAGCCATAATCATCATAATAGCACAAATTCCAATAATAACAATTGATGCACTAAAGTGTGGCTCTAATAGAAGTAATAATATAATTGGTGCTAGAAAAAGTATGTGCTTTATAAAACCTTTTCCGTATTTTGAAAGTTCATCTCTATTTTTCACCAATATTCCTGCATAGAATATAATCATTAATATTTTTACAATCTCAGAAGGTTGAACTGATAATGTATCTGTAACATAAATCCATCTTTTTGCTCCATTTATAGTTCTTCCTGCTACAAGTACTAATGCTAGTAAAATAAATGCTATTACCCATGCATGTTTATAAAACTTCTGATAAAATCTATAATCTATTTTAGATATAAATAACATCGCAATTATTCCAAGTACTGCAAAAATAAGTTGCTTTGAAAAATATGAATAACTATTTCCATCTTCTGCTAGTGCTGATGGCGAACTTGCAGAAAGTACCATAATTAATCCAATAGATAATAACAATAAAATAGTTATTACTAAGGTAAAATCTATTGGATTATTCACAAAACTTGAAAAAGTCTTGGTCTTCTTCTTTGCCATATAAATTTCTTCCTTCCTTAACTTTTGTTTCTACTATAATCTTATATAATCTTTAGTCCAATTATGCATAATATTAAAGTTACCAAACTAAACACAACCACTACTTTATTTTCTTTCCAACCTGATAATTCAAAGTGATGATGTATTGGTGTCATTTTAAATACCCTATTCCCCGTCTTTTTAAAGTATATAACTTGGATAATTACAGATAATGTTTCAATTACTGGAACCAATGCAATTACTATTAATAATAATGGCATTTTTAGATAAAGTGCCATGGCTGAAATCACTCCTCCTAAAAGAAGTGAACCAGTATCACCCATAAAGACTTTTGCAGGGTGTAAATTAAACATTAAAAATCCTAAGATTGCACCTATTACAACACTTCCAAAAACAGATATTTCTTGATGTCCAAATAAGATTCCTATAATAGTAAGACATGTTATTATAATTGCACTTACACTAGATGCAAGACCATCAATTCCATCTGTTAGATTAACTGCATTTGTTGTTCCTAATATTACAAGTATAGCAAATGGAATATAAATATATATTGGCAATGTTATATATTCTTTCATAAAAGGAATATAAGTTTCTGTTCCTATATGTAATCCATATACTAAATAAACAACATATGCTACAGATATTATTAATAAACCTAACATTTTATAACTTGGCTTTAAACCTTTTGTATTTTTCAATACTAACTTTTTAAAATCATCTATAAAACCAATTAATCCAAATCCTATTGTAAGTAACAAGATTGGTAATAAATTATTTGCTAAATCTCCTTGATTATTTACAGTTAAAAATATATATGCACCTGTCACTACAAGTATCATTGAAATAATCATCATAATTCCACCCATTGTAGGTGTTCCTTGTTTCTTTAAATGAGATTTTGGTCCATCTTCTCTTTCTATTTGTCCTACTTTAAATTTTCTAAGTATTGGAATGATAATCATTCCTAATATAACTGTTACAAAAAATGATATTATTAATAGTGTTGTCTCTACTTTCATTATCCCAAACCTTTCCAAAGACAGAAAATATTCCTATCTTCTATTTTATTTCATTTGTTATTTCTTTTACTATTTTTCTTTCATCAAATGGTATTTTTTCACCATTTATTTCTTGATATAATTCATGACCTTTTCCTGCAATTACAACGATGTCCATTTTATTTGCCATCTTAATAGCTTCTCTTATTGCTTCTTTTCTATCTAAAACAACAGAATATTTTCCTTTTGTTTTCTTTATTCCAGCTTCTATTTGATTAGCAATATCTTGTGGTTCTTCATTTCTTGCATTATCTGTTGTAATAAATGTATAATCAGCTGTTCTTCCTGCTATCTCTCCCATAATAGGTCTTTTGCTAGAATCTCTATTTCCTCCACAACCAAACACACAAATGACCCTTCCTCTAGTATATATCTTAACTGTTTTTAAGATACTTTCTAAACTTTCTGGTGTGTGTGCATAATCTATCATGATTGGTATTTCTAATTTATTATCTACCATTTCTGATCTTCCAGGTACTCTTACTTCTAATAAAGCTTCTTTTATAACTTCTGGAGATACATCAAATTTCTTTGCTACACAAATAGACGCAAGCGAATTATACACACTAAATCTTCCTGGTATTCCAACTTTTACTCTTTCATTTCTATCTGTTAGTTTAGCTTTAAAGTCTGCATAAGTATTAGTTACTGTAACATCTCTTGCCATTACATTTGCAAAGTTATCTATTCCAAAAGTTGTTATATCACTATCTGGAAATAATCTTGGTATTTTAGCGCCTTGAACATCATCTGCATTTACTACTCCTACTTTACACATTTGGAATAATTTTAATTTTGATTGTAAATAATCTTCCATTGTAGGATGTTCTATTTCGCTTATATGGTCTTCTGAAAAATTAGTAAATACTGCAATATCAAAATCACAACCTGTTACTCTATGAAGTTTTAAACTTTGTGAAGATACCTCCATTACAACAACTTCTACTTTTTCTTCTACCATTTTACTAAATAATTGTTGTAATTCTAGACTTTCTGGAGTAGTTCTATCATTTGTTTTTAACTTTTTTCCATTTATACAAGTCTCTAAAGTTCCAATTAAGCCAACTTTCTTACCTGCTCTTTCTAAGATTTCTTTTATCATATATGAAGTTGTTGTTTTTCCTTTTGTTCCTGTTATTCCAATTAACTTAAATTTCTTAGAAGGATTTTTATAAAAATTACATGAAACTATTGCTAATGCTTCTCTAGTATCTTTTGCCATAATAACAACAGTATCAGATTTTACTTTAAAAGATTTTAAATCACAACCTTCTTCTATTAAAATTGCTTTCGCACCATTTTTTATTGCTTCATTAATAAATTCATGACCATCATATTCAAAGCCTTTTATTGCAACAAACAAATCTCCTTCTTTTACTTTGTTAGAATTACAGGCAATACCCTTTACGTCAATCTCTAAATTTCCTCTTGCTTTTAGACCTTCTAGCCCAATTAATAAGTCTTTTATTTTCATTTTCCTAATCCTTTCGATTATTATAATCTATAACAAAAATCTTGCTTACAATTTTGCTATATTATATAACTTTTATGCTTTTTTGTATAGACCTTTTTTTGTTTTAATTCCAACTATTATTCCTGCTACCACAACAGCAGCCACTGTAGCAGTAACTAATTGATTCATACCCATTGATAATTGTAATGCTTCAAATACTTTTCCTTGTCCTGGTATAACATTGACCCAAGTAAGTAAATTAAATCCAAAGAATATAATTGCTGCTTTAACTAAAATTGCTACAACAGATGTTAATACATAATTTTTCTTTTTTTCTACATATATTTTTCTATACAAATAAACAAGTGCAAAATTTCCAAGCCAAATTGCTGGTATCATATAAACTGTATATATAGATGCAGTTTTAAATATAAATCCACTACATATTGCTGAAACACTTGGAAGTGTTATTATTCCTATAATTTTCTTATATCCTTTTAAATTAATTCCTGCAAATATTAATGCAATATTTACAATACTGCCTACTACATATTGTGAATTCGCCGCTATAAAACTTGTTTTTCCAAAAATTACTTGTAATAACTGTGGTATTATAAAAGGCGTTAATAATGCTCCAATTGCTATTAAAACAGTTACTACTATTTCAGTTTTTTTACTTAAATCTACTAATTTTAGTTCAAAACAATTTTCTTTTTCCATAAAATTCTACCTTCTTTCTTTCCCTCATACTATATCACACTTTTTTCAAAAAATCTATCTTATTTTAGATATATTTTGCTTCCTTTATTTACTGTAATTCCTGCTTTAGGTGTTTGTTCTTCTACATAAGTGTTTTCTTTATCAATTTCCTCACTATCTGTCTCGTATACAGCCTCTAAATCATTTTCTTTTAATATACTTTCCGCTTCCTTCAAACTTTTTCCTAAAACATCTGGTGTTTGTATTTGTTCTACCACTTCTTCTCCTTCACCTGTTTGATTTACTTCTAAATATGGTAATATCTCACTAAATATCTGACCACCAACAGGTGCAGCAACTCCACCACCTTGATGTCCTCCTTCTCCTGTTGGATTATAAAGTGTAACTAAAACAACTGCTTGTGGATTATCTATAGGAGCTACCCCTAAAAATGAAGTAACATATTTATTGGTATTTACACCGTCTTCTGATGTTCCTGTCTTTCCTCCTATTCTATATCCTGCAACTTTTGCATTTTTTCCAGTTCCTTCTGATACAACTGATTCCATCATGCTAAGCACTTTTTCTGAGGTTTCTTTTGAGATTACAGTTTCATTTTTTTCTACAGGAATATCTGTTATTTCGTTTGTTTCACTATTTATTATTTGTTTTACAACTCTTGGTTTTATACTTGTTCCTCCATTTGCAATTGCTGATATTGCTGTTACTAATTGAATTGGCGTTATTTCAAATCTTTGACCAAAACTAATTGTTGCAAGTTCTACTGGTCCAACTTTGTCTTTTTTCAAAAATATGCTTCCAGCTTCTCCCGGCAAATCTATTCCTGTTATTTCTAGCAATTTAAACTTTTCTAAATAACTATAATATGTCTCTACTCCTAATTTTTGTCCAAGTCCTATAAAAACAGGATTACAAGAATTCATTAAAGCTTGCCTTAAACTTTCACTTCCATGTGGTCTGTAATATCTCCAACATTTTATTCTAACACCTGCTACTTCAATTCCTCCAGTACATGAAAATTCTCCTTCATTATCTGTATCAGTAATTCCTTCTTCTAACGCCGCCGATGCTGTAATTAATTTAAAAACTGAGCCTGGTTCATATGTATCTGCAATAGCTTTATTTCTCCATACTGCCTGAAGTGCGGTCGTTTTATCTTGCTGAGACATGCTATCCCAATTTTGTTTTAATTCATCTGTATAAGGTTCAAATGGTTCATTTAAATTATATGAAGGATATGTAGCCATAGCTAAGATATCTCCATTTTGTGGATTCATTACTATTACATTTCCGCCATCTGTACATTCATTGTCTATACAAGCTTCTTCTAAATATTTTTCCACTATTGATTGAATGTTTAAGTCTATTGTTAATACTAAATCATTCCCATCAACTGCTGGTACATAATTTTCTCCTTCATCACCTATTTCTCCCCCTTTTGCATCAGTATGCCTTTGAATACTACCTTTCTCGCCTTTTAGCTCTTCATCATATTTTGCTTCTATTCCGTCTAGTCCTTGATTGTCACTTCCACAAAATCCTATTATCTGTGATGCTAAAGTAGAATTTGGATAATATCTTTTTGTATCTTCATCAATATTTATACCTGTAAGTATTTCGTTTTCTTCCATCCATTTTCTTAATTCATCTGTCTTTTCTTTTTCTACTTGTTTTACTATTGTTTCTATTGAGCTTCTTTTAGTTACCTTTTTTAGTACTGTTTCATAATCTAATTCAAATAATTCTGATAATTTTTTTGCAACTTTTTCTTTATCTTCTTTAGAAATATTTCCAGGATTTACTGTCACAGTTTCAACAGTACTACTAATTGCTAAAACATTTTTCCCAGTGCTATCGTAAATAGTACCTCTTTTTGGATTTATAGTTCTATCTAATGTTTGTTGCATATATGCTAAATCTTTTAATTCACTTCCTTGTACAAATTGAATAAAGCCTATTCTTCCGAACTAAACAAATCAAGATTAAGAAACAAATAAATAGCATATTTCTCATTTTCCTTTTGTTTGATAACTTTGTCTCAATCATAAAAAAACCTCCTATTTAATTCTATTAGGAAGTTTTTCATTTATTCTTTTATAAAATTATTATCTATTAAATATCTTATCTACAAACTTTTGAAACCAATTTTCATTATCCTCTATCACAACCTCTTCAGAAGCTGATTCTACATAGTCTTTTTTAGGTAGACTTACATATACAGTTTGTTTATTAGTTAGTTTTTGCATACCTAATTTTTCTTTTGCAAGTTTTTCTATATTAGTCAAATTTAAACCGTTTTGTATACTAACTTTTGTTTGCTCATTCTCTTTTTGTAAAGAAGCTAATTCTTGTTTTAAATTTTGCATTTCTGTGAATTTTTCATTTATTTGTGAGTTTCGGTAACTTATAGTAAGTAGAACTCCAAAAATAGCAATAACAAATAAAGTCATTTTCATTTGTTTTTTCTTTTGTTCTTTTGATATTTGTACCTTTTGTCTTGGTACATCTTCTACTACTTTTAATTTTCTTTTTTGCTTTTGTGGTTTATAATCTGGCTCTAACTTTCTTGGATTTGTAGTATATTGATATCCACTTCTTGCCATAAGTTACCTCACCTCCTTTTCTTTTGCTATTATTTTCTCTCAAAAATTCTAAGTTTTGCACTTTTGCTTCTTGAATTTCTTTCTTTTTCTTCATCTGTTGCTACAATTGGTTTTCTTGTAATTATTTCTCCTAAAGATTTTGCACCACATACACAATATGGTAAATCTTTTGGACATGTACATTTTCCTTTAGCATCAATATATGCATTTTTAACTGCTCTATCTTCTAGCGAATGGAATGTTATTATACAAAGTCTTCCCCCTGGTTTTAGACATTCTATACAATTTTTAACAGTATCATATAATGGCTTTATTTCATTATTTACTTCTATTCTAATTGCTTGGAATGTTCTTTTTGCTGGGTGTCCATCATTTTGAAATTTTCTTGGTATTGATTTTTCTATTATTTCTACTAATTCTTTAGTGGTTTCAATTTCCTTTTGTTTTCGATATTCGCAAATATTTTTAGCAATCTTTCTAGAAAATCTCTCTTCTCCATATTGATAAATTATATTTGCTAAATCTTCTTCTTTATAATTATTTACTACCTCTTTTGCTGTGAGCTCTTGGGTTTTGTCCATTCTCATATCGAGTTCATTTTCACCCAAATAGCTAAAACCTCTATTTCTTTCATCTAACTGATATGATGAAACCCCTAAATCTAACAATATTCCATCTACATTATTTATTTTTAAATGTTCTAATATATTTTTTATATTGTCATGATTATCATGGACATATGTAACATTAGTAAATTCTTTTAAATTTTCTTTTGCAGCAAGCAAAGCCTCTTCGTCTCTGTCTATTCCAATTAATCTACCTTCATTAGATAATCTTTTTAAAATCTCTTTACTATGTCCGGCACCACCAAGGGTTCCATCTACATATATACCATCTTCTTTAATGTTTAATCCATTTATGCATTCTTGTAACATAACTGGTTCATGTTTAAATTCCAATTTTACACCTCTGAATTCTTATAATGCAATTTTAGCTGGCAATTTATAAAAAACTACCAGCTGTTTTTCTTTATATGTACTTTCTTTTGGTTTTTCTTACGTATAAAATGTTTAATTTAATTTCTTTTGTACATTTATCTTTTGTACAACTTCATCTTTTGCATAATTTTCTTTTGTAATATTATCTTTTGTTTTTTATCTTTTGTATGTTTTAATTCTTTTGCGACTTTTTCTTTTGTAACTTAAAATCTTTATCTTTTGTATCTTTGTCTTTTGTTTTTATATAAACTTTTAAAAAAAGTTATATACCAAGCATTGTCATATTTTCTGCAATTTCGTCAGCAGAAATATTTTCATCACATTTATCCCATGTAGCTTTATCCCAAATTTCAAGTCTAGTTCCAACTCCTATAATAACAGTTTCTTTTTCTAAGTTTGCTGCTACTCTTAAATTATTAGGAATTAGAAATCTTCCTTGTTTATCTAGTTCACATTCTGTTGCTCCTGATAAGAAAAATCTTACAAAGTTTCTAGCATTTCTATCTGATAGTGGTAAAGATTTTAATTTTGTTTCGAAATTTAACCACTCATTTTGTGAAAACGCAAATAAACATCCATCTAATCCTTTTGTTACGATGAATTTCTCTCCCATATCTTGTCTTAACTTTGCTGGCATTATTAATCTACCTTTTGTATCTAGAGAATGCTCGTATTCACCAATTAGCAATTAAATTTCACCTCTTTCCACTTTGTCACCACTTTGTACCACTTCTCTCCACTTCTCCTAAATTTTAATATAAGTTTTTATAATTTGCAATACTTTTTTTAAATTTTTTTTACTTTTTTTAATTTTCTATTTTATTTCTCAATTTATCATTCGAACGAAAAAGAATATTATTATATTTATTTTCTTTTAAAAACATGAAAAAAGAAGGTTCAAAAACCTTCTTTTTACTGAGCTCCACCACTTATTGTTTGTTTTAGCGTTACTTTTATTATCGTTCCTTCTTGTACTTGTTCATTAGCCATATAATCTTGTGTAATTACATTTCCTTTTCCTTCTATACTAATATTTAAATTCTTTTCTCTTAAAGCTGCCGTTGCCTGTGATGCATTCATACCTTTTAAGTCAGGTACCGCTACTGAAGTTGAAACCTCACTACCTTCTCCATAAAGAACTATGATAGAATTCTTAGATAAACTTGCTCCTGGTTTTGGAGTTTGGTCTGAAACTAAAGTAGTATTTGCATCTCCATTAACATGTGTTATTACTTTAAATCCTGCACCTTCTAATGTTTTTTGTGCCTCTGCTACAGTTTTGTTTCTAACATCTGGTACAGTTATTAAGTTACTTGTATCTTCTGTTTCTACATCTGTTGATGGTATTCCCAAACATGGTAATATCTCTGTAAGCATTTGTGATACAACTGGTGCAACTAAAGTTCCTCCCTGATGATTACTTTTTGGTGGATCATATAAAGTCACTAATATTACTACTTTTGTATCTTCTATAGGAGAAATAGCAACAAATGATGCAACATATCCAGCATCAGTATTTGTATATATTGGTTCTGATGTTCCTGATTTTCCACCTACTGAATAACCAGCAACTGCGGCATTTTTTCCTGTTCCTTCTGTTACTACTGATTCCATCATTGATTTTACTTGGTCTGCTGTTTGTTTTGAGATAACTTGTCTTACTTCTGTAACTGGTGTTTCTGTAACTGCTCCTGTTTCTGTATTTGTTATCTGTTTTACAATTCTTGGTTGTAATAATACTCCGTCATTTGCAATAGCACATACTGCTGTTGCCATTTGAAGTGGAGTAATATTCAATCTTTGTCCAAATGACATTGTTGCAAGTTCAACTGGTCCTACATTTTCTAATTTTTGGAATATACTACTTTGTTCTCCATATAATCCTGAATTTGTTGAATCAAATAATCCAAATGCATCATAATATTTATATAATGTTGATGCTCCTATTCTTTTTCCTAATTGCATAAATGATGGGTTACAAGATTTTTCTAAAGCTTGTCTTAAACTTAATTCACCATGAGCACTAGTCCAACATGATATTCTAACAGGTTTATCTGATGAAGCATCTTCAAATTCTTCATATCCCTTACATACAAAGTCTCCTGATTTATCTGTTGTTGTTATATTTTCCTCTAATGCAACTGATGCTGTAATAAGTTTAAATACTGAACCTGGTTCATATGTTTCTGACACTGACCTGTTTGCCCACATTTTATATAAAGCTTCACTTTTTTCTTCAGATGATAAAGAATCGTAAGTTTCTGCCAATACTGAGTTTGGAGTATATGGCTCATTTAAATTGTAATCTGGATAACATGCCATAGCTAAAATATCTCCATTTTGTGGATTCATAACTATTGCATTTCCACCTTTTTCACAATCATTCTCTTCTACTGCTTGTTTTAAATATTTTTCTACAATTGTCTGTATTCTATAATCTATAGTAAGTGTTATATCACTACCATTTTCTGCTGATATATATGTTTCTTCTGAATCTGGAATCTCTTGTTGATCACTACCTTTTGAACTTACTATTTTTCCAGGTGTTCCAGTTAAAATTGAATCCCATTGATACTCAATACCACTTAATCCTTGATTATCTCTTCCACAAAATCCTATAACATTAGATGCCACATTATCATATGGATAGTATCTTTTTGTATCTTCATCAATATTTATTCCAACTGATACTTTATTATCTTCCATCCATTTTTCCAATTCATCAACTTTATCTTGTTCAACTTTTTTAGCAATAGTTTCTACTTGTGAGCTACTATTTACTTTTTCTAAAGTCTCATTATAATCTAATTCAAAAATATCAGATAGACCTTTTGCAACTTTTTCTTTTAAAGCTGTTGTTTCTTCTTCGTCATCTCCAACTATTTTTGCTGGATTAATTGTAATAGTATCAACTTGTGCACTTATTGCTAGTGCTTTTCCTGTTGAGTCATATATATTTCCTCGTTTTGGACTTATTATTTGATTTATTGCTTGTTGATTATATGCTGCCTCTTTTAATGTACTTCCTTCTACAAATTGTAAAAAACCGATTCTACCTATTAGAAATACAAAGATTAGTACTATAACAATTAAAGCTACTCTCAATTTTTTAATTTGAATCATGTTTTTAGACTCAAATGGTGTTTTCATTTTTATTACATTATCATTTGAGTTATTATTCTTTTTTATATTTTTTGTTTTATTTCTCAGGTTATTTTTATTTTTATCTTTATTATTTTTCATAGACATGCCTCTTTTGTTAAAATTTCATACAATTATTTTACGTAAAAATCTATAAAAAGTCAAGGAAATTCACACAATAGTCACTTATATTTCTCTTTAAAATTTAGCTATTATTAATTTTACTCTCCTACTTTATTAACCACCCATCTCTTAAGCCTCTGTCAAATTGACATAATATGTAACAAATGGTATAATATACATGTATTATTCATTCAGTTTTAGGAGGTTTCACATGACAACCACTATCAGCTACCAGGCATCTTCCAAGAGCACCTATTCCCTTCGGAATAAGTTCCTGAAGCAGCTTGTAAAAGCTGGTCTTGCCACAGATGCTCTTGACGATGCGATAACAATCGCAAACAATATGGACGAGACTACCATGCTCAACACGCTTTGGGCGATGAGTTTTTCATTTTCCATGGAGCAAGCTCTTAATCAGCTTCATGTCACTACAAATGAAGCTCTCGAGGGCGACGGCATGGTCTTGGTTCCGAGTGAGTTTGTCTACAGCTTACGTAATGAACTGCGTCACCAGTATACGCTGGTACACCAAGGATTCCTCAGTACTCCTGATGACGAACATGCTGAATGTTTTGAGCAGTTCGTACAAAGCATGGGAATGGACAAGATTCTCAGTACCGTTATCTACACGAAAGTTTCTCGCTTTTTAGCGAAATATCTCAGTCCATCCAGCACTAGCATTATCTCCAAGACTATCTACTTGCTCAAGTCTGATCTTGGAAACTTCCGTTACGGCGGTTTGAAGAACATCGGTTTCATTTCTCTAGAAGCTAAAGAGCTTCTAGACAGAACAGGAGCTATCGCCAACTTGTTAGAGAACCTCTATGAAGCATCCTTCCCCAAAGGCATCTCTTCTAAGAGTGTCCTCAACGAAAAGTGGAATCGTCCATTTGAAGACTTGGACAAGATGCTCGAAGAGAGCGGTTTTACGTTTTCTACTGGGAAAACAATCGAAATCCCAGTTCAACCAGAAGAAGGCGATGACTCAGCTGAGAACGTGAGCATCGAACCTGTAGAGCATGCCTCTTTGGCTGTTTCTAGGGTCACATCTATAGATGTCCTCCAAAACCCGGATTTGTTCAAGCAATTTATCCGTGGTTACGATGATATCTCTCAAGCTGGCTTTGATGTCAATGAGGTTGTCGAGAAGCTTGATGCTATTCGAAATCTCTTGCACAGCTATGATGCCCTTAGCTAGTGGTTAAACTGTAAACCATGGAGACGAAACTTTCGTCTCACGTACACCAAGACAGAAACGAGGGACTCCTCGTTTCTGTCTTACTTTAATATTATATAAACCCTTGCTGATTTTCCTATTTTGTATTAAAATATAACAAATTAAGATTTATGAGGTGTAAAATGGACAATATTTTAGAAGAAACCAAATTTATTATGAAGAAATATCATATAAGAGCAAATAAATCATTAGGACAAAATTTTTTAATTGATGATAAAGTAGTAGAAGGAATAATTAATGGAAGTGATGTAAACAAAGATGATTTAGTAATAGAAATCGGTCCTGGTTTAGGTACCCTTACTAAATACCTATTAGAAAAAGCAAAAAAAGTCATCTGTGTTGAATTAGATAATAAAATGATTAACATATTGGAAGATAGATTTAAGTTATATGACAGTTTTGAACTTTTACATAACGATATTTTAAAAGTTGATTTAAATTCTATTATAAAGAAAGAAAAAGAACAATCTGATATAAAACAAGTAAAAATAGTTGCAAATCTTCCATATTACATAACAACACCTATCATAATGAAATTATTAGAAGATAAATTAGATTTAGATTCTATAACAGTTATGATTCAAAAAGAAGTAGCTGACAGATTAATTGCAACACCTGGAGACAAAGATACTGGTGCTATTACATATTCTGTTTATTATTATGCAACTTCTAAATCCCTTTTAGAAGTCCCAAAAGATTCTTTTATTCCAGAACCAGAAGTTACTTCTGAGGTTATAAAATTAGAAATAAGAAAAGAACCTCCTGTAGAAGTAAAAAATAAAGAAGTTATGTTTAGAATTATAAAGTCCGCATTTATGCAAAGAAGAAAAACTTTATTAAATGCTCTTACAAATACTAAAGTTTTCTTAAATAAAGAGGAAGGGGTAAAAATATTAAACAAACTAAATCTTCCAGAAGATGTTAGAGCTGAAAAATTAACCCTTCAAGCTTTTGCAGATATAACAAATGAATTTATCAATTAAAGTAAATTATTCACATAAAAGTATTTAAAAAAACACTATTATATGTTATAATAAAAAAGAAGTATTAGAAAAGGAGAAGTTTATGAATCAGATATTAGTAACAAAAAAACTATATATCACACCTGAGTTAAAAAGAAAAAAGAAAATTTATAAATTCTATTTCTTTTTATCTGTTTTTTTGGTGTTTGCTTTAATCTCAGTATATATTTATGCTGAAGTTGATAGAAATAAAAGTGAAGAGACTTCTCAATCAATCTTAGATGATTTTAATAATGGCGTTGAAGATACAACATTAGCAGATGGAAATGTATTAATTGCTGTTTTAAATGATACATCTGACGATGCTGACTCTTCTGCTGGTTCTTCAGAATCAAACAATCCACAGTCAACTGTAAATAAGAATAATGTACAAACAACAAGTGATGGATTTAATTATACGACAATAGCAACAATAAATATTTCAAAAATTAATGTAAATTATCCGATATTAGATGGAGAAACAGATTCAGTAGAAGAAACAGAAGCTTTGTTAAAAATATCTCCAACAAAATTCTGGGGGCCTAATCCAAATGAAGTTGGAAACTTCTGTATAGTTGGTCACAATTACAGAAACTCTAAATTCTTTAGTAAAGTTCCAACTCTAGAAAATGGAGATATTATAGATATAACTGATGAAGCTGGAAAAACAATTAGCTATTCTGTATATGATAAATATGAAGTTGTACCAGAAGATGTAAGCTGTACTTCTCAGCTTACAGATGGAAGAAAAGAAATAACCTTAATTACTTGTACAAATGATAGTAAAATGAGAGTAATTGTAAAAGCAAGAGCAATTTAAGAGGACTATAAACTAGTCCTTTTATATTTAAGGGGGTATTTTATGGAAAATAATATTTTTGATTATGTAGCAACTATCTACGAAAAGTACAGACCATCTTATCCTGAAGAGTATATAAGCTATCTTATATCTAAATGTAATTTAAATAAAAATTCAGTCATTGCAGATATTGGTGCAGGAACAGGAATATTTACTAAACAATTATTAGATAAAAATCTAAAAGTCATAGCCGTTGAGCCAAATGACAAAATGAGAAAAGTATTAGAAGAAAAACTAAGTGGAAATAAAAGTTTTACATCTATAAATGGTACTGATAAAAATACAAATTTAAAAGAAAATAGTACCGATTTAATAACTGTTGCTCAAGCATTTCATTGGTTTGATATCAAATCTTTTAGAAAAGAATGTAAAAGAATATTAAAACCAAACGGAAAAGTTTGTATTATTTGGAATAAACTAGATACAAATGATACTATTGTTAAAGAAGAAAAAAATATAGATTATACATATACAAATCAATTTAAAGAAATAAATAATATTTTACAAGATGAAAAAAGAGAACAACTAATAAAAGAATTCTTTTCAAATGGTACTTATGAATGTAAAATAACAGAAAACAATCAAATATATAATAAAGAAACTTTTATTGGAGTTAATTTATCTAAATCTTATTCACTAAGAAAAGAAGATAAAAATTATAATGAATATATAAAGGCCTTCGAAGATTTATTTGACAAATATAGTAAAAACGGAAATTTAACAATAAAAAATAATACTTTTGCATATTTAGGTTCATTATAGAATAATAAGAATAAAAATTAAAATAAATAGCAACAAAAATATAATTCTCTCATAATATATTAGAAAGAATATATGGGAGGATTATTTTTATGGCAAAGATACTAGTTTTTAATAATGATACAGATAGAATGGAAACATATTACAGAGGCGAATCAGAACCTATGCCATATAATACAAATGGAACTTTAAGAGTAAGAGAATTTAGAGGTTCTAGTAAAAGTAACATATTATGGACAACAAAAAGATGTATGCAAAGTTGGAATAGTCAAAGATATATTTTCGGAGGTCCAATTCCTGTTGGTTTTGCCTTTAAAAGACCATATGAAGGAGGACATGGAAATCAAAGTCAACATTACGCTGGAGTTGCTTTTGACGTTGGTCAAACATTATCTTCTACAAGAAGAACTCAACTTTGGAACTCAGCAAATAATTCTGGTGTATGGTCATTTGTTGAGCCACTTTCTTTAACACCTACTTGGGTACATTTTGATAAGCGTTTCCGGCAAACCGGCTTGTTCTTCTGGTGGATATCCTACACTTAGAAGAGGAAGTTTAAGTAATTATGTTTTAATTGCACAAGATGATTTAAATACTCTTGGTTATAGAACTAATGGATTAGATGGTATTTTTGGTTCAGCTACCCAAAACGCAGTAATAAGTTTCCAACGTTCAAGAGGACTATCTGCTGATGGAATTGTTGGCTGTAATACTTGGAGAGCACTACAAGAAGCTGTTGTAGGTACTGGTGCAACAAGCACTACAATTAATTAAGGAAAAAATAAAAACTGGAAATCCAGTTTTTATTTTAATATACTTACAACTTCTTCTATTAATTCTTGTGGAGTTGAAGCTCCTGCCATTACTCCCACTTTTTCGCATTTGCTTATAGAATTTAAATCTAATTGACTTGCTTTTTCTATACATACACAATTTTTACAATTAGCTTTTCCTATTTCATATAGTTTTTTAGTATTAGAGCTATTTGCCCCACCGATAATTATCATATATTCGACTTTTTTGGCAATTTCTTCTGTCTCTTTTTGTCTTAACTCTGTTGCTCTACAAATGGTATTTTTAATTACTAATTTTACATTTTCAGGTATATGTTCCTTTATCATTTTTTCTATCTTTTTAAATCTTTCTACACTATAAGTCGTCTGTAAAATAACTAATAATTTTCTAATACTACTACTTTTTAATTTTTCTATTGCAGAAGGTACATCTTCTTCTGTTTCTATTACTGCAACATTATTACCACAAAAACTTAGTGTTCCAATATTTTCTGGGTGATTTTTGCTACCACATAAGAAAATATAATATCCCCTTTTTGCATGTTCCTCTGCAATTTTATGGATTCTTAAAACATTAGGACATGTGAAATCTTTAAGATTTATTTTAGCTTTTTTAGCCAATTTATATATTTCTTTTTTTATTCCATGTGCTCTAACTATTGTTTCTCCTTTTGCCTCACTAATATCTTCTATAAAAACTAATCCTTTTTCCTCTAACTCTTTTATTACTTGTTTATTATGAACAATTTCTCCTAAACAATATATAGCCTTTCCTTTTGCTTTTTTTAATTCATGTTTTGCTCCGTCAACTGCCTTTTTTACGCCATAACAAAATCCTGCACTTTTTCCTAGTATTACTTCCATATCAATCCCTCTTTAAGACCTTCTTTAATTATTTACCATATTTAAAATTTCTTCTTTTAGTACATCTACAATATTTTCCTGTTTTACCTTCTTAATAATTTCACCTTTTTTAAAAAGCAATCCTTCTTTAACTCCACCTGCAATTCCAATATCTGCTTCTCTTGCCTCTCCAGGTCCATTTACACTACACCCCATAACGGCAACTGTAATATCTGCTTCTATCCCTTGTAAAAACTCTTCTACTTCTTTTGCAATAGGTATTAAATCTATTTGTGTTCTACCACAAGTAGGACATGCTACTAAAGTTGGTGATTTTTTATATAAATTACAGTCTTTCAATATTTCTTTTGCAACCTTAATCTCTTTTACAGGATCATCTGATAAAGATACTCTCATTGTATCCCCTATCCCATTTCTTAACATATATCCAAGACCTATACTTGACTTTACTGTTCCACTAAATTCAGTTCCGCTTTCTGTTATTCCTAAATGAAGTGGACAATCAAATTCTTTTGATGCTTCCTCATAAGCTTCAATACATAAATCCAAGTTACTTGCTTTAAGTGATAAAACATAATCATGAAAATCAAGTTCTTCTAAAATGTCAATATGTCTTTTTGCACTTTCAACCATTGCTTTAGCTGTTGGTTTTCCATACTTTTCTAATAGGTCTTTCTCAAGAGACCCACCATTTACCCCTATTCTAATTGGAATATGCTTTTCTTTACACTTATCTACAACAGCTTTTACTCTATCTTTAGAGCCAATATTTCCAGGATTTATTCTAACTTTATCTACTCCTGAGCTAATTGCCTCTAATGCTATTCTATAATCATAATGTATATCAGCTACAATTGGAATATGTATTTTTTTCTTTATTTCTTTTATTGCTTTTGCATCTTCCATATCTAAGCATGCAACTCTTATAATCTCACAACCTGCTTTTTCTAATTCTAAAGTCTGTGCTACAGTTGCTTCTATATCCTTTGTTTTTGTATTACACATTGATTGTATAACAACTTTGTTTTGTCCTCCTATTTGGACATTTCCTACCATTACTTTTCTTGTTTTAGTTCTTTCCATTTTTATTATTTCCCTTTATTCTTTTTTTACATATTTAATCACATTTTTAACTTTTATTCAAGAAAAAAAGAACCTATTTGTTAATTTATTTAACAATAAGTTCTTTAGTTTTTAAATCCTTTTATTTAGAAGCTATATAATAACCTACACCTCTTTTAGTTATTAATATTTTAGGTGCTGATGTATCTTTTTCTATCTTCTCTCTAATTCTTCTTACTGTAACATCAACAGTTCTTATATCGCCATAATATTCATATCCCCATACTTTTTCAAGTAAAGTTTCTCTAGTTACAACTTGTTCTGGTTGTGAAGCTAAAAATTTTAATACTTCAAATTCTCTTAATGTTAAATCAATAACTTCTCCTCTTACCTTTACTTCAAATTTATCTAAATCTAATTCCAAATCTCCAACAACAATTTTACTTTCCTTTTTCTTATCTTCTTTCATTTCTACAGTTTGGTTGTTTGAAACAACTTCTACTTTTCTTAAATTAGCCTTTACTCTTGCAACTAATTCTCTTACACTAAATGGCTTAGTAATATAATCATCAGCTCCAAGTTCTAGTCCTAATATTTTATCTATTTCACCATCTTTTGCTGTTAGCATTATTATTGGAACATTTAATGAATTTTTGATTCTTTTACATACTGATAATCCGTCCATTTTAGGAAGCATGATATCTAATAAAATTAAATCTGGTTTTTTCTCTAATGCAATATCAACAGCTGTAACACCATCACCTGCTTCTATAGTTCTATATCCTTCTTTACTTAAATTATAAACCAATATATCTCTAATTGGTTGTTCATCATCAACAATTAAGATGGTTTTTGCATCTTTCATTAATTCTTCTTCCACAAAAATTCCGCCTTTCTATACCTTAGCTTTATTTTTATAGTTATATTTATATCACACATTTAAGCTTTATACAAGTTTTTTTGTAAAATTTATCCTCAAGAAATTACTCCTCCTCCTAGAACAATCCCTTCTTCATCATAGAAAACAACTGATTGTCCTTTAGTAATTGCTCTTTGAGGCTCTTTAAACTCTACTTCTACTCCATTATCTTTTCTTCTTACAACTGCTTTTGCTTCTTTTGCTCTATAACGAATTTTAGCAAAACATTCAAATTTGTCTTCTACTTCTACTTGGAAATTCAAATCTTTAGCAAATAATTTTTTACTATATAAGTCTTCTTCTTTTCCAACAATTACTTCATTTTTCTTATAATCTAAGTCTACTACATAAAGTGGATATGAATATGATATACCTATACCTTTTCTTTGTCCTATTGTATAATTTATAAGCCCGTTATGTGTTCCCAAAATTTCTCCTGTTTTTAATCTAATATTTCCTGTTTTTGGTTTTTCCTTCATATGCTCTAATAAGAATCTTTGATAATCATTATCTTCTATAAAACATATTTCTTGGCTATCTTTCTTTTTTGCAACTTCTAGTCCTTTTTCATCAGCCAAAGCTCTTATTTCTTCTTTGTTTTTATACTTTTGTAGTGGAAATATTATATGTTCTAATTCTTCTTTTGGAATATTATATAAAAAATATGTCTGGTCTTTTCTTTCTTCTTCTGATTTTCTTAATACATATTGATTATATTTTTTAGAAAACTCTATTCTAGCATAATGTCCTGTTGCAATATAATCACAACCTAATTCTTTAGCTTTTTCATAAAATATTCCAAATTTCATTTTCTTATTACATTCAACACATGGATTAGGAGTTCTTGCTTGTTTATATTCATTTATAAATTTTTGAATAACATAACAATTAAATTCTTGTTTTAAATCAAAAGTATAATGAGGTATTCCTAAAGTTTCACATACTTTTTTTGCATCATCTACTGCTTTTTGCTCTTCTCCATGTAATATCATTGTAGCTCCAATTACCTCATAACCTTGTTGTTGTAGAACAACAGCTGATACAGAACTATCTACTCCCCCACTCATTCCTAATAATACTTTCATTTATTACTCCTTCTAATTACCTATTGGTGCATAATGGTCTGTAACTATTTCTTTATCACTTGAAAAATCTGTTATTTCCATATCTAATAACTCCTTGTATTCTTCGTATTTTTCTTCATTTATATTTTTACCATTTTTGAATCCTACTAATATTAGATTTTGTCTGTCTGTATCTTCCACATTTCTCACCCTAAACACTTTTACTTCTTGGAAAACTTCTTTATATGTTGCATATTCATATTTTATAAAATCGTCATCTTCGCCTTCTAGTGTAGATATTATATTTGTAATTACCATTCCATTATCATTTAGAGCATTTTTAGCTTTTTGAAGAGCTTCATATGTTGTTAGTTCGAAAGGTGCATTAAATCCTTTAAATGCATCTATTAATATAGTATCATATTTATTTTCTGTGCTATTTAAAAAACTTCTTCCATCTTGATGATAAATTTTAAGTCTCGGATTTTCTATATCCAACCCGAAATCACTTACAGCAAGTTCTGTCATCTTTTCATCAATTTCAGATACATCTATTGTTTTATCCTGATATTTGTTTAAATAATATGTTGGATAAGTATATGCTGCTCCTCCTATCATAAGAGTTGACTTTGCATCTTTATTATAGTAATCAAATAAATCATAATAATATAAATATGCTGCTCCCATTTCGTTTGTTTCTTGGTTTATATATGATTCAAGACCAGTATCTACTTGCATAGTTTTATAATTTGTTTCACCTACTGATAAATTCTTTATCCATATTCTGCTATACTCTGAGTCAACATCTTTTATTATATCTGGATTTTCCTTTTCAAATATTACTTTTCCATAATAATTTAATCCAAGTAATGCAATTAAACATACAAACACACATGCACAATATTTTATATCTTTCTTATCAAACATTATGAATGATAATACGAATAAAACTAAAGTTACTATTAATATAAGCATTCTAACACCTAAATTAGGTATTAGTAAAAATCCTCCAACAAATGTACCAACTATACTTCCTATAGTTGATAATGAAGATATTTTACCTGATGTTTTTCCTATATCTTCATGTGTTTTGTCTTCTAACTTTACTGCAAATGGAGATACCATAGCTGAAATAAAACTAGGTATTCCAAATACTAAAGCAGAACATACTATTGCAACAAATACTAATTGGTCAGACATTTCTGATAATGGTTTTACAAGTATTGCTTCTAAAATAGGTATTAAACTTGTAAAAAGTGCTCCACATAATATAAATAATGATAATATGTTTATATCTGGCTTCTTATCTGCAATTTTTCCTCCTAGCCAATATCCTATACTCATACTTGTTAACATTATTCCTATGATAGTTGTCCAAATCAGATTAGAACTTCCAACATATGGTGATAATATCCTTGCTGCAACTAATTCCAATATCATACCAAGTGCACCACATAAGAATACAGTTATTTTCATTTTATATTTTTTCATATGTTTCTCCTTTATCTTCCAATATTTTATTCTTTGTCTAAATCTAATTTTATATGAACATCTTTTAATTGTTGATTTGATACAACAGATGGAGCTTGCATAAGTAAATCTCTTGCCCTCTTATTTTTTGGAAACGCTATTACTTCTCTTATATTTTGAGAATTTGCAATTAACATTACCATTCTATCAAGTCCTGGTGCAGCTCCTGCATGTGGTGGTGCACCATATTGGAATGCTTTATATAATGCTCCAAATCTATTTTTTACATCTTCTTCTTTATATCCTGCTATCTCAAATGCTTTTACCATTATTTCTGGATTATGATTTCTAACAGCTCCTGATGCCATTTCATATCCATTACATACTAAGTCATATTGATATGCTAAGATATCTAATGGGTCTTTTGTTTCTAATGCTTCTAATCCACCTTGTGGCATTGAGAATGGGTTATGGTTAAAATCTATTGTTCCTTCATCTGATAATTCATACATTGGAAAATCTACTATAAAGCAGAATCTATATGTATCTTTTTCTAATAAATCTAACCTATTTCCAAGTTCAATTCTAACTAGTCCTGCTATTTTTTGAGCTTGTTTTAATTCGTCTCCTATAAAGAATATAGCGTCTCTATTTTTAAATCCATATTCTTTTTCTAACATTTCTTTCATTTCTTCTGTTATGAATTTCGCAATTCCACCAGTTAAAGTATTTTCTTCTAATTTTGTCCAAGCTAGACCTTTTGCTCCTACTTCCTCTGTTTTTGCAAAATCAGTCATTTTATCAAAGAATTTTCTTCCTTGTTTTGCACCTTCTGGAACTATAATTGCTTTTACTGTTTTTCCTTCAAATGCTTTAAAGTCAGATTTTTCAAATACTTTTGTTACATCTTGAATTATTAATGGATTTCTTAAATCTGGTTTATCTATTCCGTATTTTTCCATAGCTTCTTTATATGGAATACGTATAAATGGGCCTTCATCTACTTTCCAATCTGTAAATTTCTTAAATGTATATGGTACTACTTCTTCAATTACTTTAAATACATCTTCTTGAGTTGCAAAACTCATTTCAAAATCTAATTGATAAAATTCTCCTGGTGCTCTATCTGCTCTTGGGTCTTCATCTCTAAAGCATGGTGCTATTTGATAATATTTATTAAATCCTGCAAGCATTAACAATTGTTTAAATTGTTGTGGTGCTTGTGGAAGTGCATAAAACTCACCTGGGTTTAATCTACTTGGAACTAAATAATCTCTTGCTCCTTCTGGTGATGAATTTCCTAAAATAGGAGTTTGTATTTCTGTAAATCCTAATTCGTCCATTTTATCTCTTAATGTTTTCATTATTTTTGAACGAAGTAATATATTGTTGTGTAGTTTTTCGTTTCTTAAATCTAAAAATCTATATTCTAATCTTAAATCCTCTCTTACTTCTTGATTTGTATTTATTTCAAATGGAAGCACATTTTTACATTTTCCAAGCATTTCAATTTCTTTAGCTACTACTTCAATTTCTCCTGTTGGAATCTTTGTATTTTTACTACTTCTTTCCACAACTTGTCCGCAAATGTTGATACAACTTTCTGTATTATATGATTTTATTTGTTCTTCTAATTTTTCATCATTTATAACTATTTGTGTTATTCCAAATTCATCTCTTAAATCGATGAAAATCATTCCACCTAAATTTCTTATTTTTTGAATCCAACCACTTAGTTCAACCTCTTCATTTACATTATTTAAATTTAATTCTCCACATGTCTTTGTTCTATACATTTTCTTCTCCTTCTTTTTTCCATTTTAACTATTATATAATACCACAATTTATGCTTAATATCAATGTCTTGAAAAGCATATTTTTATTTTTTCTATTGTTAATTATGTTAAATTTTTGTATAATTAAATAGATATGGGAAATCCCCCTATCATATTCCTTTTTTCACTAATTAGTGAGAGGATTTCCTCAAGCTTTTTAGTTTTTCATAGTATTTATTCACCAATAAAGGTTTGGAGGAAATATGTTTATTCTTCTTTTTGTAGGTTCTTTGGCAATCACTATAGCGTTGTATGTTGGCTACAAGAAAAAAAGCAACAGCAGATGCAAGTATATTTGGACAACAATGCCAAGATAAAGGAACTAAAAGAAGAAAAAATCAACGTATCAAAGAACAAATGGCTTTTGTACTTTGGTAATTAACAAAAAGGTTCTTACCTTCCCCTCTAAAGAGGGGTTTTTATTTTTTACTATAAATTTTGTTTCTTGCTTTTTTCTAGCTTATATAGTAAAATATTAGTTGTAAAAGTCCAAAATAATTATAAAAATATAATAAATTAGAAAGTGAGGTAAATATCATGAAAAAATTACCTTATGGAATAAGTGACTATGAAAGATTAATAGAAAATAATTATTACTATGTTGATAAAACAAAATATATAGAACAATTAGAAAATTTGGCTATGCCATATATAATATTTTTACGTCCAAGGAAATTTGGTAAAACATTGTTTACAAGCGTATTAGAAAATTATTACGATATAAAAAAACGAAATAAATTTAAAGAATTATTTGGAAATACTTACATAGGAAAAAATCCAACTAGATTAAAGAATAGTTATTACATACTAAGATTTAATTTTTCTGGAATAGATACTACAAGCGAAGATACAACTATGCAAAGTTTTAAAGAAAAAGTAACGGCATCAATATCAGATTTTATAAAAAATTACGACTTAGATTTTTATATAAACCCTGACATGACGGCTGAAGGATTATTGAATAATTTAATAATAGCATTTAAAAATCAGAAACAAGGAGAAAAACTATATGTAATAATAGACGAGTATGACCATTTTGCAAATGAATTATTAGGTTTTAAAACTGAACATTTTAAAAATCTTGTTTCTAAAAATGGTAAAATAAGAAAATGGTATGAAATACTAAAAGAAGGTACAGAAAGCGTCGTTGATAGAATATTTATAACAGGTGTTGCTCCAATTACTTTAGATAGTATGACTTCTGGTTTTAATATAGGATATGATTTAACACGGAGACCCTAGATTTAATGAAATGATTGGTTTTACAAAAACCGAACTAGAAACTTTAATGAAAGACCAAGAAATATCAAAAGAAAAACAAGAAAATTTACTTCCAATAATGGAAGAAAATTATGATGGATATAAATTTTCTAAAGATGCCACCGAAAGAGTATACAATTCAAATATGTGTTTATATTTTTTAGATTACTATATGGGCTTTAAAAGAATACCAGAAAAATTATTAGATGTAAATATAGCAAGCGATTATAGTAAAATAGGAAATATGTTATCTCTTTGTAAAAATGAAAACAGATTAGATATAATAGAAAAAACAGTTTTAGGCGAAAAACTGTTAACAAAGATAACTCAAAAATTCAATCCAGAAATAACCTTTGGAGAAAGAGAGTTATTATCTATGTTATATTATCTAGGTTATTTAACAATAGTAGGAGAAAATTTGGGCAGGATTGAATTAAAAGTTCCAAACCAATCAGTTAAAGAAATTTATGCAGACTATTTCTTAGAATTAATAGAAAAAGAAACTAATTTAAAAATTAATGAAAGTGAATATGATCAAATTTTACAAGAAGTAGCATTAGAAGGGAAAATAAATAGCTTTACAAGTGTTGCCCAAAAATATTTAAGTAACCTATCAAACAGAGACTATGAACGTTTTGATGAAAAATATGTTAAACTATTATTTTATAGTATCGCAATGAGTTTTGATACATATAATGTAACATCTGAAATGGAAATAGAAAGAGGATATAGTGATTTAATATTAATTCCAAGAGAAAGCGAAAAAGGTAAAGGATATTATTCAATAATAATCGAATTTAAATATTTAAAAAAGTATAATGAAAAAAACTTAGAAAAAGAACAAGAAGATGCAAAAAAGCAACTAGAAAAATATTGTAATACTCGTTTTTTGAAAGATATAAAAAATCTAACTAAATATACAATAGTCGCTATAAATGATAAATTATATGTTCAAGAAATAAAATAATAATATATAAAAGTTTGTATTCACATTTGAAATTAAAAAGAATTACGGCTGTCATATATGGCAGTCGTTTTTATTTTCCAAAAAAATCCCTTGTGTTTTTATTAATTTAATGGTATTATAAATTTAGTTTATTTACAGGAGATAAAATTATGTATAAAGAAGCTTTTGATTTTTATGATAGGACAAGTCTAAAATCTTATAATTTAGACAAAACAATGAGATATCAACTTAATATGCTAGATAGATTAGACGTTTTTACAAGAAAACATTGTGAAAACGTTGGTGATTTAACATGTAGATTATGCCAGCATTTACACTGTAATAAGGGTTTTACAGAATATTGCACAATTTGTGGATATCTTCATGATATTGGGAAACAATTTATTCCACCAGAAGTTTTACAAAAGCCTGGTAAACTTACAGATGAAGAGTATGAAATCATGAAAACTCATACTACTATTGGTTATAAAATGTGTATGGACGACTTAAAATTAAGACCATACGCAGCAGGGCCATATTATCACCACGAAGCTTTAGATGGCAGTGGATATCCACAAGGATTAACAAAAAAGGATATTCCTTATGAAGCTCAAATTATACGTGTTGCTGATGAATATGATGCAATTGTTAGTAAAAGACAATATAAATCACATATTGGTATTTCAGATACTTTAAAAATTTTGATTGAAAACACAAAACCACATCAACAAATAAATAAGTCAGATGCATTATCTGTTGTTGCTGAAAATAGTAAGCTTGGTAAAAATAATGCTGCCATTGTACGTGTATTATTCAAAGTTGTTATTGAAGATATTGAATATGAAATTTTCCTTACACAAAGCTATGTTGAAGAATTAAAAGAAGAACTTAAAAGATTAAAACAAGTAGAAAAATATAAAATTGCTATGGATAAAGCTAAAAAGGAAAAAGATAAGAACTATTATTTAGAGGGAATGAAAGTATTACTAAAAAATGATGAGACTCCAGAGAATTTTCAATCTGCTTATGAAGAATATAAAAAAGCTTATGAAACAAGAAAAGCTATTATTGATAATTTATATCATGAAATTAAAATAATTAAAAAATTAAAAGTATAAAAGGAGCGAAATATATTCACTCCTTTTTTTATTCATCTAGTCCAAAACTTACACCTAATGCATTATTTACTTTATCAATTATCTTTTCATCATCAATATGACCTATTCTTTCTTTAAGCCTACTTTTATCAATTGTTCTTATTTGTTCTGCTAAAACCACCGAATTACTTTTTAATCCACATGAATTAGAATCAATTTCTATATGTGTTGGTAATTTTGTTTTTCCTGTTTGAGACGTTATTGCCGCTGCAATGACTGTTGGACTATATTTGTTTCCTAGGTCATTTTGAATGATTAATACAGGTCTAACTCCTCCTTGTTCTGAACCAACTACTGGACTTAAATCTGCATAAAACATATCGCCTCTTCTTATTTGCATATTCTTCACTCCTAATATTACTAAATTATCAAGTATGGTTTATTTAGAAGCAAGAAATAGTCTATTTGCTATTTACATCTACCTCTTTATATAATATGTAAACAGCAGTTTTTTTGTTAGTATCCTTGATTTCTAATTTAGTTGGTTCCCCTGTTTTTCTATTTATGTACAAGTTTTTTTCTATTTTTGAATTATTTATACTTGAAGTTTGCATTATTATTTCTTCTTGGTTTTCTTTATACTTTGAATTATTATTGTCCTTATAATCGCTAATAAAACTATTTAAATCTAGATGATTTTCTGATAAATATTCATAGTTTTCAAAAACAGATAACAAATTTAAATTTGTATTTTCTATTTTTAGTTCTCCATTTGTTTTAGTTATTTTTACTCCTTTTATATTACTTGGTTCTAGTACTTCTTGTGAATTTTGATTTTCTCCATTATATTGTTGTTTTATTACATACTTATTTTCATTTTTATTACTTTTTACTTCGACTTCTATTACTGCTTCATAAGATTTCATATTTAAAATATTGTCCACCATTTCTTGACTACTTTTATTATTTCCAATTTTTAAATTTTTAACCATGTAAAAACAACAAAATAATAAAATAAATAAAATTATTAAAATAACAATAAAGTATTTTTTCTTTTTTTCAATTTTCAAAAAAACTCCCCCTAAATTAAAAAATGTAATGGATAGTTTAATCCACTACATTTTTATTCTATAAGGTTTCAAAATATTCTTCTATAGCTTTTATTAGCTCTTCCTTACTTTCTATTTTATTCATTTTATATCTAAATTCACTAGAGTTTTTTAAATTTTTAGTATACCAAGAAATATGTTTTCTAAGTTCTTTTACAGCTACGTCTTCTCCTTTTTCCTTAACTGCTAATTCTATATGTTTTTTAATAACAGCTAATTTTTCTTCATTTGTTGGTGGTGGTAATTTTTCTCCTGTTTCTAGATAATGTTTTATATTTCTAAAAATCCAAGGATTTCCAAAGCTTCCTCTTCCTATCATTATTCCATCTACACCTGTAGTTTCAAACATTTTATATGCTGATTCTTCGTCTACAACATCACCATTTCCTATAACTGGTATACTTACACTTTCTTTTACTTTTTTTATTATTTCCCAGTCTGCTTTTCCTGTATAATATTCACTTCTTGTTCTTCCATGTACTGTAATTGCTGAAATTCCTACTTCTTCTGCAATCTTTGCAACTTCCACTGCAACTATGTGGTCTTTGTCCCAACCTTTTCTAATTTTTACAGTTACAGGTACAGAAGATGCTCTTACCACTGTTTCCATTATACTTTTAGCTTTATCTAAATCTAGTAATAATCTACTTCCATCTCCATTTTTTACAACTTTAGGTGCTGGACACCCCATATTTATATCTATTATGTCTGCAAATTCACTTACATACTTTGCTGCATATTCCATACTTTCTTCATCACTACCAAATATTTGAAAGCTTATTGGTCTTTTTTCTCCTTCTGTATTAAACAATCTTTTTGTTTTTTGGTCGTTGTGAAACATTGCCCTTGAACTTGCCATTTCAGTACAAACCATTCCTGGGCCAAATTCTTTACAAATAACACGAAAAGGCAGGTTCGTAACACCTGCCATAGGAGCTAGTATTAAATTATTCTCTAATTCTACATTTCCTATTTTTAGTTGATGTATATACATCTTTTTCTCCTTTTTAAAAACTATATTTAACAGTATGTGTCCCCAATGCGAAATTTTATGCGCAAAGGAAACGTCCCTAACGCGAAATTATTTTACAAATATAGTTTTTTGTCTTTTACTACTTATATTTAGTAATATACCTATTAGTATAAAGTTTGTTATTAACGAACTTCCACCATAACTTATAAATGGAAGTGGTACTCCTGTTATTGGTAATAACCCCATAACCATTCCTATATTTTCCACTACATGGAATAAAAATATTCCAGTAATACCAGTTGCAATTAGTGAACCAGTCTCGTCTTTAGCAGTTTTTGCTACATATAAGCCTTTGGTTATCAGTAATACATACAGTATGACAACTGCTGCTGCTACTATAAATCCCATTTCTTCTCCAATAACAGCGAAAATGAAGTCTGTTGATTTTGGATATAAGTAACCTAACTGAGTTTGGTTACCTTTTAATAATCCCATTCCTGTTAATCCACCTGCTCCAATTGCTATTTTTGATTGGATAATATTATATCCTGCTCCTCTTGGATCTGATTCTGGATTTAAGAATATATCAATTCTTGCTTTTGCATGTTCCGGTAATATGAAATTATATATAAGTGGTACTGATACGACTATTAATATTATTGCTGCTATTATATATTTTTTGTCTAATCCCGCTGCTATTATCATTAAAGCTGCTGCTACAATAAATGCTGCTGCTGTTCCAAAGTCTGGTTGTTTTATTATTAGCAATACTGGCACACCTAATATAGCAAGTAATATTAGCAATCTTGTTGGCCTATTTATTTCTTGTTTTCCTCTTTCTTGTATTCTAGTTATTGCTAGAGCTAAGAATAGGATTACAAATATCTTTGCAAACTCTCCTGGTTGAAATGAGAAAAATCCTATATCAAACCAACTTGTTGCTCCATTTATTTCTGGTGTAAACAGTACTCCTATTAATAAAACAATAAACAGTCCATATAATACTGGTGACATTTTTACTAAAGTTTCATAGTCAATTATCATTACACCAATCATTATTATTATACTTACAACAAACCATATACATTGTTTATTAAAATCGTCATGTTCTGTCTCATTAGTTGCTGAAAATAGTGCAACCAATCCAATGACACAAAGGATAATTGCAACTATTAATATCGTCCACTCTACATTCTTTAATTCTCTCTTCCTCATTAAACCACTCTTTTTCCTAATTATTTTCTGATTTAATTTCTTCTTTTGATTTTGTTTCTTCTTGCTCTTCTTTTACCTCTTCTTGTTTTTCTGCTTTTGCTTCTTCTATTATTATTTCTGCTTGTTCTACTTTTTCTTCTGCCTCTTCTTCTTTCTTTTCTTCTATTTCTTTTTCTTCTTTTTTATTTATTTCTTCTTTTGTTTCTACAGTTTCTTCTTTATTTTGTTCTTTTATATTTACTTTTCTTGCTTCATTCTTTATGTTTAAGATTGGTATATTTGCATATAAGGCTGGTGCTCCATTTGTACCATCACTATTTTCTTTATTTGTTAGTCTTACATCTATTGCACTCTCATCTACATCTATATATTTTTTAATTACCTCTATAATTTCTTGCTTCATTAATTCTAAGAAATCTGCTGAAACGTTTGCTCTATCTTGCATTAAGACTAAATGTAATCTTTCCTTTGCTGTATCTCTTGAGTTATTATCATTCTTATTTTCTTTCTTTTTCCAGTTCTTAAAAAATTTTGTTATGCTTTCAAACATACTTTCTACTTACCCCCAACGTTTATTGTTTTTTGAATAGTCTTTTTAGTTTCGCAAAAAATCCTTTTTCTCTTCCTGGAATAGTTACTTCTATTTTTTCTCCTAATACTCTTTTTGCAATTTCAATATATGCTTTTCCTGATGGTGCTTTTTTATTTTGTATTACTGGTTCTCCTTTATTTGTTTGTGTAATTATATATTCATCATCTGGAACAACACCAATTAAATCTATTGATAGAAGGTCAACAATGTCATCAACGTCCATCATTTCACCTTTTTTTACCATATTAGGTCTTATTCTGTTTATTACCAATTGTGGATTTTTTATCTCTGATGATTCTAAAAGTCCTATAATTCTATCAGCGTCTCTTATTGCTGATATTTCTGCTGTTGTCACAACAATTGCACGGTCTGCACCTGCAATAGCATTTTTAAATCCTTGTTCGATTCCTGCTGGGCAATCGATTAATATGTAGTCAAACTCTTCTTTTAGTTTGCCTACTAAATCTCTCATTTGTTCTTCATTTACTGCGCTTTTATCTCTTGTTTGGGCTGCTGGTAGTAGGTATAATTCTTTAAATCTTTTATCTTTGATTAGAGCTTGTCTTAATTTACATTTTTCTTCTACAACATCTACTATGTCATATACTATTCTGTTTTCTAGTCCCATTACTACATCTAGATTACGTAGTCCTATATCTGTGTCTACTAATGCTACTTTTTTTCCTTCTAGTGCTAAGCTCGAACCTAAATTTGCTGTTGTTGTTGTTTTTCCTACTCCGCCCTTACCTGATGTTATTACTATTACTTCTCCCATAATTTTCCTCCTTAGGATTTTAAAAACACATTTTTAATAGTTATATGATATAACGAAACTGCCAAAAAGTCAATGAAATTCACGTAAAAATAACAAAAATATTTCCAAAATGTTACAAAATTATTACATAGAAACAAAAAGGCATAAAAATATAGGGAAACTCAATGTTCCCCAATTTTTATTTTAAATATAAAGTCATACGACTTCCATCGTCTCCAAAATTATAAGTAGTTTCAAACCCATTTCTATGAATTGGTGATGTTGCTATTCCACCTACTATAACTTGGTCTTCTTCTCTTCTGGTATATGCACTTCCTCTTGCTACTCTATATTTCATTTCATTAGCTTCTATCGTCCATTCAAATATATTACTTTCTAAATCATATATATTATTAATTCTATCATTGCAATTAACCCCTGTCTTTTCTCTATAGTCCAACGCTTCATGTTTACCATTATTGCTCTCTGTTAATTTCTTAGTATCGTTTCCTTTTTTTGCCCAATTTATCATTGCATCATATTGGCTTCCCCAAATCATACCTGAACCTATATTAGAATTCTTAATTTCATCTAAGTCTGCATATTCTTTTTGAATTTTATACAAACCGTACCACATATTAGTTGCTGTATTTGATGCACTTGCTGGCTTTACTCCCTTTTTAGATTGTACTATTCCACCTGTTCCTTGTGATTCTTCTGTTGCTGTACTTAAACTGCTTTCATATCTTCCTATGTAGAACCCTTTATATTTAGCAACACTTGTTGCCATATCTTTATATTCTTGTTTCAATCCATTTTCCATATCACTTAACGAACTAAATCCTGCATTTGAATAATATTGTGCATCATACTCTGAACCATTACCTGTCACTACTGCTGGTTCTCTTAGTCCGCTATCAGCTTCATATGTTGTATTTACTGTTCCAAAATTTTCTCCTGCTTCTGTTGCATATAGCTTTCCAACTATTTCTGTAGAATTATGTGTTTCACATTTTAATGTTCCATCATCTTGTAATTGTAAATTACAATCTCCTCCCGCCGTTGAACATTGTGACATTGTATTTATATCATCTACTGGTACCCATACGAATTCACTTCCGTCTGGTGCTTTTACTACTAAGCCATTATCTACTGTTTTTTCATTTGGTTTTCTACTTACTGAAAATCCTTGTGGTATTGTTGCTGTATCACCATTTTTATCCGTATATGTTGATTGCTCATCATATGCTGGTGTCCAATTATCACGTGGTATTACATAAAGAACAAAGTGAAAAGAAACGTGATTATAACCAATCCCCTCGCTGTATCCACGATAAGATGCCGAATCGGAATTGCTAAAATATCCTCCTCTTATGCTAAATGGACTACTTTCATGAGTACTATTTCTTTCTGCTGCATATTCTCTACAATTTCCTTCTAAATCATAAATATTACACACTTTATCCACATAATTTTGCCCTGTTACTTCGTTCACTGTGCCTCCTTTATGTCTACTACTATCATATTCTGTCACATTAAAAACATTTCCATTTCCATCTGCTTTTCCATTTATAAATTTCATTACCATATCCCATTGTATTCCCGAGATTAATGCACTTTTTACACTATCAGTATTAGCAAAAGATTTTGCTGTTGATTTACTAACTTCATAAGTAATATTAGTCCATACAGTCGCTCCTTTTTTACTTACAAGTTTTTCATCTTCATTTCCAGCTTCAAATCTTGAAATAAAAAATCCTCCTGCATCTACAACTGCTTGTCTTTCTGCTTTTTCATTTTGGTCTGAATTATCTGTAGGTGGTTGTATACCATCTGGTAAATATCCTGTATCTGTATATGCTGTTTGTGAAATCTCTACATTAGCATATGATGTATTTCTCACATAATCAGATGCATTTTCTACTGGTATCCACACAAATTGGTTACCTTGTTTAGAGTTGTCCAAATCATCACCTTGTACATCTGAAATAACTAGTCCTGTGTCTTTAGTTCCTCCTACATAATAGAACCCATCTGGAATTTCTACTCCATCATAATAACGTAAATCTGCTGCCACTTTATCAGCATCTTCAGCTGAGTAATCAGTGTAATATGTTTCATCACCAGATTGTATTCCTTCTACATAGAAAACATTATGACTTGTCTCATTTATAATATATATATCTGTTAAGCCATTAACCTCCTGCTGTGTAGAACTTTCAGTTATTTTATCATAATCTTTTCCATAATTTAATGTTACATTTTCCATAGCGGCTAAATCTATTACATAGAATTTACCAGAATCGACCGCTTCACTAATTGAATTTATGTTACTTGTATTTGTATACTCAATATTTGTATTTGCTGGAATCCTACCATATTGAGCATAATAATTTGAGACCTTATCACGTAAGTTCTCTATATCTGCTTGCATATTACTTAGTTTAGTTGTCCTTAGACTATCAGCAGCATTATAAATAACAATATTCGTTAATATTAGAATAACTGCAACTGTAATTACTAAGGAAATCAAACTAACACCTTTACTTCTCTTAATCAAGTTTTTCATCCTTTGCATTTCTCCTTTTTTATCTTTAGTATTAGTTTACTATTAATTGGCTTTTATTTCAATAGTTTTTTCTATTAAATTGTAAATTTTATTCCTTCTTCTATATACTCTATCCTCTTTTATATGAAGGATCCAAAGGAATATTACAACAAGAAAAATCGCAACATTTTGTATATAGAAAATAGCTATACTTGCAATAATTGTAACTATAATTAAAGTAATAAAAGAAATATGATTAGTATATATTTCTGCTTTTCTTTTTCCACAAATTATATGTAAAACACTTTCCACAATTCTTCCACCATCTAGTGGATAAAATGGTAACAAGTTAAATAATATAAGTAACAAATTTGAGTAAATAATTTTTAATCCTAAGAACATATTCATATTATATTGTAATGTTATTAATATTATGATTAAATTAGTTAATGGTCCAGCTGCTGCAACAACTATCTTTTTTATTTCTAATAAATTTCCTTTAGCAATTTTTCTATTATAATCTTTAGTGTTTAATTTAAAAGATATACTTACTCCATATGGTTTTAATTCCATTTTATTAGGTTTCATGCCTAGAAGCAAACCACAAGCTAAATGTCCTAATTCATGAACAATAGCAAATGCAAGTATTAAAATATATGTACCTATTTGATTTGTAAAATAAAACAAAAGCAAAAACAAGAAAATTTTTAAGTCTATTTTAAATCGCATGTTTTCCCTCCTTTATAACTCTAAGATACTCTGTGGGTCAACTTTTCTTTCTTGATATCTAATTTCAAAATGTAGATGTGGTCCTGTTGAATTACCTGTAGAACCTACTTCTGCAATTTCTTGTCCTTGCACTACCATGTCTCCTTGCTTTACATACAAATTATTACAATGTGCATAAATAATACTTACTTCTCCTATTTGTATTTTCAGATGTTTTCCATAATCCCCTTCTTCTGATGCAAGCACAACCTCTCCATTAGTTGCTGACTTTATCTTTGTTCCTAAATTTGCTGCAATATCTGTTCCAGTATGATTTTTAGGCACACTCCCTGTTGCAGTATCTCTTTGACCAAACTTAGAAGAAATAACACCTTCTACTGGTTTTATAAAAGTCGTTGTATTTTTAATATTCAAAATATCTTGTTCTATCTGAGATAATTCTTGTTGTTGTTCGGGTTCAGATACATCTATTTGTTCTGATGTCACATTTTCCTCTATTGCTCCTCCTATTGCATTTTGTTCTATATTATTTTGTTCATTATTATTCTCTTCAGTGTTCTCATTTTCTTGGTTGTTAGAAAATAAACTTAAAATACTATTTTTGGCATTATTATATAATTCCATAAAATTTGTATCATATGATAAGATTTCATTTACTTTGTTAGTAAAATCCTCTGAAAATACATATTGATTATTTTGAATAACATATACAACTAAATAAAGGATTGTACAAACCAAAATCTGAATAAGCATTTTCTTTAATAACTTTATATCTTTCTTTTCTTTATCACCTACTTTTATAGTTGCAACTGGTCTGTTATTTCCTTGTCTTCTTTCATATATAGCTTCAGCTCGTCTAATTTTTTCTTCTACTGACAGTGTTCTTTCCATAAAAATACACCTCTTCCTTAGTTTCTTTTAAACTATATGTTAGGAAAAGGTGTTTTATTACCTTTATTTTATTATTAAAAAAATTGTTTCAATTAAAATTATTATTCCCATTATTAATACTGTTCTTTTTAATTTCTTACATTTTGTATTAATTTTCTTTTCTATTTCATTTCTCTCTTTTTTCTTTTTTTCAAGTCTTAAAATATAATTAGATACTAACATTTCCGCTTCTTTTAATATATAATCATTTTCCTTATTGTCGTCTATTCTTTTTTCTTCTTTTTGAATCTTATTATTTTCTACTTTCTCATCTTGTTTTATCTTACTATTAGCCTTAAGTATTACAATAGCTTCCTCTACTATATTAGATGGTAAATTCCTTAAAACTACCATATTCTTCAATCCACTTTGATTCATTTGTATACCTCCTTGAAATATGTACTAATATTATTTTTTCCAAAAATTTCAAGGTTATACATTTTATTATAATACTTATTATTTAGAAATAATATACTTTATTTTATCATCAGTTTCAATTAAATTTTAATTTTATTGTTGTTCTTGTTTATGCAACAGAAAAATATAATAGTTTTCTAACATGTTGATATACATCTTTTATTTTATTTTTTCCCACATTCTTTTCTAGAAGAAATTCTAATACCTTATTAATCTCCTCTAAATTTTTAATTTCTATTAATTTTCTTTTCTGTATTCCTTTTATCTCAAATATTCGTGGTTTTATTCTATACCATAATAAGTCTACTCCATAATATTTTCTATTTTCGGAATATAGATACATAACAGTAGAATTTCCATATTGAAATGTTGATCCGATTTCAAATTTATTTTTATTATCACTTAAAATTTCATCTATACTTTCACAAGATTTTAATTTTTTTGCCGATTTCTTATTAAATATTTTTATTACTTCTTCTTCAGATGCTATGTTTGTTATATCAATAACATCATTCCTATTTATTGTTTTGAATTCTTTAAAATTTGTATAATATGTTTTTCTGTTAATTCTAATTTTCTCAAGTTTTTGCTTTCCATTTTTCTTTTTTTGTATTTTGAATCCACATATATTAACATTATCTTCTGAATATATATAGTAAGAAATATTATTTTTTAAAACAACATCTCCAATTTCTAAGTAAATTGGTTCATTAAATCTAATTAAATTACTATTTCCTCTCCATTGGCTAATCCATATTCTCTTTTCTATTTTCTTGATATCCATTTGATTTAATTTAATATATGATGATTTAATATTCTTTATTTTAATTTTATTTACAGCTGTTAAATCAACCCAACTATCTTTTTTATTCCTATATTTTTTACCATCGATAAAATATTTTTGATAATTATTTAATTCTTCTCTATTTCTTGATGAACATTGATAGCATAATAAAAAATTTTGTTCCTTTTTAACTACTAAATATGGTCTAATTCTATGGCTTTCTTCTATTTCTTTTAATTGTTTTTTAGGTAATGGCATATTACACCATAGCATGTCTCCTACTTGTGCTTTTTGAAATATTGTTTTTTGTTGTTGAAATATTATCTTTTTTTTAGCTATATTTTTATATATTTGTTTTATCTTTTCAAACATAGCAATCACCTCATAATTAAATTTTACCATTTATTTAATTCCTGTCAAGTATATTTAATCATTTTCTTCACAAAAAACTTCCAACTTTACTGATTAATAATTTTAATATTAACCAATAAATATTGGAAGTTTATTATCTAATATATTTTTTATTGCTTTTATTTCTAGTTTTTATTTATTTAACTAGCTGATGTTTTTTGACCCCGTCCCAAAAAACATCTCATGCACTTTTTAATTCAAGTCTTAGTTTATCAGCTATCATGGCAATGAATTCACTGTTTGTTGGCTTTCCTTTAGCTGCTGATATTGTATATCCAAATATATTTTCAACTGTCTTTTGGTCTCCTCTTCCCCATGCTACTTCAATAGCATGTCTTATTGCTCTTTCTACACGACTTGGTGTTGTATTAAACTTATAAGCAATTTTAGGATATAGGCTTTTTGTTATTTGATTTATAACATCTATATCATTTACAACCATCATTATGGCTTCTCTTAAATATTGATATCCTTTAATATGTGCTGGAACACCAACTTCATGAATAACATTTGTTACTAATGCTTCTAAGTTATCTTCTTTGTTTCCGTCTTTACTAATATCAATATAAGGTTGTTTCTTATCTTTTGTGATGAAATTATTGCTACCTTGTTCTGGTTTAAAGAATTTAATTTCTCTAATTCTCTTGATTAAAAGTTCAATATCAAAAGGTTTTACGACATAATATTCAGCTCCTAGCATAATCGCTTTTTGTGTTATTTTGTCTTGTCCTACAGCTGATAACATGATACAAATTGGTTTTTTATTACTACTCATTGAATTAACTCTTTCTAAAACACCTAACCCATCTAAATGTGGCATTATTACATCTAATAAAACAACATCTGGCTCTATATTTGCTATCATTTCTACTGCTTCATTTCCATCCTTGGCCATTCCTATTATCTCCATATCGTCTTGAGAGTTTATGTAATTTGATAATGTATGACTAAATTCTTGATTATCGTCTGCTATTAAAACAGAAATCTTTTCTTTCATACTTTCCCTCCTAAAATAATTACTGTAAAATATTTACAGTTTGATTATATTACTTTAAAGAAAGTATTTCAAGATTATTTGGAAAATTTTTCCAATATTTTTATAAAAGTGCTATTTTTATATACTTTTTGTAATATATTTTTTATATAATTCTTTTAGATTAGTTAAATTTATATTTTTTGTTTCAAAATCTTTCATTAGTTTTGTTTTTCTATTTTCTTCTAACTCAATTTTACAAATAATATTTTCTAGGTAACTTGTTTCTACTATATTTATCTTATTATTTTTACAATAATATTTAAAATTTTCAAAATCACTATATTCTAAAGTTACTTCTAAATATTCTCCTAAAACCTTTGTTACTTTATTACTATTTTCGATAGCAAGCATTAAGCTATTCTGATATGCTCTAACTAGACCTCCTGTTCCAAGTAATATTCCTCCAAAATATCTTGTAACAACTATTAAAACATTTACTAAATTATTTTTCTGTAAAATATTTAACATCGGAGCTCCTGCTGTTCCTGATGGTTCTCCGTCATCACTAAATCTTTCAACTATTCTTCCATCTTCTATTACTCTATATGCTATACAATTATGTTTCGCATCAAAATATTTTTTCTTAGTTTTCTTTATTATCTCTTCTGCTTCACTACTACTTTCAACATAAAATAAATTACCTATAAATTTTGATTTTTTCTCTGTAAATTCTGAAGTAATATTATTTTCTATAGTTATAAATTCGTCCATATTTTCCTCCTAAAAATAAAAGGACTGTCTTTTTATGACAATCCTGCAACATATCCTGTTGAATATGCAATCTGTAAATTAAATCCTCCTGTATAGCTATCTACATCTATTATTTCTCCTGCGAAATATAAGTTTTTAACTATTTTAGATTCCATAGTTTTAGGATTTATCTCTTTTATATTTATTCCTCCACTTGTTATAATCGCTTCCTCAATAGGTCTTAAAGATTTTATTTCTAATATAAAGTTTTTCAATAAATGTACTAAATTTCTTCTTTCTTCCCTTGTTATTTCATTTACCTTTTTAGTAGGTTCAATCTTACTTTCTTTAATAATAACTGGAATCAATTTTTGTGGTAATAGTTTGTCTAAACTATTTTTATATTGTTTATTTTTTAACTCATCAAAATCTCTAAGTATCCTAGCTTCAAGTTTTTGTTCTGAAAGTGCAGGTTTAAAATCTATTACTAATTTTATTAACCTATTTTTATATTTTTCATCTATATTCTTATATCTAACCAAATGAGCTGATGCTGAAAGTATTATTGGTCCTGACACTCCAAAATGTGTAAATAGCATCTCCCCAAAATCTTCATATATATGTTTATCCTTTTCAGAATCAATTAACTTTATTGAAACGTTTCTTAAACTAAGTCCTTGTAATTCTTTACATATATCTTTCTCATATATTTCAAGTGGTACAAGTGACGGTTTAACATCCTTTATTGTATGTCCCAATTTTTCTGCTAACCTATATCCATCTCCTGTTGAACCAGTTAGAGGATAGCTCTTTCCTCCTGTTGCTAAGATTACTTTATCTGCATCTATTTTCTCCTTGTTTGTCTTTATTCCTGTAACTATCTTTTCGCCTTCTTTTTCAGTATACAAAATTTCTTCTACTTTCTCATCATAATGTATTTCAACATTATTCTTCTTCAATTTTTTAATAAAACAGTTTAGCACATCTTGTGAATGATCAGTAACAGGAAAAATACGGTTTCCTCTTTCTTCTTTTACTTCTAATCCTTCTTCTTTTAAAAACTTTATTATATCTTCATTTGTAAAACTTTGATAACAACTGAATAAAAACTTTCCATTTCCTGGTGTATTTTTTATAAAGTCCTCTATAGGCAAAGAAGATGTTATATTACATCTTCCTTTTCCTGTTATCAATAGTTTTCTACCTAATGATTTCATTTTTTCAATTAATATTACATGATTACCTTTTTTGCTAGCTGTTATTGCAGCCATCATTCCTGCTGGTCCACCACCAATTACTACTACTTTCATTACATTACCTTTCCAATATTATTCATCTTTCTTAGTTGTCTTTTTTGTAGTTGTCTTTCTAGTTGTTGTTTTTCTTGTTGTCTTTGGTTTTTCTTCAGCTTTCTCCTCAGTTTTCTTAGCTGTACTCTTAGTTGTACTTTTCTTAGTTCCTGTAGATGCTTTTTTGGTTGTTGTTTTCTTTGTTGTTGTTTTCTTAGCTCCTGTTCTTGTTGTTGACTTTTTAGTTTCAGTCTTTTTAGTTGTTTTCTTTACAGGTTTTTCTTCTGGTTTTTCTTCTTCCTCATCTTCATCTTCTTCTGGGTCATCGCCATTTAAATAACCTATATCATTAGCCTTTGCTTCTTTTATATATCTATCTAATTCGTCATTAATAGATGATTCTACATGTTCTTCTTTTGCCTTTTTTGTTTTTCCTGCTTTCTTTTCTTTTTTCTCCTCTTTCTTATCCTCTTCTTTGTCTTCTCCTACTCCCGGAATAAACCATTCAATACCTATATCTTCTGATTTACTTTCTTTTGGTGTTTCTATCTCTTCTTCTGACTTGTCATTTTCTTCATTATCATCTTCATCATCATATTTATCTTCGTCATATTCATAACTATCATCATCTTCTTCGTTGTCTTCTACTTCTTCTTCAGATTCTTCCTCTTCTAATGGAAGTACATTTGATTCCTCATTTATTTCTTTTTCTTCCTCTTTATCTTCCTCATCATCTTCTGAAATTTGTGTATCTACACTTCCGTAATCACTAATTTCATCATCATCATATTCGTCATAGTCTTCACTTTCATCTTCTTCGTCTTCTTCTTCATCAGAGCTTGAATCTTTTTGTATTTCTTTAAATAGATCTTTATATTCTTGTCTTGTTTTCATCATATTGTCTCTTTTTTCTTTCATTTCTTGTTTAGCTCTTTTTTCAGCTTCTTTTCTTTCCTTTTCTTCCCTTTTGTTTTCTAATCTTTGTTCTCTTCCTCCAAATATCAATAACAATGTTATTAAAACAATTAAAACTAATAATACAATTACAACAACCATTTTTCTCTTCCTTTCCTTTTTACTTTTGCATAAATTCGATAGCTTTTAATATTCCAAGCTTACCATATTCGTATGTAAGTCCTCCTTGCATATATGCAATGTAAGGCTCCCTTATTGGTCCATCACAACTAAGTTCAATAGTTGAACCTTGTGTAAATGTTCCAGCTGCCATAATTACTTTATCTTCATATCCTCCCATATCTCCTGGATATGGTAAGACATTAGAATCAATTGGTGAACCCTTTTGTATTCCTTGACAGAACTTAACTAGGTTTTCCTCTGTTCCTAAACTTAAAGTCTGAACAATATCTCCTCTTTTATCATTATACTTTGGTTCTACTTCATAACCTAATTTTTCTAAGCACCTACTTGCAAAAATTGCTGTTTTTACACTACTTCTTACAACTGATGGTGCAAAAAATAATCCTTTTAATAATAATGGATTTTGGTTTAATGAAGGTCCTATCTCCTTACCAATTCCTGGAGATGTTAACCTTTCTGCACATAATTCTATTAAATCTTTTCTTCCAACAATATATGCTCCTGAAGTTGCAATTCCTGCTCCAAGGTTTTTCATTAAAGACCCTACAGCAATGTCAGCACCTACTTCTATTGGTTCTTTTTCTTCAACAAACTCTCCATAACAATTATCTACCATAATTATTACATCTTTATTTACTTCTCTTATAGCTTTAATTGCTCTTTCTATCTTTTCTATAGTAAGACTTTCTCTTGTTGAATAACCTCTAGATTTTTGTATTTCAACTAATTTTATATCTTTTTTAGCTAATCTTTCCTTTATTGCTTCTAAATCAAAATCATTATCTACTAATTCTATTTGTTCATAATTCACATTAAATGCTTTTAAAGAACTATTGCTTACATCATTTCCTATTCCAATTACAGTTTGAAGTGTATCATAAGGAGCTCCTGTGATACTAAGCATTGTATCTCCTGGTCTTAATAAACCAAAAAGTGTAACTGTTAAAGCATGTGTTCCTGAAATTAATTGAGTCCTTACTAACGCATCTTCTGCTTTAAATATTTTTGCATATATTTCTTCTATTTTATTTCTTCCCGGTTCATCTATTCCGTATCCAGTAGATGATGTTAAATGACTTTCTTGTAAATCACATTTTTGGAAAGCATCTAAAACTTTTTTGCTGTTAATTTCACAAATTCTATCTAATTCTTGAAATTGTGGTTTTATTTCTTCTTCAACTTCTTTTACTAGTTTTTCCAAATCTGTACTCATTTATTTACTTCCTTTCTGACATCTAATATTTTACAACAAATTTATTAATTTATCAACCTATACAACAAAATAACTCGTTTATTTTATTTTTGCTATATTTCCATTTTGCCTTCCTATCTATTCATATTCTGTAAAATAAATTGAGCAGCTTGTTTACTTTCATTTCCTGCATCAAATACTCCTATTTGTACTCCTAATTTTTTAGCCACTTCTTTTCCATAAGCAATTTCTTCATCTTGAAATCTTTTTGTACCTTCTACAGAGACTTCTTGTCTATCTCTTGCCATTCTTCTTTCGACTATTATTTCTGGTTTTTCTTTTAAGATTATTATTTTACTTGGATTTAACCCGTAAAATGTTTCTATAGGAATTCTTTCAGGTTCTCCTTTTTCATTTAATAAGCAAAAATGTCCATTTAAAATATATTCTTTTGGTAATTTTTCACTTCTTATCGCTTGTAATAAATAATCTTGATTTCCACTAATATCCTTTGTTTTCTTATCAGCATTAAGCTCGACATTTCCATATTCCTCTATTAAACTACTTGCTGAATAAGATTTTACTCCTGTTACTTCTTCTATATTTTTCAAAAAATAATCTTTTCCCACTCCATGTATTCCTGAAACAAAAATCATATATATCACCTTTCTATCTACGCTTACAATATTATACCACAGAAGAAAAAAGATAACTAAAAGTTACCTCTTTTACTTATTATAGTACAAATTTTTTAATTAATATTAGTCCACTTGCAATTGTAATTAATACTACAAATCCTAATGTAAAATATATTCTTACTTGTCCTGTTGATACTGATAACATTACTGGTGCATCATCTATATCATCTTCACCTTTTTCTTGGTTATCTGGTGTTGAATCTCTATCTGGTACATCGTAATCATTATAGTCTTCTGATATTTCTGCTGTATTTTCTTTTAATCCCATGTTATCTTCACTATTTATCCATGTAAGTACTACTTCTACTTCTGCATATTCTCCTGGTTGTAATAATGTATTTTCTAATAATCTTGTTGAAATTACATTATTACCTTCATCTGTCCATCCTGGATTATCCTCTGGTAAGAATTTTAATCCTTCTGGTACATAATCTGTTATTTCTTTTGCATATCCTGCAATTTCTCCTTCATTTGTTACACGGATTTTATATCTGAATTTTACTGTTACATCATTTATATTTTTTCTATATAAATCTACTTTAACAATTTGTTCTGGATCATCATATGGCTCGTGTCCTGTTTCTGTTATTTCTTGATTTCCATCTTTATCTATTACTATTGCTTGTGTTACCCATTTTCTTAATGATAAATCAAAATATAATAATTCAACATATTCTTTATCTTGGTCATCTTCTCCGTCATTCCATTCATCTGGTGTTGAATCTTTATCTTCTACTTCATCACCATCTTCATCTGTATCTTCTGATATTTGTGCTGAGTTTACTAATATTCTGTCTGACTCATTTGGCTCTATTACTCTAAATGCTATTTGCACATCTTTATAATCTGGGTTTGTATCACTAATTGGTTCATCTGGATTAAATACATCTAGTAAGTTTTCACCTTCTGTTTCTTCATTATCTTTTGATAAATAATCTGTCTTAACACTTACTGCTTCTTCTACATTTTCAGTTACATTTCCATTTTCATCATACATTACCCATCTATAATTAATATTTGTTTCATTGTCTGGTAAGAATTCTAGTCCATCTGGTATATCATCTGTTATTTCTGATGCATATCCAGCTATTTCCCCTTCATTATATACTCTTATAGTATATATTACAACATTTCCTGATACTAATTGTACTGGGTCTTTTGTATGATTATATGTTATTTCTCCTGTAGTTTCATCATAACTTAAGTTTGGTATCCTATTTGTTATTTCTTCATCTTCTACTTGTGTTATGAATTTTCTTAATGCTAAGTCAAATTCTTTTACAACTACTTTTTCAAAGTCATCATCATCTTCTTGTCCTGGTATGTAGTCGCCTTCTTCATCGTCTTTATAACCTGGTAATTCAGAATCTTCTGGAAGGTCTACATTATCTTCTTTAGAATCTCTATCTTCTGCATCATCTCCATCTTCATCTTGATATTTAGTTATATCTGCTATATTTGTTACATTTTCATGTGTTGGAACATCATCAGTTACTTTACACATTATAGGTACTTCTTTATATGATAATTCATAACTTCCATCTTCATTTTGAGTTACTCCATCTATTAAATTATTCTCGTCATGACTTCCTAAATAGTTAGTTGTAATTGTTCTTCCATCTTCTGATAATTGCCAGCCATAATTTTGATTAAACTCATTATCCACAAATTCTAAGTATGGTGGTAAATGATCTTTTATTTCTGCTGCATATCCATCTACTTCACCTTCATTGTATACTCTTAACATATATACCACATAATCATTTGGTCTTACTTCTACTGGCTCTTTTGTATGATTATAGATAGCTGTTGTTATCTTATTTCCATTTTCATCTATAGTATTTAATAATGATGTATCTACTACTGGTTCTCTTGTATATGTTCCATCTTCATTTTTTAAATATTCTTCATCTTCTATAGTTTCATCATTACTTACTGCTACTATAAATTTTCTTAATGATAAATCAAATTCTTTTATAACTACTTTTTCAAAATCATCATCATCTTGTTGTCCTGGTATATAATCTCCTGTTTCTTCGTCTTTATAACCTGGTAATTCAGAATCTTCTGGAAGTTCTACATTATCTTCTTCTGAATCTCTATCTTCTACTTCATCGCCATTTTCATCTTTGTCTTCTGTTATATCTGCTATATTTGTTATGTTTTCTTCAATTGGTGCATCCTCTACTACTTTACACATTATTGGTACTTCTACATATGATAAATTATATCCTCCATCAGTTTTTTGGGCACCTTTTATTAAACTTCCTTCTAAATATTTTGTTGTAACTGTTCTTCCATCTTCTGATAATTCCCAGCCATATTGATTATTGTAAGCATTATCTACATATTCTAAATATGGTGGTAAATGGTCTTTTATTTCTGTTACATATCCATTTATATTACCTTCGTTATAAACTCTTATCATATATACTACATAATCACTTGGTCTTACTTCTACTGGCTCTTTTGTATGATTATAGATAGCTGTTGTTATCCTGTTTCCATTTCCATCAACAGTTTCTAGTAAAGAAGTATCTACTACAGGTTCTCTTGAATAACTTCCATCTTCATTTCTTAAATATTCTTCATCTTCTACAGTCTCATCATTACTTACTGCTACTATAAATTTTCTTAAACTTAAGTCAAATTCTTCTACTATTACTTTTTCGAAATCATCATCATCTTGTTGTCCTGGTATATAATCTCCTGTTTCTTCGTCTTTATAACCTGGTAGTTCAGAATCTTCTGGAAGTTCTACATTATCTTCTTGTGAATCTCTATCTTCTAATGGTTCTTCACTATCTACTGTGTAATCTGTTATATCTGCTATATTTGTTATATTCTCACCTAAAGGTGCATTATTAGTAACTTTACACATTATTGGTACTTCTACATATGATAATGTATACTTTCCATCAGTTTTTTCTGCTTCTTTTATCAAACTACCTTCTAAATAACTTGTTGTAACTGTTCTTCCGTCACTTGATACACTCCATCCATATTGACTATTATAAGCATTGTTTACATATTCTAAATATGGTGGTAAATGGTCTTTTATTTCTGTTACATATCCGTTTGTATTTCCTTCATTATATACTCTTATCATGTAAATCACGTAATCATTTACTCTTACTGTTACTGGTTCTTTTGTATGATTATATGTAGCCGTTGTTATTACTTGACCATCTTGTCCTATTGTATTTAGTAAAGATGTATCCACTACAGGCTCTCTTGTGTAAGTACCGCCTTCATTTCTTAAATATTCTCCATCTTCTATATTTTCATCATCACTTACTGCTATAATGAATTTCCTTAGACTTAAGTCAAAATATTTTATTTCATCATTTTTTACAGTTAATTCTATACTATTTTCTTTATAATTCATTGTTGTAAAGCCTTGTCCTGATGTTATTGATGCATTACTTACAATATATTTACCATTACTTACTTCTTTTTCTACTTCTATTACTATGTTTTCTGTTAATTCATGATATCCATTTGGAGCTTTTATTTCTTCTATTGTTATTGTATCTGTTCCTGTTTGTGTTATATCTATTGTTCCTATGCCTATTTTTCCACTTCCGTCTGTTACTACTGTTTGCTCACTTCCATTTGCTAATGTTACTTTAAACTCTGCTCCTTCTAATTTTAGACTATTATCTTCACTATCTACTTTTTCTAATTGTAAGCTATAACTTCCTGTTATTCTTTCATTTGGTACTGTTATTGTAATAACACTATTTGAACAATTTGTAGTTATTTGTCCTTCTCCTAATCCACTTTGTGATGTATTTCCTAAACTTGCTCCTGTTGCAACATACCTTCCGTTACTTATTCCTTTTGTTACATTTATTTCAAAACTATTAAATAACTTATTATATCCACTTGGAGCTGTTACTTCTTCTATTGTTATTTTTTCTGTTCCTACTTGTGTTATATCTACAGGACCAACATTTATTATTCCATTTTCATCTGTTGTTTCTGTTGTATTACTTCCATCTGGCAATGTTATTTTAAACACCGCTCCTTCTAGCTTAGTATCTGCATTACCATTATCTACTTTTACTAATTGTAAGCTATAATTCCCTGTTATTTTTTCATTTGGCACTACTATTTTTATTGTATTTCCGTCAACAGTCGCAGTTAATCCATCTACTTTTCCAGACGTTATAGAAACTGTACTTGCTACATATCGTCCACTTTCTAACTTCTTACTTACTTGTAATTGCATTGTATCTAAGATTTTATTATATCCACTTGGTGGCGTTACCTCTGTTACTGTTATTGTATCTACAGAACTTACATTTGTTATATTTACTGTTCCTAAATCTACTATTCCATTTGAGCCTGTTGTTTTATTTGTAGCACCTTGTCCCGGAAGTGTTACACTAAATTCAGCTCCAGACAATTTTGTATTTGTGTTATCTTTATCTACCTTCTCTAGTTGTAAATTATAACTTCCTGTTATCTTTTCATTTGGCACTACTATTTTTATTGTATTTCCTTCTACTCTTGCACTTGCTCCATCTACTCCTCCTGACGTTATAGAAACTGTGTCAGCTACATAACTATTACCATCTAACTTCTTTCTTACTTGTAATTGCATTGTATCTAAGATTTTATTATATCCACTTGGTGGCGTTACCTCTGTTACTGTTATTGTATCTACAGAACTTACATTTGTTATATTTACTGTTCCTAAATCTACTATTCCATTTGAGCCTGTTGTTTTATTTGTAGCACCTTGTCCCGGAAGTGTTACACTAAATTCAGCTCCAGACAATTTTGTATTTGTGTTATCTTTATCTACCTTCTCTAGTTGTAAATTATAACTTCCTGTTATCTTTTCATTTGGTACTACTATTTTTATTGTATTTCCTTCTACTCTTGCACTTGCTCCATTTACTCCTCCTGATGTTATAGAAACTGTGTCAGCTACATAACTACTACCATCTAACTTCTTTCTTACCTGTAATTGCATTGTATCTAAAATTTTGTTATATCCTTCTGGTGCTTTTGTTTCTGTTACTGTTATTGTATCTACAGAATTTACATTTGTTATATTTACTGTTCCTAAATCTACTAATCCATTTGAACCTGTTGTTTTACTTGTCGCACTTTGTCCAGGAAGTGTTACGCTAAACACTGCTCCTTCTAGCTTTGTAGATGTATTATTTTTATCTACTTTTTCTAACTGTACATTATAACTTCCTGTTATCTTTTCATTTGGTACTACTATTTTTATTGTATTTCCCTCAACAGTTGCTGTTGCCCCAGTTACTCCTCCTGATGTTATAGAAACTGTATTCGCTACATAACTACTACCACTTAACTTCTTCCTTACTTGTAATTGCATTGTACCTATGATTTTATCATATCCGCTTGGTGGCGTTACCTCTGTTACTGTTATTGTATCTACAGAATTTACATTTGTTATATTTACTGTTCCTAAATCTACTAATCCATTTGAACCTGTTGTTTTACTTGTCGCACTTTGTCCAGGAAGTGTTACGCTAAACACTGCTCCTTCTAGCTTTGTAGATGTATTATTTTTATCTACTTTTTCTAACTGTACATTATAACTTCCTGTTATCTTTTCATTTGGTACTACTATTTTTATTGTATTTCCCTCAACAGTTGCTGTTGCCCCAGTTACTCCTCCTGATGTTATAGAAACTGTATTCGCTACATAACTACTACCACTTAACTTCTTCCTTACTTGTAATTGCATTGTACCTATGATTTTATCATATCCGCTTGGTGGCGTTACCTCTGTTACTGTTATTGTATCTACAGAATTTACATTTGTTATATTTACTGTTCCTAAATCTACTAATCCATTTGAACCTGTTGTTTTACTTGTCGCACTTTGTCCTGGAAGTGTTACGCTAAACACTGCTCCAGATAATTTTGTAGATGTATTATCTTTATCCACTTTTTCTAGCTGTACATTATAGCTTCCTGTTATTTGTTTTGTTATTAATTTTTCAAAATCATCATCATCTTGTTGTCCTTCGTAATAATATGTTGTATCTGTTAAGTCTGTTTTATTTGATGTATTTCCTCTATAATCTTCCATATTATCTTTATTTACACTAGGTACTGTTGATGGTTCTGAATCTCTATCATCTCCAACTTCGTTTGTTATTACATTTCCATCTATTGTTTCTTCTTCAGCTATCCAAGCTACATTTGTTAGTATTTTATTACTTTCTGCCGCTGTTACTGTACATTCAAGTTCTAAAATAGTAGAATCTAACGTTCCATTAAATGCAGTTAATATATCACTATTTGCTTCATTTCTAGTTATTGTTACTCTATTACTTGAACTATCATAACTTGCTGTATATCCACTTGTATTTAATTTTGAAAATGTTAATCCAGTTGGTAATTGGTCTACTATAGTATTTACATATCCATCTACATCGCCTTCATTATATATTTGGATTCTATATGTTACCGTATCTCCAATTGCTACAAGTACAGGGTCTTTCTTATGTTTATAACTTGCAGTTGTATCTGTTAAATTATTTAATGCACTTACATCTATTTGTGGTACTCTAGATACACTTACATTTGTTCCATTAACTTTTGTTATGTATTTTCTTAGTGATAAATCAAATTCTTTTTCTCTTTCTATTTGCATAAGTGGTTGTTCACTATTATTACTTGATGATGCATATAATGTTAATTTTGTTTTATAACTTTTATTACTATCTGCATAATTTCCAGCATTTGCTTTTGCCTTATTTATTAAATACTCATACAATATTTCTGCTTGTTCCATTCTTTGTGCTCCGTACCCTGACTGTACATCTCCTCCTGTTGGATTATATGCTGATAATGCTGTATATGTATTTCCATCTGTTGTATAATTAAACCATGCTATATCATCTGTTTTATCATATTTACCACTTTCTTCTCCATAATTTGTAAAATACCATATTGCTGCTTGTTGTACTGATTTAACTTCATCTACTGTTAATAATGAAGTATAATTTTCTTCATATATTCCTGCTCTTTCTAAATATGCTGTTAATTCTTCTTCTCCTTCTGTTTCTGGTAAATATAATAAATTTGCTAATGCTAATAATTCATTATAATGTCCTCCATTTACCAATCCACTTAATGTCGTATTCTGACTTGCAATCGCTGTTCTATCTTTATACATATCAAAAGACAAGTTATATGTTGCACGCTTATTTGTACCTGTGGTAAATCCAACTCCTGCCTTTACACAATAAACATCTACTTCTGTTGGGTCATTTGATGTACTGCTACTGTATTTTAAAATATTCCATAATTTAGCTGCATTTCCTGTAACACCATTTGAGCCTGGATTTCCTATAGCATATCCCATGTGTGGTGTAGATAACGTCCTTATCGCATTTATTCCAAAATACTTAGGTGTCATGTCTGCTGCTTCTACTGGTTTTACTCCAAAAATGAAATATAAAATTCCTATTACCATCAATATTAAAAATATCTTACAACTTGTTTTCATTATTTTCTCCCCTATACATATATACATATTTATATAAATATATTATATCATAGATATTATAAATTTTCTTATGGTAATTTATAGTTATATATAAAATTCCTTAGGGAAGCTCATTTTATAGCCTTTTTTAACATTTTTATTACATTTTTATTTCTTTTTTTGAAAACAAAAAATACAGGAATAATTAGATTTATTCTAACTATTCCTGTTTTATATCACTTATCTATAAGATAAATTTCTTAATTAGTAATATTCCACCTGCAATTGTAATTAATACTACAAATCCTAATGTAAAGTATATTCTTACTTGTCCTGTTGATACTGATAACATTACTGGTGCATCATCTATATCATCTTCACCTTTTTCTTGGTTATCTGGTGTTGAATCTCTATCTGGTACATCGTAATCATTATAGTCTTCTGATATTTCTGCTGTATTTTCTTTTAATCCCATGTTATCTTCACTATTTATCCATGTAAGTACTACTTCTACTTCTGCATATTCTCCTGGTTGTAATAATGTATTTTCTAATAATCTTGTTGAAATTACATTATTACCTTCATCTGTCCATCCTGGATTATCCTCTGGTAAGAATTTTAATCCTTCTGGTACATAATCTGTTATTTCTTTTGCATATCCTGCAATTTCTCCTTCATTTGTTACACGGATTTTATATCTGAATTTTACTGTTACATCATTTATATTTTTTCTATATAAATCTACTTTAACAATTTGTTCTGGATCATCATATGGCTCGTGTCCTGTTTCTGTTATTTCTTGATTTCCATCTTTATCTATTACTATTGCTTGTGTTACCCATTTTCTTAATGATAAATCAAAATATAATAATTCAACATATTCTTTATCTTGGTCATCTTCACCATCATTCCATTCGTCTGGTATTGAATCTTTATCATCAACTGGATTTCCATCTTCATCTGTGTCTTCTGATATTTGTGCTGAGTTTACTAATATTCTGTCTGATTCATTTGGCTCTATTACTCTAAATGCTATTTGTACATCTTTATAATCTGGGTTTGTATCACTAATTGGTTCATCTGGATTAAATGCATCTAGTAAATTTTCACCTTCTGTTTCTTCATTATCTTTTGATAAATAAACTGTCTTAACACTTACTGCTTCTTCTACATTTTCAGTTACATTTCCATTTTCGTCATACATTACCCATCTATAATTAATATTTGTTTCATTATCTGGTAAGAATTCTAGTCCATCTGGTATATCATCTGTTATTTCTGATGCATATCCAGCTATTTCCCCTTCATTATATACTCTTATAGTATATATTACAACATTTCCTGATACTAATTGTACTGGGTCTTTTGTATGATTATATGTTATTTCTCCTGTAGTTTCATCATAACTTAAGTTTGGTATTCTATTTGTTATTTCTTCATCTTCTACTTGTGTTATGAATTTTCTTAATGCTAAGTCAAATTCTTTTATTATTACTTTTTCAAAGTCATCATCATCTTCTTGTCCTGGTATATAATCTCCAGTTTCATCATCTTTATATCCTGGTAATTCTTCATCACTTGGAAGATTTACGTTATCTTCTTCAGAATCTCTATCTACTACTGGCTCTTTATTTTCATCTTGATATTCTGTTATATCTGCTATATTTGTTATATTTTCTCCTGTAGGTGCACTATCTACTACTCTACACATTATTGGAACATCTACATATGATAATACATATGTTCCTTCATCATTTTGTTCTGCGCCATCTATTAAGCTATTTTCTAAATATCTAGTTGTAACTGTTCTTCCATCTTCTGATACAGACCAACCATATTCTCTATTAAATTCATTATCTACAAATTCTAAATATGGTGGTAAATGATCTTTTATCTCTGCTGCATAACCAGCCATCTCACCTTCATTATATACTCTTAACATATACACTACATAATCATTCATCTGTACCTCTACAGGTTCTTTAGTATGATTATATGTAGCTGTTGTGCAAACAGAACTTCCTGTTTGAGTTGTTCCATCTGGTAATTGTGTAATAAAACTTTTTGCTGTATTTAAAAATGTAGTATCAACTACTGGTGCTCTTGTATATGAACCATCTTCGTTTCTTAAATATTCTTCATCATCTACAGTTTCATCATTGCTTACTGCTACTATAAATTTTCTTAGTGCTAAATCAAATGATTGTAAAATTATATTATCATAATCTTCATCATCTTCATATTTTACCCATTCTTCTGTATCAGAGTCTCTATCGTCTACTGGATCTCCATTTTCGTCTGTATCTTCTGTTATAGCTGCTTCATTTCTTATTACTTCTCCAGATACATTATTTGATATTACTTTTAACTTAACTGATACCTCTTTATATGAAATATCATCTTCTGTTTTAGTTCCATCATTTGAACCAAATGCAGGAATTAAGTTTCCATCTACAGTTGTCTCATTTTCTTTTGATAAGTAATCTGTTGAGATTTGTATTATTCTTTCTCCGCTTTCATCATATTGGAAATTTCCCCATAAGTAATTTTGGTTGAATTCTATTGCTTCTTTTTCTTCATCTGTTAAGTTTGGATCATTTTGTAAATCCTCACCTTCTAGTTCAGACCATAAGAACTCTAATCCATCTGGTATATCTTCTGTTATTTCTGAAGCATAACCATCAATTGTTCCTTCATTATATATTCTAAATGTATATGTTACAATATCTCCTTGTTTTACTTCTACTGGTTCTTTACTTAAATTATAATCTCCAGTTGTTATTAATTGTCCATCTTCTCCTATTGTATTTAAATCGCTTACATCTACACTTTCAATTCTTTCTGGTACATTTTGTCCATTTACTTGTGTAATTCTTTTAATTAATTTTAAGTCAAATGATTCTGGCATTAAAACTAGTTTTTCAAAGTCATCATCATCTTGTTGACCTTTATAATAATAGTTTGAATCTGTTAAATCATTTTTATTTCCATTACCTGTATAATTTGACATATTGTCTTTATTAACATCTGGTGTTGTTGCTGGTTCTGAATCTCTATCGGCTCCATCTTGATTTGTAATTGTTACATCATCTTCAGCATCATATTCTTCTGAAATCCAAGCAACATTTGTTAATATTGTTGTATCAACTTCATCTGGTTTAGCCACTACTTCACATTCAATTGTGATTGTTTCTGAACTTGGGTCTCCTGTTCCTGTATATGCTGGTAAATTATTTTCATTTCCTGCATTTCTTACTAAAGTTAATCTATTATCTCCATCTTCATCATAAGATTCCATTTGGAAATTACCACTTATAACTCTATTAAATTTTAGCCCTGTTGGTAGTTGGTCGACTATTTTAGTTGCACGACCATCTTTTTCTCCTTCATTATAAATAGTAATATTATATGTAACTAAATCTCCTGTCTCAACTACAACTGGATCTTTTCTATGATTATATGTAGCTGTTGTTCCAGATTGTAATGTAGATTCATCTATGTTTGGTACTCTAGAATTATTTACATTGTTTCCATTTACTTGAGTAATATATTTTCTTAAAGCTAAGTCAAATATTTTTTCATCTGGTGTAACTTCTAACTCAACTTTTTGTGATTCAGGTTTTTTCTCTGGTATCATTACTGGTTGTTCTTCATTATTATTAGCTGATGTCCATAATGTAAGTGTATTACTACTATAATTAATATCAATTTCTAAAGATATTGTTGATACATCATCTGTATCTACTGATATATAAAAGTCTTGTCCTACTAAATCTTTTACAGTTGTTCCTTCTTCTACTTCTTGTTTTCTACTATTTAATAATGTATAATTATTTACTTCAGTCTCACCATTTTTTACTGTTAAATCTATCGTGTAAGGTGCTTTAGAATTTTCTGTTATATTAATTGGTCCTATTATATATTTTCCGTTTGATTCTTCATAATTTAAAGTTGTAGTATTTACTTTAGCTGGTGCTTCTGTAGATGTTGTCCCAGAACCTGAATAATTGCTTGCATTTTCAATTGCTGTATTTATTAAGTACTTATATAATATTTCTGCTTGTTCTTGTCTTTGCCTTCCCTCTTCTGTTGATGCGTTATAAGCTGATAAACTTGTATAAGTACTTCCATCTGTTGTGTAATTTAGCCAAGCTACATCATCTGTTTTATCATATTTTCTTTCTCCATCTACTATCTCATCATAGTTTGTAAAATACCATATAGCTGCTTGTTGCACTGCTGCTATATCATCTCTTGTTAAAAGCACATTCCAAGAATCTGTTGTAATATTTGCTGCTTCTAAATATGCCTCTTTTACAGATTCATCATTTTCATCATCTATTAAATATAACATATCAGATAAAGCAAGTAAGGCATCATATGCATTTACGCTTCCACTATCTGTTGGTATAGTTCCATTCACTACACTTTCCATTGGTGAAACATTAGAAGCAATTGTATTTCTTTCTGTTTTCATATCATAGAAAATATTATAAGTTGCAGTTCTATGAGTATTACTAAATCCTACTCCTGCTTTCACACAATATATATTTTTGTTTCCATCTGCTTTTACTGGATTTCCATCATTTGGTCCTGTATGTTCTTGGATATTCCAGATTTTTGCTCCACTACCTTCTACTCCATTTCCACTTGGATTACCTATTGCATATCCAATATTTGGAGTATCATTTGTCCTTAATTCAGTAATTCCTAAGTACAATACTCTTCCATCTTGAGCTGCCATAGAACTTACTGGTAATAAACTAACTAAAGTTAAAACTATTAGGACTGTTACACTTAACAATAGATTTTTACGATTCATATTTTTTCTCTCCTTTTTCTTTTCTACTTATAAATGTCCTACTGTATATTATTTTACTGTTTTTTTTAAATTAGTCAATAGGGTATTTTTTGGTAATATCCTCTTATTTTTTTTATAACATCTCTCTCCTTACGGAAATACATTTTAGAAGTTTATACAAAAAATTTATCCCTACATTACAATTATATTACATTTTCGCTTTAAAATCAAGATTTTATGTGAATTTAATTCATAATTTCAAGTTTCCGTATACTTTAAAAGGATTTAACCTTTCCTATTTTTCATATTTTTGTATCTTTATTCATATATTTTAAATGGTGATATTATGCATATTAAGAATATGATTAAAAAAATCCTTGCTTCTTTTTTTATTCTTCTTTTTATATTTAGCTTTGAAAATATTTTTTCAAGTCAAGGAAATAATCTTAATTTAAATGCTCGTTCTTGTATTATTTTAGATAGAACCAGCAAGAAGATTTTATTTGGTAAAAATGAATATAACAAAGTAAAAATGGCATCTACTACAAAAATTATGACCGCAACTATTATTTTAGAAAATTGTGACTTATCTAAAACTGTAACAATTTCAAAAAAGGCCGCAGGAACTGGGGGTTCCAGATTAGGCCTAAAAACAGATGATAAAATTACAATAAGAGATTTATTATATGGACTTCTTTTAGTTTCAGGAAATGATGCTGCAGTTGCTTTAGCTGAAACCTGTTCTGGCTCTGTAACAGATTTTGCAAATCTCATGAATGAAAAAGCAAAAGAATTGGGATTAAATAATACTCACTTTGAAACACCCCACGGTCTTGATTCTGATAATCATTATACTACTGCATATGAACTTGCAATTCTTACTGATTATGCTTTAAAAAATTCTACTTTTTTAAACATTGTAGGAACTAAAAATTACACTATCACAATAAATGGTTATCCTAAAAATCTTACTAATACAAATGAACTACTAGGTTCTCTAAACGGTATATATGGAGTTAAGACTGGATTTACTAATGGTGCTAATCGTTGTTTAGTAACTAGCTGTAAAAGAGGTGATATGGACATTATATGTGTTGTATTAGGTTGTGATACAAAAAATTTCAGATCTTCTGACAGTACTAAATTAATAAATTATGCTTTTGAAAATTTTGAATATGTTAATATAAAAGATTTAGTTAATAGCGAATTTAATATATGGAAAGAATCAAATTCTAATTATTTTTCTATTGAAAAGGGGGTAACATCTAATTTAGAAATTGATATTTCAGAAATATCTTCTCCTATTATTCCGATAAAGAAAGATGATATTAGCTCTTTAAAAGTTGAATTTTCCATAAGCAAGGAATTATCTGCTCCTTTATATAAAAATACAAGCATAGGAAAGTTTATAGTTTATACTTCATCAGAAACAATATTAGAAGGCAATATAATATCTTGCCAAGATATTAATAAAAAAGATATATTTTTCTATTTAAAAGATTTTTTTAAAAATTACTCTAATATTCTAAATAATGTTTCATTAAACTTTTAATAAAGAAAAATACCTATGAATATAAATTCATAGGCTTATTTTTTATTTTACGTTTTCTTTTATGTAGTCAACTACGTCTCCTACTGTTACAACTTTTTCTGCATCAGCATCTGGTATTTCTATATCAAATTCTTCTTCTAATGCCATTACTAATTCAACTATATCTAATGAATCAGCTCCTAAGTCATCTATGAAAGAAGCTTCCATTGTAACTGCTGAATCTGCAACTCCTAATTGTTCAACAATGATTCCTTTTACTTTTTCTAATACTTCTTCTGAACTCATGTCTAGAGTTCACCTCCTCTCAAGTTTGCAAATGATTTATACATTTGATTTATTATTTGCGATAATTCATTTATATTATATGTTTTCACTTTTGTCAAGTAAAAATTATCTTTTTTTATAAATTTATACTAGTAAGTCAGGAAAATATATTAATTCTCTTCTTTTCTTTGCTTTTCAAATTCTTCTATCATCTTATCTACAGCTTTATTTTCAACAAATTTTTCTGCTTGTATTATAGTATATTCAAATAATAAAGCATCGCTACTTCCATGTGCTTTTACTACAGGTTTTTTTACTCCTAAAAATAATGCTCCTCCATATGATTTATAATCCATAGCTTTAGAAAATCTTTTAATTGCTGGAAGTGCTGGAACTGATAATATTTTTGCAAGTAAATTACGTGTTAAACTTTCTGTTAAAGTTCTTTTAACAAATTTTCCTACACCTTCTGTTGTTTTTAAGAATACGTTTCCCGTAAAACCATCTGTTACTATTGCATCTATTTTACCTGAGAAAGCATCTCTTCCTTCAACATTTCCTACAAAATTTATTCCTAATTTTTCAGAATTTTCTTTTAATAATTTATAGCTTTCTTTTACTAAATCATTTCCCTTTGTCTCTTCTGTTCCTATATTTAGTAATCCTATTGCAGGTGCTTTTATTCCATATGTATTTTTTAAATATATACTAGACATTTGAGCAAATTGAAGTAAGTTAATTGGCTTACAGTTTGTATTTGAACCGGCATCTATTAATAGTAATTGACTCTTATATGCTGGAAGTATTCCTGCTAATGCTGGTCTATCTATTCCTTTTATTCTTCCTACTATTAATGTTGCTCCTGTTAGCAATGCTCCAGAATTTCCTGCAGAGATAAATACATCTCCTTCTCCTTCTTTAAGCATTCTAAATCCTACTACCATTGAAGAATCTTTCTTATGTCTTATTGCAACTGTAGGTTGATCTTCCATTTCTATTGTTTCTGTTGCATTTTTTATTTTTAGTCTATCTGATATTTCTTCAATTTCTTTTCCGTAGAACTCTTTTATTTTGCTTCTTATTACATCTTCTTTTCCTATTAATATAACTTCTGCCTTTACTTTGTTTATTGCTTGTACTGCACCTTTTATATTAGCATCTGGTGCATTATCCCCACCCATTGCATCTAGTAATATTTTCATACTTAGTTCCTCCGATTCTTTTCAGTCTTTATTCATTTTATTTATAACATATTTATTTTATTATTCTTTTGTAAAAAAAGCAAGTATTTTCTTTATTTAATTAATTTTTCGCAAAAATAAAAGGTGCTAGCAAAAAGACACTAGCACTTGGTAAGCTCACCTTCTCTTTTGCCAAAAAAAATACATCTTATTCAAAAGTGAAAAATATTGCATATATCTATTTTGGATTTCGCCAACCTTTACTTTCTGCTCTTCTTTGGACAGTTCTTCACCAATACTCACGATTTCCTTATCACGTGCGTCAGTAAGTACCTTTTTTATTCCCTCAAAGCACTCTTGATCTGTCATCATTTGAAGTTCGTCCAAAATCTTAGCCAAATATTTCTCAAAATCAGGCATATCCTTACCTTTCTACTATGGCTTACGCCGTATAAACTTTTTATATTTTAGCATAATTTAATATGATATTCAAGAAAACGACGCCGGCCAAGATTTGACCGGCGTCTGGTAAGACTAGTCGTCCTCCCTTTCGCGAACACGTTCGCGTTCTCTCTCCATCTGTTCAGTCGACTTATACTTCAGTGCAATGAGAGTCACCGCAATGTCGATGAAAGCAAGGTATGCCTTGCACTTCTCGTTGGCTTCACCAGCTTGTTCGGAAGGAGTTACCTCTCTGGGATAAGCTCCTGTGTCGATGCACAAAAGCTTGCGATCACGAGCATCGATGACAATCTTTCGCAGACCTTCATAGGTATGCATTAGCTTGCATTTTTCCTCCTCCGACAGTGTAGTCCCAGCCAGGACTTTATTGAGATCAAGCATTTCTTACCTTTCTACTAATGGTTGCCTTATTGCAACTTATTAACATTATAGCATAATTTTACATTATTGTGAACTACCCATTGTCTAAAGCCAATGGGATTGCGGTTGCCTTATTTCAAAATAAAGAGGTCGGCCAAAACTACGGCCAACCTCTTGGTAAGACTAGCTTGCCTTTGCCATCTCCTGCTCTTTCAGGTTGGCATCGCCTTCAGACTGGTAGCTTCCCGAAAGAAGCATAGCCATGTCCAGAAAATCAAGCCGCCTCTTGCACTCTTCTTGAATCTCCATGATTTTCTCGAACGGATTCGCAGTATGCGGATAAGCACCTGCGTCGATGAACCTAATCTCTCGATCTCGGTCCGCGATAACAAGGTCTTTTAGACCTTCATACGTACTCATGAGAGCCTCTTGATTCTCTCCCGACATCATAATTCCATTCAGGAATTTATCAAGCTTCGGCATTTCTCTTACCTTTCTACTCATTGTTGCCTTATTGCAACTCATGGAATATATTACCATATTTTTCCAGATTTTGCAAGTACTTTTTTTAAAAAAGAACACCCTAAGTTACAGAGTGTTCTTATGAGCTAAGAAAATATAATAGCTCATGTAATAGTAGCCTACTCCTTCCGTTCCCAACAGCTTGTCGGTGGCCAGTACTCATTATTCCAACAATTAGTATGTTGTCTACCGTCAGGTAGTATACGAGTAACATACCATCCATAATGGCTTGTTTTCACCTTATAGCCATCATCATACACTGTTAGTGAGGTCCCATCATCATACTCATAGTAATCATATCTTTTTGCTTTGGACAAGTGCCACCAAGATCTTTCGTGTTTTATTAATTTGGTCATTTTTTTCCTTTCTTTTTGCAAGCCACCACTACCATCATTTAGCAAAAGCTAAATGTAATGCACAGACATTTGTCTAATATAAATAAATATTAACATAAAAATAGGACTATTTCAATAGTCCCATTTTTTATATATTATTCGATTATATCAGATACAACTCCTGAACCAACTGTTCTACCACCTTCACGAATAGCGAATCTTAATCCTTTTTCGATAGCGATAGGTGTAATTAATTCGATTGTCATAGATACGTTATCACCTGGCATAACCATTTCTGTTCCTGCAGGTAATTCGATAACACCTGTAACGTCTGTTGTTCTGAAATAGAATTGTGGTCTGTATCCATTGAAGAATGGTGTATGACGTCCACCTTCTTCTTTAGTTAATACATAAACCTCAGAAGTGAATTTTGTATGTGGATGAATTGTTCCTGGTTTACAAAGAACTTGTCCTCTTTCTATTTCTTTTCTATCAATACCTCTTAATAGAACACCGATGTTATCGCCAGCTTCTGCTTGGTCTAATAATTTTCTGAACATTTCTACACCTGTAACAACAGTTTTCTTTCTTTCTGTTGTAAGACCGATGATTTCAACTTCGTCTTGAAGTTTAACTTCTCCTCTTTCTACTCTACCTGTTGCAACTGTTCCACGTCCTGTAATTGTGAATACGTCTTCAACTGGCATTAAGAATGGTTGATCAACTGGTCTTTCTGGTGTTGGGATATAGTCATCAACTGCATCTAATAATTCTTTGATTGGTTGATATACTGAATCATTAGGATCTGTTGATGTAGATTCTAGAACTTGTAATGAAGAACCTTTTATAATTGGAACTTCATCTCCTGGGAAACCATATTCTGTAAGTAGGTCTCTAACTTCCATTTCAACTAATTCTAATAATTCTGGATCGTCAACCATATCACATTTATTTAAATAAACAACAATATATTTAACACCAACTTGTCTAGCAAGTAAGATATGCTCTCTTGTTTGAGGCATTGGTCCATCAGCTGCTGAAACAACTAAGATAGCACCGTCCATTTGAGCAGCACCTGTGATCATGTTTTTAACATAGTCAGCATGTCCTGGGCAGTCAACGTGTGCATAGTGTCTTTTTTCTGTTTCATATTCTACGTGAGCTGTGTTGATTGTGATTCCTCTTGCTTTTTCTTCTGGAGCACCGTCGATTTGATCGTATGCTTCATATTTAGCTTTACCTAATAATGATAAATATTTAGTAATAGCTGCTGTTGTTGTTGTTTTACCGTGGTCTACGTGACCGATTGTACCGATATTAACGTGTGGCTTTGTTCTTTCAAATTTTTCCTTTGCCATTTTAAATTCCTCCTTAAATTTATTATATTTTAAAAATTAAATAACAAAATTATATTTTGCATAAGCATTTTATAACATTTCTGTTAAAAATGCAAGCTTTTTTATTCTTTTTTAGTTCTTGAAGATACAATTGCTTCAGAAACTGATTTTGGAACTTCTTCATAATGAGATGGTTCCATAGAATATGTTCCTCTACCTTGTGTTCTAGAACGTAATTCTGTTGCATAACCAAACATTTCTGATAATGGGATAAATGCATGAATTTCTTGCATTCCATCATTACCGTCCATACCTTCTAGTCTACCACGTCTAGAGTTTACATCTCCTATAACGTCTCCCATGTATTCTTCTGGAACTGTTATTTCAACTTTCATAATTGGCTCTAAGATAACTGAATGAGCTTGTTTCATACCTTCTTTGAAGGCCATAGCTGCAGCAATCTTGAATGCCATTTCTGAAGAGTCAACTTCATGGTATGAACCATCAATTAAACTTACTTTGAAGTCTGTTACTGGGTAACCTGCAAGGATACCAGTTTCTGCTGCTTCTCTCATACCTTGTTCTATTGGTTTAATATATTCTTTAGGAACAGCTCCTCCAACGATTTTGCTTTCGAATTCTATTCCTTTACCTGGCTCTAATGGTTCCATTTCAAACCAAACATCACCATATTGTCCTTTACCACCAGATTGACGAATAAATTTACCTTGAACTCTTACTTTATCTCTAATTGTTTCTTTGTAAGCAACTTGTGGTTTACCTACATTACATTCTACTTTGAATTCTCTTTTTAATCTATCAACGATGATATCTAGGTGTAATTCACCCATACCAGCGATGATTGTTTGTCCAGTTTCTTGGTTTGTATGAACTTTGAATGTTGGGTCTTCTTCTGCTAATTTTCCTAAAGCTACAGCCATTTTTTCTTGTGCTACTTTATCTTTAGGTTCAATAGCAATATCGATAACTGGATCTGGGAATTCCATAGACTCTAATACTACTGGGTGATCTGGATCACATAATGTATCTCCAGTTGTAACATCTTTCATTCCAACTGCTGCTGCAATATCTCCAGCATATACTTTATCTATATCTTGTCTATGATTTGAATGCATTTGAAGAATTCTTCCAATTCTTTCTTTTTTATCTTTATTTGCATTTAATACAGAAGATCCTGATTCTAATGTTCCTGAATATACTCTAATGAAACATAATTTTCCAACAAATGGGTCTGTCGCAATTTTAAATGCTAATGCTGCAAATGGTTCTGTATCAGATGTTTTTCTTTCTACTTCATTACCATCTAAGTCAACACCTTTGATATGTGGGATATCTAATGGTGATGGCATATAGTCAATTATTGCATTTAATAATTCTTGAACACCTTTGTTTTTGTAAGAAGATCCACATGTTACTGGAACTACAGTGTTTGCTATTGTTCCTTTACGAAGACCTTTTTTGATTTCGTCTTCTGTTAAATCTCCTTCTTCTAAGTATTTCATCATTAATTCTTCATCTTGGTCTGCTGCGGCTTCAAGCATTTTTTCTCTATACTCTTTAGCCATATCTACCATATCTTCTGGTATATCACATTCTTCAATTTCTTTTCCTAAATCATCTTTATGAATAAATGCTCTCATTTTGATTAGGTCTACTATACCTTTAAATTGATCTTCTGCTCCAATTGGTAATTGTACTGGAACAGCATTTGCTTTTAATCTATTTTTTAATTGATCAACACAAAGCATAAAGTTTGCTCCTGTGATATCCATTTTATTTACATATACCATTCTTGGTACTTGATATTTATCAGCTTGTCTCCAAACTGTTTCTGTTTGTGGTTGAACTCCACC
>CALXAV010000004.1 GCA_944386385.1 uncultured Clostridia bacterium
TTAAAATAAAATAAAAAACTAAGATAAATGAAGATATCGAGAGATAATTAATTCATTTATAGAGATAGGAGGAATAAAGATGGATAAATTAAGAGGATTTGAAGTAGCAAAAGGATTTGAGGATAAGGAAATTAATTTACCAATAAGAAAAACAAAATATTCAGCAGGATATGATATAGAAGCTGCAGAAGATACAGTAGTTCCTAGCTTCAAAAAAGGAATGAACCCAACACTTGTAAAAACAGGATTAAAAGCATATATGCAAGATGATGAAGTATTATTCTTATATAATAGAAGTTCTAATCCAAAGAAAAAAGGATTAATTCTTGCAAATAGTGTAGGTGTGATTGATAAAGATTATTATGGAAATGTAGATAATGATGGTCACATTATGTTTGCTTTTTATAATATCAAAGATGAAGACATCACTATAAAAAAAGGTGAGGCAATAGGGCAAGGGGTATTCCAAAAATACTTTGTTACAGATGATGATGCTGCTGAAGGAGAAAGAAAAGGTGGGTTTGGATCAACTAGTAAATAAAGGATAAGAAAAAAATTAAAAGTTTTTTCAAGAAAAATATTTTCTTAGAGTCGCAAGAGTTTGAAAGAAAATATACATAAAAAATGAAAGGCAAAGGCTTTGACTTTTGCCTTTTTTTGTAGTATAATAGAAATGGTTAAAAAATCCAATAAAGTTATTTTAAACCATAGTTTGACATAACTTTATTATCTTTTTTTCGCCGAAAAATATATTATGCTGAAAGGAGTGACTTACATGTTTAATGTAGGAGACAAGATAGTATATCCAATGCATGGTGCAGGGGTAATAGACGCTATTGAAGAAAAAGATATTTTAGGGGAGAAACAATCTTATTACATATTGAAGATGCCTGGTGAGGTTAAGGTTATGGTACCGACAGCAAAGGCAGAAGAAGTTGGAGTAAGAAATATTATAGATAAAAGTTCAGCAGATAAAGTAATAGGTGTACTAGAGCAAGATGAAACTGCAATGGATAAAAATTGGAATAAAAGATATAGAGACAATATGGAAAAAATGAAGAGTGGAGATATCTATGAAGTTGCAGATGTTGTCAGAAACTTAAGTTTTAAACAAAAAGAAAAAGGTCTATCTACAGGTGAAAAGAAGATGTTAAATAATGCAAAACAAATAATGATAAGCGAATTAGTTTTAGCAGAACATGCGTCACAAGAAGAGGTAGAACAATTAGTAGAAAATAAAATTAACACTTCATTTAAAATGTTTAGAACAGATGATATGAAACCAGAGAGTGTAGTAAATAAATTTATTCCATTTGATGGAACAGGAACAGACGAATAAAAAAGGTCATATGAGTAAGATGCTCATATGACTTTTTTAATAATTTTCTATTTCTTTAATAATTTCAATTCCTGTCATTTCGCAAGGAATGTTAATTTTTTAATATAATTTTTATCTAAATTTTTAATGTTCTTAAATATACTTTTCCCTTTTATAGATTTAGCTCTTTTTATTTAGGAGCCATTAGGACTAATTTTTTTATGTTTAGGAAATCCGTTATTAATAAGTTGGATTTCTTTACTTGTAATTCATTTTGGATTGCTACTATGCTTGTTGATTGAAATTAAAAGAAAAATGTTCCATGAATCTAATACAACTTCTATAAATTAAAATATTTTAGATAAAAAAATAGATTTATCAAAACTTTATGAATTGATAAATCTATGGTGCAGATGGCCGGAATCGAACCGGCACGAGGTTTAACCCTCGCAGGATTTTAAGTCCTGTGCGTCTACCAATTCCGCCACATCTGCATATAAAGAATTGGTTTTTCTTACGACAATAGTTATTATAATATGTTAGAAGAGATTTGTCAATAAGAAAAAGAAAAAAATTCAAAAAAGTTTTTCAAAAATTTTAATTTAATGGAAAAATTTAAAGAAATAAAATAAAACAAAATGGAGAAAAATAATAGAAATAGGAGGTGAAAAAATGAAAAATACAATAAAAATAATAGTATTTTTTATGATTTTATTAGGTAGTTTATTTATAATACCAAATTTAAGCAATGCTGCTACACCAGTTACTGATGAAACTTCATTAAATGAAGCAGTAAATACTGCAGATTCAGGTTCAACAATAACACTTCAAAATGATATAACAGTAACAAAACCAATAGTAATTCAAAAAGAACTTACAATTGATGGTAATGGTCATAATGTAGTAGGTGATAACAGCTGGACATCAACATCAGGAAACCAAACAATGTTTACAGCACAATTTTCAGCAGGAAAGCTTACATTAAAAGACATTAATTTAAAAAATGGACCTAAATATGGTGTACAATCATATGATGGAGCAACTGTAATACTTGATAATGTTTCAATAACTGGCTTTAAATATGGTGGAGTCCTTGCAAATGGAGGAAAAGTAGAAGTAAGAGGATTACATTTAGGATATAATGGAACAGGAGAAAATAACGGTATAGAAATTGATAAAGGAGCATCAGCAACTAATAATCCTACATTAGTAATGAATGGAGTATTAACTACTGATACAAATAAAAATACTATTCATATTGCAGAAAATGGACATCTTACAGACTTTACAATTACAAATACAGAAAATACAACAAATAAAGTTGTTCTTTCAGGAGATAAGGTTGTTTTGACAGATAAGAATGATAACGTAATAGCAGAATCAACAATACCTGATAAAGCAACACCAAGTGTTGATATTCAGAAAGTTATAGTAAGTTTAGTTGTAAATGATAAAACTTATAAAATAGCAGTAGATAGTGGAGAAAAATTAACTGAAGATATGTTAAAATCGCATGTGAAATTAGATAGTGGATATACAATTGAAGGTTATTATACAGATGCAGATTTTACAACAAAATTCGACTTTAATAATACTATAACAAAAGATACAACTATCTTTGTTAAAATTTCTGAAGTTCAAGAAAATACAAATAATACCACAAACACAGTACAAAAAGTGGAAAAAGATAAAACTCCTAAAACAGGAAGTGAAAATTATTTAGGAATTGCAGCATTAACAATATTATTCTCAGTAACAACTATTGTTCTAATAAGAAATAAAAATAAAGAAGGATAGACTAAAAGTCTATCCTTATAAAATAACTATGAAAAAAAGAAAAAAGGGGATAATATTAATAATTTATATTATTTTAGTTTCTTTAATAATTGTATCAATTATATATATGGTAAAAGAATTTTATTGGAAAAAGGAAGCGGTAGAAGAAACTAAAATAGTAGACACAATAGAAGTTGATGAGAGTAAAGTAACAAAAGAAAGTACAAAAAGAATGATACAAGTGAAAAGTTTACAACAAGAAAATTCAGACATTGTTGGCTTTCTTGAAATAGAGAATACAAATATAAACTATCCTGTAATACAAGGATTAGATAATGAATATTATATGACTCATAACTATAAAAAAGAAAAATCAAAAAATGGAGCTATATTTTTAGATAAAGATTATGATTGGAATATTCAGAGTAATAACTATTTGATTTATGGACATAATCTAAATAATGGGACGATGTTTCAAGAATTGTTAAAATATGCTGATGAAAGTTATTATAAAGAACATTCAAAGATTTTATTTACAACTGCAGATGAAGAGGAGTCATATGACATAATTTCAGTATTTAAATCAAAGGTATATTATACATCTGATGATGTGTTTAAATATTACTTTTTTATAAATCCTGAAACAGAAGAGGAATATAATGATTATATAAAAAATGTAAAAGAACTTTCTTTATATGATATAGAAGAAACAGCCCAATATGGTACACAATTAATTACCTTATCCACTTGTTCATATCATGTAAAAGATGGAAGATTTGTTATTGTGGGTGCTAAAAGAGAAAAACAAGAAGAAATTAAAACTTTTCCGTAATAATATTATGGGAAAGTTTTTATATTATATGAAAACAAAAATGTTTTAAACTAGACAAAAAGTAAAAAAACTGTTATATTACTAAACGAAGGAGTTGTGAAAAATGAAGGTAAATAAAGAAGAAATGTTTAGAAAATTCGAAGGGCGTCTAAAAATATTAAATATTAGAGCAAATTTTTCAGGAGATGAAAAGGCTAAGGAATATCAAGAAATGATAGGAAAGCTAGAGCAAATAAGAAAAAATAGACATTTGTCAATGGTAACAGAGGAAAATGAAGAAAGTATAATATATTCACAATTACTTGATGTGATTAACAGAGGATATGATCAAGATAATGAAGATGCTGTATATGGAGATGTAAAACAATTACTAAGTGATTATACTCTAAATGATAGTGGTAAAGAACAAGGTGAAGTTGATATAGGAGAAGAAAGATAGTGAAAAAGATTGTGGTTGCGACTAATAATAAAGGAAAACTAAAAGAGATAAAAGAAATTTTAGCTGAATATGAGTTATTAAGTTTAGAAGAAGTTGGAATTAAGATAAATGTTAAAGAAGATGAGAATACATTTAGAGGCAATGCTTTGAAAAAAGCAAAAGAAGTTTTTAAAATAACTAATATGCCATGTTTAGCTGATGATAGTGGGTTATGTATAAATGTTTTCAATAATTGGCCAGGAGTAGAGACAGCAAGATTTTTAGGAGAAAAAGCTTCACAAGAAGATAGGAATAAATACATATTAGATAAGATGAAAGAGAAGAATGGAGAAGAAAGAAATGCAAAGGTTGTATGCGATATAGCTTATGTTGATAATGAAAAAGAAACTGTAGTAGAAGGTATTGTATCAGGAAAAATATCTAAAGAAGAAAGAGGAGATAATGGCTTTGGTTTTGATAGTATATTTGAATTAGAAGATGGGAGAACCTTAGCAGAGTTATCAGAAAAAGAAAAAAACGAAGTAAGTAGCAGAAGAATAGCTTTAGAAAAAGTGAAAAAACAATTAGAAATTAACAAAGAATAAACTAAAAGTGGAAAAATGCGGTAAAATCATTGACAAATATATCTATCTATGTTAAAATAAATAACTGTAATCCGCTTAGTCAAGGCGCCTAAATATTAACAGTTGTTAATTGCCTGAATTTAAGGATTAGCGAGTATACAAATAAGGGAGGTGCATTTTAGATGTACGCAATAATCGAAAGCTGTGGAAAACAATACAAAGTAGCAGAAGGAGATGTTGTATTTTTCGAAAAATTAGATGCAGAGGAAGGTAAAAAAGTAACTTTTGATAAAGTTATGTTAGTATCTGAAGATGGAAAAGTACAAGTTGGAAATCCTTATGTTAAAGGTGTAAAAGTAGAAGGAAAAGTAGTTTCTCATGGTAAAGCTAAAAAAATCATTGTTTTCAAAATGAAAGCTAAAGCTAATTATAGAAGAAGATATGGTCATAGACAACCATATACAAAAGTAGAAATTACTTCAATAAAAACAGCAGCAAAGAAAGCTGCAACAACAGCTAAAAAAGAAGCTGAAAAAGTAGAAGCTTAATTTTAAAAGATGTTTAATAAGCGAAAAAATAAATAAAAAAGTCGAAAGGAGTTGAGAAAGCATGGCTCATAAAAAAGGTCAAAGTAGTAGCCGTAACGGTAGAGATAGTGAATCAAAAAGACTTGGTGTTAAAAGAGCAGATGGACAATTTGTTTTAGCAGGAAATATCCTAGTAAGACAAAGAGGTACAAAAGTACATCCAGGAGTTAATGTTGGAAAAGGTAGCGATGACACATTATTTGCTTTAATCGACGGAAATGTAAAATTTGAAAGAAAAGGTAAAGATAAAAAACAAGTAAGTGTTTATCCAGTAGCACAAGCTTAATTTTGATAAGAAGTAAGATATAGAGTATATTCTATATCTTATTTTTTTGATTTTAAGCTTTTAGTACTCCCATAATACGATAATTTTTGCTATTTTGCTTGATAATCTAGATAATTAATGATAAAATCAAAAAAAATAAGAAAGGTTGGAACAAAATGGCAAAGATAATTAGTTTTGACATTTGGGATACAATTATAAAAAGAAAATGTCATCCAGAAGAAATAAAACTTGCAACAGCAAGATATATAGTTCTAAAATATAATAATGAATTAAAAGATGAATATAAAAATATATATGAAATATTAAAAAGAAGAGATGAAATAGAAGCAGAGGAATGTAAGAAAAATAAAGAAAAAGGTTTTGACGAAGAATGTAGAATCTTAGATGTTTTTAAGATATTAGAAAAAGAAATATTCGATAAAGAAATGAATATAGAAGAAGAACTTCTAAGAGAAGAGATAGAACAAGAAAAAAGGGTAATATTTATAAATCCAGAAATATTATCTATATTTGAGAAATACAAAGATTTAAAAATGTATTGTATTTCTGACTTTTATATGAGTGCTGAAAGTTTAAAAGAACTTTTAGATTATTTAAATTTACCTGTAAAGATTGAAAAAATATATAGTTCTGCAGATTATCTATTAAATAAGAGAACAGGTAAATTATATAAAGAAGCAGAAAAAGAAATAGGAATAAAACCAGAAAACCACATACATGTTGGAGATAATCAATATTCAGATATAGAAATGGCAAATAACCTAGGAATAGAAACAATAAAAACTACTAAAACAGAGTTTGACTTTGTCCCAGAAAAAGGAAGAAAGTTTAACTTTGATTTGTCATGCGTAAAAAAAGAAGAAAAAACTAAAGAAGATAGAATATTTAATACTGGAGTAGACTTAGCACCATTACTATATTTCTTTGGATATAGTATTGTTGAATATGCGATAAAAAATAAAATACCAACAGTATATTATGCAACAAGAGAAGGAGAAACATTTATAAAAATTCATGAACTCATAAAAGAAAATAATCCATTTGGTGTAAAACTACCAGAGAGTGAAATTATTGAAGTTAGTAGAATGGGAACTTTTTCTGCTTCATTAAAAGAGTTTTCTATATTAGAGTTATTACGTTTATGGTCTCAATATAGAGAACAAAGCATGAAAGCTTTATTTAAAACTTTAGCAATAGACATTAAGCCATATCAAAAATATATGGATAAATATGATATTGATATAGAAGAAAAAATATTATGTCCTTGGTTTGATATTAGAGTTCAAGAACTTTGCTTAGATAAAGAATTTACAGAACAAGTAAACAAGGAAATAAAAAGAAAAAGAGAAGAAATACTTGAGTATTTTGAAAAATCTAAAGGTATAGTAAATGATGCTAAACCAATGTTTATGGTTGATATCGGATGGAGAGGAACTATTCAAGATAATTTAGCTTATATCTTTACAAATAAAAAAATAGGTGGATATTATTTAACTTTATATGATTTCTATAATATTCAACCTAAAAATACTTACAAACTTAGTTTCATAGATGATAAGAATATAAGAGATAATGAAGTTGCAAGTATGATTACATTGTTAGAATGGATATATAATCCAGGAACAGGTAGTGTAACAGGATATAAAGATGGAAAAGCAATAAGAAGAGCAAAAGATGAAGAAACAAAGATTGTAAAAGAATATATAAAACCAATGCAAGATGGTATGCTTGAAGGTGCAAAAGTTATTAATGAATATATGAAATATCATCCATATGAAGCAGAAGAAACAAAACAATATGTTTATGAATTAATTAGGAAAACAAAAACAAATCCAAGTAAAGAATTAATAGAAGCATATTACAGCATGGTATTTAATGATACATTTGGAACAGCCGAGTATGTTGAAAAAGATGATAAACTTACATTTATGCAAAAACTTAATATATTTAAATGTAGAAACATGTTAAGAGACGAAACTTGGAAAGAAGCATTTATTGTATATAACAATTTAGGATATATGAATGTATTATTAAACTTTAAAGCAGTTGTAAGAAAAATACTTGGAAAGGGTAAATAAAAGGAACAATGATTAGTATTAATAGAAAAAGAACAAAGACAGTGCTACTCATTTTTCTAATATTAATTGTATTAGTATTAATAGGATTAACATTTTACTATAGTGGATATATAGAGGTATTTAGGAATATCGTAAATGGGCAAAAAACAGAAAAAGATATAATTGATGGAATATCAATAAATGATGTTGAATTAAATTATGATTCTATAAGTAATACATATTATTTACCAATTAATTTAGTGGAAAATGAAGAAACGAAGTTAGATATTAAGATAAACACTAATTACAATATAGATTCAAAAATAGGAGATAAAGAATTTAAAAAAGAAATTGAAATAACCGAACCAATAGATTATACCAAAACATATCAACTTGATGTTGAAACATGGTTATACAACAAAAGCTATATAATAAAGTTTACAAATCTTCCAAGTATTTCATTAAATTTTAATGAAAATGATGTGGGATTTGAATATACATATTCGGAGTTTTCAATAACAGATCCAAGTTATAAAGAAAACAATTCTAAATATCAGTATTTTGATGATGCAGAAGTTAGATATAGAGGAGGTTCAACTGCCGGATATCCTAAAAAAGGCTATAGGGTAAAACTAGAAAAAAATATGGATTTTGGATTACTAGGAATGAATACATCAAGAACATGGATATTAGATGGACTTGTAACAGATCCATCCTGCCTTAGAACAAAAATAGCATCTGATATATGGAACAGAATGAATGAAGACTTAAGTGAAGAAAAACATGAAGATTTGAGGTCAGAATTTGTTGAATTATATGTAAATGGTGAATATGTGGGATTATATTTATTAAAAGAAACTATAGATGAGGATTTATTAGATTTAGACAAAGATACAGGTGTTTTGATTAAAGGTGCTAATTGGAATCAAATAGATTTTAATAATTATAGTAATGTAGAAAGTGAAACTTTTGGACCTTTTGAAATGAAATATCCAGAAAACAAAAATCAATATCCAGAAGCTTGGAAAAATATTTTAGACAAAATGAAAAAATATTATACTGAAAATACAAAATATGAAGGACTAGAGAACAATTTCTACATAGAAAATGTTGTGAACCAAAAAATATTTGTATTAATAACACAAGCTCTTGATAATTACGAATTTAAAAATATATATTATTCAATAAAAAATGATAATAAAGATACTAAGGTACTAATAACTCCATGGGATGTAGATTTAACATTTGGGATGTTATGGAGTAATGAAGAGGTAAAATATACAGAACAATATGGAAGAGTTGAAGAAATAGTTGAGCCTGTTGGAACCAAGAGTGATGATAAAACTACGGAAGCTTATAAGGAAAGATGGAATATATTAATACAAAAAGCTTTAAATAAGGAAGAAATAAATAAACTAATTGATGAACAATATGAATATATAAGTATTGCTAATTCGTTGGAAAGAGAAAATATGAGAAATGCAAATATAGAAATAAAAAGTAATGTAAATGAACAAGAAGAAATACAAGAACTAAAAGATTGGTATAGTAAAAGATTTGATGTAATTAATAATTATATTAATTCTTTGTAATAGGTGATTAGATGGAAGAAAAAAAGAAGTTTAGACATGAATTAAAATATTATATAAATAAAATTCAATTTGAAGAAATAAAAAAAAGAATATCATTTATGTTAGACACTGATAAAAACACAGGAGAAGATGGAAGTTATTTTATTAGAAGCTTATATTTTGATGATTATAAAGATACAAGTTTCTATCAAGTAGTAGATGGAATAAGTAAAAGAGAAAAATATAGAATTAGATATTATAATTACGATTTAAGCTATATTTGCTTAGAAAAAAAATTTAAAATAAATAATATGACTCATAAAACATCTTGCCGTGTTACTAAAGAACAGGTGGAAGACTTAATAAATGGAAAGTTAAGTATAAATAAAGAAAATGATAAATTATTAAATGAATTTATATTAAAAACAAAGTTTTATGGATATAAGCCGTCAGTTGTTATAAGTTATAATAGAATACCTTATGTATATAAAGCAGGAAATGTAAGATTAACACTTGATTACAATATATCAATAGATTATAATACAGATGGATTTTTTAAAAACGACAATGTACAAATACCAATTATAGAAGAAAGTATGAGAATATTAGAAGTAAAATATGATGAATTTCTTCCAAATTATATATCTTGGCTTATTAATATAAATACTTTAGAAAGAACTTCTTATTCAAAGTATTTAAATGGAAGAAGAATGGAGAAAGCAATAAAATAGGGGATGGAATAGAAAATGGATAGTATTAATTTTTCAGATATTTTTAAAAATAATTTTTTAGATAATTTTACAAGCTCAATATCACTTAGTAGTGTAATTATAACAATGTGTGTTGCATTATTATTTTCATTTATAATTTATTTTGTTTATAAATTTACATGTGATAATGTAATATATTCTAAGAAGTTTAATGTAACAATGGCACTTATGACAATGGTTACAGCAGCTGTTATAATGTCAATGCAAGCAAATGTAGTTGTTTCTTTAGGTATGGTTGGTGCTCTTTCAATTGTAAGGTTTAGAACAGCTATTAAAGAACCAAAAGATTTATTATTTCTATTTTGGTCAATAACTAATGGAATTATTATAGGAGCAGGAATTTATTCTATTGCTTTTGTACTTGCAATTATTCTTACAATTGCATTACTTGTATTTGAAAGATTACCAGGTAATAAAATACCATATTTATTAGTTGCAACTTTAGAGAATTTGGATGCTGAAGAAAAAATAACAAAAGTACTAGAAGAAAACAAAATAAAATATAGAGTGAAATCTAAAAATGTTTCTAGCAATAGTACAGATGTTATTTATGAACTTTCTAATAATAAAATAGAAGAATTAATTAAAGATATTAGTAAAGATAAAGGTATTAAATCATTAAATCTTATTACACAAGATGGAGAATGTCAATTTTAGTGAATTTAGAAAGGAAACAAATATGGATAAATATATTTTACTATATGGTGACAAAAAGCCAGAAGATAATATATGTATTACAAATATGTTTGAAAATACAAGACAAATTAACTTGGGCTGGACAGACTTTGATTATAACCACAATGTAAAAATAATAGATGAAGAAATAGAAAAAGGAGTTTCTCAAATTATTTTTAGTGGATTAGAAATAGGTTGGGACAAGCTAGTTGATTATATTAAAGGAAAAAATATTAAAGGAAAAGTAATTTGCAATACTAATGATAGCCTTTTATATTATGAATATGAAAGAAATAACTTTTTTAGATTATTAGAATTGTCAAAAGAGGGGAAAGTAGATGATATTGCTTTTTTAAGAAAAGGACAATATGAGGTTTATAAAAGTTTAGGATATAACTGTTCATATTTAATGGAAAATTATATTTTAGAAGCCGTTAAGAAAAAAGCAATAAAGCAAGAAAATAAAACAATAGATGTAGGAATCTATCCTTTAAATTATACTTGGGACAAGAACATTTTTAACCAATTATGTATTGGCAAGATGCTTGATAACTCAAACGTTAATTATAATGAGTTAGATGAAAGAATGACAGATTTCTTAACTACTATGGAGATAAAAAGTAAGCCTGATAAAATAGAAAATATTGATGAAGATGAAATAATGAATAAAGTAATTAAAAATGATATTAATGTTTCTCTATCATTTACAGAATATTTTCATCCAGTGTTCTTTATTAGTATGGAACAAGGTATTCCTTGCATAATTGGTAATACTTCTGATTTGTTTAGCGACAATGAAATATTAAATAAATACGTTATAACAAAAGCAGAAGATAATCCAATTGTAAACAGCAAACTTATAGAAGAATGCTTGAAAAATAAACAAGCTGTTATTGAAGAGTATAAAAAGTGGAAAGAAAAGTATAACAAATTAGCAGAAGAAAGTAAACTTAAGTTTTTAGAGAAATAGGAAGGAATATTATGCAAAAACTTAAAAATTTAGTTAAAAGATTTATTAAAAAAGATGGATTTATATATAAAGTAATTAGAAAGATTTACCATATTTTAAGTTCTATAAAATATAGAATTGTTAATGGTAAGAATGTAAGAGAACAAAATAAACATTATTCTGAACAAGTGGATTTAGCAGTAAAGAAGTTAGAGGAGTACAAAGGCAAAGATTATATTGTTTTTTACAATCCTACTTGGCTTGGCGTTGCAAACTCTACTAAAGGACTTTTTAAAAACATTGTTCCATTAGAGCAAGTATTTGGAAAGAAAAATATAAATAAGGTTGCAGAAGCGGTTGTAAATAACAATATTAAATCAGTAATATTTAGCCAAATTGTTGATGGTTGGGTAGATGTTTTAAAGAAAATTAAAGAACTTAATACTGAAATAAAAACAAAAGTAATTTGGCATGGAAATTGTTATGAATTTTTCTCAGACTATACTTGGAATTTAAATAAAGATGTTATGAATTTATACAAAGAAGGAAAAATAGATAGTTTTGCTTTTGTAAGAAGTACAATGTATGAATTTTATAAGAAAGTTGGATTTAAAAGTTATTATCTTCAAAACAATGTACATCTAGATAATATAGAAAGAGTAGAAAAAGAGAAAAGTGACAAGATTAAAATTGGTATTTATAATGCTGATACAAGGGAATTAAAAAATATTTATACAGCACTTAGTAGCATGAAACTTGTTCCAAATTCTGTTGCAGATGTTGTACCTATAAATGAGGGAGCGAAGAAATTTACAGAGATATTAGGATTAGAAACAACTAGTGTTGATGATTATATTCCAACAGAAGAGTTATTAAAGAGAATACAACAGAATGAAGTAAATGTATATCCAACTTTTACAGAAAATGCACCAATGTTTCCGTTAGAAAGTTTTGAAATGGGTGTTCCTTGTTTACTTGGAAATAACAATGATTACTTTGTTGGAACTAAACTAGGGGAATATGTAATTCTAACAAAAGAAGATGATCCAGAATATATTAAGGAAAGAATTATCAATTGTATAGAACACAAAGATGAAATAATGAAGCTATACAAAGAATGGAAAAAAGAGTTTGATATTAAATGTAATAAATTAGTAGAAAAATTTATTAAATAAAGGGAGTGATAAATATGAAAGGAATTATTTTAGCGGGAGGAACTGGATCAAGGCTTTATCCATCTACTATTAGTGTGTCAAAACAATTAATACCAATTTATGATAAGCCAATGATATATTATCCATTATCTGTTCTATTAATGGCAGGTATAAAAGATATATTGTTAATTACTAATACAGAATGTGTAGAACAATATAGACATTTATTAGGAGATGGAAGTCAGATTGGCATACATATTGAATATAAAGCACAAGAAAAACCAAGAGGAATCGCAGAAGCTTTTATATTAGGAGAGGATTTTATTGGTGATGATGAAGTTTGCCTAATATTAGGAGATAATATTTTTTACGGACAAGGATTCCAAGATTGTATAGATATGGCAATAGAGAAAAAAGAAAAAGCAAGAGTTTTTGGATATCCTGTAACAAATCCAAAAAGTTTTGGTGTTGTAGAATTTGACGAAAATAATAAAGTTTTATCAATAGAAGAAAAGCCAGAAAATCCAAAATCAAATTATGCAGTTCCAGGATTATATTTTTATGATAGTTCTGTTGTTGAAAAAGCAAAAAAAGTAAAACCATCAGATAGAGGAGAATTAGAAATTTCTACAATAAATGCAATGTACTTAGAAGAAGGAAATCTTGATGTTGTACTCTTAGGAAGAGGTTTAGCTTGGTTAGACACAGGAACTCCGAGAGGATTATTACAAGCAAGTGACTTTGTTTCTATTGTACAAGAAAGACAAGGGTTATATATAGCTTGTATAGAAGAAATTGCTTGGAGAAATGGTTGGATTAGTGATGAACAATTAAGAAGTTTAGGAGAGAAACTTAAGAAAACAGATTATGGAAAATATATTTTAAATCTTTTGACTTTTGGAGATAAAAGAAGAAGAAAAAATAAATAATTTATAATAAGGAGATTTTATTATGAAAAATGTTATCGTAACTGGTGGAGCTGGTTTTATAGGCTCAAATTTTATAAGATATATATTAAATGAAAATAAAGAAATAAAAGTAATTAATGTTGATAGATTAACATATGCAGGGAACCTAGAAAATTTAAAAGGCTTAGAGAACAACGAGAATTATGTTTTTGAAAAAGCAGATATATGTGATAAAGAAAAAATTGAGGAAATTGTTAAAAAATATAATATAGATACAATAATAAATTTCGCAGCAGAAAGTCATGTTGATAGGTCAATAAAAGATCCTACAGAATTTATTAATACAAACATAAAAGGAACACAAAACTTATTAGCAATAGCAAAAAATGCATGGGAGATAGGAGAAGATACTTATAAAGAAGGTGTTAGATATATACAAGTATCAACTGATGAAGTTTATGGAAGCTTAGAAAAAGATGATCCTTGCTTTACAGAAAAAACACCATTATCACCACATAGTCCTTATTCTGCAAGTAAGGCATCAGCAGATATGCTTGTTAAAGCTTATTATGATACATATAAATTTCCAGTATGCATAACAAGATGCTCAAATAATTATGGACCATATCAATTCCCAGAAAAATTTATTCCTTTAATTATGAATAATTGCTTAAAACATAAAAATATACCAGTATATGGTGATGGAAGTAATATTAGAGATTGGTTATTTGTAGAAGATCATTGTGAAGCAATTTATAAAGTAACATTAAATGGAAGATTAGGAGAAGTTTATAATATAGGTGGACACAATGAAAGAACAAATCTTCAAATTGTAAAGAAAATTGTATCTTATTTACATGATAATGTGGATAAAGAGATAACGGAAGATTTAATAACTTTTGTTAAAGATAGAAAAGGTCATGACAAAAGATATGGAATTAATCCTGAAAAGATTAGTAAAGAATTAGGATGGAGTCCAAAAACTAAATTTGAAGATGGAATTGTAAAAACAATAGAGTGGTATCTAAACAATCAAGAATGGTTAGATAATGTAGTAAGTGGAGAATATGAAAATTATTATAAAAAAATGTATAATCAATAATTAATGGGAGATGGAAAAAAATGATAAATGTAACTAGAAGCTTTATGCCACCAATGGAAGAATATGAAGAATATCTAAAAAAAATATGGGAGAATAGATGGTTAACAAATGAAGGACCATTATTAAAGCAGTTACAAGAACAGTTAGAAGAATATCTAGGAGTAAATTATGTTAGTATGATGACAAATGGGACAATATCTTTACAACTAGCATTAAGAGCTCTTGATATAGAAGATGGTGAGGTAATAACAACACCATTTTCATTTGTGGCAACAACAAGTTGTATTGTATGGGAAAAGTGTAAGCCGGTTTTTGTAGATATAGATAAAGATACTTTATGTATAGATGTAAATAAGATAGAAGAAGCAATTACAGATAAGACTAAAGCAATTATGGTTGTTCATGTATATGGATATCCATGTGATGTTGAAAAAATTCAAGAGATTGCAAACAAACATGGCTTAAAAGTTATTTATGATGGAGCACATGCTTTTGGAAGTAGATATAAAGGCAAAAGTTTATTAAGCTATGGAGATATAAGTACATGTAGTTTTCATGCAACAAAGCTATTTCATACAATAGAGGGTGGAGCTTGCATAACAAATAATAAAGAAATATATGATAAGTTACAGTCAATAAAGAATTTTGGAAGTGTAAATGGAAATTATGATAATGTGGGTGTAAATGGAAAAATTACAGAGTTTAATGCAGCAATGGGACTAGCTAATTTTAAATATATAGATAAAATAATAAAAGAAAGAAAAGAAATTTGCGAAACTTATGATAAGCTTTTAGAAGGAAAAGTTGTAAGACCTAAAGTTGTAGAAAATCTTGAATATAACTACATTTATTATCCAATAATTCTAAAAGATGAAGAAGAAACATTAAGAATTATAGATGCTTTACATGAGAAAGAGATTAATCCAAGAAGATATTTTTATCCTTCATTAAATACATTAAGTTATATAAAAGATAAAGGAAATTGTCCAATATCTGAGGATATTTCAAAAAGAGTTTTATGCTTACCATTATATAATGGATTATCAAAAGAAGATGTAACTAAAATAAGTAATATAGTTATAAATAATATAAAATAATTAGGAGAGAAACAAAATGAACAAACAAGAAATACCATTAATGTTTTGCTTTGATAACAATTATGTTATACCAGCGGCAGTAGCGTTTTATTCATTATTAGAACATGCAAATAAAAACTATAAATATACAATGTATGTTTTACATACAGATATATCTTATGCAAATCAAGAAAAATTGCAAGAAACAATAAAACCATTTTCAGATTTTGCAGAATTGATCTTTGTAAATATGGAAAATAGATTTGAAGACTTATGGAAAACGATAGAGACAAAAGGACATTTTTCTAAGGAGGTAATGTATAAGGTATTAGTTGCAAGTATTTTTCCTAAATATGACAAAATAATTGTTTCAGATGTAGATGTAGTGTTTTTAAATGATATTTCACAAAGTTACTTCGATTTAGATGTTTCAGAAGACTATTATTTAGCAGGAGTTAAATTGATAGGAAAAATGCAATGGTATATGGATAGATACTTAAAGACTTTTACAAAAGAAGAAGTTGAAAAGTTAAGTGGATTTTGTGGAGGATATATTGTATTTAACTTAAAAAAACTAAGAGAAGACAATATGGAAGAAAAATTCATAAAGTGTTTTGAAACAGAAGGATACAGAATAAATCAAATGGAGCAAGATGTATTAAATTTGTGTTGTTATCCTAAAACTAAAAGATTGGCTTTAAAATATGTTGCTTGTTCGTATATGTGGGACGAATATAAAACTGAAGAAGATATGAATACAGATTCAGTCTATTCAAAAGAAGATATAGAAGATGCTATGAATAATACGGTACAATTACATTATGCTACTAGTAGAAAACCATGGAAGAATGTTGATTGTACAAAATCAGAGATATGGTTTGAATACTTAATGAAAACTAACTTTGTAGAAGAGTATTTTAAAAAGTTGCCTGAAAGTATTGTATTACCATCTGATAGAGTAAAGAAGATTGAAGATAAAACTGAAGAACGAGTAAAAGAGGAAGTTAAAGATGATATGCTAGAGAATTATACTGTAAGAAAAAGAATTATAGCTAAATTATCTTTAAGACAAAATAAAATATTTAGATTATTAAGATACTTTATTGAAAGACCAACTTTTCTTTTTGAAGCTAATTTTTATAAGGGTATATATCTAAAAATAGTAAATAAAATAAAGAAACAAAATTATACAATATTAATTGTTGATAATGTATTTCCAAGCTTTTATTCTCCTTTCAGAACAGAAGAATTTATGGACTATTTTAAAGAATTTAAAAATGTATATTGTTTATCAACTTGGAAAGCGATACCAGAAGAAGATCCAAATACAGGTGATGAGTTAATAGAAAAATTTGAACAAAGATGTCCAGAATATAAAGGAAGAATAATAAATATTGAAGATGAAAATTATATAGATAAGATTAATAAATTAAAAAATAAATTAGCTGTTTTAACATTATTAGAAAATGTAACAGAACAATTAGAATTTTTGGAAAATAATAAAATTCCTTTCGTCTTTACATTATATCCAGGTGGTGGATTTAGTTTAAGTAATAATAAAATTAAAAATGATTTGAAAAAAGTATTTTCTTCAAAATATTTTAAAAAAGTTATTGTGAATAATAAAGAAATAGAAAAATATCTATTAGATAATAATCTATGTAACAAAAAACAAATAAAAAGAATAAGCGGAATGATTACTCCGAAAGAAATGTTTAAAGTTAGAAATAGATGTAAAAAACATTATATGGAAAACAAGAACACTTTAGATATCTGTTTTGCTGATTATGAATATTTCTCAACTGATGGAGATGATGGATTTAAAATATTTGTTGAAGTTGCTAAAATACTTAAAGAATACAAAAATATAAAATTCCATGTTGTGGGAAAAAGAACACCAGATGATTTTGATATTAGAGACATAAGAAAAAATATGAAATTCTATGGTGTAAAGATTCCAGAGTGGTTTATAAAGTTTTATAAGAATATAGATATAGTTGTATCTCCAAATAAAGTGGATGAGTTATCTGAGAATGTTCCAAATGATTTATGCACACAAGCAATGTTAAACCAAGTACTAGTAATGTGCACTGACACTAAAAATACTTCTACAGATTTTGAGGATAAAAAGGATTATATAAGAATAAAAATAGAGGCTAAGGACATTGCAGAAAAAATTGAAAAATTATATAAACAACCAAAAGAAATAATGGAAATAGCAAAAAGGGGACAAAAGAAAGCTTATAAAAATTATTGTTATGAAACACAAATGTATCCAAGATATAATTTGATTAGAAAGATAGCAAGTAAAAGGAGATAAATATGAGTAGTTTTTATACAGAGGAAGAACTTAAAAAAATAGGTTTTAAAAGTGTAGGACATGAAGTCTATATAAGTAAAAAAGCAAGTATATATTCACCAGAGAAAATAAGTATAGGAAATCATGTTAGAATTGATGACTTTTGTATTTTGTCTGGGAATATAGAAATTGGAAATTATGTTCATATTGCTGCATATGTTGCATTATATGGAAAAGAAGGAATTAAAATAAGCGATTTTTGTGGTTGCTCTGCAAGATGTACAATTTATAGTGCAACAGATGATTTCTCTGGAGAATATATGGTAAGTCCAATGGTTCCTGAAGAACTTACTAATGTAACTGGAGGTAAAGTAACATTAGAAAAGTTTGTGCAATTAGGAGTAAATACTGTTGTTATGCCAAATCTTACAATTGAAGAAGGAACAAGCGTTGGAGCAATGTCTTTTATAAATAAGAGTTTAGAAAAATGGGGAATCTATGTTGGAATCCCATGTAGAAGAATAAAAGACAGAAAAAAGAATATTGAAGATTTAAGTAAAAATATAAAATAAGGGGAGAAAATTATGAAATTAACTGTAGTTACAACTACTTATAATCAAGAAAAATATATAGGACAAGCAATAGATGGAATGCTTATGCAAAAAACTAATTTTCCTTTTCAAATAGTGATAAGTAATGATTGCTCAACAGATAAAACAGGAGAAATTCTAAAGGAGTATCAACAAAAATATCCAGATAAAATAAAGGTTATTGAAAATGAGAAAAATTTAGGAGCAATGGGAAATTTTATAAACACTTTATCAAATATAAAAGATACGGAATATGTAGCTTTATGTGATGGTGATGATTTTTGGACAGATGAAAACAAACTACAAAAACAAGTAGATTTTTTAGATAATAATAAAGATTTTAATATTTGTTTTCATAAGTCAAAATTATTTTATGAAAATAACGAAAAGGAAGAAAGCGTAATCCCAGAAAATGCAGAAGAAGTAACAACAATAGAAGATTTGGTAAAAAGTAATTATATAGTAGCAAATAGTGTGGTATATAGATGGAAGTTTAATGATAAAGATTTAAAAGAAATTTTTCCTGATGATATAGCACCTGGTGATTATTATGTTCACTTATTACATGCACAAGATGGTAAAATAAAAATGATGAATGAAGTAATGTCAGCATATAGAAGACATGAAGGCGGAATGTGGTGGAGTAATGATGCTAAAAATAAAGAACAGTTTACTTTAGAATATGGAAGAAAGTTTTTGAATTTTTATAATGCAGCAGATACTCATATGAAATTACCAGAAAATGCTTTCTATGAGCAAAGAAAAGATATTATTTATAATATTATTGTTACATATACAAAGAATGATAAGTTACAAGAATTAGAGGAAGTAATAAAAAGTAAAACAGATAAAGAGATTTTTAGTTCTTGTATGAAAGATATAGTTAATAGAAATATTTGGTTTTTAGATTATTTGGTACAAAAAGAAGAAGAAGAAAAAAGGAGAAAGAAGGAAAGAGAAGAGTATATAGAAACTAAAAAGAAACTAGAACAAATAGAAAATTCAAAATGGTGGAAGATTAGGAACATTATAAAAGGAGAACAAAAGAAATGAAGAAAAACATAAGAAGTTTAATAATTATAACTGTTTGTATAATTGCTTGTTTTTATGTAGTAAATGGAATTATTTATCCTAATAAATATGATAATAATATTTCAATTGCACATTCTTGGCTAGATGGAAGTACAATTAAGTTTGTTAATAACTGGTTAAAAGATGGAGCGTCAAATCTTAATTTTATAATGTATGAAGCACCAGATTCAATAGAGACAAGCGAATTAAGTCAAAGAGAGCCGTATATATCGTATCCGTCTGGTTCTATAGTTTTGCCTTATTTAATAGCTAAAATATGTTCAATGGAACAAATTGATATATTGTTTTTAAAATATATGGTTACAGCTATTTTTGCAATAGATAGTTTGTTAATTGGAATTTTAATTTATAGTATATTGAACAAATATTCTAAAAACATAAATCAAATTAGTAAGGTTATAATATCGATAATAGCTGCAACTTTTTGGATGTTATTACCGAATAATTCATACTATTTAAGAAATATTTATTTTGCTGATCAAACGGTAATTACAGTTGTTCTTATATTTATGATTTTTGAAATAAATAAATCGAAGGTAATGAGTTCAAGTAATAAGATTGGAAAAGTTATATATAACATTTTATATTATTTAACAATCATAATAGGAACTTTAACTGAGTATTATTTCTTATTTGTGTTATTTGTAGCTTTTTGTATAAAAGAATTGCCTATACTATTTGCAAGAGAAAAGGAAGGAAAATTTAAAAAATTAATTTTAACATCTCTTGAATATATAATACCACTTATTATAGGTTTAGGAATATTTTTAATCCAAATATCAAGAATAGATGGTTGGTTTGAGTTGATGTTTAGTAAATATGTGATGAGGACATCAGTAGTATTAGATGGAATGAATCTTTTAGAAGAAATACAAAAAAACATCATAAGTTCATATACTACTTTTGGATATGGACTATTAATAATAGGTGTGGTATCTACTATAATAATAACTATAGTAAACTTAGTAAAAGTATTTAGAAAAAATAGAAATGAAAAATTAAGTAATTTATCAAAGTTATTATTATTTATATATATTCCACCAGTATTTCAAATATTGTTTTTTAAGAATCATTCTGCAATACATGAATTTTCTATATTGAAATTAGGATTACCATTGATATTTACAGCAATACTTATTGGATATGGCTTATATTTAATATTAAATAAATTATATAAAATAAAATTCAAAGCAACTAAAAACTCAAGTAGTATAATATTAACAGTTTCAACATTAATAGTGGTTGTAGTGGAAATGTTTTTAATTATACCAAGAACATCAGATTATATGAATGAAAAAGTATCTGAACCAGAAAATAAAGAAATAGAATACTATTTAAAGGATAATGCAAAATATGATGAAGTGTATTTTTCATATACATATGAAATTCCAACAAATCCTCCTCAGAATTTATCTATATCTAATAAACAGGTATATTTAATTGAGGACATAGAACAAATATCTGAAAAGTTTCCCGATTTGAGTGCTGAAGCTAATATAATGTTTATTATTCAAAAAAATATAGATAAAACTGAAGATGTTTTAAATAAGGAACAGGAAATAAAGGAAAATAGTACAAAAATTAAAGATTTAGAAAATTATGAAGTATATGAATTAGTAAATGAAAGTGAGAAAAATTAGAAATGAAGAAACTATTATATAAATTATTTATTGAAAAAACAAATGATATAAAAATACAATTATTTAGATATTTATTTGTGGGAGGATTTGCGGCAGTAGTTAATATAGGTGCATTATATATTTTTACAGAAGTATTTAATTTGTATTATTTAATATCTAATGTATTAGGATTTATATTAGGATTAATTACTAATTATTTATTAAGTAAATGGTTAGTTTTTGCGAAAGAAAGTCAAGTTAATAAAGCTTTAGAATTTTTTATATATGCTTTAATAGGAGTGGTTGGATTAGGATTTGATACATTATTTATGTGGCTATTTACAAGTGCAGGATTATATTATATGATAAGTAAAATAATTTCCACAGTGCTTGTATTTATATGGAATTTCTTTGCAAGAAAAGGACTTTACTTTATTGTAGGAAAAATAAAAAAGAAAGGAATGTAATTGAAGATGGAAAAGAAAGATGTAATTATTATAGGAGCAGGACCAGCAGGATTAACAGCAGCTTATGAATTATTAAAAGATAGCGGAAATGAGAAATATAATGTAATAATATTAGAAGAGACTCGGAGACATTGGAGGAATATCAAAAACAGTAAAGTATAATGGAAATCGCATGGATATAGGAGGTCATAGATTCTTTTCAAAAGATGAAAGAGTAATGAATTTTTGGAAAGAGTTAATGCCAATACAAGGAAAAAATTCATTTGATGATGAAAAATTAGGAAGAGAAAAAGAATTAAACGAAGGTGGACCAGATCCAGAAAAAGAAGATAATGTAATGTTAATTAGACATAGAGTATCTAGGATTTATTATATGAAAAAGTTCTTTGATTATCCAATTAGTATGAAGCCAGAAACTTTTAAAAACATGGGATTAGGAAGAACATTAAAAGCAGGTTTTAGCTATTTGAAATCAGCAGTAGTAAAAAAAGAAGAAACATCTCTTGAAAACTTTTATATAAATAGATTCGGAAAAGTTTTATATAGTATGTTTTTTGAAAAATATACAGAAAAATTATGGGGAAGACATCCAAGTGAGATATCTGCTGACTGGGGTTCTCAACGTGTAAAAGGAATTTCAATAACAGCTGTTATAAAAGATATGTTCCATAAAACTTTTGGAAAGAAAAATAGTGATAATACAGAAACATCTTTAATAGAGCAATTTTGGTATCCTAAATATGGACCGGGACAATTATGGGAAACTTTAGCCGATAATGTAGTAAACAAGGGAGCAACGCTAAAAAAAGGATATGGAGTAAAGAAGCTTAATTTTGAAAATGGTAAAATAGTATCAGTAGAATGTGATGTAAATGGTAATGTAGAAACAATAAAAGGAGATATATTTATTTCAACAATGCCTATGAATGATTTAGTAGCTGGATTTAATGGAATAGATGTACCACAAAATATAGTTGATATTGCAAAAGGATTACCGTTCCGTGATTTTATTACAGTAGGAATATTAGTAGATAAATTAAATCTTGAAAACAAAACAAATATAAAAACGTTAGGAAATATTGTTCCTGATTGTTGGATTTATGTACAAGAGCCAGAAGTAAAAATGTGTCGTATACAAATATTTAATAACTGGTCTCCATACTTAGTAAAAGATGCTGAAAATAAAGTTTGGATAGGATTAGAATATACTTGTGAAGAAGGAGACAAGTATTGGAATATGAGCGATGAAGAATTTATTGATTTTGCAGTTGATGAATTAGTTTCAATGAATATTATAAATAAAAATCAAGTTGAAGATGCACATCGTGAAAAAATAAAGAAAGCATATCCTGCTTATTTTGATACATATAAAGATATTGATAAATTAATTAATTATTTAGATAATATTGATAATTTATATTGTATTGGAAGAAATGGACAACATCATTATAATAACATGGACCATTCAATGGTTACAGCTATGGAAGCTGCTAAGAATATACGTGATGATGTAAAAGATAAATCAAATATATGGAATGTTAATACAGATAAGGCTTATCATGAAGAGAAAAAATAACCAGATTTTGTAAAAAAAATAAAATGTATTGACAATAAATTTATGGTTTTATATAATAAATTTACAATGGACTTTTGTATGAGGAAAATTGTAAATTTATTTTTTTAGGGGGAAGGAAAATTATGAGTAAATTCGTCAAAAGGATGTTAATAATGCTATTCACAATCCTTATGATAATAAGTGCAACAAGTGTATCAAATGCAGCAGAAGATGTTATAGTTGCACTTGACCCAGGGCATGGAGGAAATGATTCAGGAGCCGTGGGTGGGAATCTGATTGAGAAAGAATTAACATGGAAAATAGCAACAAGAGTAAAAGAAATTTTAGATGCTGAACCAGGAATAACAGGAGTCTTAACAAAAGACTATAATGAAAGCTTAAATAGAGAAGAAAGAGCTAGAAGAGCATTGGCAAATGGATCAGACCTATTAGTAAGTTTTCATATTAATTCAAATGGTTCATCAAATAATTTGTCAGGTGCAGAGGTTTATATAACTCATGACACAACACAAAAACGATTTTATGAGTATTCTAATATACTAGCATTAGATATTTTACAAAATTTGAGAAATGTAGGGGTGCCTTCACATTCATCAAAGCCACTAACAAGAGTAGGAGCCGATTGGGATGTATACCAAGACGGAGTAATTGCAGACTATTATGGAATAATTAGCTGGCCAATGCATCTTGGAATACCAGGAATGATAATTGAACATGCATTTATAAATAATCCTTATGATAGAGCAAATTATCTAAATGATACAATGCTAAATAGAATGGCAGAAGCAGATGCTCAAGCAATTATAAAAAATAAAGAATTATTTAGAATAGATAAAACAAAAAATACTGTGCAGGCAGCATTAAATAGCATATACTATGATAGTAATTCAGGAAGCGTAAAAGGAAAATTACTATATGATGAAGTAATAAATGATAGAGTTTTTGATGAGACAAATCCAATTATAAATTTAGTTTCAACAGATGGAAAAGTTAAAGTGCAAGGCAGTGTAACAAAAGATGGTGCTTATACATATAGTTATGATATTAATATAATGAATTTAGATCCTTATAAAGAATATGTTTTACAAGTAGAAACACAAAATAAAGGTGCGATTCCATATAATAGTACACTTAATTTATCATTACCTACAGGAAGATTAGGCGTAATATATGGAATGGAAATAGATGTTGTAAATGGCAATATGACATTTAATGCACCACCATATGATGGATATGTAAATGCTTATCCACTTTCAGATATAATAATTAATGAAAATAGAATAGAAGGACAATTAGTAGTACAAGAATGGTTAAATGGAGCGACACAACAAGAACCAAAAACTAATCCAAAAGTTATGTTAGTTGCAGAAGATGGAACAGAAATTAATTGTGAAGTAGGTTTCATTGATTCATATGTTTATGGATTTAGTTGCCAAAATCAATATATAGATAAATCTAAAAAATATGAACTATACGTAGAGGCAGGAACAGACAAAAATATTAGTACTCATAGAAAAGTTAAGATAGAATATAGCGATAAGCAGATAGGATTTTTAGATATATATACAGTTAGTATAGTAAATGGAAAACTACAATTTGTTTATGATGGGTATATGACAAGTAGCCAATATTCAGAAGTTAATTTAAATGGAAGAAATATAAGCGGACAATTGTTAGTACAAGAATGGTTGAATGGAACAGAGCAAATAGAACCAACATCAACACCAAAATTAGTAATAAAAAATAGCGATAATACAGAAGTAAAAGAATTAACAATGCAATATGTACAACCATATGTATATAGTTATAATATAGATATTGGAGATTTACCACAAGGAAAATATACTTTTGAAGTACAAGGAACAAATTCAGCAAATACAAGTAATCATCAGAAAATAACAATTAATTTAACAAATAAAGAACTAGGAAAATTAGGAAATAATGAAATAAAAATACTAGACAATAAATTAGTAATAGAACCTATAAGTGCAAATTATGATGGATATATGACAAGTAGTCAATATACGAATGTTACATTAAATGGAAGTACAATAAGTGGACAATTAATAGTACAAGAATGGTTAAATGGAGCAGAACAAATAGAACCAACAGCATTACCAAAATTAGTAATAAAGAATAATTTGGGTGAAGAGGTAAAAGAAGTAACAATGCAATATGTACAGCCATATGTATATAGTTACAGTATAGATATAAGTGATTTAGATAACGGAGAATATACATATGAAGTACAAGGAACAAATCCAAATAACATAAGTAATCATCAAAAGGTAGAAATAACATTAAATACTCAAATAATAGGAACAATAGGAAATAGCCAGTTAAAAGTAGAATCTGGCAAATTAGTAATAGAAGAAGTAAATAACAGTTATGATGGATATATGACAAGTAGCCAATATACTAATGTGACATTAAATGGAAGTACAATAAGTGGACAATTAATAGTACAAGAATGGTTAAATGGAACAGAACAAATAGAACCAACAACATTACCAAAATTAGTTATAAAGAATAGCGAAGGAATAGAAGTAAAAGAAGTAACAATGCAATATGTACAGCCATATGTATATAGTTACAATATAGATATAAGTGATTTAGGTAATGGAGAGTATACATATGAAGTACAAGGAACAAATCCAAATAACATAAGTAATCACCAAGAAGTAGAAATAACATTAAATACTCAAATAATAGGAACAATAGGAAATAGTCAGTTAAAAGTAGAATCTGGCAAATTAGTAATAGAAGAAGTAAATAACAGTTATGATGGATATATGACAAGTAGTCAATATACGAATGTTACATTAAGTGGAAATACAATAAGTGGACAATTAATAGTACAAGAATGGTTAAATGGAACAGAGCAAATAGAACCAACAACATTACCAAAATTAATTATAAAGAATAGTGATGGATTAGCAGTAAAAGAAGTGACAATGAATTATGTAGAACCATACGTATATAGCTATAATGTAGATATAAGTAGTTTGGATGATGGAGAGTATACATATGAAGTGCAAGGAACAAATCCAAATAACATAAGTAATCATCAAAAAGTAGAAGTAACATTAAATAGTCAAGAGATAGGACAAATAGGAAATAATAAAGTAAAAGTAGAATCTGGTAAACTAGTAATAGAAGAAATAAATAACAATTATGACGGATATATGACAAGTAGCCAGTATACAAATGTTACATTAAATGGAACTACAATAAGTGGAAAATTAGTAGTACAAGAATGGTTAAATGGAACAAAACAAATAGAGCCAACAACATTACCTAAACTAGTAATAAAGAACAGTTCAAATGTAGAAGTAAAAGAAGTAATAATGCAATATGTAGAACCATATGTGTACAGTTATAGCATAGATATAAGTGATTTAGGTAATGGAGAATATACATATGAAGTACAAGGAACAAATCCGAATAATATAAGTGAACATCAAAATGTAATAGTAGAATTAAATGAACAAACAGTAGGAAATGTGGAAAATTATGAAGTAAAAATAATTAATGGAAAATTAGTTATAGAAGAAACTAAACAAATCGAAGAAAAGACAATAGAAACACAAAAAGCTATTATGGATGTTGAAGAAGATAAGAAACAAGAAGAAAAAGAAAACAAAACAATGGAAGTAATAGAAGATAAAAAAGCTGAAGAATTATTAGAATCTAATAATTTGGAAAAAGAAGAAATTATAAACGAAGTAGAATAAATAATAAAGGAATGATTCTAGATTAGAGTCATTCCTTCAAATTTCTTTGTAACAAAAAATTCACAGAAAATATGTTGAAAAATGTCTAAAAATAATATATACTACCAAAGATAGGAGGAGAATAACAAATGAATAAATTATTAAAAACAAGTATTGCTTTTTTTGTGGCATTAGCTATTTTTTTATTAGGAAATAGCGTGGAAGCAGCTTATGTTTCAAGTGTAGAGAGTATAGATGAATCGCGTTATCCTAATATAAAAGCTCAATTATTAGAATTAAAGAAGACTTATCCCAACATACAAGTTTTATATACGGGATTAGACTGGAATACAGTAATATACAATGAACATAGTGAAACTCATGGAAGAAATTTAGTAAGTACAGATATGGATAGCGCGTGGGTTTGCCAAGATTGCAGAAATCAAGGAAAGTGGTATGATAGCGGATTATATTGTGCTTCAGAAGAAGCGGTAGAATATATGATGGATCCAAGAAACTTTTTAAATACACATGACATATTCCAATTTCAAAGATTAGATGCTTCTATTGGAACTACAGCAGATGAAATAAGAAATGTCTTAAAAATGGAAAAAGTTTTATATCTTCAAGATGATGAAGCTGCTATTCAAGCTTTTGCAAATACAGCGGCAAGAAATAATTTGAACGCATATCATTTGGTTACAAGAGTAATACAAGAGCAAGGAAGAAGTGGAACATCAACTTTGTCATCAGGGTTAGGATATACAGGGAATGGATATGAGTATTATGGATATGGATATTATAATTTATTTAGTATAGGAGCATCAAGAGGGTCTGGAGAGCCTTCATATATGATTTATATACATGCATTAGATAGAGCTGCAATAGAAGGCTGGAATACAAGAGCAGCTTCAATTGAAGGCGGAGGAGCATTTGTTGGAGAAAATTATATAGATGTAGGACAAAACACATTGTATCTTCAAAAATTTGACGTATATAATACAAATGGACAATTATATTGGCATCAATATATGCAAAATTTATTTGGAGCACAAAGTGAAGCAGATATTTTATATAATTTATATAAAATTAATGGAATAGAAGGAAATAGTAATTTCCAATTTTTAATACCTTTATATGAAAATATGCCATCACAACCTTGTAGAATGCCAGGAGAACCTTATGATGGATATGTAAATAGTTATCAGTATGGGGATATTACAACAGATGGTAGAAATATAGAAGGAAAATTAGTAGTACAAGAATGGCTAAATGGAACAGAACAAATGGAACCAAATATGGATCCTATAATAGTATTAAAGTCAGATGATGGAGAAACAATAGAGTGTGATGTAGAATATGTAGAACCTTATGTGTATCAATATAGCGTAGATATAGCAAACTTAAATCCAATAAAGGAGTATTATATAGAAGTAAGATGTGCAAATCCAAATAATACAAGTAATCATACAGTGGTTTCAAGGATTCCTTGCAATAATCAAGATTTAGGAAAGATATATGGATATAATACACGTATGTTAAATAATGTATTCACATTTACATATGACGGATATATGGTAAGTATGCCGTTTACAGACTTGATAGTAAATAATACTAGAATAGAAGGACAATTAATAGTTCAAGAATGGATAGATGGTACAAGACAAGAACAACCAAAAACAACTCCAAAAGTTAGATTAGTTGCAGAAGATGGAAGTATAATTGAATGTGAAGTTGGATATATAGAGCCATATGTTTATGGATTTAGTTGTGAGGAAAGATATATTGACAAGACAAAGAAATATGAATTACAAGTACAATCATCAACTAATAAAAATATCAGTTCAAATAAAACTGTAACAGTATCATATACTAATAGAAATGTAGGACAAATAGGGAATTATACTGTAAAAATAGAAAATAATAAGATTGCATTTGTCTATGATGGATATATGACAAGTAGTCAGTATTCAAATGTAACGTTAAACGGAACTACAATAAGTGGACAATTAATAGTGCAAGAATGGTTAAATGGAACAAAACAAATAGAGCCAACAACATTACCAAAATTAGTTATAAAAAATAGTGAAGGATTAGAAGTAAAAGAAGTAACAATGGATTATGTACAACCATATGTATATAGTTATAGCGTAGACATAAGTGACTTGAATAATGGAGAATATACATATGAAGTACAAGGAACAAATCCAAACAATATAAGTAATCATAAAAATGTAGTAGTAACACTAAGTAACCAACAAATAGGGACAATAGGAAACGATGAGATAAAAGTAGAATCTGGCAAATTAGTAATAGAAGAAGTAAATAATAATTATTATGGATATATGACAAGTAGCCAATATACTAATGTGACATTAAATGGAAGTACAATAAGTGGACAATTAATAGTACAAGAATGGTTAAATGGAACAGAACAAATAGAACCAACAACATTACCAAAATTAGTTATAAAGAATAGCGAAGGAATAGAAGTAAAAGAAGTAACAATGCAATATGTACAGCCATATGTATATAGTTACAATATAGATATAAGTGATTTAGGTAATGGAGAGTATACATATGAAGTACAAGGAACAAATCCAAATAACATAAGTAATCATCAAAATGTAACAGTAGCATTAAATAACCAGACAATTGGACAAATAGGAAATAATGAAGTGAAAGTAGAACAAAATAAACTAGTAATAAAAGCTATTAATGATAATAATAATCCAAATGATGGTTATGATGGATATATGACAAGTAGTCAATATACGAATGTTACATTAAGTGGAAGTACAATAAGTGGACAATTAATAGTACAAGAATGGTTAAATGGAACAAAACAAATGGAACCAACAACATTACCAAAATTAGTTATAAAGAATAGTGATGGATTAGCAGTAAAAGAAGTGACAATGAATTATGTAGAACCATACGTATATAGCTATAATGTAGATATAAGTAGTTTGGATGATGGAGAGTATACATATGAAGTGCAAGGAACAAATCCAAATAACATAAGTAATCATCAAAAAGTAGAAGTAACATTAAATAGTCAAGAGATAGGACAAATAGGAAATAATAAAGTAAAAGTAGAATCTGGTAAACTAGTAATAGAAGAAATAAATAACAATTATGACGGATATATGACAAGTAGCCAGTATACAAATGTTACATTAAATGGAACTACAATAAGTGGAAAATTAGTAGTACAAGAATGGTTAAATGGAACAAAACAAATAGAGCCAACAACATTACCTAAACTAGTAATAAAGAACAGTTCAAATGTAGAAGTAAAAGAAGTAATAATGCAATATGTAGAACCATATGTGTACAGTTATAGCATAGATATAAGTGATTTAGGTAATGGAGAATATACATATGAAGTACAAGGAACAAATCCGAATAATATAAGTAACCATCAATATATAGAAATAATTCTTACTTCACAAAAAATAGGAGTTATGGGAGAGTATGAATTATTAACAAGTAATGGAAAATTAGTTCTTGAAAAAGAAGAGAAAAGAACAGTAATAGTTCAAAAAAATGCCGAAGAAAATGAAGTTATTAACGAAAATATAGAAGAAGATAAAAAACAACAAATAGAAGAAAAAATAGAAAGTCAAAATCTTGAAACAAATGAACTTACTAATAATTCAGAAACGAACATGGTTACTGATTTAGAAAAAACAGAATAAAAAATAAAAGAGGTAGACAAGAGTGTTTACCTCTTTTCCATGTTTTAACTTTAAAATCTTGATTATCATTGAAATAAATGATAAAATTACGTTACAAAAATATAAAATTTAAGTAACAATAAATAGATTTTGTAAAAGGAGTTTATAATGTATAAAAAGAATATAAAAAATGTAGTTATTCTAATTATAGCTATAATTGGAGCGGCATGCTTTAATCTTAATTTAGATACATCAATAAAAATAAGAGATGCATTTACAAGCGTTGATGCAATATTGTTGATGTCCTTTTTCTTGATATTGTTTATTGCATTAAAACAAATATTAGATATAAAAGATAGAAGAGTAAAAATTGTTTCATTAATAGTTGCAGCAATATTTGCAGGATTTGAAGTTGTAGGATATAGCATAAGTAGTTACAATAGTTTAGCAGGAATAATTGGATCTAAGGAGATATTATTAAAAGCTATACTTAAATTTATTGGATATGTAATAGTATTTTATACAATAGTTATTTATTTATATGATAAGATATTGTCAAGAGTAAAACTAAAGGAAGACAGTAAAATACGAAAATATTTTACAGATAATAAAAAATCTCTATTTATAGTCGCACTAATATTATTTATAGCATATTTACCACATTTTTTATATAATTTTCCAGGTATGTATACAACTGATTCAGTTGCAGAAATGGAGTATGCTCTAAACAATGCTGCCATTTTTAGTAATCATCATCCAGTATTTCATATTTTTATTATTTATGGTTGTATAAATTTAGGAAAAATGTTAGGTGGAGCATATATAGGAATTGCTATATATTCTATACTTCAAATGTTATTTGTAGCTTTTACATTTTCATATGTAATAAAATATATGGCAAAGAAAAATGTAAATATAGTATTTAGAATACTTACTTTAATTTTCTTTATTATATATCCAGCTTTTGGCCCTTATAGTATTACAATGTGGAAAGATGTAGTATTTGGAGTAATACTTGTACCATTTACAATACAAGTTATAGAAATGGTAACAAATAAAGAATATTTCAAGAAAAAAAGAAATATTGTAGGTTTTATTGTAATATCTATATTTACAATATTATTTAGAAATAATGGTTTATATGTTGTTTTAATAACACTTGCAATATTATTGATGTTCCTAAAAGGAAATAGAAAGAAAATAGCTTTAATACTTTTAATTGTTATGTTGTTTAATATATTATGGAAAGGACCTATATTTAAATTATTAAATGTAACAGATGGACCAGTCAGAGAAATGATGTCTATTCCAGTACAACAAATTGCAAGAACAGTAAAATATAGAAGAAGTGAATTAACTGAAGAAGAAAAAACTAAAATTCAGAAATATATAGATATGGACTTAGAAGAAATGGCAGAAAGTTATTATCCTTTAATATCTGACAATATAAAAGACCATTTTAATAATGAGGAATTCAATAATAATAAGTTAGACTTTATATCATTATGGGTAAGCTTGTTCTTTAAATATCCAGTAGAATATATAGAAGCATTTTTAGATAATTCATTTGGATATTGGTATCCTCAAGCTAATAATGGAATTCTACCAACATGGTATGAATATGAGTATAGTGAACAAGTAATAGGTTATGATAGAAAACCAGTATTAAATTTAGAGTTCCTAGATGGTTATTATGCAGATGTTAATGGAAGAAGAATGCCAATAATATCAATGTGGATAAGTATAGGATTTGTTTTCTGGATAATGATTTTATGTATAGGATATATGGTTTGTAAAAAGAAATACAAATTAATATTAGCATATATACCAATACTTGCATTATGGCTAACTACAATAGCGTCACCAGTATATTGTGAATATAGATATATTTTTGGAATGTTTACTTGCATACCAATACTTACAATTTTGATATTAAGTTTAGCAAATAAAAAGGAAGATAAAATAGAGGAAATAAAAACAATTGAAGGTGTTAAAAGTATAGAAAACGAAAAGAAAAATAATAAAGAAGGAAAATAGAAGAATGCCAAAAATGAGTGTAATTATTCCAGTGTATAACACAGAAAAATATATAGAAAAATGCTTAGAAAGTCTTGCAGGACAAACAATGCAAGACTTTGAAGTAATTATTGTAAATGATGGCTCAACAGATAATTCTAAGAAAGTCATCAAGGATTATATGAAAAATAGTAATTTGGATATAAGGTACTTAGAAAAAGAAAATGGTGGACTAGCTTCTGCTAGAAATTATGGAGTAGAAAGAGCTTTAGGAAAATATATATCTTTTTTAGATAGTGATGATTATTTAGATAAAGACTTATACAAAAATCTTGAAAAGTATATGGATGAAAATATAGATTTGATAAAATTCAAGATGAAGACAGTTGATGAAAAAGAAAATGTAATAGAAAAATTATATGGTCCAGTATTTGAGGTATGTAGTGGAGAAGAAGGATACAAGAGGTTATGTACAACAGACAAATATATGGACCCAGCTTGTATTTATTTATATAGAAGAGAATTTTTTGTAGAAAACAATTTTAAATATAAATTGAGATATCATGAAGATTTTGGATTGACTTCTTTAATAATAATACAGGCTAAAACTTTTGTGTCAACAGAATCTTTTGGATATAATTATTTACAAACTGGAGAAAGTCTAACTAGAGGAAAAGATTATAAAAAAGATGTAGACAGAGCAAAAGATATGTTAGCACATTATGATAACATGATAACTTTAATAGATGCTTATTATAATATAAGTGATGAAACTAAAGATTTAGTAAAAAGATATTATACAAATTCTGTTGTATTAAAAGCAGATACGCTTAAGGGAGAAGATAAAAAACGTTATATAAAAGAGATAAAAGACAGATTTATGTATAGAAATATAAAGCCAGAGAATTTAAAGCAAAAAGTAAAAAGAATGTTATTAAAATACAATGTTAGTTTATATTTAAAAATGAGGTAAGATATGAAAAGTGTAAGTGTAATAGTTCCTTTCTATAATGTGGAAAATTATATAGAAAAATGTTTGAATACATTAGTACATCAAACATTAGAAGATATAGAAATAATACTTGTAAATGATGGTTCTCAAGATAGAAGTATGGTTGTTGTTAAAAAGTTTTTAGAACAATATCCAGATAAGATTACATATCTAGAAAAAGAAAATGGCGGATTATCAGATGCAAGAAATTATGCTTTGCCATATGCTAAAGGAGAGTATATAGCATTTTTAGACTCAGATGATTATGCAGAAAAAACAATGTATAAAGATATGTATGAATTGGCTAAAAAAGAAGATAGCGATATGGTAGAGTGTAATTTCTACTGGGAATATCCAAATAAGAAAAAAGAAGATATTGGCGTAGTTTATAACGGTAAAAAGGAAATGCTTGAAAAAGTAAGGGTAGTTGCTTGGAACAAATTAATAAAGAAAGAAGTTTTAGAAAAAAGTAAAGTAACTTTCCCAAAAGGATATAGATATGAAGATGTAGAATTTACATATAAACTAATACCATATTTAGATAAAGTATCTTTCTTAAAAAAGCCATGTGTACATTATATACAAAGAGAAGGTTCAATATCTAATAATCAAAATGAAAGAAATAAAGAAATTTTTGATGTACTAGAACATGTAATAGATTTTTATAAAGAAAATGATTTATATGATGAATATAAAGATGAATTAGAATATATATATATTCGTTATGCTTTTTGTAGTTCTTTACTTAGAATAGTAAAGATAAAAGATGAATTTGTACAAAGAAAATTATTAGATTTAACATGGGAAAAGGTAAATACTACATTTCCGGATTGGAAGAAAAATCCTGTGCTTAAAAGTAAAAAAGATTTGAAGAGTATTTATCTAAAAACAATAAATAAATTTACATTTGAAATGTATAGTACATTATTATCAATATTTCAAAAATAGAGGATATTATTATGAAAAAGATTTTGTTTGGAATAACAGGTTTAACTATAGGTGGAGCAGAAAGAGTTTTAGTAGATTTAGTAAATAAGTTGTCTTACGATTATGATATAACTATATTTACTTTATATGCTAAAGGAGAGTTGGAAAAAGAATTAAATGAAAATGTTAAATTAAAAAGTTTATATAATAAACCTTATAAAGAATTATCAAAATTAGGACAAAAGGTACTTGCTCCATTAAAGGTATTGTTATTAAAAAAGAGTATTTATAAGAAAAATATTAAAAACGATTATGATGTAGAAATTGCATTCTTAGAAGGACCAATAACAAGATTATTTAGTGTTAAAAATGAAAAGGTTAGAAAAATTGCATGGATACATAATGATATATCTTTAGTCTTTGGACAAGGTGTAAAATCTAAAATAAAAAAACATTTAGATGAAAAAGTATATGATAAATATAATGACTTAGTATTTGTAAGTAAAGATAATTTAGATAAATTTAATAAAACATATACTAATTTAAAAATTAGCGAAGGACATAAAAAAGTTATTTATAATTACATAGATAAAGAAAGAATTATTAAAAAATCAAATGAAAATATATATGTTTCGTTTGATAAAAATAGTATTAATTTTGTAACTGTTGCAAGATTAGTTTATCAAAAGGGAATCGACAGACTAATAAAAGTCCACAAAAAGTTAATAGAAAGTGGATATGAACATAATTTTCATATAATAGGTGATGGACCTGAAAGAGAAAAATTAGAGAAGTTAATAAAAGAAAATAATGTAGAAGAAACGTTTCATTTATTAGGACAAAAAGAAAATCCATATCCATATGTAAGGCAAGCTGATTATTTTTGTTTACTTTCAAGATTTGAAGGATATGGTATGGTTTTAGAAGAAGCTAAGATATTAGAAAAGAATATTATTATTACTGATACTGCTGCAAGGGAAGCGGTAGAAGGATATAGTAATAAATATGTTTTAGAAAATACAGAAGAAGGAATTTATAATGGACTATTAAAAGTTTTAGAAGAGAATATGAAAAATGGAAAAAATAAAGAAAAAGAAGAAGTAAAAGAGCAATATGATAATTCTAATATAATAAAAGAAGTAAAAGAATTAATAGGAGAATAGTATGAAGATTTCAGTGCTTACACCATCATATAATCGAGCTAGTTTATTAGATAAATTATACAATAGTCTGGTTAAGAACAGTAAATATGGAATTGATATAGAATGGCTAATTATGGATGATGGTTCAGTAGATGATACTAAAGAGGTAGTAGAAAGATTTAGAGAAAATAAAGATAACGATAATTTAGAAATAAAATATTATTTCCAAGAAAACCAAGGAAAAATGGTTGCTATTAATAATTTAGTAGAAAAAGCAACTGGAAATTTAATAGTAGACTGTGATTCTGATGATTATTTTACTCATGATGCTTTTAAGGAAATAAAGGAAGCTTATGAGAAACATGAACAAGAAATTAAATCAAATAAATATTATGGATTATGTTTCTTAAAAAATGACCAAAATGGAAATAATATGGGAAATGATTTTAAGAATAAAGAAACAACAATGTTTGATTTATATTTTAAAGAAGGAGAAACAGGAGAAAAAGCAATAGTGTTTCTTTCTAATATTAGAAAAGAATATAGGCATGAATTAGAACATGGAGAAAAATTTGTTACAGAAGCTAGAATGTATCATAAGATTGATGAAAAATATAAAATGATTTGTATCAATAAACCAATTATGATATGTGAATATCAAGAAGATGGATATACAAAAAATATAAAGAAACAATTTATAGAAAATAAGTATGGATATTTTGAGTATTTTAAAGAAATTATGCAAAAAGATATGAAAGGCGTTACTTTTAATAAAAGATTATATGCAATAAAACATTATATATTATTTGGATATTTAACAAAAGCAAAGAAGGCACTAAGGAATATAAAAGGGTTTGAAAATAAATTATTATATATATTATTGTATATACCAGGTAGAGTAAAGTCTAAAATGAAATATTAGGGGGAAATAAGGTTGCAAAAAGTAAAAGAGTTTTTAAGCAAGAATAAGAAAATTATATGGGTAGTTGCAAGTATTTTATTAACAATAGGACTAAATATGTCTATATATGTTGCAAATAATTTAGTCTATTTCAATGGAAATCAAATCATTTGGCTGTTTTTATGTGTTTTTATTTATATAATATTTAAACAATCGGATAAATATGAGGGGAGAAGATTAAAGGTTTGTAGTGGTATTTTGGCTGTAATACTTGCAATAGTTCAAGTGCTAGGCATTATGACAAATGGAAATTGGATCGTAAGCGAAGTTATAGTTACAAAAGAAGTAGTTATGTTTATGCTTGCAAAATTCATTACATATGGAGTGGTATTCTATAACATTATAAGAATACTATTTAGTTTAATAGAGCAAATAGATTGGAAAAAGGAAAGAAAAGATATATTAAAACCTAGTCTAAAAACATTTGTAGTAGTTGCTTTATTATTATTTATAGTATGGCTTCCATACTTCTTTAATTATTATCCAGGAATCACATCATTTGATACACATTATCAATTAATGCAAGGTTTTGGAAAAGTTCCATATAATAATCATCATCCTGTAGTACACACATTCATAATGAGTAGTGTTGTTAAAGTAGGACATGCGATAACAGGAGATTATAATTTTGGAATTGCTTTATATGCTATGCTACAAATGATTTTCTGTGCAATTACATTATCATTTGTAATTTACTATATGGGAAAGAAAAATATAAATCCAATAATAAAGACGATTACATTTTTATATTTTGGATTTGTACCATTTGTACCACAATTTAGCATTGCGGTATGGAAAGATGTACCATTTGCGATGTTTATGGTATGGCTTTTAATTGGAATTATAGAAATGATAACAAATGAAGAAAATTTCTTTACTAAAAAAAGAAACTTAGGGCTTTTTATATTAATTACATTGTGTGTATTGTTCTTTAGAAATAATGGGGTATATATAATTCTATTAACATTACCATTTGCACTTGTTTTTAGAAGGAAGTATTGGAAACAAATATTAATAATATTTGGTATACCAATTGTATTTTATTATATAATAACAGGACCAGTATTTGCTAAATTCAATATTGCTAAAAGTTCATCAAAAGAAATGCTATCTATACCAATGCAACAAATGGCAAGGATAGTAAAATACAAAGGTGATGAATTATCAGAAGAAGATAAAGATATAATTGGACAATATATCAATATAGATACAGCAGCAGAGAATTATGACCCAACAATATCAGACCCTATAAAAAATGAATTTAATGATGGAACATTTAACCAAGATAAATTAAATCTAATAAAATTATATATAAAATTAGCAATTAAATATCCAGGAGAAACATTAGAAGCACTTGTTGGAAATACTTATGGATATTATTATCCAGAAGTTGTAACATATTCAATTGCAACAGGAGTATATAAGTCACCTTTTGAAGCAGAACAATTTATGAACTTACATGAAGACCCGATTATAGATATACCTATTCTTGATAGTATGATAAATGCAATTTATGATAAGCAAATACCAATTGTAAGTTTAATAGCAAATATAGGATTTGTATTTTGGATAGTTTTAGGAATAGTATTCTATAATATTTATCAAAAGAGATATAAGTATTTACTAATGTTTATACCAGTAGGAGTATTATATTTAACTTGCCTTGCATCTCCTGTATCAGGAGAGTTACGCTACATTTACGCGATGTTTGTAAGTTTGCCATTATTTATCGGATTTAGTTTCCAAAAGGATAAAAAAGATTGAACTATAAAAAATCGTTTTGTAAAAATTTATAGCACGGAAAATTGAGAGAATTCGTGCTATAAATTTTTATAGAACGAAAAAATCAAAAAATCCGGGTTATAAATTTTTCTATCCAAAATATAAATTAAAAAAATTGACATATGACGAAAAATAAGTTATAATAATTTTAGCTTAAGCAAATAAACTTGAAGTTTTTCGAATAAAAAGACTAGGTGACCTAGACCTAGTCTTTTCTTTACTTATTAAGTTCTTGTAAAATCCTAAGAATAGTCTTAAGAATGCAAAAAAACAAAAGTAAAGATAAGTATTCCTTGAAGTTTTTCAAAATATTCCCCCCTTTCAACTCAAGGAAGGCAAAAATAATATATAACATTTATTTACTTTTGTCAACATATAAATAAATATTTACTTTGTGAAAAATCTTTGCTAAACTTAAGTTATATAATAAAACAAAAAATAAATATATTTAAATTTCAAAGAATTGACAAGAAATGAATTTATGATATAATTACGATGAATTAATTTCACAAAAGGAGTTAAGAAATGAAGGAAAATGAAGATAATATAGCAATAAAAGTAGATCACGTATATAAAAGTTTTAATATTTATTACGATAGAGCCAATACATTAAAAGAAAGAATGTTATTTTTTGCAAGAAATAAAAGAAGAGAAAAAAGAGAAGTTTTAAAAGATATAAACTTAGATATAAAAAAAGGTGAAACAGTAGCTTTAATTGGAGTTAATGGAAGTGGAAAATCAACACTTTTAAAATTAATGACACAAATTATTTTTCCAAATAAAGGAACAATAGAAACAAAAGGAAAATTAACATCATTACTAGAATTAGGTGCAGGTTTCCACCCTGATTTTTCAGGTAGAGAAAACATATATTTTAACTCATCTATTTTTGGATTAACAAGAAAAGAAATAGATGCAAGACTTGACCAAATAATAGAGTTTTCAGAATTACAAGATTTTATAGATAACCCAGTAAGAACATATTCATCAGGAATGTATATGCGTCTAGCATTCTCAGTTGCAATTAACGTAGATGCTGATATCTTACTAATAGATGAAATCTTATCAGTTGGAGACCAACATTTCCAAGAAAAGTGTTTTAATAAGATGAGAGAACTAAAAAAAGAAGGAAAAACAATGGTATTTGTTACTCATAGTATGGACTCTGTAAAGAATCTATGTGATAGAGCTGTATGGCTTTCTAACGGAGTAGTTAGAATGGACGGAAATACAGATGAAGTAGTAGATGAATATCTAAAAGAAACTATGTAACAACAATATTGAGGAGAGAAGAATGAATATATTTAAAAAGATTTATAATTATAGAGAACTGTTAAAAACAAACGTAAAAAAAGAAATAAGAGGAAGATATAAGAATTCATTTTTAGGGATTTTATGGTCATTTTTAAATCCACTTTTACAATTACTTGTATATTCTGTAATCTTTGGAGCATTACTTGCAGGTGGAGATGAAACATATCCTATATATATATGTGTTGCCTTAATACCTTGGACATACTTTACAACAGCAATATCACAGGCATCATTCACTGTTATAGGAAATGCTGATATCATAAAGAAAGTATATTTCCCAAGAGAAATTCTACCAATATCAGTAGTAACAAGTGGTGCAGTAAATTTTGTAATATCTACAATAATAATACTAGCATTTGTTATTTTCTCAGGTGTGGGATTATCATGGTATATAGTGTTATATCCATTTATATTACTTATACAATATATTTTGTTATTAGGAATAGGTTTTATTGTATCATCAGTAACAGTATATTTTAGAGACTTAGAGCATATTATAGGTGTTGTTTTAATGGCAGCATTTTATGCAACACCAATAGTATATAATATACAACAATTACCACATACACTTCAAGTATTGGTAAACTTAAACCCAATGACGCATTTAATTAATGCATACAGAGATATATTCTATTATCATCAAATGCCAAATATGGAAATTCTTTTCATGTTATTAGGAATTTCAATAGTACTAACTGTAATAGGATATTTCATTTTCAAGAAGCTACAAAAAGGATTTGCAGAAGAATTATAAAAAATTAAGGCAACTTAAGGTCCTTATTGTAAGGAATAAGTTGCCTTTAATTGGAAGGGAGAAAAATATGGAAGAAAAAAAGGAAGAAAATTTGGAGAAAGTTAAAGTTTTTGCTTGTCCTACAGCAGAAGATTTCACAAAGGAGATTTGTGATTGTTTAGGCATTGAAGTAGGAAAAATTAATCATATGAAATTTAAGAATGATAACAACTTTGTGCAGATTCTAGAATCAGTTAGAGAAAAAGATGTTTATGTAGTACAAACTACACAGCCACCAGTAAATGAAAGAATAATGGAATTATTAATTACAATTGATGCAATAAAAAGAGCATCAGCAAAAAATATCAATGTGGTTTTACCATATTTCCCATATTCAAGGTCAGATAAAAAAGATCAACCTAGAGTTCCAATTACAGCAAAATTAATGGCAGAAATAATAGAAGCAGCAGGAGCAACAAGAGTAATTACTTGTGACTTACATAACCCTGCAATCCAAGCATATTTTAATATAAATTGTGATAGACTAACTGGAGAATATATATTAGAAGATTATTTTAAATCTAAGAACTTAGACAATATGGTAATTGTAGCAACAGACGCAGGAAGTTCTAAAAAAGCATATAAATATTCAGAATATTTTAATTGCCCAATAGCTTTAGTAGATAAAAGAAGAGAAGGAAATGACGATAGAGCGATAGCAAGTACAATTATAGGTGATGTTAAAGATAAAAATGCTATCATCTTTGATGATGAGATAGATACAGCAGGTTCTATGATGGAAACAGTAAAAGTCTTAAATAAATTTGGTGCAAAGGCAATATACGCAGGATGTACACATGCTGTTTTATCAGGACCAGCAATAGAAAGAATACAAAATTCAGCAATAAAAGAATTGGTTGTAACAAATACAATTCCGCTAACAAAAGAAAAACAAATAGATAAAATAAAGGTGTTATCTATTGCACCTTTGTTTGCAGAAGTAATAAAGAGAATACATACTGAGCAGCCAGTAGGAGACTTATTTAGAGAATAGAAACACTAAAAGGGGAAACATAGATGGTAAGCAGATGGATTAAAAGAATAATATACTTTTTAGCATTAATAGCAATGCTAATTGTTGGAATCTTAAATATAGTATATATAAATCAGATAGCAAACAATGAAGTTTCAAGTATAGAGTATTATGGATTGTTTAAACTGTTTACAAGTTTTGTAATTGCAGGATTAATAATTGGTGTAAGCTATGGATTGCAAAAGATAAAAATAGGAAAAAAAGTAAAAATAGGATTTATTATACTTATTTTAATACTGTATGCAATAGTTCAAATTGTGTGGATATTACAATCAGTTGCAACTCCATATGCAGATTCTGAACAGTTAATAGTGATAGCGAAAGAAATGATAAATGAAAATGGGCTATCGGAATATTGTACGAATTATATGGCATATTATAGCCAACAAATACCATTAGTAGCAATAATGGTAATGCTATTTAAAATATTTAATACAACAAGCTTTGCAATATTTGAGTATTTAAATGTAATATGTAATGTACTAACAATATTAGGGCTATATTTCATAACAAAAAGAATAAGTGAAGAACATAAATGTAATAAAGTGTTATTTTGGATACTTAGTTTAACATTTATACCAATTATAATGCTTGCAACTTTTGTTTATGGAGACTTTATAGGACTAGCATTTGCAGTATGGGCAATATATTTTGCAATGAAATATGAAAAAAAAGATAAAATAAGAAATGCAGTATTTACTGCAATAGGTATTTCAATTGCATGTTTATTTAGAATGAATTATTTTATTTTTGCAATAGCAATAGGAATTTATTGGTTTATAAATATACTTGATAAAAAGAATAAAAAAGATACAATTAAAGGAATAGGTGTTTTAACATTATTAGTTTTAATGATAATGATACCTAGTAGTCTTATAAAGAGTGTATATACAAGAAAATATAATTTACCTAGTGAAAAATCATTTTCAACTGTTCCATACTTATATATGGGAATGAGTGAAGGTGATTATGGAAATGGCTGGTATAATAACCAAATGGGAGATACAGTATATCACTTAATGAATGATGAAAAAGAAAAAGCAGAAGAATTAGGAGAAAATGTTAAAAATAATCTTACAGAAAGAGTAAAATATTTATTACAAAATCCAATATATACAGCTAAGTTTTATACTAAGAAGATAATTACAACTTGGGCTGAACCTACTTTAGAATATGGATTTTATAATACTAAATATCCACAAGAAGTAAATATAGAAGAACATTTTGTAGCAAATCACGTATTAAATGGTAGATTTTATGAATTAAGCAAAGTTTATCAAAAAGCTTTAACTTATATAATTTTTATAGGAGCAGCAATAGCTATAGTTGCAAATAGAAATAAATTAGATAAAGAAATATTATTACTGATTTTAACCTTTTTAGGAGGATTTGGATTTCATATTTTATGGGAAACCAAATCAAGATATATAATTCCTTATATAATTATCTTAATTCCAGTATCAGTAGTTGGAATTGATATAATTATTCAAAAGATAAAAGATAAATTAAAAAACAAAAAAGAAGAAAAAAACAAAAATTATTAGAATAAAAACAAAATTAATGGAGGAATAGGAAATGGAAAAAAAGAAAGTATCATTAGTAATACCTATGTATTATGAAGAAGAAGTTGCAAATGAATGTTATGAAAGAGTACAAAAGATATTAAAAGGTTTAGAAAATTATGATTATGAAATAATCTTTATAAATGATGGAAGTAAAGACAAAACATTAGAGATATTAGAGTCAATTGCTTCAAAAGATGAACATGTAAAAGTAATATCTTTTTCAAGAAACTTTGGACATCAAGCTGCAGTAACAGCAGGATTAAAAGAAGTAACAGGAGATGCGATTATAATCATAGATGCTGACTTACAAGATCCTCCTGAGTTAATACCTGATATGCTTAAATATTGGGAAGAAGGAAATGAAGTAATATATGGAAAGAGAAAAACCAGAAAAGGAGAATCAGCATTTAAATTATTTACAGCCAAAATGTTCTATAAAACATTAAATGCTCTATCAGATGTTGAAATACCAAAAGATACAGGTGATTTTCGTCTAGTAGATAGAAAAGTAGTTGATGTAGTAAATAATTTACCTGAACATAATAAATTCTTAAGAGGATTGTTTAGCTGGGTAGGATTTAAACAAATGCCTTATGAATATGAAAGACAAGAACGTTTTGCAGGAAAGACTAAATATCCATTAAAGAAAATGTTGAAACTTGCATCAGATGGAATTATAAGCTTCTCTACAAAACCATTGAAATTAGTAGGAGCATTGGGAATTTTATCTATTGTAATTTCTGTACTTATATTAATTTATGCATTAGTATCATATATATTCAAATTAAATGATTTATCTGCAGGGTGGACATCTATGATGGTAGCAATTACATTCTTTGCAGGAGTACAACTGCTTTCAATTTGGATAATGTCAGAATATATTGGAAGAATTTATGATGAAACAAAACAAAGACCTCAATATATAATTGATAAGAAAATAAATATTAAAAAGTAAAAGGAAAAAGATATGCTAAAAAAACATACATTAAATAAAGATTTCATAAATAAAGCTGTAAAATTTATGTCAATTATAATGTTTGCATTTATTTTACTAATAATGTTTTTTGTAGACACAAGGGTAGAATATAATTATAGAAATGATGTCAAATTAAATAACTATATTTTCTTTTTAGTAGCATTTTTAATAATTGGGATTTTGTTTGCTTTAAAGAAGTTGTTAAAAAATAAACAAGATAAAGTACAAAAGATAATCTCAAAAATTGAGAGTAAAACTACTTTAATAATAGTAATTTTGTTTATATTATTAATTATATTTCAAGTATTAATGATAAGAAATTTATATTTTGAAACAAAATGGGATTTAGAACATGTAATAGGAACAGTAAGAAATTTCTTAGAAACAGGTGTGTTTGATAATCATGCATATATAGGAACTTATCCATATTTTAGTATATATCCTAATAACTTGTTTTTAGCGAATGTATTTTGTGTAATAGGAAAAATGGTAATGATATTTTTCCAAGAAAAATATGTTTATGGAGCATTAGTTATTATAGGAACAATTTTAGTAGATATAGCTGGAATATTAACAGTAAAAACAATAGGAAATTTTACAGATAAGAAAATATTTAAAATTATAGGTATGCTTGGATTTATGGCATTCATTGGTGTATCACCTTGGCTTCTTGTGCCATATTCTGACACATATTCTATAATGTTTCCAATAGCTGTATTATATAATTACACTAAAAAAGACAAGAAGTTATATAATTATTTATTAATTGGATTATGTAGTTATTTGGGATATTTAATAAAGCCAACTGTAATTATTGTATTGATAGCAATAGCAATAATAGAAGCTTTTAGATTATTAACTAAGATAAAAATAAAGGAAAATAGAGCCCAAAGAGCTAAAGAGGTTGTTAAAAATATAATATTTGTATTGATAGGAGTGGCTTTAGTATTTTTACTTAAATTTGGATTATCAAAAGTTACAAATTATGAGCCAGAGAAACAGTATGAAATATCTTTTTACCATTATCTAATGATGGGAATAAATGAAGAAACTACAGGAGCTTATAACGGTGATGATGTAGTAAATTCAGTTAGTCAAAATAGTTATGAAGAAAGAGTAGCATATAATAAACAAGTATTTTTAGAAAGACTAAGGTCAATGTCAGCCAAAGATTTAGCCGAGTTTTATACTAAAAAGATTTTAGTTAACTATAATGATGGAACTTTGGCTTGGGGAAGAGAAGGCGGATTTTATGATATAGTAAATAACAAAGATGATAGATTAGCAAATATCATGAAAAATTTCTATTATAATCATGGTAGTTTATTCTATATATTTACAAATATAATGCAATTTATATGGATATTTATATTAATATTTATTTTTATATGTGCTATATTAAAGAAGTTTGATAAAAATATTTCAGTAGCGTTTTTAAGCTTAATAGGATTGACATTATTTACATTATTATTTGAATCTAGAGCAAGATACTTGTATTTATATTCAAGTTTCTATATTATAATAGCTGTACTTGGAATAGAAGCTTTACTTTATAGAAAAAGTAAAAGAGAAGAAATAAAAAGAATAGAAGGACCAGAGAAAATGAAAGAAGAAAAATTAGAAAATAATGAGAATAATACAGAAAGAATAAAATTAAAAGATGTAGATTTTAAAAATATAAATATGAAAACAATAAAAGGATTATGCCTAGAATATAAAGATTTAATTTTATATGTTGTATTTGGAGCATTAACAACTGTAGTTAATTTAGGAAGTTTCTTTGTTTTAAATACTTTATTACATATTGATGAAAATGTATCAAATTTTATAGCAATAGTGTTGGCTGTTTTAGTTGCATATTTTACAAATAAAGATATGGTATTTCATTCTGAAGCAGAAACAAGAAAGGAAAAATTTGTCGAATTTTGTAAATTTATGTTAGGAAGAGCATTTACTATGGTAATAGAGTTTGTAGGGGGAATTATATTATTTAAATTACCAATACCATATATTATTACAAAAGCAGCTCTAACAATAATAGTTATTATTTTGAATTTCTTTATTAGCAAATTTTTTGCTTTTAAAACTAGAAAGAAAGATGAAAATTTAGTAGAAGAATAAAAAAGAAAAATAATATAAAAGGAAGGTAAAAAAGATGGATAAAATAGCAGTATTAATACCATGTTACAATGAAAGTAAAACAATAAAAAAAGTAGTAGAAGATTTTAAGAAAGAATTACCAGAAGCAACAATATATGTATATGATAATAATTCAAAAGATGGAACAGATGAAATAGCAAGAAAAGCAGGAGCAGTAGTTAGATATGAAAGAAGACAAGGAAAAGGGAATGTAATAAGAAGTATGTTTCGTGATATAGATGCAGAATGTTATATTATAACAGATGGAGATGATACATATCCAGCAGATTATGCAAAAGAAATGTGTAGTGCAGTATTAGAAAGAAATGCAGATATGGTAGTAGGAGATAGATTATCATCAACATATTTTACAGAAAATAAAAGACCATTCCATAATATAGGAAATGTAACAGTAAGAAAACTAATAAATATGATATATAAAAGTGACATAAGAGATGTAATGACAGGATATAGAGCATTTAGTTATGAATTTGTAAAAACATTTCCAGTATTATCAAAAGGATTTGAGATAGAAACAGAAATGACAATACATGCATTAGATAAAAATATGAATGTAGAGAATGTAGTAATAGAATATAGAGATAGACCAGATGGAAGTGAATCAAAGTTAAACACATATACAGATGGAATGAAAGTAATAAAAACAATAGTAACATTATATAAAGATTACAGACCATTCTCATTCTTTACATGGGTAGCGGTAATACTTGCTTTAATAGGACTAGGATTCTTAATACCAGTATTAATAGATTATGTTAAAACAGGATTAGTACCAAAGATGCCATCATTTGTAGCCAGTGTATTTTTCTTTATATGCAGTATACAATCATTCTTTGGAGGATTAATATTACAAACAGTAATAAAGAGAAGTAAACAAGATTTTGAGATAAAATTAAATCAATATAAAGATAGATTTAATGATTTAAGAAAAAAATAAAATAAAGAATAAAAATAAAATAGAAGAAATAAGCATTCTTCTATTTTTTATATAAAAAATAAAAAAATATAGATTTTTTCATTGACAATGGTGTCTAATTGTAGTAAGTTTTAGTTACAACCTTGTTTGTTAAAGGTTAGAAATAGTTCGGGTCGCACAACTTATGAAAGGAGACTTTATGGACGAACTTATCAGAGTTACGACATCTCCAACTAAGGAGGTGGAAGTCGGAAAAACGTTTCGGGTAACGCTTGAAATCTCAAATACATTTGGGTGGATTGGAAACGTACAGGTTATGTTTAACCAGTACGGAGAAGGTCCTTCCATTGTCAAACAAATGAAGAGGGAAGAAGAAAATGATGGTATTGGCAGGTACTGTGCTGAGGTACAGTTTAATCGGCTTGGCAATTATTTCTTCTTCTTTTCTTTGGAGATTAACGGCGAAGCAAAGGCTATCAAGATTAGTCGTAAGACTAATCAGCCTGCACTCATGTATCCATGGGACGAATCTCCCTATTGGAGGGAGCTAGTAATCCAGCAAGGATTTGATGCTCCACCTAAGTGGGCGCCAGATGCAATTGCGTATCAACTCATTGTTGACAGATTTTGTAAAGGAGGCGAAAGCCAAGGCACACAAGAAGGACGTGAGTATCGAGTCTGGGGAGGTTTCCCTGATTGGCGTAGAAACAGCAGTGGACAATTCCACAACAATGACTTCTTCTGTGGAAACATAGAAGGAATTTGCAAGAAGCTGGACTATCTCAAGAGTCTGTCTGTCGACATTGTATATCTTTCTCCTATCAATGAAAGTCTGTTTAGGTATGAAAGGTATGCTTCTACCAATCACATGGAGATTGATCCAGATGCTGGTACTTTTGAGGATTTGGATAAGCTGCACAAGAAGGCAAATGAGATGGGAATGCACGTCATCCTAGACATTGCTTTCAATCACTGTAGCAGTGATAATCCAATCTTCAAGGAGGCAATGAGTAATCCGAACTCCAAGTATCGGGATTGGTTCTATATCAATGGAAGCAGTTATATCTGCTGGTATGGAATCTTTACTGATATGCCAATTTTCAACCAGAACAGTACGGGATATCAGGATTATGTCTATGGCGAAAATGGTGTAGTTGCAAAATTTGCACCGTATGTTGACGGCTTTAGGCTTGATCTTGCAAGTGAACTTCAGCCATTTGTGTTGGAGGGAATCCGGAATCGTGCGAACCAATATGGTAAGCACCTGATTTTGGGTGAATATTGGCATAAGGTTCCGATTGAAATCTTGGGTAAGGGATTGGATTGCCCAACGAACTATCCTTTTACAGATGCAATCCTGAAGTTTGTTGCATTTGGAAGAGGTTCTGACTTTGTTGGTAAGATTTACGATGTGCTTGAGAGCTATCCTAAGAAGACCATTGATGTAATGTTCAACTCTCTTGATACGCATGATATGATGAGAGCAATCACAATTCTCTCTCTTAAGTGTGTTAGAGATGAGCCGGACAGAATCTGGGAAATCGATAAGGAAGGCTCAAGGTGGCATGTCGTAAGGAACGGTAGAGGTGAGTTCCTCACCGATGACTTCAGACAATTTGAGTTTGATAACGACAAACTCGGAAAGGAAGAATATGACCTAGCAACAAGAAGACTCAAGGTGGCTGTCATCTTGCAATACTTCCTGCCAGGAATTCCTTGTACGTTCTATGGGACAGAAGTAGGTCTTCACGGATTCAAGGATCCGTTCAACCGAAAGTGCTTCCCTTGGAATGAGGAAGGCCAAGACAGAGAACTCCTTAGCTTCTACCAAGAAATTGGTAAGTTTAGGAAGCTCTATCATGGAGCAGGGAGCAGCTTTGAAGTGCTGTATGCAGACCAGGATGTCTTCATCTTCGAAAGGAGAAATGAGACAAACTCTGTGTTTGTTGCAGTGAACAGAGGAGAACAGAGACGATATGTCGATGTGCCTGAATACTTCAAGGGTGATGTGAAGACATTCACTTTGAACGCGAACACGGACCAGAACTATTTGGAGCCGTACGGAGGGATGATTATCCTGATGTAAGCTTTTAGAGGAGGAGGGGCGCTGTCCCTTCTCCTCTGTTTTGTAAAAGAAGTAAAAAATAGATAATATAAATATAGATAATAAGTATAATATAATAGTATAATTAAATAATAAAGGTTGTAAAAATAAGGAAAATATAGTATAATAGCCAAAGATAAAAGAGAAGAAAAGAGAAGAAAAGAGAAGAGGGAAAGTAGTATGGAGAAAAAAAGAATATTAACAGGAGATAGACCAACAGGAAGATTACATATAGGACATTACTTTGGTTCAATAAAAAAGAGAGTAGAAATGCAAGAAAGTGGATTATATGACCCATATATTCTAATTGCTGATGTTCAAGCATTAACAGATAACTTTAATAATCCAGAAAAAGTAAGGAAAAATGTAAGAGAGGTAGCAATAGATTATTTATCATGTGGAATAGACCCTGAGAAGACAACAATATATATACAATCAATGGTACCAGAAACAGCAGAACTCACAGTTTTCTATTCTAACTTAGTAACAATAGCAAGATTACAAAGAAATCCAACTGTAAAAACAGAAATAGCACAAAAAAGAGACTTGTTTGGAGAAAGTGTAACATATGGATTTTTAGGATATCCAGTAAGCCAAGCTGCAGACATAACAGCATTTGAAGGAGAACTAGTACCAGTAGGAGAAGACCAATTACCATTAATAGAACAAACAAGAGAAATAGTAAGAAAATTCAATAGTATATATGGAGATGTATTAGTAGAACCACAAGCTGTATTATCAAGTGGAAAAAGAATAAAAGGCTTAGATGGAAATGATAAAATGGGAAAATCACTAGGAAATGCAATATATTTATCAGATAGTGAAGAAGAAATAACAAAGAAGGTAATGAGTGCCATAACAGATCCAAATAGAATAAAAAAAGATGATTTAGGAAATCCTGATATATGCATGGTAGCTTATTATCATAAATTATTTAGTAAGCCTGAAGAAGTAGAAGCAGTATGTAAAGAATGTAGAGAAGGAAAACGTGGTTGTGTAGCATGTAAAAAACAACTTGCAAAAAATATAGCTGATGAATTAAAACCAATAAGAGAAAAAAGAGCATATTATGAGCTACATCCAGAAGAAGTAGATAAAATATTAATAGAAGGAACTAAAAAAGCGAGAGAAGTAGCAAAAGAAACTATGAAAAAAGTTAAAAAAGCAATGAAGTTAGATTATTTTGGATAATTTCGCGTTGGGGACGTTTCCTTTGCGCAAAAAAATTCGCGTTTGGGACACATCTTTAATAAAAAGATAGATGGAGAGAAAATGGCACTGGAAAATAAATTAGGAATTATTAATAGCGAAAAATTAGCACAGGAAGAAGAAAGAAGAACTAAGAAAAGAGCGTTAGAGTTATTTGATAAAGAAATATTGAGAAACTTCGGATTGGGTACTTCTTCGGAACTTATAAAAATACATAAATATTTGTTTCAAGATGTATATGGTTTTGCGGGAAAAATTAGGAATGAGAATATTTCAAAAGGAAATTTTCGTTTTGCCCCTGTAATGTATTTAAAAGAAGCACTTAAAAATATAGATAAAATGCCACAGAAAACATATGATGAAATAATAGAAAAATATGTAGAAATGAATGTCGCTCATCCTTTCAGAGAAGGAAATGGTAGAAGTACTAGGATATGGCTTGATAGAATATTAATGAAAGAATTAAAACAAGTAGTAGATTGGAGTAAAGTTGACAAGAACGACTATTTGTTAGCAATGGAAAGAAGTCCTATAAAGGATACAGAAATTAAAGTATTATTAAAAAGTGCTTTAACAGATAAAATTAATGATAGAACTGTATATATGAAAGGAATAGATGCAAGTTACTATTATGAAGGATATTATACATATACACTAGAAGAAATTGATAAGAATGAAATATAGGAGAAAATATGAATAAAAAGTATATATATAGTATAGGAATAATTATAATTTTACTTATAGTTTTTGCAATAACATTATTAATTATTTCTATTGTAAAAGGAAAAAATAATGAAGAAAAAATAGAAGATGTTATATATGAGATAAAAAGTAATAGAGGGACAGCACCAAATATTACCTATGATGTAAAAGTAAATAGCGAGTATAATTTAAAAGTTAAAATAGAAATGGAAGGATATACAGCAGAAGGAAGACAAACTAGTGAAGCAAGTGGAGAGATAGTACCTCCGGATGTTAATAAAGATATTCTAAAAGAAATTTTAAATAATATAAGTAATATAGCTGAACCTACAACAGCAAATACTGTTATAGGAAAAGGTTATTTAATAGTAGATAAAGTAAATAATAAAAAATACATGTTACCGAAGGGAAAAGAACAAGAGCAATTATTTTTTATAATTAATGATGAAGAATTGACTGAAGAATTACAAAGAACCATAGAAGAAGAAACTAAAACTTAGATGGTAAAAGAGGAAAAAGATGAATAAAAAATATATGTATATTATAATTGGGTGTATATTAATAATTTTAGTTACATATTTGGTAGTAAGAATAATTAATTTAAATTTTGATGAAGAAAATATAATATATGAAATAAATCAAAGTGATTTTTCTGCACCAAGTACAACATATAATGTTAAAATAAATAATAAATATAATATGCAAGTAGAAATAAAAAAAGGAAATTCAACAATAGATGGAGAATCATCAAAAGAAATTAAGTATAGAATTTTGTCCCAAAAGGATAAAGAGGTATTAAAAAACATTTTAAACAATTTACAAGAAAATGATACAGGATATATAAGAGATTATATAGTGATAGATAAAGTTAATAATAAGCAATATATAATAGAACAAGGAACAGGAGAATATAGCCAATTATATGCTATAATAAATAATGAATAAAATGATTTTTAATTTAAGAAGGAGAAAATATGTTTACAGATTATACAAAAATAATAATTAAATCAGGAGACGGTGGAAATGGAGCAATAGCGTTTCATAGAGAGAAATATGTAGCAGCAGGAGGACCTGATGGTGGAGACGGTGGAAATGGAGGAAATATCTATTTCCAAGTTGATAAAGATAAAAATACATTAATAGATTTTAGATATAACAGAAAATTTAAAGCTAAAAATGGAGAAAATGGAAGCGGAAACAACTGTAGTGGAAAATATGGTGAAGATTTATATATAAAAGTACCAATAGGAACAGTTGTAAAAGATGCTGAAACAGGAAAAGTAATAGCTGATTTATCTAAACCAAATCAAGTAGAACTTGTATTAAAAGGAGGAAGAGGAGGAAGAGGAAATCAACACTTCGCAACTTCTACAAGACAAGTTCCAAGATTTGCAGAAGATGGAGAAAAAGGTGAAGAAAAAGAAGTTATACTAGAATTAAAATTATTAGCAGATGTAGGTCTGCTAGGATTTCCAAACGTAGGAAAATCAACATTTTTATCAGTTGTAACAGATGCAAGACCTAAAATTGCGAATTACCATTTTACAACACTAGAGCCAAATTTAGGAGTTGTAAAGACAAAAAATGGAGATGGATTTGTAATAGCAGATATCCCAGGAATAATCGAAGGAGCAAGTGAAGGAGTAGGACTTGGAATACAATTTTTAAGACATGTTGAAAGAACAAGATTGTTATTACACTTTTTAGATGTATCTGGTTCTGAAGGAAGAGACCCAGTAGAAGATTTCTATACAATAAACAAAGAGCTAAAAAAATATAGTGAAAAACTAGCTACAAGAAAACAAATAATAGTAGCAAATAAAATAGATGCAATGCAAGATGAAAGTTTATTAAAAGAAGTAGAAGACTTAGCAAAAAAAGAAGGATTAGAATTATTTAAAATATCAGCAGCAACAAAACAAGGTGTACAAGAATTAATAGACCATGTAGCAAAAGTATTAAAAGAACTTCCAAAAGAAGAACTAATAGAAGTAGAAGACAAAAAGGTATATACATTAGATGATGAAGATAAAGATAAATGGCAAATAAAGAAAGAGAATGGAGTATTTATAGTAACAGGAAAACCAATACAAAGACTAATAGGAAGAATTAATATAGAAGATAATGAATCATTCTATTATTTACAGAAATCTCTAAGAAATATGGGTGTTGATAGCAAATTAAGAGAAATGGGAGTTTGTGAAGGTGATACTGTTATACTAGAAGATTGGGAGTTCGAATGGGAAGAATAGAGTTTTAGTAAAATATTTGAAAGAAGGAAAATGATATGAAAACAGAAAAAAGAAAAGATTATTTATCATGGGACGAATATTTTATGGCAATTGCAAAATTATCAGCAATGAGAAGTAAAGATCCATCTACACAAGTAGGAGCATGTATTGTAAGCAATGATAATAGAATATTATCAATAGGATATAATGGAGCGCCAAATGGATTTAACGATGATAATTTTCCTTGGGATAGAGAAGGAGAAAATCTAGAAACAAAATATCCATATGTATGTCATGCTGAGTTAAATGCTATTTTAAATTATAGAGGAAGTAAAAAAGACTTAGAAAATGCTAAAATATATGTAGATTTATTTCCTTGTAATGAATGTGCAAAACTTATTATTCAATCAGGAATAAAAGAAGTAATTTATTTATCAGATAAATATTGGGATTCAGATAATAATATAGCATCTAGAAAATTATTTGATGAATGTGGTGTAAAGTATAGTAAAATCAATTTGAAACAAGAAAGAAATATAGAGATTGATTTAAAATAAAAATAGAGGAGTAGATTTTCTACTTCTCTAAAATTTTTGACATAAGAATTGCATTTTGGTCTCTATAATAATTTTTTCTTTCACCATCTTTACTAAAACCAAACCCTTCATAAAGATGAATTGCAATAGTATTATTTTCATTAACTTCTAAATTTATTTTTCTTATATTTTTATTTTTAGCTTCTAATATTATTCTATCTAAAAGTAATTTCCCAATACCTTGATTTCTACAATCTTTTCTAGTTACGATATTCATGATTTCAGCTTCATCTAAAATGATTTTTATTCCAGTAAAACCTAAAATTTCATTTTCCTCGTTTTTTACAACAAAGTAAGTAGAATTTTTAGAATTAAGCTCATCTTTAAAAACAGAGTAATTCCAAAAATCATCAAAATCAGTATTTAAAATATCTTTTATTTGTTCTAAATTAGATATATTCATGTAATCAACATCTAAATTCATATATTAAAATTTTATCTCCTTTTCTTTTTCTTCTAACTGTCTTTGAGCTTGTGGCTTTTTTAAATATAGTGGTAAAACATCATTTAACTGTCTATCATCAGTTGTTGCTTCAATTCCAGAATTGTAAAAATCAAGTCCAGAAAGTCCTAAATAATAAGAATTTAAAAGATTTTGCTTTGAATTAGAAAAATGGCCATAAGGAATCATTTTTTCAATATCTGATTTATAATTTGTTGATGCATCACCAATGAAGTAGATATTACCAGTTTCATCACTATCTTCTATATAAGTATCTAAAATAGATAAGGCTACCTTAACACTTTCTGCAGAAGGTGTAATTAATACATCTAACCCCTCATCAGTTTTTTCATATAAAGCAAAATAACAATTATCATTTTTACAATCAATCATAGAACAAATTAGAGAATGGTTAGATAATTCATTACTTAATTGTCTTGCTAAACATTCTAAAGAAGTAATACCAACTAAATCTATATTTTTACTATCTCTGAAAGCTTTGCAAGTTGCAGTACCAATTCTAATACCTGTAAAAGAGCCAGGTCCTATATCACAAACGATTAAATTAATATCATCTATAGATAGATTTGCTTTAGCTAAAGCATCACTAATCATAGGCATCAATGTTTCAGAATGACTATTTACAGCGATAGCATCTAATTTACAAATTAAGTTAGTGTCTTCTAAAATAGAAACACCGCAAACATTACTAGAAGTATCAATACTCAATATTTTCAATTGAAATCCTCCTTTTATTATCATCATCATTATCTTTACTTAAACTTACATGAATATAATTTTTAGGTAGGGCATCTTCAATTAATTCGCCCCATTCAATTAAGCAAATACCTTTATCAAAATATTCATCTCCACCAATTTCATAGAATTCTGATGAATCAGAAAGTCTGTAGACATCAAAGTGATAAATTGTGGTATCATCATTTTTATATTCATTAACAATAGTGAAAGTAGGGCTAGAAATCTCATTTTCTAGTCCAAAGTAAGATAAAAAGCCTTCAACAAACTTAGTTTTACCAGAACCGAAGTTCACCTGTTAAAACTACCACAGCGTTTTTATCTAATTTAGCTGCGAAATCTTTCGCAAATTGTTTTGTCTTACTTTCGCTATTTGAAGTAAAGATAAAAGTATCAATCATAAAAAACTCCTAAAATTTTATAAAAAATTATCTTTAAAAGCTTGATTTAAAGACAGTAATATTATATTATAAAAAAACAAAAAAATCAATTAAAAGGGTTGATAAAACTATAAAAATGTAATATAATTGTAAAGAAATTGTAACAAAACGGAAATAATAAAAAGTAAGGATGGTAAATCATGTTTAAATTAGGCTTTGGACAAGATATAGGTATCGATTTAGGAACAGCAACAGTTATTGCTTATGTAAAAGGTAAAGGAATAGTATTAAGAGAACCTTCTGTTGTAGCAGTAGATAACACAACAGGGGAAGTTTTAGCTGTAGGACAAGAAGCAAGAAGAATGCTTGGAAGAACTCCAGGAAACATAGTAGCAACAAGACCTTTAAGAGATGGTGTAATATCAGATTATACAGTAACTGAAAAAATGCTTAAATACTTTATAAATAAAGTATGTGGAAAATTTATCTTTGCACCAAGAATAATGATTTGTATTCCATCACAAGTAACAGAAGTAGAGAAAAAAGCAGTAATAGATGCAGCATCACAAGCAGGAGCAAGAAAAGTTTATTTGATAGAAGAACCAATAGCAGCAGCAATAGGAGCAGGAATTGATATATCAAAAGCATGTGGAAACATGGTAGTAGATATAGGTGGAGGAACAACAGATATTGCAGTAATATCATTAGGAGGTTCAGTAGTAAGCTCATCTTTAAAAGTTGCAGGAGATAAATTTGATGAAGCAATAGTAAAATATATAAAGAAAAAACATAATATAATAATTGGTGAAAGAACAGCAGAAGATTTAAAAATAAATATAGGTTGTGTTTATCCAAAGATTCAAGATACAGAAATGCAAATAAGGGGAAGAGATTTAGGAACAGGACTTCCAAACACAGTAACTATAAAATCAAGTGAAATGTTAGAAGCATTAATAGAGCCAGCAATGATGATAGTAGAAGCAGTACATGGTGTACTAGAAAGAACGCCACCAGAGCTTGCAGCAGATATAAGTGATAAAGGGATATATATGACAGGTGGAGGAGCTTTGCTTGATGGATTAGATAAGTTATTACAAGAAAAGACAGGAATAAATGTAATGATAGCACAAGACACAGTATCATGTGTAGCACTAGGAACAGGAAAAGCACTAGATAACTTAGATGCTTTAGATGGAAGACCAAGAAGATAAGAAAAAGACAAAATAAGATGTCGCATAGGAAATTACTATGCGACATAATGTTTGTAGAAGGAGTAAAAAATGAAAAAAGTAGCATTTATAACGTTAGGTTGCAAGGTAAATCAATATGAAACAAATGCAATGGCACAAGAATTTATAGAAAAAGGTTATGAAGTAGTAGAACATACAGAAGTAGCAGATATTTATGTAATAAATACATGCACAGTAACAAACATGTCAGATAGAAAATCAAGACAAATGTTAAGAAGAGTAAAAGAATTAAATGAAAATGCCATAATAGTAGCATGTGGTTGTTATGCTCAAGTTGCAAAAAGTGAATTAGAAAAAATAGAAGAAGTAGACTTAATACTTGGAAATAATGAAAAAAAGAATATAGTAGAATTTGTAGAAGAATTTGAAAGAACTAATAAAAAAGAATTAAAAATAGAAGATGTAATGTACCAAAAAGAATTTGTAGAATTTGGAGATGTAGTATATACAGAAAAAACAAGAGCAGTAATAAAAGTACAAGATGGATGTGATAGATTTTGTTCATATTGTATAATACCATATGCAAGAGGAAGAGTAAGAAGTAGAAAGCCTGAAAAAATAATATCAGAAATAAAAAAGATAGCAGAAGAAGGAATAAAAGAAGTAGTAATAACAGGAATACATATAGCATCATATGGAAAAGATTTTAAAAATGAAAATTATAGATTAATAGATTTATTAGAAGAAATAAATAAAATAGATGGAATAGAAAGAATAAGACTAGGTTCATTAGAGCCATTACTTATAACAGAAGAATTTGTAAGTAGATTAGTAAAATTAGAAAAAATCTGTCATCACTTTCATTTATCATTACAAAGTGGATGTGATGAAACACTAAAAAGAATGAATAGGAGATATACAACAGAAGAGTTTAGAAATATAGTGAATTTATTAAGAGAAAACTATAAAGATGTAAACTTAACAACAGATATAATAGTAGGGTTCCCACAAGAAACAGAAGAAGAATTTAATAAAACATATGAATTCTTAAAAGAAATAAAATTCTATAAAATGCATGTATTTAAATATTCACAAAGAAAAGGAACAAAAGCAGCCGTGATGAAAGGACAAGTAGACGGAAATAAAAAAGAAGAAAGAAGCCAAAAACTAATAGAATTATCTAATAAAAATGAAAAAGAATATAATGAAAATTATGTTGGAAAAGAAGTAGAAATATTGTGGGAAGAAGAAAAAGATGCTTTCTATAGAGGACATACTAAAAACTATATATTAGCATTTTGTGAAGTTAAAGATAATGAAAATGATAAAAAATCAGAAAATAGAAGAAAGGAAAATACAATAACAAGAGCAAAATGCATAGAGGCAAAACAAGACCATATATTGGTAGAAATGTAAATATGTAACAATACTGTAATAATTGTGTAACAAATATTTAATATGAAAATATAAGAAAACTCCTTGATAAAATAAAAAAAATATAGTATAAATAAAATAATGAAAGTGTATAAAACCACAAAGGAGGAAGAAAAAATGGCAGATTTAGGTGAAGAAAATAAAGTATCAGGAGTATTTGGAGGAGTTCAATTCGGAGATAATGAACAAAATCAAACAGTAAATACAAATACAGATATAGAGAATATTGAAAATGCTGGAACAATAAGAAACACTAACTTACCAGTAAAAACAGGCTTCTGGAACAAATTTAAATCATTCTGGTTACAAGATATTGATTGGAATAAAGAAATTAAAGTGGAATTAACACCATATCAACAAAAAGTGGAAGATGAAATAAATGAATTCTTACATCAAGAAATCACATGGGAAAAAGTACATGACTTTTTGTTCCAAGAAATTTCATTTAGAAGAAAAGATTAATTTCGCGTTAGGGACGTTTCCTTTGCGTAAAAAAATTCGTGTTAGGGACACATCTTTAAAGTTTAATTTAGTAAATTAGTAAAAAAGTATAGCAAAATATATTTATTTATGCTATACTTTTTATGCTTGTAGGGATATGGGGAATAACTAAAAAATATTACAATGAAAGGAGAATGGTTATGCCCCGTATGGCGAGAAGTAAAAGTTATACAAAAGTATATCACGTTATATTACGTGGAAATGATAAGCAAGACATCTTTTTTGATAATCAAGATTACAAAAAGCTTATTAAAGAAGTAAAAAATACAAAAGAAAAATATGGATATGAATTATATACATATTGTCTAATGACAAATCATGTACATTTAGTAATTTATGATAAAAATAATATGTTATCTAAAATTATGCAAAGTTTGGAGGTTGCATATTCAGCGTATTTTTCTAAGAAATATGAAAAAACTGGTCATTTATTTCAAAACAGATTTTTAAGTAAAGAAGTCGAAACAAGAGAATATCTAATGCAAGTTTGTAGATATATTCACCAAAACCCAGTAAAAGCAAAAATTTCAACAGTAGACAAATATAAATGGAGTAGTTTTAAAGAATATATTAATGGCGAAAAAATAATAAGTACAAAAATGTTATTATCATTATTTCGGAAATACTAAACAAGATGCAATAGAAAAATTTAGAAAATTTCATAATATGATTGATAATGATATAAATGAAGAATATGAATACGAATTAGAAAGTAAATTAACAGATATAGATGTAAAAGATAAAATTGAAAAAATTTTAGATATAAAAAATATAAGTGAGATTTTTGAATACAGTATCAAAGTAAGAAATGAAAAAATAAGAGAGTTAAATATTTTAAAGGGAGTATCAAAAGCTCAAATCTCAAGAGTACTGGGAATGAATAAAAGATTGGTACAAAAAATAATGGAAAAATAAAGGAAGGAGGAGGAGATGTGTCCCCAATGCGAATTTTTTTACGCAAAGGAAACGTCCCCAACGCGAAATGGCTAAAAGTAAAACGGTTTTTGTATGTAATGAATGTGGTTATGAATCAGGTAAATGGTTAGGAAAATGTCCTGCTTGTAATAGTTGGAATAGCTTTTATGAACAAAAAGTTGTAGAGACTAAGAGCAAAGGTCTTTCACAGTCTGATGGAAAAGTAGCTACTCCACAAACATTAAATTCTTATGAGGCAAAAGAAACTATAAGAACACATACAGGTTTTAATGAATTAGATAGAGTTCTAGGCGGCGGATTAGTAAAAGGATCTTTAGTTTTACTTGGAGGAGAGCCAGGAATTGGTAAATCTACACTTATTTTACAAATATGTGATAAGATTAAAGGTGATGGAAAAGTCTTATATGTTTCTGGAGAGGAATCAGCAGAACAAATAAAATTAAGAGCAGATAGATTAGGTATTAGCAATGAAGATATATTATTTTTAGGAGAAACAAATATTGAACTTGTAAATCAAGCAATTATAAATGTTAATCCTAAACTAGTTATAATAGACTCTATACAAACTATGTATTCAGAAGAAATTACAGCAGCAGCTCGGAAGTGTAAGCCAGGTAAGAGAGATTACAAGTCAAGTTATGAGAGTTTGCAAATCTAAAGGAATTACAACTATTATAATTGGACATGTTACTAAAGAAGGAAATATTGCAGGACCAAGAGTATTAGAACATATGGTGGATACTGTTTTATATCTAGAAGGAGAAAGATATTTTTCTTATAGGATACTTCGAGGTGTAAAAAATAGATTTGGCTCTACTAATGAAATCGGAATGTTTGAAATGCAGGATAAAGGAATGTGTGAAATTACTAATCCATCTGATATATTAATATCAGAAAGAGAGGATAACCCATCAGGTTCTTGTATAGTTGCAACAATGGAAGGAACAAGACCTCTTTTAGTTGAATTACAAGCTTTAACTTCACAAACTATATTTGGATACCCAAGAAGAACAGCAAATGGAATTGATTATAACAGGCTTACTTTATTAATTGCAGTATTAGAAAAAAGAGCGGGAATGATGCTTAGCTCACAAGATGTTTATTTGAATGTTGTAGGTGGACTAAAAGTAAATGAACCGGCAGCAGATTTAGGAATTATGATGGTTACAGCATCTAGCTTTAAGAATATTCCAATTCCAAAAGATATGATAATATTAGGTGAAGTTGGATTAACAGGTGAAGTTAGAAGAATTAATATGATTGAAAAAAGAGTAAAAGAAGCAGAAAAATTAGGATTTAAAACTTGTTTAATTCCAGAAAGTAACAAAAAGGACTTGAAAGATAATTACAAATTAGATATAATAGGCATCAAGGATGTTAATGAAGCTATGAAAAAAATTGGCTTAAAATAATTTGATTTTTTAGAAGGGAGAGTCGGAACTTTGAGAAAAGGCAAGGAAGATAGTATTACAGAAATTTTGAAATTAATTGCACCAGGAACTCCCATAAGAGACGGACTAGAAAATATATTAAGAGCAAGAACACGGAGCTTTATTGTTAATAACAGATAATAATGAAGTATTAAACGAAGTAGTTGATGGAGGATTTTTTATTAATGAAGATTATACATCTTCTAAATTATATGAATTAGCCAAAATGGATGGAGCAATAGTTTTGAGTGGAGATTTAAAGAAAATATTATATGCAAATGCACAACTTATTCCATCACATGAAATAACTACTTTAGAGACAGGAACGAGACATAGAACAGCTGAAAGAACAGCAAAACAAACAGGTGAACTTGTAATTAGTATTTCACAAAGAAGAAGTATTATTACTGTATTTAAAGGAAATGATAGATATATACTAGAAGATACAGATTCAGTATTAAGTAAAGCTAATCAGGCTATACAAACTCTTGAAAAATATAAAAAGGTATTTGATAATAAACTAAATATCTTGAATGAATATGAATTTAATGATATAGTTACTTTGGAAAATGTAATAGTTGCTATCCAGAGAGCTGAGATGGTTATGAAGATAGTAGAAGAAATACAAAGACAGATATATGAATTAGGAAATGACGGAAGACTAGTAAAAATGCAGCTAGATGAATTAATAGGTGGACTAGAAAAAGAGGAAAACTTAATAATAAAAGATTACATTGTACCTGGTAAAGGAAGAAATAAGAGAACTCCAGAAAAAGTAATAGAGAGTTTAGAAAATTTAAGTTATGAAGATATAGCTAAAGAATCTGTTATTGCTAAACTTTTAGGATATGAGACTTTTGATAATTATGACGAAGTTGGAGTTTATACTAAAGGTTATAGGATTTTAAATAAAATTCCAAGAATGCCAAGTAATATAGTAGAAAATCTAGTAGACTCTTTCAAATCATTCCAACACATCTTAGCAGCAGACATTGAAAGTCTAGATGAAGTTGATGGTATTGGTGAAGTAAGAGCAAGAACAATTAAGCAGTCATTAAAAAGAATGCAAGAGCAATTTATTTTTGATAATTTAATTTAGGAGGATTTATAATGAACAAATTTAAAAATGTATTATGGGTTGTAGCTTTTTTATTGATTTTAGTATTAGTAGGAACAGTAGCATGGGGATATTATAGAAATTTGACTATGGAGGTTAAGAACCCAGTTGCTACAATGGAAGTTGAAAATTTTGGAACTGTAAAGATAGAATTATATCCAGACCAAGCACCTGAAACAGTTGCAAACTTTATTGCTTTAGCAAATAGAGGATTTTATGATGGTTTAACATTCCACAGAATAGTAAAAGATTTTATGATTCAAGGTGGAGATCCAGAAGGAACAGGTCAAGGTGGAGCACAAATATCTGATTTAAAAGATGACGGTGAAGATACAGATTATTCTATAAAGGGCGAATTTATAGCAAATAAAGTAGATAATGATGTAAAATTTGAAGAAGGTGTAATAGGAATGGCAAGAAACGATTATACTTCATATTCTTCATCTTTAACAGAAGAATCATATAACTCTGGAAGTTCACAATTCTTTATAATGACAGCAGCAAATACTTCTTTAAATGGATATTATACAGCTTTTGGTAAAGTAATTGAAGGAATGGATGTAGTTCATAATATAGAAAATGTAGAAGTTAAAGCAGCAGATGATAGCGAAGAAACAGGAAATACAGAAATAAGTACTCCAGTAAATCCAGTTACAATTACTTCAATAAGAGTAGAAACTAATGGAGTAGATTATGGATTACCCGAAACTTTAACACCATTTGATTATATGTCATGGATGTATCAACAATATGGAATAGACCCAAGTACTCTATCAACATCAGAATAATGAAAAAATATAAAAAAACAGTTGACAAATGGGGTAGAAATTGGTTATAATATTATATGTGCTCAGGCAAAAAGCATGGTGGATGTAGCGTAGTTGGTTAACGCGCCAGTTTGTGGCACTGGAGACCGTGGGTTCGAGTCCCATCTTCCACCCCATTTGTATAAAGTATATTGGGCTGTAGCCAAGTGGTAAGGCAGTAGACTTTGACTCTACCATGCGCAAGTTCGAATCTTGCCAGCCCAGCCATAAAATAAAGACTTTCGAATTTTCGAGAGTCTTATTTTCTTTTTATTGAGAATAAAATATTATTATGATAAAATAAGAAAAAATAAAAATGAGGAGAAAGAAATATGAAAATATTAATTATCTGTAGTAAAGCTTTCTATGAAAAGATAGAGCCAATAAAAGAAAAATTAGAAGAGATGGGAAATATAGTTGAATTACCAAATTCTTATTATGATGGTAATGTAGAAGAAAAAGCTTGGAAACAAGGGAGTAAAGCTCATGCAAAGTTTAAAGAAAAAATGTTTAAGATGAGTAAAGAAAGAATAGGAAAAATGGACGCAGTCCTAACTTTAAATTTTGATAAAAATGGAAAGAAAAATTATATAGGTGGAGCAACATTTCTAGAATTATATGAAGCTTTTATGCAAAATAAAAAGATTTATTTATATAATGATATTCCAGAAGGAATGCTATATGATGAAATATCAGGATTTTCTCCGATAGTAATAAATGGAGACTTAAGTCTTATAAAATAGAGAAGGAAGAAAAACAAATGGATTTAGAAAAAATAAAAAATGCAAAAACAAAAATAATAGGTAAGAAAATAGAATATTTTGAAGAAATAGAATCAACTCATATATATGGAAGAGAAATAGCAGAAGATGAAGAAAATGAAGGAAAAATATTATTAGCAGAAGTACAGACAGGAGGAATAGGAACAAAAGGAAGAAGTTGGTATACTGGTTATGGAAAAAATATAGCTATGACTATAATATTGTATCCAAATTGTAAGATTGATGAGTTGAATAATTTAACAGTGGAAATTGCTGAGAAAATAAAAGAAGCTATTTATGAATTATATGGATATAAATTAGAAATAAAAGAACCAAATGATTTAATGTTTAATAGTAAAAAGATTTGTGGGATATTAACAGAGTTGCATTCACAAGGAGGAAAAATAAAATACTTATTAATAAGTTTTGGATTTAATGTAAATGAAGATAGTTTTTCTGAAGAAACAAAAGAAATAGCAACATCATTAAAAAAAGAAATGGGAAAAGATTTTGTTAGAGAAGAAATTATTTGTAAGATAATAGAAAAACTAGAGGAGATAAATATACTTTTTTAATAATTTGAAAATTTGAACAAAAAATGTTATAATATAAAAGTCGTTGAGATACACAAGTAGAAGGGAGAGGTTATGTATCGGAGAAGCTACTTTGATACCGATAGGCTTATAATCGGTATCTTCATAGCTTTTGCTATTGTATCTGTGGTTGGAGGAATTATTATCTCCATTGCTACAAACTACAATGAGCAAACCTATGTCGCTACAGTAACCGACAAAGACGTCAAGAACTACGACAAGTCATCTAAGTACCTCGTTTTTACCAAAACAGAGGAAGGAGAGACGAGAGTCTTTTCAGTAGAGGATTCTCTACTTAGGTTTAGGTGGAACTCTTCAGATGTTTATGGAGAGATAGAAGTAGGAAAGACGTATAGGTTTACTGTTGTGGGATTTCGGATTGAAATCCTCAGCATGTATGAGAACATAATCGATTTCGAAGAAATCAGCAGTGACTCTGCTGAGGTCCGCCAGCTCGAGTGAGCCCTGGCGGGCTTTTTATATTTTGAATAGAATTAATTGTTCTAAAATCTAGATAGTTTAATATAAATTAAATAAGAAAAATAAAAAAATTTTGGAGGGAAAGATGGAAACATATCAAGAGAGTGGTAAAGGAACGGTTAAAAATATATTTAAAGGAATAGGAATATCCATGGTATTTACTGTTGTGTGTTTATTGATATTTTCTTTTGTTTTAACATTTACAAATATAAGTGAAAGTACAATAACGCCAGTAATAATAGTTGTTACTGCAATAAGTATATTGATTGGAAGTTCAATAGGAAATACTAAAATAAAGAAGAATGGAATATTAAATGGAGCATTAGTTGGAGGAGGTTATATTTTAATATTGTATTTGATTTCTAGTACATTAAATGTTAGATTTAGCCTAAATATACAAAGTGCAATTATGATTGCAGTAGGTGTTGTGTTTGGAATATTAGGCGGAATAATAGGGGTAAATAAAAAATAAAAAGAAAACTAAAAGTGGAATTTTGTCGAATTTTGCGATGAAAAGTTTAAAGATTTTTCAGAAAAGAATTGACAATTCCATTTTTTGTAATTATAATATATTTACATTTTCAAATTAATTCTATAATTTTTAATTTAATTCTTTATTTTTTAAAGAATAAAATTTATTTCATTTTTTTAGATCGTAAAAATCTAAACAAAATCCAAAAAAGAAAATTTAATAAAAAGGAGGAATGCTTTTGACAAATAAGAAAAAAGTATTAATAGTACTTGCTATTTTAGCAGTAATCTTACTTGCCTTTATAGGTGGACAAGCATATGCAAAATATGTAAGTGAAGTAAGAGGAGAAGGAATAGCAGAAGTTGCTACATGGAGCTTTAAAGTAAATGGACAAGAGGAACAAGTTGAATCAATTAATTTAGCATCTACATGTAATAATGAAACACTTGTAGATAATAAAATTGCCCCAGGTACAAGTGGAAGTTTTAATATAATAGTAGATGCAACAGGTTCAGAAGTTGGTATAAACTATAATATTACTTTTACAGAAGAAGAAAATAAACCACAAAATCTTAAATTTGAATATAATGATATAGAATATAATTCAATTAAAGATTTAGAAGATGATTTATCAGGAACTATTAACGCAAATGATGAAAATAAAATAAAAACATTAAATGTTAAATGGAAATGGGATTATGAAACAGGAAGTAATCCTGAAGAAATTTCAAGTAATGATTTAATAGATACTGAAGATGCAAAAACAATCCAAAACTATACATTTGATGTAATAGTTACAGGAACTCAAGTAGAACCACAAGCTTAAAATCTTTAAAAGTAAAATTATAGAATAAATGAAAATGAATATATTCACCTTTGTACTAAGTGGGGATAACAAAAAGAGATATTCCCCACTTATACAAGTTTTAGGAGGAAAAATGAGAGAAAAATTCAAAAATAAAAGAAAAGAAATAACTATAATTTTTATAGTTTTAGTAATATTAATATTCTTTTTTTCAGGATTTAGTATGGGAAAAGGATTTAGCAAAAAAGATATAAACGGAAATACAGAAGTTGCAAAACCTATATTACAAGTAGAAAACGGGAATAGCTTAGAAATAAGCAACACAAATAAAAAAGGAACATATGAATTTAAAGTAAAAAATTATAATGAACAGGGAGAAACAACACAAGTTGATATGGAGTATTATATTGAGATATTAAATGACTTAGAAAATAGAGGGATAATATTAAAGCTATTTAAAAATGAACAAGAAATAGAGATAAATAAAAATAAGACGGAAAAATTTATATTAGCTAAAAATCAGATGGAAGAAGATAATTATAAATTAGAAGTTACATATGATGAAAATAAAAACACAAATATGGAGGACATTATAAACCAATTACAAATAAAAGTGCATTCTGAACAAAAACAGGAGGTGCTATGAGGAATATAAAAATTAACAGTAAGAAGAAAATAATTTTAATTATAGTTTTTATAATCATTTTATTTATATTATTTAAAATTTTACAATCGAAAGATTTTGATTTTCAAGAAGATTTGTTTTTCTTTAAATTATTTGGAGTCGAAAATATACAAGAAAACAGTAAAAAAGAAAATGAATATGAAATTGAAGTAATAAAAGGAGAAAATAACTATAAAGAAATAGATTTATTACAAACAATAGATATAAAAACATTAACAAATGAGAAAATAGCACCAGGAACTAAAGGATGTTTCTATGTTTTTTTAACTTCAACTAGTAATATTGATTATGAAATTGAAATAGTAGATAAAAATAAAAGTCCTAGAAACTTTAAATTTGAAATAAATGAAAAAACAGGAAAAATAAAAAGAAATGAAGTAAAGAAATTAGAAATTAACTGGGAATGGCCATATGAAATAAATGAAGATGAAAATAAACAAGACACTAAAGATGGAAAAAGTATAGAAGAGTATGATTTTGAAATATGTACTATAGGTAAATGAAAATAGGAGGTGTACTATTTGAAAAAATTAACTGTTTTATTATGTGTATTTTTTACAATTACTTTTTTGTGTATAAATAGTTATGCTAAATATGTGATAGAAAACACACAAGTAGTTGCTAATATTAATATAGATGGAGAGATTCCTAAAATAAAGTTTACAAATATAAGTAATACAAATGAAAAATATAATAAATATGCAAATAAAACACATACTATAACTATAGATTTTATAGTAAAAGAAAAGAATATAAAAGAAGATAATATAAGTGAAAATATAAAATTTTTATTAAATGATATAGAATTTAGCCCAAAAGGATTAGAAATAAGCAAAAGAAAATATGAGGAATATGTTTGCTATACAATTTCTTTATATGAAATAAGTGGTAATGGAGAATTAAAAGTAGAAATACCTGATGGTTCAGTTGTAGATGTGGCAAATCAAGGAAATGAAAAAACAATATTTGAAACTGGAATACAAATAGATAATATAGCGCCAGTTATTAATTTTTCACAAGAAGAAATAGAAGATGGAAAAGTAATTGCAAATATTAAAGCAAATGAAAAAATAAGAGAAATAAATGCTTGGAATTTGTCAGAAGATGATAAAGCCCTTAGTAAAGAATTTGCTTGTAATGTACTATATCCGTTTAATGTAACAGATTTAGCAGGAAATAGTACAAATATAGATGTAAAAATAGATAAAGCAACAAATATAGTGATGAGATATGGGTCAATGAGTGAAGGACCATATAATAATTGGGAATTTGGAACAGGATTAAATGAAATAGTGGGAGTAAAAGCGATTGGATTTGGTACAAAATATAAAATTGAAGGAATTTCACTATATTGGGAAGGGCTAGATAAAGATTTTATTCAAACAAGATGTTTTATAGATACTTATTGGGGAGAAGGTATACAAGGCGTTTGTAATACTTATGAGGTAGTTTATGATTATGGATATAATCCAACAACTAGTGAGTATGCATCTTTAAAAACTGGACCAATAATAGTTTTAGATAGAAAAGCAACATTATTATTAGGAGGAAGAGGAATGAATATGGAAGGAAATAAAGGAAGAGGAGGAGCTGCAATCCCTAAAGAAGTAGCAGATAAACATTTATATGGAATAAGTAGTTTAAACATTAAATTAAAGGATTCATCATATTATTCTATTGTATATCAAGCATGGGTAGATGGAGTAGGTTGGTTAGAACCAGTGTCTGATGGAGAAGAAACTACATATTCACATGATAAACCAATTGGGGCATATAGAGTATCATTAATACCTAAAACAGAAAAACAATATTTAATAGACTTATGGAAAGAAGATGTAGGAACTAATAATATGAAATAATTTTATAAAATATATTGATATTTTTTCCATTTTAATATAAAATCTAGAAAGACTAATTAAAGGAGGAACAAAATGGTTACCTTAGATGATGTTAGAAAAAACGAAGAGGTAGAGGCTCTAATTCAAGGAGCACAAAAACAACTAGATGGACTCCGGATATACCGAACATAGTCACAGACATATTTCTATTGTATCAAAAAGAGCAGGAGATATATTACAAGAACTGGGATATCCAGAAAGGACAATAGAACTTGCAAGAATCGCAGGATATTTACATGATATTGGAAACTGTGTAAATAGAACAGACCATGCACATAGTGGTGCGATTATTGCCTACAATATTTTAAAAGATATGGGTATGGAGGTAAATGAGAGAACAGAAATCATGATGGCAATAGGGAATCATGATGAACAGACAGGGACAGCAGTAAGTGATATATCAGCAGCATTAATTCTAGCAGATAAGTCAGATGTTCATAGAGATAGAGTAACAAATACTAATTTATCAACATTTGATATACATGATAGAGTAAATTATGCAGTAACAAATGCAGAATTAAAATTAGATAGTAAAGAAAGAAAAGTAATACTAAATCTGACAATAGATACAAAATTATGTCCTGTTTTAGATTATTTTGAAATATTTATGGACAGAACAATGATGAGTAAATATGCAGCAAAATATCTAAAAATATGGTTTGAATTAGTTATAAATGGAACAAAATTATTATAGCTTTAAATAAAAAATGGAGGAAATATCATGAAGAAAATAAAATTATTAACAATAATATTAGGGATTATACTTATTACAATGGTAGCTTTTTTTGGAGTATATGTACCAGTACAAAATAGAATGGAAGACAAAGTAAAAGATTATGAATATGCAATGGATTTGAAAGGTGGAAGAAATATTAGATTAGCAGTTGACACATCAGTAGATACTGTTATAAAAGATGCAGATGGAAATGAAGTTACAGACGCAGATAATTTATCTGATGAAGAACTAGCTGCACAAGGTTATACAAAAGAAGAAACACCTTATAATTCAGAAGATGTATTAAATGAAGATAATTATAAAAAATCTAAAGAAATAATAGAAGAAAGATTAAAGGCTTTAGGTGTTGATAATTATGTTACAAAATTGGACAGAGCTTCAGGAGATATTTTAGTAGAAATACCAGAAAACGATAGTACAGATAATATTGTAAGCAATATTGGAACAACTGGTAAATTTGAAATAGTAGATAGTCAAACACAAGAAGTATTAATGGACAATAATGATATAAAAAGAGTAAGAGTAATGTATGGATCTAACTCAACAGGAACTACTGCGGGAACAACTGTTTATTTAGAGATAGAATTCAATAAAGATGGAACCAATAAATTAAGAGATATAAGTAATACTTATGTTGAAGCAAATACAACAAATGAAACAAATACAACTAATACAACTGATGAAGCTAATCAAACAAATGCAACAGAAAATACAGAAAGCACAGACAACACAACAAGTGATGGAACTAACTCAGAAGAAGAAACAACAAAAGAAATCACAATGAAAATAGATGATGAAGAAATCATGACAACAAGTTTTGATGAAACAATAGAAACAGGAAAATTACAATTATCAATAGGCTCAGCAACAACTGATTCAAGTACATTACAAAATTACGTAAATCAAGCATCTAGCATGGCAGTTGTGTTAGACAACGGAAATATACCAATAAAATATACAGTTGAAGAAAATGAATACATTTTATCAGATGTAACACAAGACGAATTAAATATAGTTTTATATGTAATGATTGGTTTAGTAGCTATTGCTTTAATAGTATTAATTATTAGATATAGAACAGAGGGATTAGTAAATGCATTTGCATATGTAGGATTAGCTTCACTATTTGTATTATTACTTAGATACGCAAATGTAATAATATCAATAGAAAGTATATTCGGAATAGCAGTAGTATTAATATTAAACTATATTTTTGTAAATAAATTGCTATCAAAATTAAAGAAAGAAGAAAATGTAGATAAAGCAGTAATAAGTGTAGCATTTAAAGAAACTTATAAAGAGTTCTTTATAAAAATAATACCTATTTGTATAGCTGTTATTACCTTCTGCTTTATAGCTTGGGAATCAATTAGTAGTTTTGGAATGGTAATGTTCTGGGGAATTGCATTAATTGCCCTATATAATATTACTATAACAAATCTATTGATAAGAATTAAAGAAAGCAAAGGAGGTAAAAAGAAAGATGGAAGAAAACAAGCAAAAAATGACTAAGAAATCAAAGATAATAATTGCAGTAATTGCATTAATAATAATTGCAGGAATAATTGTAACAGTAACTGTTGGACTTAACTTTGATTTAAGATATCAAGAAAGTAAAAAAATTGAACTATATTTAGAAAGTGATTTTAATATATCAGATATAAAACAAATAACAGACGAAGTAATGCCAGGAGAAAATGTAATTATACAAAAGGTTGAAGTATATGAAGACACAGTAAGCATAACAGCAAAAGATATAACAGATGAACAAAAACAAAGTTTGATAGATAAAGTAAATGAAAAATATGGAACAGAATTATCAGCAGATAGTACAGAAGTAAAAACTATACCAAATACAAGAGGAAGAGATATTATAAAACCATATATATTACCATTTGTAATTGCAACTTTAATAATATTAGTTTATATGGCAGTTAGATATAGAAAATTAGGTGTTATAAAAACTTTATTAAAGACAGTTGTTGTATCTGTTGTAGCACAAGCTACTTTACTAAGTGTTATGGCAATTACAAGAATACCAATAGGATTTATAACAATTCCATTAGTAATTACAGTATATTTATTAACATTAATAGGTATTACATCTTATTTTGAAAAACAATTAACTAATAAAAACAAAGAGGAAGCAGGCAAATAAGTCTGCTTTTAAATATTCAAATAGTAGTTTGCAAAATTATGTAAAATATGATATATAAAAATTATCAGCAAAAGATGGAGTAAAAGGGCTTGAGAGAAAGGACTAAAAATGATTACTGAGCCTGTATATCTTGAGAAGGTTCCTTCTATAATTAGCGCAGAAGAACTGCCTCAAAAGATTTTGGTTCCAAATCCAGGAAATAGGAGAGTAGTCATTAAACCAGAAGAAAGTGGTTGGGAGGAAGAGCAGGTATTTACAAGTTGTGATTTACCTGATGAAATTCCATATGAGCTTTTGAAACCGTGGGAATCCTCAGATAATTGGGATTATCCAAGGTATGTGTCAAGCGTAGTAACTAATAAAGGGTTATGGCTTGCAGGAGAAAAAGGTATAAAAAATGGAATAAGTATTATTGATAAAATCGCTTGGGGTCTTGTTTGGCAAAAAAAGACGATTGAAGTAGAAAGTATTAGAGAGCCAGACTTAGAGCTTTTTGATCATAGAAGCGAAAGGCTTTTATACTGGTTAGCACCATCTAAATCCCAGAGTAATGATATCGATGATGATTACTTTTGGCCAGGAGTTGTTTACGAAGGATATGTGGCTTGTAGTAGAGGGCTTCTTTTATGTTCAAATAATTCAAGCCGTTTTTTAAAAGCTGCTGTGCGTCCGGTAATAACTCTAACAACTATTGTTTTGTAGTTCGAACTCTAAGTCTAAAACAAGACCCCTATTATAGGGGTCTTGTTTGTGTTCGGTATGTGAAAAATGAATAATTTTTATATAATTGGTGTTTTGGTATAGATTTTTAAAAAACGTTATGATAAAATAGGTCCAAAGGTTTAAAGAAGAAAAACGGAGGATTAAAATGGGAAATATAGTATTACTAGATGAATTAACAATAAACAAAATAGCAGCAGGAGAGGTAATAGAAAGACCAGCATCAGTAGTAAAAGAGATGGTAGAGAATTCAATTGATGCAGGTGCTACTAATATAACAGTAGAAATAAAAAATGGAGGAATATCATTTATAAAAGTAAGTGATAACGGAAAAGGAATAGCACAAGATGATTTAGAGATAGCTTTTGAAAGACATGCAACAAGTAAAATAAGGTCAGCAGAGGATTTAGATACAGTAACATCAATGGGGTTTAGAGGTGAGGCGTTAGCAAGTATAGCAGCAGTTGCAAATGTAGAATTAGTATCAAAAACAGCAGACCAAGATATAGGATACAAAGTAATAGTAGAGGCAGGAGATGTTTTAGAAAAGGAAGAGACAGGTTGTAGAACAGGTACAACAATAACTGTTAGAAATTTATTCTTTAATACACCAGTAAGATATAAGTTCTTAAAGAAAGATTATACAGAATCAGGTTATATTGAAGATGCAATAACAAGAATTGCATTAGTAAACCCAAATGTAGCAATAAAACTAATAAATACAGGAAAAACAGTAATTCAAACAAACGGAAGCGGAATGTTAAAAGACGTAATATACAGTATATATGGAAAAGATGTAGCAAATGCTATATTAGAAGTAAATTACCAATATGAAGATATAACAGTTTCAGGAGTAATTGGAAAACCAGAAATAGCAAGGTCAAATCGTTCACATCAACTATTTTTCGTAAATAAGAGATATATAAAAGATAAAACACTTACAGCAGCGACTGAACAAGCATATAAAGGATTGATACCAATAGGAAAATTTGGATTTGCTGTACTTAATTTAGAAATGAATCCAGCAAAAGTAGATGTAAATGTGCACCCAGCAAAACTAGAAGTAAGATTCCAAGAGGAGAATAAAGTATTCCAAGCAATATATCATGCTATAAAAGAAACCTTATTAAAGGGAGAATTAGTAGCAGACCCAGAAAAAAGCTTGAGAGATGAAAATGGGGAAAAGAGAATAAGTAGAACATCTGAAAGTTTTGAAGAGAGATTAAGAAATTTAAGAGAGTCTAAAAAAGGAAATAATAATCAAGGACTATTTGGATTTAGAAGACAAAATGAAAAACAAATAGAAAAATATACAGATGAAGAAAGTAAAATAAAAACAAATATATTAGAGGATGTTTACAATAGTAAAAATGAAGATAATAAAATAGAAGATAATACTGATAAAAAAGAAGAAAACAAAGAAAATACTGCTGTTGGAGCTCCAATAGATACAACAGATGTATTAGAACAATTAAAGAAGATGAGAGCAAAACTAGAAAATGAGCTAAATGAAAGCAAAGCAAATAGATTAGAAGATGTAAGTCAAGAATATAAATTAGAAACAGATAAAGTAGAAAACAAAGAAGAGACAATAAATGAAGAAAATAAGGGAGAACAAATAGTAGAAAAAACAGAAACACCACCAGAAGTAACAGAAGAGCAAAAAGAAAAAATAGACAAAATAAATGATGCAATAGAAAACATAGATAACAAAGAAATAAAAGAAGAATTTGGTGAAATAAAACAAAAGATGGAAAAATTAAACAATAATCCACAAGTAGTTTCAGAAGATTTTGATGAAATGTATAGAAAACTATTTGGAAGATCACCGATAGCAGATGTAGAAGAAAAACAAAAAGAAGATAAAAACAATGCAATAGATATTGTTAAAAATAATATATCTATGTTTGACACAGATGAAAAATTCCAAAAACCAACATATAAGTTTATAGGAATTATCTTTAAAACATACATAATTCTAGAAATAGGAGAAGAAATGTATATATTAGACCAACATGCAGCACATGAAAGAATAATGTATGAAAAAGTAAAGGAAAATTATTATAGTGATAAAACAAAAGACTCACAATTATTGTTATTACCAGACGTAATAACTCTAACACATAAAGAAATGGATATTGCAAAAGAAAACATGGCTATGTTTGAACAAGCTGGATTTACATTAGAAGAATTTGGAGAAAATACAATAAAACTAACAGGAGTACCTACTGTATGTATCGATTTGGATACAAAAGAATTATTCTTAGAGACACTTGATGAAATAAATACAGTAGCGAGAACTGCAAAACAAGAAAAAGAAGAAAAATTCATAGCAACAGTAGCGTGTAAAGCAGCAGTAAAAGCAAACATGGCATTAACAAAAGAAGAAGTAGAAAGATTAATGGACGAATTATTAAAACTTCCAAATCCATTTACATGTCCACATGGAAGACCAACTGTTATTAAAATGACTAAATATGATATAGAAAGAAAATTTGCAAGAAAATAAAGGAGACAAAAGAAAATGACTTTTATCATAATAGGAATAATAATTGTATACTTATTAGTTATTGTCTGGACTTGGAATAGTTTGGAAGACACTGAAACACCAAAAAAGTTATTAATAATATTTACAGGAATAGTGGCGGTGTTTTTAATAACACAAATAGTATTTTCAATGTCTAAAAGTGGAGTGAATTATGAGAACAACGATATAGAAAAAAGTGTAGGACAAGTAATAGTATTATTATTCACAGGAGTAAATTCATTAGTAATACCATTTATAACTAGAACATTTAAGAAAAAAGAAAACGGAGAAATTGAAGATAATGTTTTTAAAGTAAGAATGATAATAATTTGTGTTATATTTTTAATATGTTTATTCTTAGAATGTGGATATATGACAGATACACAAGAAGGAATTCTAAGAGTATATCAATCAAATATAAGGTAAAGACTAGAAAGATGTGAAAATAATGGAAAAAGAAAAAGTAATAGTAATCTGTGGACCAACAGCCTCAGGAAAGACAGCATTATCAATTGAGCTTGCAAAGAAAATAAATGGTGAAATTGTATCATGTGATTCTATGCAGATATATAAAGAAATGGATATAGGAACAGCAAAACCTACAAAAGAAGAAATGCAAGGAATAAAACATTATATGATAGATATAGTTTCACCAGATGAAAGATATAGTGTTGCAGATTATAAAAAAGAAGCAAAGAAAGCAATAAAAGAAATTTTAAGCAAAGGAAAAGTACCAATAGTAGTTGGTGGTACTGGACTTTATGTGGATAGTTTAATTTATGAAATAGATTATCCAGAAATAGAATTTGATGAAAAATATAGAGAAGAATTAGAACAAGAAGTAGAAGAAAAAGGTTTAAGCAAGTTATATGAAAAAGCAAAAGAGATAGACGAAGAAGCAATAAAGAAAATAAGTCCAAATGATAAGAAAAGAATTTTAAGAATATTAGAGATATATCATGCAACAGGAAAAAATAAAACAGAACAAGAAAAAGAGTCAAGAAAAAATGAAGTAGAGTTTGACTATAAAGTGTTTGCGTTAAATATGGAAAGAAGCAAATTATATGAAAGAATAAATAAAAGAGTAGATATTATGATGGAAAATGGATTAATAGAAGAAGTCGAAAATATTTATAAAAAATATAATAAGTTTCCAACAGCAATGCAAGGACTTGGATATAAAGAAGTAGTCCAATATCTAGAAAAAAGATTGACAAAAGAAGAAATGATTGAGAAAATAAAGCAAGAAACTAGAAGATATGCAAAAAGACAACTAACGTGGTTTAGAAAAAATAAAAAGACAATTTGGCTTAATGCAGAGGATACGATACAAAATAATATAAAAATTATTTTGGAGGGTTAATTTTGGAGAAACAAGCGAAAAAAAAGAAGAAAATTAATAATAGAAAAGTAATTACAATTTCAATACTTCTTCTGATTTTAGCTATCTATGTAATCTATGTAATATATTTATTAATAAAACAACCAACTAATGTATTCACAATTGAAGAAGGAAATTTATATAAAGAAGAAACAGACATTGGTTATGTAATTAGAAATGAAACGGTAGTTAGAGGCGAAAATTATAAAAACGGAATGGAACAGATAATTACAGAAGGAGAAAGAGCAGCTGTTAATGAAAATATATTTAGATATTATAGCACTAACGAAGAGAGTTTAAAAAACAAGATAGCAGAATTAGATACAAAAATACAACAAGCTATGGCAGAAAATACAGAGTTATCTAATGGTTCTGATATGAAGTTACTAGAAGACCAAATAGACGAGCAGATAGAAAATATTAACAAAGTAACAGATATGACTAAGTTAGAAGAAGAAAAAAAGGAAATAGACAATTTAGTAACTAAAAAAGCAAGGATAGCAGGTGAAGCAAGTCCACAAGGTTCATATTTAAGAGGCTTAATAGATGAAAGAAAACAATATGAAAGTGAACTAAATTCTGGAGCTGAATATGTAAAAGCACCAATGAGTGGGATTGTATCATATAGAGTAGATGGTTTAGAAGATGTCTTAACACCTGATAATTTCAGTAATTTAAGTAAGGAATATTTAGAAAGCCTGGATTTAAGTACAGGCAAAATAGTTGCAACAAATAATGAGTCTGGTAAAGTAATAGATAATTTTTATTGTTACATAGCAACTATCACATCATCAGAGGAAGCAAAACAAGCTGAAGTTGGAGATAGAGTTAAAGCAAGGCTTTCTAATAATGCAGAAGTAGGAGCGGAAATTACTAATATTATAAAAGAAGATGATGGAGATATAATATTAATTCTTAGATTAACTGAACAAATTGAAGAGTTGATAAATTATAGAAAAATAACATTTGATTTAATTTGGTGGGACGCAAGTGGATTAAAAGTTCCTAACCAGGCAATTGTAAGTGAAAACGATTTGAATTATGTGGTAAGAAATAGAGCAGGATATTTAAGTAAAATACTAGTAAAAGTAGAAAGACAAGGAGATAAATATTCGATAATAGATTCATATACTACTGAAGAATTAAAAGAATTAGGATTCTCAGATGCTGAAATTGCAAATTATAAGAAGATTTCACTTTATGATGAGATATTAATTAATCCAGATTTAAGCAAAGTAGAATAATATTACAATAATATTACAAAAATATTAAGATTTAATAACATTCGTAAAAAATATTGACAATACGACAAAAAAAGTAGATACTTAAAGACGTAAACAAAAATAACAAAGGAAGTAAATTTAGGAGGTTTTTTTATGTCAGGAGCATTGATGAACAAAGTATGGGATTTATTCGGAATGGATAGAGCCGCAGATGAGGAAGAATACGAGGATTACGAAGATCAAGACTTATATAATTATGCAGACGAAGATTACGAAGAAAAAGAAGAAAGAGGATTATTTGGAAGAAAAAATAAAGATAATAAAGTTGTAAATATGCCACAACAACAAACAAATAATAATGCGATTAAAATGGTTATATCACAACCAACATCTTTCGAACAATCAGATGAAATTTGTTCTTTCTTAAAAGAAAGAAAATCTGTAATTGTTAACTTAGAATATGTTAATAAAGATGTAGCAAGAAGAATTGTTGACTTTATTAGTGGTGGAGTATATGCTTTAGATGGATATATTCAAAAAGTTTCTAATTCAATATTCTTAGTTGCACCATCAAACTATGAAATTACAAATGAAATGGCAAGAGAGGAAATGAAAAACAAATTATCAGTTTCATGGCTTAAAAATAATGGAATAAATTAATAGATATCCATAAGGGAGGAAAACAATGATTACACCATTAGATATAGAAAATAAAAGATTTTCAAAACAAATGATGAATGGATATAGTGTAGAAGAAGTTGACGACTTTTTAGATGAACTAACAGCTGATTATTCAAAAAACTATAAAGAAAATTCAGAATTGAAATCAAAAGTAGAAGAATTAAATAAAAGTTTAGAACATTATAAAAGTATTGAATCAACTTTAAACAATACTTTAGTAATGGCTCAAAGCACAGCAGAAGATATCAAGAAAGTTGCTCAACAACAAGCAGATCAAATAATTAATGAAGCTAAATCAAATGCTCAAAAACAAGTAGATGAGTTAAACAATGAATTAATTTTAAAAACAAAAGAAGTAGAAGACGTAAAAAAACAATTCGATATCTATAAAGCTAAAATGGAATCTCTTTTAATTTCTCAATTAGAGTTATTAAAAGATATTAATAAGGAAGATAATGTATAAATGAAACAAAAGGGGACACCCCTTTTTGTTTCATTTTTTTGAAACTAAACAAAAGAAAATAAGTAGTAGAGTTATAACACTTGAACACCTTGAGGTTGTATGCACATAAGCAGGCTATTTGTAAATGATAAAATATATGATATAAATGTAAAAGATAGCAATAAAACCTAAGATTTGGGTTTTATTGCTGCTTTTTGAGTTAAAAACTTATTAAATTTTAAAATTTAAATATAAAACAAGGAAAATTATCAAATGAAAGAAAGAATAAGATAAATTAATGCAAATTGAATATCTAATATGTAGAAAAATAGTAAGTTTAGCTTACTATTTTTTACTTTTTAGGTGGAATATTACAGAACTGTTAAATATATGTTACATTTCTATTAATGGTATTGACCATTGACTAAAAAAAGAATAAAATAGTATCATCATAAGAGGGTTTAAAATATGAGAATAATAAGTGGAAAAGCAAGAGGAACAAAATTATATACATTAGAAGGCGATATAACTAGACCAACATTAGATAGAGTAAAAGAATCATTATTTAATATAATACAAAATGATATTGTTGGTAGTAGTTTTTTAGATATGTTTTCAGGAAGTGGAGCAATAGGATTAGAAGCAGCCAGTAGAGGAGCTAAAGAAGTAATCCTATGTGAAAAGAATAAAGAAGCCATTTCTGTAATAAAGAAAAACATAGAAAAAACACATTTAGATGTTAAGCTATATGAAATGCCATATGAAAAAATGTTGGAGTCTTTAAATGAAAAAATAGATATTGCATATATAGACCCACCTTATAAAACAGATTTAGTATATGAATCTGTGAAAAAAATGTTAGATTTAGACGTGCTGGGTAGTGAAAGTTTAATAATAGTAGAAACAGATGAAGAAGAAAGAATAATAAAACAAATAGATGAGTTAGAAGTAGAGATTATAAATAAAAGGAAATATGGTCGCGTACATTTTATTTTCTTAAAAAGAAAGTAGGATTAGGAAAGGGGTAAAACCATGGAAATTTTTACATTATTGGAAACTTTAGAAGATTTATTAGAAAATAGCAAAAATCTTCCATTTACATCAAAAGGAATAGTTGATAAGGAAGAAATGTTAGATTTAATCAAAGAAATAAGAATAAAGCTTCCAGATGAATTAAAACAAGCAAAATGGGTAAAAGAAGAAAGACAAAGAATATTAGTTGAAGCCCAAAAAGAAGCTGATGGAATAGTAAAAGAAGCAGAAAATAGAATAATTGCTATGGTAGACGAACATGAAATAACAAGAAAAGCATATGACCAAAAAACAGAAATAATAGAAACAGCAAACGAAATGTCAAGAGAGATTTCAAAAGGAACTAAAGAGTATGCAGATAGTTTACTAGCAAATACAGAAGATGTATTAAATGAAACATTAAATAAACTAGGAACTAATATGACTGAAGCTTTAAACCTTATGCAAATATCATTGGAAGATACAATAAAAACAATTCAAAACAGTAGAAAAGAATTAAAGTAATATACAAAAGTCAGATTTGGAAGTTATTTAAAATCTGACTTTTTAAGGATTAAAGAAACATAGTTTGGAAGGATGGTAGAAATGGCTAAGAAAAGAAGATACAAAAAAAGAAAAAAAACAGCTTCTAGATTAGATGTAGCAGTAATTACACTAATAGTACTTAGTATACTTTTAGCTGTTTTAATATATACAAAATCAGGAACAATAGGAGTAAAATTAAATGAAGTATTAGGTGGAATAATGGGAATAATGCAATACGTACTCCCAATAGGAGGTTTTGCTATTGCTATTAAACTTGCATCTGATGGAAGAGAAGAAATAACATCTAAATTAGTTCAATATGGAGTTGCACTAGTTAGCCTTGCAATTGTATTTAGTGTGTTCCAAATATCAGCAGGAGAATTGGATTCTTCAAAAGAAATGTCAGAAGTGGTAAAAGATGCTTATTATTATGGTTCACAAGGACAAGGTGGAGGAGCAATAGGAGCAGTAGGAGGAGTAGTGCTTGCAAAACTTTTGGGTAATGTAGGTGCTGTAATCTTCTGTATAGGAATAGCAGTAATCTTATTAGTATTTACATTTGGAATTAATTTATCAGATATGATAAATATGTTTATGGACAGAATAGAAGAAAAACGTGAAGAAAGATTTGAAAGAAGAGAAGAACTTGCCAAAGAAAGAGAAAAGGATGAAGAACAAGAAACTCCAAGTCAAAGAAGAAGAAGATTAAGAGAAGAAAGAAAAGTAAAACAAGAACTTGCAAAATTAGAAAAGCAAGAGAAACAAGAATCAATGGATAATCAAATTAAAATCAACTTTGGTGGAAGAATTGTGGAAAGTGGAGATGAAAAACCAGGGTTAAGGAAATATGACCACTCAAATGATGATTTAGAACCATTAACAAAAGAAAGTAAAAGAGCAAAGAAAATGCAAGAAGAAATGCAACCAGATGTAATAGACAGCAATTTGTTTAAAGAAGTAGAAGAACAAAAAGAAGATAAGAAAAAAGCAGTATTACAACTAGAACATAGTGTAGTAGTAGAAGATGAACATTATGAATATCCGCCAGCAGAGTTGTTAAGCAAACCAGGAAAGAAAACATTAAAAGGTGGAGCAAAAGCTTTAACAGATACAGCAACAAGATTACAAAAAACATTATATAGTTTCGGAGTATCAGCAAAAGTAGAAAATGTATCTGTAGGACCAGCAATTACTCGTTATGAGCTAAAACCTGCAGAAGGTGTAAGAGTAAGTAAAATTGCCAATTTAGCAGATGACATAGCATTAAACTTAGCAGCAGAAACAATAAGAATAGAAGCACCAATTCCAGGAAAACAAGCAGTTGGAATTGAAGTGCCAAATAAAGAAAAAGAAGTAGTACATTTTAGAGAAATAATAGAAAGTAAAGAATTCAAAGAAAATAAATCAAAATTAACAGTAGGACTTGGAAAAGATGTAGCAGGTAATGTTCAATTAGCAGATATTGCAAAAATGCCACACGTATTAATTGCAGGTTCAACAGGTTCAGGAAAGAGTGTATGTATTAATACAATAATAACGAGTATAATATATAATGCAAAACCTTCAGAAGTAAAATTTGTAATGGTAGACCCAAAAGTAGTAGAACTATCTGTATATAATGGAATACCACATTTATTAATACCAGTTGTAACAGACCCTAAAAAAGCAGCAGGAGCTTTAGCTTGGGCAGTACAAGAAATGGACGATAGATATAACAAATTTGCTGAAAAAGGAGTTCGTGATTTAAAGGGATATAATAAAGCAATAGAAAAAGAAAATGAACTAGGAAAATTACCACAAATAGTAATTATTATAGATGAGCTTGCAGATTTAATGATGGTTGCTAAAAATGATGTAGAAGATGCAATATGTCGTTTAGCACAAAAAGCAAGAGCAGCAGGAATGCATTTAGTTATTGCAACACAAAGACCTTCTGTTGATGTAATCACAGGATTAATAAAAGCAAATGTACCATCTAGAATAGCATTTGCAGTATCATCACAAGTAGATTCAAGAACTATTTTAGACTGTGTAGGAGCAGAAAAATTATTAGGAAAAGGAGATATGTTGTTCTTCCCATCAGGAGCTCCAAAACCATCTAGAGTACAAGGTGCATTTGTATCAGATGATGAGGTTGAAAAAATAGTAAGCTTTATTAAATCAAATGGAACAGCAACATATAGTGAAGATATCTTAGAAAGTATTGAAAATAATAATAAGACAGATAAAGAAATTTCAGAAACAGATGATGATGATACAGATCCATTCTTAATGGACGCAATTCAAACAGTTGTAGAGACAGGACAAGCATCAACATCATTTATACAAAGAAAATTCAAAGTAGGGTATGCAAGAGCAGGAAGAATAATAGACCAAATGGAAGAAAGAGGAGTAATATCAGGATACCAAGGAAGTAAACCAAGAGAAGTACTAATGTCGTTAGAAAAACTAAATGAGTTAAAAATGGGAACTAAAGAAGAAGCTTAAAACATTTTGAGTAAAAAGAAAATAATTCATGCCATAATTTATAATGGAGAAAGAAAATGATTTTAGGAAATGATGATAGAAAATTAACAATGATAGAAAGAACTTATGATGAAATTAGTGTAGACAGCTTATTTGAGACTATAATGTCAATAGAAGATAAAGAAAAAGCAGAAGAAACGCTAAGAAAATTGGGTGAATATGAATTATTGGGATTTTATCAAATGATAAATGGAACTCAAGAAGATGAAATATCAGAAAATGATGGTAATAAATATAAAGCATTTGGCTTGCCAGATAATATGTCTATAGGAATAGAAATAGAAGCAGAAGGCGAAAATAGTAGATTATTACCAGAGTGTATAGGGGATTGGCTAATAGATGATGAATGCACTTTAGGAAAAACAGGAATTGAATGTACTTCACCAAAATTGTATGATACCAGTTTTGATATAGCAGAGGTTTACAAAGTTACGTCAGGATTGCAAAGATTAGGATTAAGAGCAACAGAAAAATGCGGAGGTCATATTCATATTGGAGCTGATTACATAGAGTCAGAAGAGGGCTTTAGAGAATTACTAGAATTGTGGGGAAATGCAGAAGAGGTTTATTTTCTAATTTCTAATAAACCAGGAGAATTACCAAGAGAAGATGTTACAAAATATGCAGAACCTATATCAAAGTACCTTGAGGGGGCTGAGTTAGAGGACGGACCAAGAGATGAATTTGTAGAAGATGCAAAAGAATACTTAAGAAATAGTAGAGATAGAAGCCTTAACCTGATGAATGTAAATAATGGGAAAAATACAATAGAATTTAGATTGTCTAACGGAACAGTAGATGGTAACACTTGGGTAGAAAATGTACGTTTATATGGAAGAACAGTTCAAATTGCTCAAAGTTTAGGAAAAATAGTGGAAAAGTTAGAGGCTGGAGAAGAATTAACAGAAGAAGAAAAAAGAAGATATGCATTAAAAGAAATGCTAAAAAGTCATAAATCTTTAGATGAAAAAATGGATATACTAATGCAAATATTATTTAGCGAAGAAGAAAGAAAAGTATATTATGAAAGATATAATACAAATAAAAAACTAGATAGAAAAGAATATAGGGTGGCAAGATTAAGTTTTGGAAAAGTAGATTTTAAGAAAGTATATGATGGAGTAGAAATTCCAGAGGGAATAATAAGTCAGATGCAAGAAGAGGAAATGCAAGAAACAGAACAAAGATAGATAAGGATAAAGAATAATGAAAAATATTATAATAGTTGAAGGAAAAGAAAAATATTGCTTTTCAAATATTGAAGAAGCAGTGAAAAAATTTTTGGACAACAATTTTTATAATTTAAGTGAGGAAGAAAAATATAAAACAATAAGAAGAAAAACGGTAATGAATGCTAACCTTAGAAAAATACCTATAGTAGATTTAAAAAAGAGTGAAGTTATTGAAAATATAGCAAATAAGCAATATATAATTTATGATGAAGAAATTTTTTTATTGTCATTAGCAAAAAATAATGATATAGTTATATATGAAAAACAAGATGCAAATTTATTTGCAAATAATATAGATAAACAAAATTTAGAAAAAGTATCGAAAGAATATATTAGAGTAAATGACTGTGTAAATTGTTTAATAGAAAATAAGCTAAAGAGTATTAAGCTCTAGGAGAAAAAATATGAAATTAGAATACAAACAAGCATTGTTTGAAGTATATGTAATATTAGAAAATACTGATGAAGAGATAAAAAATAAAATACCAAAGAAATTTATTGAATTTATAAAAGATAATATGGATATTAATCATAAATTTAAATTAGAGCCGGAAAAAGAACTTATAGAGCAGAAAATGATGATTCAAACAAAGGAAATATTAGCTTTAATTTATAGAGACTATATATGTACAAAAAAAGAAAGAAAAGAATTATTATTACAAGAAAATGAAAAAAGAATAAAAGAAAGTAATAAAAATATTGAAAAATATAATATTGATTTTGAAAAAATAAAAAATAATAATAAACAAAGAGATATTAAAGAAAAATTATATAATATTAATGAAAATGCTTTAATAGAGGTATCACAAGAAAAATGGTATAAAAAATTAATAAGTAGAATATTAAAAATATTTGGAATAAAAAATAACTAGAGAAAAAACTATGAAACAAAAAAGGGGTGTCCCCATTTGTTTCAAGAAAGGAGAAGAAATTTGCAAAAGAAAAATGAAAAATTGTTAGATAAGATTGTAAAAAAAGATTATAACAATGAATTAGAAAGAGTACTAGAGAAAAAGACATTTGCAGAAAATGCAAAAAGTATTCTCCTAAGTATATTGTATAAATTAGAAGCATCATATAAAGATTATAAAAAGGTAAAACAAGATGTAGTAAGCAAAGAAGAAATGATCGAAAATATAATTTATACAATAGAAAATAATTGTGATGAAATAAAATTGGTAAAACCACATTCTAAAGAAAGTGAAATTATAGGGAATAGAACGTTTTTAGTAGAAAAGAAGAAAAAAAGAATAATTTGTTATAACATAGAAAGAAAAGTACTATATTGTTTAGCTAAGATATCTAAAAGAAATAAAATAATAAAAGATGATTATTTTGTAATAAGTAAAACATTGTCAGATTTGATAAATGTAGGAGCTTGTATAAACCAAGTAGAACCACTAAGAGATTTTAATGGCTATTCATGGACAACTATACCAAAAGAAATAGAAAGTATAACACATAATTTAATTTATCAAAATCTATTATTATTAGTTGGAAATGAGTTCATGAATAAATGGATAAATAATAAAGAATTTATTATGGATTATATGGAATTATTCCAAAATAAATTAGAAGAACTTTATGGAGAAAAAGAAGCAAATGAATTAATAGAATTATTAAAAGAAATTTCTATATATCTAGAAATTAGATTTGACAAAAAAGCAAAAGAAAAGATGTTAAAACAAAAAGAAATTGTGGAAAAAGAATTAGCGCAGATGGAAGATAATGAGACATTTGTTGAAACAATAACAGAAGAAAAAAGAAAAATAACTTCTGAAATAAAAATAATTGATGAAACAATAAATAATAAACATATGTTGGAAGAAGAATATGAAAGAAGAAATGAAACTTTACCATTAGAAGAAAAAATATTTAGTTTAAGAATATTGTCAAAAATGATGGCAGATGAAAGGGAGAAAAAATTAGAAAAAATTGAGAAGTTAAATAGATTATTAAATCCACAAAAATATGTTGCATATAAAAAAGAACTAGAGGAAAAAGAAAGGTATTTATCATTAATAGATAAAAAGGATGTAGATAAAAATATAGAAAAATTAAAATTAAAAATACAAAAATTATTTATAAAATGTTTTGACAAAAAGATAGAAAAATGTGCTTCAAGACAAGATATGCTAAAACTAATTTATGAATTTAGATATTATATAATGCTACCATATGATTATGAAAATAGTATTTATGAGGAAAAAGAATTACAAAAAGAACTAGAAGAAGAAACAAAAAAAGTATTAGAAAAGGCGTATAAATTAAAAGTGATTGAAAGATTTTCTAAACAAGAAGATGTAAATTATGAATTATTAAAAGTTATATTCCAAAATAGAAATATAAATATCGAAGATATCGAAGTTAAGTTAATAAGAGAAAAAGGAAAAGAAAAAGATAATTATTATATACAAGTATTTGATGGAAATGGCATAGGAGAAAAAAGAGAAATGCCAAATAGTGAAAATATGAATAAAAAAGATTTAGCAATTAGATTTAATAAAAAAGTAAAAGCATTTTATTAGAGGAGGATTTGCTTATGAAAATAACCTTTTTAGGTGCAACTAAAACAGTTACAGGTTCAAATTTTTTAGTAGAGGCAGCTGAAAAAAGATTTTTAGTAGACTGTGGAATGTGGCAAGGAAAATCAGAACTAGAAGAAAGAAATGGGGAAGAATTTGAATTTGACCCTAAAAGTATAGATTTTATGTTATTAACACACGCACATATTGACCATTCAGGAAGAATACCAAAGCTTTATAAAGAAGGATATAGAAATAAAGTATATGCACATAAAGCAACATGTGATTTATGTGCTTTGATGTTACCAGATAGCGGACACATTCAAGAAATGGAAACATCTTGGAAAAATAAAAAAAGAATAAGAAAAGGATTACCTGAAATAGAACCAATGTATACAGCAGAAGAGGCAGCAAGATGTTTGGAAATATTTGAACCAGTACAATATGACCAGATAATAGAAATAACACCGGAAATTCATGTACGTTTTAATGATGCAGGACATATGTTAGGTTCAAGTATTATAGAGCTTTGGGTAAATGAAAATGGAAAAGAAGAAAAAACAGTATTTACTGGAGATTTAGGAAATAACGATATACCTCTATTAGATTCTCCAACAATGATAGAAGATGCAGATTATTTAGTAATGGAATCAACATATGGAAGTAGATTACATTTAAGAAATGATGAAAAAGCTGTAGATTTTTTAAATGTAGTATCAGAAACATTAGATAATGGAGGAACAGTTGTAATTCCATCTTTTGCAGTGGGAAGAACACAAGAAATTCTTTATGAAATTAATAAATTAAGAGACGAAAAAGATGATGAAGAATTTAGAAGAAAATATAAAACATTAATGAGAGCAGACGTATATGTAGATAGTCCGCTTGCAATATCAGCAACAGAAGTATTTAGAGAAAACACTAATCTTTTTGAACCAGAAGTACAAAAAGAAATAATGAGAGGAGATAATCCTCTAGAATTTCCAGGATTACATTTTACAAGAACAGCAGATGAATCAAAAGCATTGAATGAAGATACAAGACCAAGTATTATAATATCAGCAAGTGGAATGTGTGAAGTTGGAAGAATTAAACATCATTTAAAACATAATATATGGAATCCAAAATCAACTATTCTTTTTGTTGGATATCAAGCACCAGGAACACTTGGATATCAAATAGTAAATGGGGCTAAAACTGTAAAAATATTTGGCGAAGAATTTGCAGTAAATGCAAGAGTAGAATATATAGAAGGATATTCTGGACATGCTGACCAAGAAGGGCTAATGAATTTTATTTATTCATTTATAAAGAAACCGAAAAATATATTCTTAGTACATGGTGAAGAAGAGTCACAAGAAGTATTAAGAGATAAAATAGAATCTGAAACAAATATACCTGTAATAGTGCCAGATTTTGGAGAAACTTATGATATTGCAGAAACAATAGAAATGACTCATAAGATAGAAAGAAAAGTTCCTAAGACGATGAAGACAGAAATTCTAGAAAGATTAGAAAAATTAAAGAGTGAAATCAAAGATATGGACGAATATGTAAGAAAAGATGTTGACGATGATAACCTAAGAGATGAAGATATCTTTAGAATAAACGAAAAGATAAAAGATTTGGAAAAACAAATATTAAATGTAATAGAAGGATAAATTTAAGGAGAACAAGCAGATGGGTGATAAATATTTAAATGAAGCTATAATAGGAAATAAAAATATGATAGCAACTTTTACAGGTAAGGGAGAATTACAAAGATTATATTTTCCAAGTAAAGATAATAGACAATATATTAATTTTTTCCGTACAGGAGTAAAACTAAATCAATCTGATTTAATATATTTACATGATGATATTAATAATCAATATAAACAATATTATGATACAGATACAAATATATTAAACACAGAAGTAACAAATACTTATTTTAACTTAACAATAGTTCAAACTGATTTTATGCTATTAAAAGAAAATGTATTAGTTAAAAGATATGCTTTCTTAAATGAAGGAAAAATAGATTTAGACAGTAAATTCTATATTCATTCAGAATTATTATCAGATAAAAACAATCATGTATCATGCAAGGTTATAGATAATGGAATGATACAATATGCTCATGATTTTGCAGTATCTACATTTGCAAAAGGAACAAAGATATCAAGCCATCAAATAAATGGAAGTCATGATACTATAAAAACAGGTGAAATACATGACAAAGACTATATTGGAATGTCAAAAGATTCAAGTGTTTGTTATGACATGGGGATTATAAAACCACAAGAAAAGAAAGTTTTAGAAATATGTATATTAATAGATGAAAATAGAAATATATCAAGTATGGAAGATGAAATAGACAGAATTACAAAGATAGATTTAAATAAAGAATATACAGCAACTAAATCTTATTGGAGAAAATATTTAAAAGCTCATAATGGTTTAAACTTAAAAGAACCTAAAAATAGTTATGAAGAAAGAATCTTTGAAATATATAAAAGAAGTATTTTATTATTTCCTTTACTTACAAACCCAGAAACTGGAGGAATAGTTGCATCACCAGAAGTCGATGAAGATTTTACAAAATGTGGAAGATATGCTTACTGTTGGCCAAGAGATGCAGTATTTATTACAAAAGCTATGGATATTGTAAAAATGGAAAAGGAAACAGATAAGTTTTATAAAGTATTTTGTAAAAAGACACAATCCAAGAATGGAATGTGGGAACAAAGATTTTTTACAGATGGAAAACTTGCTCCTTGTTGGGGATATCAAGTAGATGAAACAGCAAGTGTTGTATATGGAGTTTATGAGCATTATAAAGTTACAAAATCAGAAAAATTTTTGAAAGACAATCTTCATATGTGTGAAAGAGCAATTGACTTCTTGAAGAAATATGTGGAAGATTGGCTAGGAATAGATGGTATAGATAATGAAAAACGTGATGTTGTTAAAGATGAAATAGAAGAAGACACAAAAAGAAGAACAGGAAAAGAACACAAGTTTCATGTAAGTTATGATTTATGGGAAATGTGTGAAGGAATTCACCTGTATTCTTTAGCTAGTATATATGCTGCATTTGATGCCATTTTAGGCATCTATAGAACCCTTGGAAAAAATGTATCAGAATTTGAAAATAATAGATTAAAAGAAGAAAAAATACAAAAGAACGAAAGAGAAATAGAAAAAATACAAAGAGGTCTTAAAAACTATATTAATGAAAATCTTTATGATGAACAAAAGAAATCATATGTAAGAAATCCAGAAGATAAGAAAATGGATATTAGCATATTAGGAGCAGTGACACCATTTAATGTGTTTAAGCCAAAAGAAAATAAAATTAAAAATACAGTTGAAAGTATTAATTTACATCTTCGTACATATACAGGAGGATATCAAAGATTTGAAGGTGACCATTATATGAATGGTAATCCTTGGCCAATTGCTAATCTTTGGATGACACTTTATTATTTAGAGTCAGGAGAGAAGAAAAAGGCTAAAGAGACTTTTGATTTTGTTGTAAAAACTTGTGGTAAACATTATTTCTTAGGAGAACAAGTAGACAATTCTACTTTAAAACCAAACTGGGTTATAGGACTTGGGTGGTCTCATGCTATGTTCTTAATAGTTCTAGAAAAATTATATAAATAAAGAAAATATAAAGGAAATATTAATATAAAATATTTCCTCAGTTTGTTGACAAACTATATATTTAAAAATTTTCTAAAATAAAGTTATTAAAAGTGGAGAGCAATAATACTTTCTTGTATAAAAATTTTTTAATATTATAAAAAATATAGACTTTTTAATAGCAAAGTGGGAGAAAAAAATAGTTGACAAAGTCACTTTTTAAAAAAGTGGACTTTGTCAACGGTCTGAAGGAAATATTAATATAAAATATTTCCTTTTTGTTATGTTATCCAATTAACATAATTTGAATTATATCCGATTTTGTGCTATTATATATAGTAGGTACAGCTATTAGCCAGTACCAGTACATGCCAACCGGAGAAAGGACAAAAAATGTGGCTTGTGCTTTTTGGTGACAACAACATGAAAAACGACATAGATTCTTGGAGGTGGAAGTTTGCATGGCAAGATGAAGGAGAGAACTCAAGGGCTTTTAGTATCAAGTTCTCTGAAAACACACCGAACCACTGGAAGATTGTGACTTCAAGGTTCGGCAGTGAGGCAGAGATGGAAGCTCTGAAGGAAGCATGCAAGAGAGCATGTGACGAAGAGTTCATCTCCATCGAATGCTTGAGCGAAGATGAAGAGCAAGTGGTGGAGCATCTCGAAGAGTTTTGGAAGTACGTGGTCAAGCTAAGGTCCATTACTTGTGTTGTAGAAGGTGAAGAAGTTTTCACCGAGAAAGGTGAGAACTCCAATGACAAATCCTGGCAAGTACGTATAAACTAGTACTGGCGAAAGTCAGACACGAATGTGTTTGTTTGGAGGAGCTCTGCAAAGGGGCTCCTCTATATATTTCTATTGAAAATAGGTGGAAGTTTAAAAACAACATCTTTATAAAAAATTGACACTAATTTCAAGTTAGTGTCAAGCGTGGAGATTTTATTTCTAATTTTGTTCAAAACTTTAAAAATAATACTTGCAATATAGTATATTTTGTTATACAATAATAAATGCCTAAAAGAAGGTAATAAAATAATTTTTATAAGGAGGAATTTATTATGTCAGTTAAAATAGGAATTAACGGATTTGGAAGAATCGGAAAATTATCATTCCAAGCAGCACTTGCAAAAGAAGGAGTAGAAGTAGTAGCAGTAAATGATCCATTTGTTGCAGCAGATTACATGGCTTACATGACAAAATATGATACAGTTCATGGAAGATTTAATGGAACTATAGAAGAAAAAGATGGAAATCTAGTAGTAAATGGAAATGTAATAAAAGTATATAATGAAATGGACCCACATAACATACCATGGGGAGACCTTGGAGTAGAATACGTATTAGAATGTTCAGGAGTATTTACAACAATGGAAAAAGCACAAGCTCACTTAGATGCTGGAGCTAAAAAAGTTATAATAAGTGCACCATCAAAAGATGCTCCAATGTTTGTTATGGGTGTTAACAATGAAACATATGACCCAAGTATGAACATTGTATCAAATGCATCTTGTACAACAAACTGTTTAGCACCACTTGCTAAAGTTATAAATGATAATTTTGGAATTACAGAAGGATTAATGACAACAGTTCATTCAACAACTGCAACACAAAAAACAGTTGATGGAGCTTCTAAAAAAGATTGGAGAGGTGGACGTGCAGCATCTGCTAACATAATCCCATCTTCAACAGGAGCTGCAAAAGCAGTTGGAAAAGTTATCCCAACATTAAATGGAAAATTAACAGGTATGTCATTAAGAGTACCTACAGTTGATGTTTCAGTAGTTGATTTAACATGTAACTTAGCAAAACCAACAACATACGAAGAGATATGTGCAGCTGTTAAGAAAGCATCAGAAGGAGAATTAAAAGGAATATTAGGATATACAGATGAAGATGTTGTATCATCAGACTTTATAAGTGATCCTCATACATCAATCTTTGATGCAAAAGCTGGAATCATGTTAACAGATACATTTGTTAAATTAGTTTCATGGTATGACAACGAATGGGGATATTCAAACAAATTAGTAGACTTAGCTTGCTATATTGCTAGCAGAAGCTAATATAAATTAAATATATGCTAAAAAAATTAAAAAGAGTACTTGAAAAGTGCTCTTTTTTGTTATAAAATATGTTTGTCTTATAAAATAAGGAAAATTGTGCAAACTAATAAAAGAAATAAAGGAGGAATAAGAAATGAGTAAAAAGACAGTAAAAGATATTGATTTGAAAGGAAAAAAAGTTTTAGTTAGATGTGACTTTAATGTACCATTAGATGAAAATAAAAATATTACAGATAATACAAGAATAGTAGCTGCATTACCAACTATAAAATATTTGCTAGAAAATAATTGCAGTGTTATTTTATGCTCTCACTTAGGAAGACCAAAAGGAGAGTTTAAGCCAGAATTTTCTTTAGCTCCAGTAGCAAAAGAGTTATCAAGATTATTAGATAAAGAAGTAATTATGGCAAAAGACGTTATAGGAGAAGATGCAAAAACAAAAGCAGCTAACCTAAAACCAGGAGAAATATTATTATTAGAAAATGTTAGATTCCATAGAGAAGAAACAGATAATGATCCAGAATTTAGTAAAGAATTAGCTAGTATGGCAGAAGTATATGTAAATGATGCATTTGGAGCTGCTCATAGAGCACATGCTTCAACAGTAGGAGTTGCATCTTACTTACCAGCCGTATCAGGATTCCTAATTGAAAAAGAATTAAAATTCTTAGGAGAAGCTTTAGACAATCCAGTAAGACCATTTATGGCTATCTTAGGTGGGGCTAAAGTATCTGATAAAATAGGAGTAATCGATAGTTTATTAGAAAAAGTAGACACATTAATGATAGGTGGAGGAATGGCTTATACATTCTTTAAAGCACAAGGATATAATGTTGGAAACTCAATGTGTGAGGAAGATAAATTAGACCTAGCAAGAGAATTAATGCAAAAAGCAAAAGATAAAGGCGTAAAATTAATGCTTCCAGTTGATACTAGAGTAGGTAAAGAATTCAAACCAGATACAGAAAGCAAAACAGTAGCTTGGACAGAAATTCCAGACGATTGGGAAGGATTTGATATTGGAGAAAAAACAATAGAAATGTTCTCAGAAGAATTAAGAAAAGCAAAAACTGTAGTATGGAATGGACCACTAGGATTATTTGAATTTGACCAATTTGCAAAAGGAACAAATGCAATTGCAAAGGTTTTAGCAGAATTAACTGATGCAACAACAATAATTGGTGGTGGAGATTCAGCAGCAGCAGTAAGAAAAGCTGGACTTCAAGATAAAATGACACATATCTCAACAGGTGGTGGAGCATCACTAGAATTCTTAGAAGGTAAAAAATTACCAGGAATAGAATGTTTACAAGATAAATAGAATAAAAATTTAAGGGGAAATAAAAAACTTCCCCTTAAAATCATGAATATTTAAATATAAAGAGAGGAAGATTAGTTTGAAAGAAAAAGTTAGAAAAATAAAACCTAAATAATAGAAAAATGGCATAGTTCCCCCTTACCCCCAGAAA
>CALXAV010000005.1 GCA_944386385.1 uncultured Clostridia bacterium
ATTAATATTTGAAGTAATACCTAGCATTTCATAATACTAGGCATTACTGTATAAATTTTTAAGCGATTGCCATACAATAATTGACAAAATAAGCAAACTTTGATATAACATATATATACAAAAGAGAGGAGAGATACATATGAACGAAAAGAAATACAAATCAGTTATTGTATTATGGGGAGTAATTTTTTTAACATTACACACACTATCACTAATTAATGTAGTTGGGTTATTTCCAGGATTATATACATACTTATCAAAATTGGTAACTTCACTTGTTGCATTAATTGTGTTAGCATTAGTTATAATTTTTATGGGACTTTCTTTAAAAAAGAAGAAAGCTGGACCAATTATAGGAATTATACTTGGAGCAATTTATATTTTAAATTTTAATTTTAACCACATATTTATTAGTGTTGTAAATTTAGTAGCAGGTATTTGTTTTATTATATCTTGTGCAGGTATGTTGAAATTTATTAGTAAAACAAACAAAAGTGAAAAGGCAGAAACTAAAGAGGAAAAACAAACTGAAAATGCTTAAAAGAAAAGCTGGAGAATGACATGAATACAATACTAGGAGAGCTTGGTAAAAGCTCAAGATTTATTGAAATCGTAAATAGAATAGAAAATACAAAAAGTCCGATAGCAATATCGGGCTTAAATGACGTTGGAATGATAAGTATTGGAACAGCAATACATGAGTTTACTAAGAAACCAATTTGTATATTAACATATAATGAAATACAAGCAAAGAAAATATATGAAGATATAAAGTATTTTACAGATAATGTAGTACTTTTTCCAAAAAAAGATGTAGTTACTTATGACTATGTTGCAGAAAGTAAGGAAAATTTATATGAAAGAATAGAAGTATTAAATAAAATAAAATCAAAAAGAGGTTTAATTGTAGTTACAACAATAGAAGCCTCTATGCAAAAACTTCCTAAAAAAGAAACTTTATTCAAAAATGAACTTAAATTTAAAGTAGGAGAAGAATATAACTTAGAAGATGTAAAGAAAAATTTAGTTGACTTAGGATATGCAAGATATGATTTAATAGAAGGAAGAGGACAGTTTAGTGTAAGAGGAGATATTGTAGATATAGCAGTAAATAGTAGGACAGGTATTAGAATTGAGTTTTGGGGAGATGAAATAGATTCTATTCGTGAATTTAATATAGAAAGTCAAAGGTCAATTGCAAATAAAAATGAAACTATAATTTATCCGGCAAACGAATATATTCTAGAACAAAGTGTGGATTTAGTATGTAAAAAAATAAGAGAAAAATATAAAGAATATGAAAATAAAAATGTAATTGAAGAAGACATAGAGCAGATAAAATTAGGAAATTATACAAGCAAGGTTGATAAATATTTTGATTGCTTTTATGAAAAACAAGAAACCATCTTAGATTATTTAAATTCTAATTATGTATTGTTTATAGATGAAATATGGAAAATAGAACAAAGAAGCCTGAATATAAAAAGAGATAGAGAAAATCTAATATCAAGTTTAATTTCAAAAGAAAAAGAAGTACCAGAAGCTATTTCTAATGAATTAGATTTTGATGATATTTTAAACATTTTGGATAAGAAACAATTAGTTTATATTGAAAAACAGGATAGTACATCAAAAATAGATTGTGAAAAATATAAATTAAATTACAGAGATGTAAATTACTATAAAAGTGAAATTGAAAATTTATTCCAAGATTTAAAAGATAATTTAAAGAAAAATAAAAATATTTATATATTAATAGATTCAAAAGAAAAGGCTAAAAAATTAAAAGAATTATTAGAAGAAAAAGAAATTAGTTGTAAAATAGAGGAAAAACTAAATCAAACTATAGTAGTTAAAGCGAGAGAAAAAGTTATTACCATTTCTATAGGTAAATTATCATCAGGTTTTGAAAACTATGATATAGGTCAAATTGTAATAGAAGCAAATGAATTAGTAAGTGGTGAAAAGAAAAGAAGAAGAGTTACAAATACAGCTTTTAAAGAGGGAGAAAAAGTTGTTTTTGCGGATTTAAAACAAGGTGATTATGTAGTTCATAGAAGATATGGAATTGGTATTTATATTGGTGTAAATACCATTAAAGCCGATGGAATTGTAAAAGATTATATTAAGATAAAATATAGAGATGATGCTATTCTTTATATTCCCACAAGTGATTTAGATAGTATAAGAAAATATGTTGGTGGAGATAGAATTAAGCCGAAGATAAATAAACTTGGAAGCAAAGAGTGGGATAATACTAAAGCTAGAGTAAAGAAGAATTTAAGAGAAGTTGCAAAAGAATTAATAGAACTTTATGCAAAAAGAGAAAAAGCCACAGGTTTTAGTTTTAGTAAAGATACTCCTTGGCAAAAAGAATTTGAAGATAAATTTCCATACCAAGAAACAGATGATCAATTAAGATGTATTGAAGAAATTAAAAAAGATATGGAAAAACCAAAACCAATGGATAGACTACTTTGCGGGGATGTTGGTTATGGTAAAACAGAAGTTGCTATGAGAGCAGCATTTAAAGCAGCGATGGATGGAAAACAAGTTGCATATTTGGCTCCTACAACAGTTCTTGCAGAACAACAATATCAAGAATTTAAAGAAAGAATGAAAGACTTTCCTGTAAAAATAGAGATATTAAATAGGTTTAAGAGCAAAAAGTATCAAAATGAAGTTGTTAAGAAGTTAAAACTTGGGGAAGTTGATATTGTAATAGGTACACATAGATTACTTGGAAAAGATGTAGAGTTTAAAGATTTGGGATTGCTAATAATAGATGAAGAGCATAGGTTTGGAGTAAAGCACAAAGAAAAAATAAAACAAATGAAGATGAATATAGACGTTTTAACAATGACAGCAACACCTATACCAAGAACTATGCATATGTCTATTGTTGGAATTCGTGATATGTCTGTTATTTACGAACCACCATATAATAGAAAGCCTGTTCAAACTTATGTATTAGAATATGACCAAGAAGTTATAAGAGAGGCAATTACAAAGGAACTTGAGAGAAATGGTCAAGTGTTCTATATATTTAATAATGTAGAAGGTATTGCAAGAAAGGCAGAAACAATATCAGAGTTGGTTCCAGAAGCAAAAGTTGCATATGCACATGGACAGATGACAGGAACTAGAATTGAAGATATTATGGAAGAGTTTGTTGAAGGAAATACTAATGTTTTGGTATGTACTACAATTCTAGAATCAGGAATTGATATCCCAAATGCTAATACTATTATTGTTGAAAATGCAGATAGAATGGGATTAGCACAGCTATATCAAATACGTGGTAGAGTTGGAAGGTCAGAAAGACAAGCATATGCATATATAACTTATAAAAGAGATAAATTGCTTACAGAAGTTGCAGATAAGAGGTTAAAAGCGATAAAAGAATTTACAGAGTTTGGTTCAGGTTTTAAAATTGCAATGAGAGACTTAGAAATAAGAGGAGCAGGAAGTTTACTTGGAGAAATTCAATCTGGACACTTAGAACAAGTAGGTTATGACACTTATTGTGATTTATTAGACCAAGTTGTAAAAGAAATGAAAGGTATTGAAGTAAAACCTGAAGTTGATATTCAAATTGATTTAGATATTACAAGTTATATACCAGACACTTATATTGAAGATAGTAGTGAAAAGATTGATATTTATCAAAAGATTGCTTTGTGCAGGACAGAAGAAGATATTGGGAATGTTATTGATGAAATTATTGATAGATTTGGTAATATGCCAAAAGAATTGAATAACCTATTAGAGATTGCAAGAATTAAACAATTATGCAATTTAACAGCAGTTATAAAAGTTACAGAAAAGAAAAATAGAACTACAGGTTCTCAAAATGTTGTCTTCTATTTTGATAAAGATAAATATGATCCAAATATTATAACTACACTTTTAAAGAAATACGGAACTAAGATTAAGTTTTCAACTGGTATTGAGCCATATATTACCTTACTTCTTAAGAACAAGACAGAAGAACAACTTATTAAAGAGATAAAAGAGTTTTTGAATACAGTAAAAATTTAATTTCGCGTTTGGGACACATCTTAAGCGAAAAGGGGATTGTAGTAAGTTTTTAAATTTAAGCTTCGCTTAAGCGGCAATTTGCTACCCTTAATATCCCCTACGCAAATTGCCTAATTTAAAAACTTACTTATACTTTTTTTAAAAAATAAAAAATACCTTTAGATAAAATTAATATCAATAGGTATTTTCATTTTTGCCTTGGATATGGTTTTGTTTCATTGGTTAAACCTAGTAAGTAGTCTATACTTGTGTTATAAAATTCAGATAATTTTATTAATGATGATATAGGAATATTTATTTTGCCTAATTCATATTTACTATAATTTGTTTGAGAAATATTTAAAAATTTTGCAACATCTTCTTGCTTTAAGTCTTTGTCTTCTCTTAAATCTTTTAATCTTAGCATATAGCCTCCTTAAGATTATTATTTCAATTTTTAAATATTTTATAATAGTTACAATATGACTATTGACAAATAGTTATATTTTGACTAAAATAATTGTAGATAATAATAAGATAAATACATGTATGAATTGTGTTTAAGATGATAATATCAGGAAATAATATAATAAATGAAATTCTGTATAAGATATTTACAAATATCTTATGTTATATTAAGATGTTATTATAATACACGACATATATGTCGACAAATAACAAATGAAAGGAAGAAAAATATGAGAAACAAAGGAATTACACTAATTGCACTAGTGATTACTATAATTGTTTTATTAATACTTGCTGGGGTATCAATTGCAATGTTAACAGGGGAAAATGGAATACTTAATCAAGCACAAAGAGCAAAAAATGAGACAGAACAAGCGCAAATGGAAGAAGAAAATATCTTAGGTGAATATGAAAATTATTTAAGTCAGTATACAAATGGTGGATATGTAGAAAGCAAAGGAGTAAATGCTCCAGTATTAAAAGATGGAATGAAACTTGTAACTTATAATGAAGAAACTAAGAATTGGGATACAAATAATTCTAGTTCAGCTTATGATTATGTAGCAGGAGAAGGAACAGAAGATAATAATTCTAGCAAATGGGCAAATGCAAAGCTAACAATAGATGGAGTAGATGGTTACTTTGTATGGATACCAAGATATGCATATAAAATAACATATAATGAAGATAGAATAGGTGGAATAATAGATGTAAAATTTTTAATAGGAACAACAGACCAATATTATGATGATGAAGGAAATTTACAAACAGCAAAAAGAGCAACAACAGGAAATGAAGACACATCAAATGATTACTATGTACATCCAGCTTTTACAAATAATGTGGAATTAGGTGGATGGAGTGAAGAATTAACGGGAATATGGGTAGGAAAATACGAAAGTAGTTTAGTAGATAAAACAGATAAAGATAATATAAAGAATATAGAAACTACTGAAGAAAACGGAAATATACTTTTGTCAGAAAACCCTAATAATGCAATAGCGGTGCAGCCAGGAATTAGTTCTTGGAGATATTGTACTATAGGAAATATGTATACAAATGCAAGATTATATGCAGAAAACTTAAATTCTCATATGCTAAAAAATAGTGAATGGGGAGCAGTAGCATATTTAACGTATAGTAGGTACCGGAAGAAATGGTTATGAGATAACTATAAATAATAGCAGTCAACATATAACTGGTTCGGCAGGAAATAGTGTAAATGCAGGAGAAGATGAGGGAACAACCAATGATTATACAAGTATACAGGGAGTACTTGCAAGTAGCACAGGAAATGTATATGGAATATATGATTTGTCAGGAGGCGCATATGAATATGTAGCAGCATATTACAATAGAGGAGATACTTTAGTAAATGGAAGTTCTTTCGCAAGTATAGGAAAAGATAATACAAAATGGAGTATGGCATATAAAGGACAAAATATTGAAATTAATGCTTTAATAGGGGATGCTACAAAAGAAGTAAAGAATTGGAATAATGATTCTTCTTATTTTGTAGCGAAAACCGTACCATTTCTTGATAGAGGGGGAGGATATAAAAATAGTAGTAATGCAGGGATTTTCTTTTCTGGAAGAGAAGATGGTAGTAGCAAAGATAGTGCTGGATTTCGAATGTGTATTATAACAAAATAAAACTTGCTAAAATACAAAAAAAGTTATAAAATACAATAGTACAGTAAATAATAAGAGTACTATTGTATTTTTTAGGGGCTGTTTTTTGACCCCGTCCTAAAAAACAGCATAAGGAGATTTATTTATGAATGTTATTTCAAGTAAAGATAATGAAATAGTAAAAAGTGTTAAGAAGTTAAAAGAAAAGAAATATAGAGACTTAGAAAATGCTTACATAGTAGAAGGAATAAAAATGGTAAAAGAAGCAATTATGGAAAGAGCTTCTATTAGGCAGATAATAATATGTGATGATTGTGAAAAATCTGATAACATACCAAAAGAACTAATGTATGAGATAGCAAAATATGATTGTACGTATGTTACAAGTAAAGTCTTTAAATATATATCAGAAGTACAAACACCACAAGGAGTGTTAGCAGTAATTGAGAAAAATAATGGGATTAGTGATATAAATTATAATGAAGATATAATAGTAGCATTAGATGATATTCAAGACCCAGGAAATTTAGGGACTATTCTTAGAACTGTAGATAGTGTAGGCTTAACACAAATATTAGTATCAAAAGGAACAGCAGATTGTTATAATCCAAAAGTGGTTCGTTCCAGTATGGGAGCAATATATAGAGTAAAAGTTATAGAATGTGGAGATTTATTAGAAACATTAAAAGAAGTAAAAAGAAATAAGTTTAAAATATTAGTTACTTCTTTAGGAGATAGTAAAAATATTTATGATATGAAATATAATAAAAAAGTACTAGTAATAGGTAATGAAGCAAATGGTGTAGAAGAAAGGATAATGAACTTAGCAGATGAAAGAATTAAAATACCAATGCTTGGAAGAACAGAAAGTTTAAATGCAGCAGTTGCAACAGGAATAATTTTATATGAATATGTAAGACAAAAAGGAAAATATTAATTAAAAGAAAAGAGGAATAAAAAGTGAAAATAAATATAGTAATGGTGGAACCAGAAATTCCACAAAATACAGGAAATATTGCAAGAACATGTGCAGCAACAGGTGCTAAATTACACTTAGTACATCCATTAGGATTTAGCATATCAGATAAGGCAGTAAAAAGAGCAGGACTAGATTATTGGGACAAATTAGAAATAGAAGAACATACATCATTTAAAGAGTTTTTAGAAAAATATAAACCAGAAGAAAATAATATGTTTTTTGCAACAACAAAGGGAAAACATGTATATTCAGAGCCTGATTATAGTAAAATGGATGAAGTATTTTTATTATTTGGAAAAGAAACTAAAGGACTTCCAGAAGATATATTACAAAAATATATTGATAAAACAATAAGAATACCTATGAGAGAAACACTAAGATCTTTAAATTTATCAAATTCAGTTTCAATAGTTGTATATGAAGTATTAAGACAGAAAAGTTTTGAAGGTTTAGAGGAAATAAGTAGTTATTTTGATAATAAGTAATTATTTTGTCGAATTTTGCGATGAAAAGTTAAAAAACATTGAGAGAAAAGCTTGGCTTTTCTCTATTTTTGTGAGATAATAAATAAGAATTATTAATTCAAAAAATTTTGTTCAAGATTTTTTAAATCTAAAAAATGAATTTCAAAGAAAAATTAAGCAAAAAAGAGAAAAAGGAATAGAGGTGAAGAACCAACATATAATTTACTTTTAAATAAAAGTTAATTAATGATTTTAATTAACTTATAATAAGGAGGAAGGATTTGGAAGTATTTACTTATAATGATTATATAAAGTGTATACACACTTTGCGTCTTAATGCTGTTTTTCAGTTAGCGGAGGAAAGCACAGAATATAATTTAGAAACAGGTAAACCAAAGAAAAAAATAAATAATGTGCATGATAAGATAATTAAAAAGATTTTAAAGAATAAAAAAGAAGTAGCGAATATGATAAATGATTTTGTAGGAACTAAAGAAAAAATTAAAGAAGAAAATTTAGTAAAATATACAAGTAGTTTTATAACAAGGAAATATAAATCAAGAGAAGCGGATATAGTATATAAATTAAAAGATAAAAATATATTTTTCTTAATTGAACATCAATCATCAATAGATAATAATATTGCATATATGTTGTTAAATTATTGTATTGATATTATTTATGATTGGAATACTTCAGTAAAAATAAAAAAAGGAATACAATATCCAATAGTAGTACCAATAATTATTTATACAGGTACAGATAAATGGAATATTTTTAATGATTTTAGTAAAATGCAAGTTAGTGATTATGTATTTCAAAATTATAAAATAGACTTTAAATATAATTTAATAGAAATAAATAAAATGTCGTTTAAAACATTAATTCAAAAAAATACCTTATTTTCTCAGACAATGGCTTTAGAGAAAACTAGAAATTATGAAGAATTCAAAAACATTTTAAATGAAATATTAACCCAAAGTAAAGGTGATTTTGAAGAAGAATTATATGAGATTTCAGCATTTTTACTTGAAAACATAATGAAAGATAGTTATGATGAAGAAATGTATTTAAAAATAGAAGGAGGAAAAAGTAGTATGTCTAGCTTATATGAAAGACAAGTTCAAGGATTTAGACAGGACATAAAAAATTGGGTGAATGAATATATACAGGAAGGTAAAAGAGAAAGTATAAAAACTATTGTGAAAAATTTAATTGCTAATAATAGTTCAGATGAGTTCATTATTAAAATTACAAATATAACAAAAAGTGAACTAGAGGAAATAAAAAAAGAATGATTAGTTAATAAATGAAACTATTGATATACTAAAGAAAGAAGTCTCTTAAACTATAATACTAAGTGACTTCTTGTTAACTAATTAGTAAACATTATATTGGAAGATTTAGAAAAGTTAGAAAAACGTTAAAAAAGTGAGAAAATTAAAGAATTAATAAATAAAAGTTTACAAATAAAGTGAAACAGGGATTGACTGAGTAAAACTCATCATGTTAAATTTACCTATAAGGAGGGATAAAAATGGAAATCATTGACGCAAATGTAGATTTTAAACTAATAGGACAAAGGATAAGAGAAGCAAGAGCTAAAAAAGGTTGGTCTCAAGAAAAATTAGCTGAAACTATAGATGTTGCAACAGCATATTTAAGTAGAGTAGAACGTGGAGGTTCTGCTATAAATTTAAAAAGATTAGGACAAATATCAATAGCACTAGATGTTCCTATGGAAGAATTAATAACAGGGGTTGTTAAAGAAGATTATAGATATTTAAACAAAGAATTTGATGATCTATTAAAACAATGTTCAAAAGATAAACAAAGGTTAATATATAATATTGCAAAAATAGTTGCAGGAGTAAAATTCGTATAGAAAAATTTCTTTACAAAAAGCAAAAAATAGTATAAACTACTTTCAGGTGATAGAAATGTATTTAAAGAGACTAGAATTACAAGGGTTCAAATCTTTTGCAGATAAAACAGTATTAGAATTTATGCCAGGAATAACAGCAGTAATAGGGCCAAATGGTTCGGGAAAAAGCAATATATCAGATGCAATTCGTTGGATTTTAGGCGAGCAAAGTATGAAATCATTAAGAGGAAGCAAATCATTAGATATTATTTTTTCAGGAACACAAAACAGAAAATCTTTAGGTTTTGCAGAAGGCTCATTAGTATTTGATAATACAGATGGGAGTTTACCTATTGAATATACAGAAGTCACTATTACAAGAAAGTTATACAGAAGTGGTGAAACAGGATATTATATAAATAAAGTACCATGTAGACTAAAAGATGTATTAGAATTATTTATGGATACAGGTATTGGTAAAGACGGATATTCTATAATTGGACAAGGAAAGATAGATGAAATCTTAAGTAATAAATCAGAAGATAGAAGAAATATTTTTGAAGAAGCAGCAGGAATTGTTAAATATAGAGTAAGAAAACAAGAATCTGAGAAAAAATTAGAACGTACGAAGCTTAATTTACTTAGAATAAATGACATATTATCAGAAATAGAAAGTAATATAGAGCCTTTAAAAATGAGTGCGGAAAAAGCAAGAAAATATTTGAACTTAAGAGAAGAATTGAAAAATATAGAAATTGGGTTATTCATCTATAATATAGAAAAGTACAAAGAAAGTTTAGAGCAAATTGTAAAAGATGAAGAGATTTATAAAGCAAATAGTGAAGAAGAAGAGCAAAAAATGGAAAGAATAAAGGCTTTAAAAGAAGAATTAAAATCTCAAATAGATGAAATAACAACTAGAATAGAAGAGATGTCGAACATGGGCTTTGAAAGCCAAAAAGAAATAGAGATGTTAAATTCTGATATTAGTGTTGCAAAAACTAGAATAGAAAATAATAATGAAAATACGAGAAGATATGAAAAAGAAATAGAAGAAGCAAAAGAAAAATTGAATGACCTAAAAGAAGAGATGGAACAAAAGAAACAAAAGAAAGACAGTTTAAAAGAAAATAAGGAAAAATTCCAAAAAGAATTAGATGAAAAGCAAGAAGAATTAAGAAAAATCACAGAGAAGTTGTCTAGTAAAGAACTTGAAATAGAAGGATATAAAACAAAAGTATCTGAGAATACTGATAAAAAATATGAATTACAAGGAGAGGTACATACAGAAGAAATTAATTTTGAAAACTTTGAAAAAAGAGAAGTGCAAATTCAAAATGAGATAGCATCTAATATATCTGAATTAGATAGTACAAGAATGCAAAAAGAAGACATAGCAAAAGAATTTTATGAGATTGACAGCAAAAGAAATAAAATAGTAAAAAGCTTAGAGGAAGTGAATGCTAAGAAAGAAGAAGCAGATAAAAAGATAAAATTATATGAGAATAATATAAATGCATATCAAAGTGAAAAGAGAATCAAAGAATCAAGACTAAAATTTTTAGAAGAAACAGAAAGAGAAAAAGAAGGTTATATTAAGAGTGTAAAATCACTTTTGAAAGACTGTGAGAATATCAAAGAACTAGGGAAAGGTATGCATGGAGTATTAGCAAATATAATTGAAGTCCCAGAAGAATATCAAACAGCAATAGAAATGTGCCTAGGAGCAAGTCTTCAAAATATTGTAACAGATACAGAGGAAGATGCTAAAAAGTTAGTAGAACATCTAAGAAAAAATAATCTTGGAAGAGCATCATTTTTACCTATAACATCAGTAAGAGGAAAGAAGCTAGACAGAATAAAAGGAAAAGAACCAGGTGTAATTGGAATTGCATCAGATTTAATAAAATATAGTAAAAAATATGAGCAAATAGTAACTAATTTGCTTGGAAGAACAGTAATAGTAAATAATATGGATACAGCAATTAAACTTGCAAAACAAAATGGATATTCATTTAGAATAATTACTGTAGAAGGTGATGTGATAAATCCATCAGGAGCAATTACAGGAGGTTCAGTTACAAAGAAGACTGTAAATATCTTAGGTAGAGGAAGAGAAATAGAGAAACTTCAAAAAGAAATAAAAACTTTAGAAGAAAAAATAAAGAAACAAGAGCAAGAAAAGAAAGAATATGAAGATTCAATTGAAAATATCTTTGAAGAAGCAAGTAGTTGGGAGAAAGAACTTCAAGAGATTGATATAACATATGCAACAGAAAAACAAAAGCTAGTATCAATTGAGGAAAATATTGAAAAAATAGAAAAAAGAATAAGCAAACTAAAAGAAGAAAAGGAAAAGCTAAAAGAAGAAAAAGAACAAGCAATTAATATAAAGGAAACTATTCAAGAAGAGATTAGCAAAATAACTGAGGAAACAGAAAAATTAACTAGTATTATTCAAGAATTCGCAGAAATTAATAAAGATAATCAAAAATATGTAGATGATTTAAATTTTGATATTACAAACTTAAAAATATCAGTATCATCATTTGATGAAAGTGAAGCTTCTATTGAAGAAATTGAAGAAAGAATAAATGCTGAAGTAGAAAATACAAAGCAAAGTATAGAAAATAAAACAAGACAAATAGAAGAGATAAAACAAGATAATATAACTTTAAATGAGTCAATAAAAGATATAGAAGAAAAAATAGATAAAATAAAAGAAGAAGTAAAAAATAGCGGAAGTAAAATCGAAGAATTAAAACAAGATAGAATAAATAAAAACGAGAGACTAAAGAAAATAGAAGACGAAATAAATGATAAATTTAAAGTTATAGAAGATTTAAAAGCACAAATAGTGAAAATAGATGTTAAGAAAACAAAAATCGAAGATGATATAAATGATATTATTAATAAGATGTGGGAAGAATATGAATTAACTCCAAATAATGTAAAAGACTGTAGAAAACCTGAAAATGTTGTAGCTACACAGAAAAAAGTAAATAGTCTAAGAAAAGAACTAAAAGAGCTTGGAAGTGTTAATGTAGACGCAATAGAAGAATATAAAAACATGAAAGAAAGATATGATTTTATGTGTGAACAAAGAGTTGACTTAGAAGATACAATGGCAAAATTAAGAAAAATAATTGCAGATATGACAACTACAATGAAAGAACAATTTAAGGAACAATTTGAATTAATTAATAAAAACTTCCAAGAAGTATTTAGAGAATTATTTGGTGGAGGAAATGCTTCGTTAAAATTAGAAGATGAAGATAATATCTTAGAATGTGGAATTGAGATAAATGTTCAACCACCAGGAAAGAAATTACAAAATATGATGTTATTATCAGGAGGAGAAAAAGCATTTACAGCAATAGCATTATTATTTGCAATACTTAAAATAAATCCAGCTCCATTCTGTGTACTAGATGAAATAGAAGCAGCGCTAGATGATGTTAATGTATATAGATTTGCAGATTACTTAAAGAAGTTTTCAGAAAATACACAGTTCTTAGTTATAACACATAGAAAAGGAACAATGGAAGCAGCAGACACAGTATATGGTGTAACAATGGAAGAAAACGGAATATCAAAATTATTATCAATGAAATTAGCAGAAGTGAGACAGTAGGGACGGGCCTTAACTGTCTCATTTTTTATTTTATGAATTTAATAATTCCCAAAATTATAAGTAAGATACCAGAAACTATTGACCATATATTTGATGGTAGTTTGGAAAAATTATATAGTTTTTTACCTAAAAAATTTCCTATTCCTAAAAAGAATAATTGAAAAAATCCAATTAAGATAGGGAAAATATAAGTGTTAATTCCTATAACACTTCCACCAATTCCAACACATAAAGAATCTATAGAAAGCGCCAGACCAAGAAAAAGAGCCTCTTTACTATCTATTTTATTTGAATTATCAAAATCTGATGATACAGGATCCTTTATTATTTTTATTGTTATTCCTAAAAATTTTATGAAGAATGAATATGTTTTTTGATTATTATAGTTCTTTATTTTTTTCTCTTCAAACTTTTTGGCTTTTTTATCTTTTTTTAAGGCTTGAGAGCAAATAAATATTCCCATTAAAATAAATAAAAAACTACCTAAGTAATCTATTATAAAATTTGGAAATATAAGTTTTAGAATATTTCCTAAATATAAAGATATTAATGTAACTATAAAAGATATTAAGAAAATAACTAACTTTCCATTAAATGAAATTGCTGTATTTTTAATTCCATAAGTAATTCCAATGCCAAGAGAGTCTATACTACTAGATATAGCTAAAAGAATTGTAGTAAATAACATAATAATACCCCCTATAACATATTATGACAAAATTTTTAATATGTTAGGGGAAATTTTAGTTATCTAATTTTCTATTTGAAAAATCAGAAGTATCAAATAATTTTTCTACAGGTATTTCTAGAACCTTGCTAATTTTCCATAAGGTATATACACTTATTCCTTGTTCTATATGTTCACTTTCTAAGTTCCCTATTAATGCGGTAGAGACATTTGCTTTTTCTGCAAGTTCTGCTTGTGTTAATTTTCCTTTTTTTAGATTATATAATTTTCTATAATTTATGAATGATACAGCATTAAAAATTGCTCCTATAATACTTGAAACAATTACTAATATGCGAGGAGCCTTTAAAGGTTGTACTAGTTTAGAAAATGCACCAGCAATTCCTGGGAATGTAACTAATTTATTGGCAGCTTTTGAGAATTGTTCAAGTCTTTTAGAAGCTCCTGTTTTACCAGATAATGCTGAAAATATTAGTTGGGCATTTCATAATTGTACTAATTTAGAAACAGCACCTACTATACCTAATAAAGTAAAAAATATGCATGCGACATTTAATCAATGTTATAATTTAGTAAATGGTTCAGATATTCCTGAAAGTGTTGAAGATATTACTTTTGTTTATTTCAGATGTTATAAGTTGAGTGGAAAAATAGAAGTAAATGCTAATGTTTCGGGAAAAAACGTTGATGACTATGATTATATAGATTATTATCAATGCTTCTATGATGCAGCAACTGATGAAAATGCAAATCTAACTGTAAAATGTTCTGAAAATGTTTATAATTTATTTGCTGCTAATAGTTCATTAGTATATAGTTCTAATTCAAACATAAGTTTAAAACAATAATTATTTGACATATTTTAAGATAAATAGTATAATTTGGTTAGTCATAAGGAATAATTATGATTCATAACAATAAAATAAAAAAGTAAGGCCGAAGTCTTACTTAGCATTTCTAGAATTGGGGTCGCTTTGGGAAGGGATGACCTCAATTTTTTCTTTGCCCATAATTATTATGTATCTACAAAAGCTACAAATTCCGAACTAAAAGTCCGAAGACAAAGAATTATAAAGCCAATTCCTAAACATAGAAGAAAATTCCCCATGGCACTCACCTCCTACGAAGTATTTGCAACTATGCTGTCTTGGTGAGTGTTTCTAAAAATGATATACATATTATATAAAAGAATATATTTAATGTTAATATAAAGTTAAACAAAAAGGTTAAAAATAAAACTAAAAACAGAATAAGTAAAACAAAAACTTATCTTTTATTTTTGTGAAAAAATTAGTAATAAAAACAGTATGTCCCACATAGATATTAAAAGAAACAAATGAAAATTAAGGATGTGTCCCAAATGCGAAATTTTTTGCGCAAAGGAAACGTCCCTAATGCGAACAAGGAGGAAAAATATGTGGGAAACATTAAGAAAAGAAGAAGTTTTAAGAAAACTTAAGACAAATACGAGAAGTGGATTGAATGATGAAGAAGTGATATTTAGGCGAAATAAGTACGGAAAAAATAAGTTAGAAGATAAGCCTAAAGAAAGTTTATTAGTTAAGTTTTTAAAACAATTTAATGATTTTATGATTATCATTCTAATAATAGCATCTATTGTATCAGCTGCAGTTTCGTATTTTCAAGGAGAAAATGATTATATAGACTCGGTGATTATAATAGCAATTGTAATATTAAATGCAATTATGGGAGTTGTGCAGGAAGCAAAAGCTGAAAAGTCAATTGAAGCTTTAAAAGAGATGACACCGCCCAGAGCAAAAGTTATAAGAGATGGAGTAACTAAAGAAATAAATGCTGAAGAATTAGTACCAGGAGATATTATAATTTTAGAGGCGGGAAATTATGTACCGGCTGATTGTAGATTATTAGAGAGTCATAACTTGAAAATAGAAGAGTCAAGTCTAACAGGGGAGACAGAAGCTGTTTTAAAAAATGCAGATATGATAGCTAGAAAAAATGTTGCTTTAGGTGATATGCTGAATATGGCATTTATGGCAAGTATAGTTGTAAATGGAAGCGGTAAAGCTGTAGTTACAGATACAGGAATGAATACTAATGTTGGTAAAATTGCAGGTATGATAATTGAAGATGAAACACCAGAAACACCTATACAAAAGAAACTAGGACAAGTAGGAAAAGTTTTAGGTCTTGTTTGTTTAGGAATTTGTGTATTAATATTTTTAATTGGAATGATAAAGAAAATAGATCCAATAGAAATGTTTATGACATCAGTAGGATTAGCAGTTGCCGCAATACCTGAAGGGCTACCAGCAATTGTTACAATTGTATTATCAATAGGCGTAACTAAGATGGCAAAGAACAATAGTATAATCAGAAAACTTCCTGCGGTTGAAACATTAGGAAGTAGCAAAGTAATTTGTTCAGACAAAACAGGAACTTTAACACAAAACAAAATGACAGTTGTAGAAATAAAATCAAATAATGATAATTTGGCATTGGAACTTGCAAGTATGTGTACAGATTGTGATATTGTATATGAAAAAGGAAAAACAGAAGTAAAAGGCGAACCAACAGAAGTGGCATTAGTGGAAGGAGCTTTAAAATATAATAAAAATAAAACAGAATTATATCATATGATGCCAAGAATAAATGAAATACCGTTTGACTCGAATAGAAAAATGATGACTACAATACATAAATTAGATAAAGGATATAGAATAATTACAAAAGGAGCACCAGATGTTTTATTAAATAGATGTAATCTATCTATTGGAGAAAGAAATAATATAGAGCGTCAAAATGAAATGATGGCTGAAAAAGCATTAAGAGTGATTGCAGTAGCATATAAGGATATTTCTGTTTTACCTCAAAAAATGGAGTCTAATTTTGTTGAAACAGGTTTAAAGTTTGTTGGGCTAATTGGAATGATTGACCCACCAAGAGAAGGCGTAAAAGAAGCGGTAGCTACTTGTAGGCGTGCTGGAATTAAGACAGTTATGATTACAGGGGACCATATAGTTACTGCGAAGGCTATAGCTAGAGAGTTGAATATTTTAGGCAAACATGATAAAGCAATAACAGGACAAGAATTAGATAAAATACCACAGGATAAATTAGAAAAGGAAATAAAAGATTATTCAGTATTTGCAAGAGTAACACCTGAACATAAAGTAAGGATTGTTAAAGCTTGGCAAAGTACTGGTGCAGTTGTTGCTATGACAGGTGATGGTGTAAATGATAGTCCAGCACTTAAAAATGCAGATATTGGTATAGCTATGGGAAAAAACGGAACAGATGTTGCTAAAAGTGCATCTGATATGATACTTACAGATGATAATTTTGTAACAATTGTAAAGGCTGTAAAACAAGGAAGAAATATATATGATAATATAAAGAAAGCAATACATTTCTTAATTGCAACAAATATAGGAGAGATAGTAACAATATTTATGGGATTAGTGCTTGGATTTAAATCTCCACTTCTTGCAATACAATTATTATGGGTTAATTTAGTAACAGATTCATTGCCAGCTATTGCAATAGGATTAGAGCCTCCGGAGAAAAATATAATGACAAGAGCCCCTGTTGATAGCAAGAAAGGTATTTTTGCAGATGGATTGTGGAATAAGATTATAGTAGAAGGTATAATGCTCGGAATGCTAACATTAATAGCGTTTAGTATAGGAAATAAATATTATGGACTAGAAGTTGGAAGAACTATGGCATTTGTTTCCTTAGGAGTATTAGAACTTATACACAGTTTTAATATAAAAAGTGAAGAATCTATCTTTAAAACAGGAATTTTCGAAAATAAATTTTTGATAGGAAGTTTTATATTAGGAGTGCTTATACAAACTATTGTAGTTATAGTACCAGCCTTTGCAAACATATTTAGTTTAGTTCCATTAACTAGTATGCAGTGGCTAATAGTAGCAATTATTTCAATCCTTCCAATACCTATTATGGAAGTACAAAAGAAGGTAAATGAAATAAAATTTGGAAAAGTAATTTATACAGAAAAACAAAAGATATGAAATTGATGTTTTTTAGGACGGGGTCAAAAAACAACATTACGAAAGAGTTTCATAAACGAAAAAATTAAAAGTTATTATAAGAAGAAATAATAAAAAAGAACAAGAAGTTTTATTTTATAATAAAGCTTTTTGTTCTTTTTATATAAGTTTGATTTATTATAAATTTTCATGATAAGCAACTGATTTTTGATAATTCTCTTTTACTTCATCACTTGATAATGCATGGTTATATAACCTTAATGTATATGCATTCATTTTACTATAATGCCACCAACCATCATAAGCCATAGAAGACCTTCCTATACAAAAAGTATTTAAATTTGCTAATTCGTTATTTATAAAATTATCCCATTGCTTTTTATTATATCTGCCTTCAAGAAATTTTTCTCCATTTAAATATATAGTTTGCTTATAGTATTCTCCTCCATTTTCTTTATAAATATTTGTTGTATCTAATGTAATTGTATAATATATTTCGTTTCCTAAGTTATAATTTATAGGATAGTTTATATTCCATGGAGCACCTTCTTGTGAAAAATCAGAAATATTTCCTTGTGCTAATCCCATATTCCAATATAGAGATTTTTGATTTAATATTCCAAATCTACATTTTGCTTGCTGATTTTCATTCCCATTCCAATAACAAAATATTCCGGTATAATCATTACCCGACAATTCTTTATAATTTATTATCTCTTTATTTTCATTATAAGAATTTCCTTTATCTATTGTTCCATAATATTCAAATGTAAAACCATTTTGTGCTAATGTGTTCTTTTGCTCTTCACTATCATATTTTACTGTTATATAATCATCTATTCCATCAAAATTAAATTCCTTTGAAGTAAGGCCACTATCATTTGTCCAATTAAAGCCATTTAAAGTTGTATCTTTCCATAAAGTTTCGTAATTTCCACTTTTTAAATCTTCTATATTTGTTGTGTCTATTATAGAAGGGTCTAAGTTAAATATCAAACCATCTGTAACTCCAATATTATCTCCATGTGTTAGATGAGTATAATTATCATCTATTTGTATTATTTCTCCAGTTTCGTAATTTACTAGCCATTCATTTTGTGTTGGCCCATAACTTTCGATATTAGTTCCTTTGCTTATATAATTCCAACCTGTTCCGTATGTTTTATTTTCATTATTATTTACAAATAAATCCCATATTGTACTGTTATCTGCGTTTTTATCATAAAGAGTAGTTCCTAATTTGTATTTTTCTTCATTAGCTAATTGGTATTCGGGAACACTTAATTGAATAGCTTCTTTTTCACTTGCAAGCTCTGTTTTTTTCTTTGCATTTTGTGCTTGCGAAAGTATTCCATTATCTCCTGTTAGCATTGTAATTGAAACTCCTGCCAATATTAGTAAAACAATAATGGTAATTACTAATGCAATTAGTGTGATTCCTTTTTCTTTTGAATATTTCATTATTTATCCTCCCATACTATTAAGTGTTAACACTTACAAATATAACATAAAAAAATAATAAAATCAATATATAAAAATAAAATGGAGAGAATATTATGTCTTTAATTGCAAAATTTAATAATAATATGAATGTTATAGGAAAAAGATTAAAAGAATATAGAACAAAGAAAAAGATATCTTATGAACAATTGGCTGGGAAATTAGAGCTAATGGGAATAAGTATACACAAGCAAAGTTTATATGATATTGAAAATAATAAAAGAACAGTAAAAGATTATGAATTATTTGGATTAGCATATGTACTAGGTATAGATGTTAACGATTTACTAGAAGATATAAAATCAGAATTTGAAAAAAATTAGTAAAAAAAGATATTTAAAAATTAATTTAAATATCTTTTTACTTCTTTATAAATTTTACAATTTCATCGTCTGGTATATCTAATGCTTTTACAATCTTTTTGAAGGTTGAAACTCTTGTGTGCTCTTCGTTTTGCTCTAGACGTTGTAAATGTCTTGAACTAATACCGATTTCTTCTGCAAGTTCTTCTTGTGATAGATTATGTCTTTTTCTATATTGTTTAATCATTTTCTACCTCCAATACAAGATTTTAATCATTATATTATAGTTGTAGTTAAATTAGAACGACATTTTTGTCTTAGAGGCCTAGTTTTAGGAATTCATGGACAAATATAAATGTAATTCTATAATTTTATTAAACAAAAAAGATTTTCAAAAAAGTACTAAAATACTTGCAAAAACTTCAAAAATGTGGTAGAATAGCTATGCTTTGAGAATTAGCATGGCTATTTTTCAAATCTCTACTTACAGTAAATGTAGGTTATAAATCCAAAGGGAGGTGAAAATAATGAACAAATACGAAAGTATTATCATTGTTAATCCAAATGTAGATGAAGAAGGTTTAAAAGCTTTAGAGGAAAAATTTACAGGATTAATTAATGAAAATGGTAAAGTAGAATCAGTTGAAAATATGGGTAAGAAAAAATTAGCTTATGAAATCAAAAAGTTTAGTGAAGGAACTTACTTATTATTCAACTTTGAATCAAAGCCATCAGCAATAATTGAAATTGAAAGAATTTACAGAATTACAGATGAAATTCTAAAACACATTGTTGTAAAAAAAGATGAATAATCAAAAATAAAAATAAGGACCTATTATTAAAGTAGGAAAGGTGATAAAAAATGAACAAAGTTATTTTAATGGGAAGATTAACAAGGGATCCAGAAGTAAGATATACACAAACAAATAATACACTAGTTGCATCTTTTAGTTTAGCAGTAAATAGAAGATTTGTTAGACAAGGAGAAGAAAGACAAGCAGATTTTATAAATATTGTTGCTTGGAGCAAACTAGGAGAATTTTGTAGTAAATACTTTAAAAAAGGTCAACAAGTAGGAATAATCGGAAGAATTCAAACAAGAACTTGGGATGATGACCAAGGTGTAAAACATTATGTAACAGAAGTAGTTGCTGAAGAAGCATATTTTGCAGATAGCAAAAGAGAGCAAGAAGCAGGAAATTCTACTTTTGAAAATACATTTGGAAATACTGAACCAGGAAGTATGGGATCAGATTTTGAAATTTCTTCAAGTGATGACCTACCATTCTAATAAGATTAGGGGGGAATAATAAAATGGCAGATAAAAAACAAAATAAGAGAAATAAAAACTATGATGATGACTACAATCCAAGATTTAGAAAACAAAGAAAGAAAGTATGTCTATTATGTAGTGATAAAAACTTCGTATTAGATTACAAAAATCCTGAACAATTAAGAAAATTTATTAATGATAAAGGAAAAATCTTACCAAGAAGAACAACAGGAGCTTGTAGTAAACATCAAAGAGACATAACAAAAGCAGTAAAAAGAGCAAGACATATTGCTTTATTACCATACACACAAAATTAATTTTAAAATGAAATAGAAACGTTTATAATACTATTTATAAACGTTTTTAATTTTTCCATAAGAAAGATTTTCCACTTTACATTTAAAATATCCTATGATATAATTTTTGCAAATAGACAAAAGAGGTGAAAAATTTGAATCAAATATTAAGTGTAGAACCTCCAAAACCTAACAAAGAAAAGAAACAAAAGGTACGAAACAGTAGTAGTGGAGGAACAATAGAGATAGAGAAAATAGTTAGATTTTTTGCAATTGTATTAATAGTTTTTGGTTTGATAATGGTAGGAAGTGGTTCTTATTCTATGTATCAAGAAGCACAAACAGGAAATAGCCAAGCAAAACCAACTATTTCAGTTCAAGAAGTTACAGAGACACAATTAGAAGTAGAAGTAAGCCACAATACTCCATTACAAAGAGTAACATATAATTGGAATAGTGATGAACCAGTAGAATTAGATGCATCAGGAAAAAGAAGTGTAACAGAAACAATAGAAATCCCAAGTGGAGAAAATACATTGAATGTATATGCTATTGATGAAGAAGGAAAAGAAACAAATTATTCTAGATTATACACAAGACAAGGTGATATAACTATAGATGATTTCACAGTAGAGGGAAGTAAGATAAAAATTACAGCAAGTGGAAAAAATCAACTTTCTTATATGACATATAGATGGGATGATGACGAAGAGCAAAGAATAGATATAAATGATATGTCAACAGAACAATTAATAGATATACCAATGGGACAACATACTTTAACAGTTTCAATTGTAGATGTTAATAATACAATGGAAACAAAAGAGCAAGAAGTAAAAGGAGTTACAAAACCTACTGTAGAAGTTACGACTGATGGTTCAGCAAATTTCATAATTAAGGCTTCAGACGATGAGGGAATTACAAGAATAGAATTCATACTTAATGACACAGAAAAATCTGCAATTGATTTGAATAGAGTATATCCAGATGCTGAACAAAGAAAACAATTTGAATATCAATATCCAATACGAGATGGAGAAAATAGACTAGAAATAACAGTTTATAATGAAAGTGGAGTAAGTGAAACAGCCAAAGTTATGGTAAATAAATAAGATAAAGCCTCCTACAATTTGTAGGAGGTTTTTAATTAATAGGGGGAGAGATGGGAAAGCAATTATTTTGGTTATTAACATATTTCTTAATCTATTCATTTTTAGGGTGGGTTATGGAATCAATTTTTAGGTCAGTAATGGAAAAGAAAGTGATAAACACAGGTTTTCTAAAAGGGCCAATTTGTCCAATATATGGTTTTGGTGCAATGATAATGACCACAATATTAAGCAGATTTTCAAATAATATTGTTTTATTATTTGTCAGTTCTGTGATAGTATTAAGTTTTTGGGAATATATTGTAGGCGTTTTATTAGAAAAAATCTTTCATACAAAATATTGGGATTATTCTGACCACAAAATTAATTTTCAAGGAAGAATATGTTTATCAAATTCATTATATTGGGGAATTCTAGGAGTAGTTTTTGTTAAATACATTCATCCATTCATGCAATACTTTATAGGAAAAATAAATATAGATTTACTATATTTTGTAGTAGGAATTTCAAGTTTAGTGTTTGTAGTTGATGTAATAACAAGTGTTGTTAAGGTTAAGAGCATAAAACCAGCATTAGAAAGAATAGAAGAACTAAATAATGAAATAAAAGAAAAATTAAAGGAAATAACAAAAGAAACAGAGAAGAATACAGAAAAATTGGAAATAACTGAAAATATACAAAAAATAGTAGAAGATTTAAATGAGAAGAGAAATAAGTTGATCTTAAGACTATATAAGAACGTCTATAGATTAAAAAAGGCCTTTCCAGCTATAGATACTAAAGAAATAAGAGAAATTTTGAATAAAAAAATAGAATTAAAGAAAATAGTAAAAAACAATAAAAATAATAAATAAAAGAAAAAAAGCTTGAAAAACATAAACATATTTGTATATAATAAGACTAAATAAAATAAAGGAGTAGTCAAATGGTACAAGAAATATATATTATAGATGATGATGATTCTTCAATCGTGATTTTTAGAGAATTATTTAGAAATGACCCAGAATATAGATTTATTAGTGTAAAGACAGAGCAAATAGATATAGCACTTAAAAATATTCCATCATTAATTGTAATAAATGAAGATGCAATAGATAGAGATGTTATAGATTTATGTAGAAAAATTAGAAAAGATGAGGATAACACAATAACTCCAGTAATTGTAGTATCATCTAAAAGAAGTAGAGAACATAGAGTAAGAATACTTAGAGAGTCAGTAGAATATTTTATAAAGAAACCTGTAGATGAACAATATTTATATTATACTGTAAAGAATTTAAATAGACTTCTTTCAAGTAACAGAAGAGTAAGTCCGTTAACTGGACTTCCAGGAAATGTACAGATACATGCGGAATTAAAGAAGAGAATAGGAAGAGGAGAAGCCTTTTCAGTATTGTATTTAGATTTGGATAATTTTAAAGCATATAATGATGTGTATGGTTTCTTAAAAGGAGACCAAATAATAGAGTTTACAGCAGATACAATTGTAAATTCAGTTCATAGTGATGAATTAGAAAACACCTTTGTAGGACATATTGGAGGAGACGATTTTGTAGCAATTGTGCCAGGAACTAATTGTGAAAAATTATGTCAAAACATAATAACTCTTTTTGATACAAATGTATTAAAATATTTTACAGAAGAAGATATTGAAAAGGGATATATAGAAGTGGCAAATAGGAAAGGAATAATAGAACAATTTCCATTGACATCTTTATCAATAGGAGTTGTTGTAGCAGATAAAGGAAGATTCCATAACATACTAGAAATAGGAGAAGTAGGAGCACAAGTAAAACATGCAGCTAAATCAGTTATGGGAAGTAGTTATGCAATTGATAAAAGAAAATAATATAAATTACAATATAAATAAAAGATTTTAGTAAAACTAAAGTCTTTTTATTTTTGTGTTCTAAATTGAGGATAACCTTCATAAACTAATACAAGAAAAAGTTTAGGAGGTTTTTTATGGACAAGGTTAATTTGTTAGAAAAAGTTGAGGAGTTGACATTATATACGGGGACATTCGGAAGAAAAAAGTGTACATGTTCTTGTATAGGGTGTACACAAGAGAGTTATGGAAGAAGGCATAAAGACTATCAAGGGACTTTAGAAAAAATAGATGTTATAATAAAAAAATTACCTAATCTAAAAAATGCATACATATTAGGAAATCCAGATGTTTCGGTAGATACTGAATTTTGTAATAAGGCAGCAAAAGAGTTTATAAAAAATGGTAAAAAAGTAATGTTTTCAACATCAGGATATAATGGAATGGAAGTAATAAAAAAGTTAACAGAAGGAATAGAAAGTCAAAATATTAATTATATAAGCTATAGTGTAGATACTATGGACAATAAGAAATTACAATACTTAAAGGGAAGTAATAAAATAAATTTAGATGAAATAAATGAAGCAATAAAATATTGTTTAAGCAAAGGAATAACAGTAAAAATACAACCAACTATATGGGAAATAAATCAAGATGATTATAAAGATATAATTGAGTTTTATTCTAAACTTGGGATAGAATGGTTTACTTTTCATGCAGGAAGTTTTGAAGCTTTACAAGGAAGAGAAATTCCGTTAAATCATGTAACTCCGAAAAAGTGGATGGAAATAGTAAAAGAAATAAACCGTTTAGCAATAAGGAAAAACTTAAAAATAAAAGCTCCTAAAATATTTTTAGATGATGAAGAGTGGAAGACATACAAAGAGGAAAATAAAGTTTACTGTCAAAATGGAGGAAGAGGATTACAAATATGGATGCAAGAAGATGGATTAAAAGCTACTTTTTGTCCTGTTTTATCAGAGGTTATGCCAGAGTTCACTTTTGACTTGGAAAATGAAGAACCTAAAATTGTAAATAACGAAAAGAATAATTGTATGGTTTGTAGTAAATGTTTAGATAATAAAGTAAAAGATATGTCAGTAAAAAAAGATGGAAGAGAATTTTTATTGAATAATAAAATGATACATAATGTATGTCGTTACTATTCAGAAAAAAGAAGATATGGATAGGAGAAAATTATGGATAATACAAAAGATATAACTATAAAAGATATTGTTTATAGGGCAAAGATAAGAAATGGAAATATCGATAAAAACAAGATAATAAGAGCATATGAATATGCACTTAAAATGCATAAAGACCAAAAAAGAAAGTCAGGTGAACCCTATATAATACATCCTTTAAATGTAGCATATATTTTAGCAGGGCTGGGATTAGATACAACAACAATATGTGCTGCACTTCTTCATGATGTAGTTGAAGATACGGAAGCAACTTATGAAGATATAGAAGAAAGGTTTGGAGAAGATACAGCAACACTTGTAGAAGGAGTAACTAAACTAAGTAAATTGTTTAAAACTGTAGAAGAAGCAAAAGCAGAAAATTATAAAAAAATGTTTATTGCAATGGAAAAAGATATTAGGGTTATAATATTAAAATTAGCAGATAGGCTTCATAATGTGAGGACATTAGAATATTTAAGAAGAGATAGACAAATTGCAATTAGTAAAGAAACAATAGAACTATATGCTCCAATTGCACATAAACTTGGAATGTACGATATGAAAATAAAATTACAAGATGGAGCTTTTAAATATTTATATCCAGAAGATTATGAAAAAGTAAAAAAAGAATTAGAAGAAAATCTAGATAAAAATAAAATTTTTTTAGAAAAAACAAAAAATAGAATAATATCAGAATTAAAAAGGCAGAGGATATTTGTAAAAGTAAAGATAGAAACTAAAAATTTATTTGATATATATAAAAAGATGAAAGAAAAAAATATTAATGTAAAAGAAATGAAGGATTTGTTTGTAATAAAAATAATAACAAGAGGAAAAGCAGAATGTTATAGGATATTAGGAATTTTGAATACCATATATTCCATAATTCCAGGTACTTTTAGAGATTACATAGCATCACCTAGAAAAAATATGTATCAGGCAATACATGAAATATTATTAGGAGAAAATGGAGTGGTATTTGAGACAAAAATATGTAGTTATACAATGAATAAAATAGCAAAATATGGAATTACAAATTATTTTTCATATATGATGTATGATGAAGCTAAAAATAAAGAAGCAATGTTTGAAAATAATTTATCAGGGATAAGAGATAGTTTAGAATTAGGAAATTTAATTGAAAACCCAAAAGGCTTTTTAGAAACTTTAAAAGATGAAATTTTAGACGATGAAGTTTATATATTTTCACCTAAAGGTGATATAAAAGCTCTCCCCAAAGGTTCAACTGGAATTGATTTTGCGTATGGAATCCATCAAGAAATTGGAGATCATATAAAAAGATGCATAATAAATAGTATTCCAATGCCGTTTATAACTAAATTAAAAAATGGAGATATAGTGGAAATAGAAGTAGGAAAAAAAGAAACAAATTTTCAAGAGGAATGGATAAAAGAAGTAAAAACAGCAAAAGCAAAAACGTGTATGGTTAAATTATTAAACAAAAATAAACAAATAAAAAAGAAGAAAAAGACTTTTGAAATATTTGCAAAAGATAGAAAAAATCTTGCCCTAGAAATAACAAATGTATTTACTAAAAATAAAATAAATATAGAAAGTTTAGAAGCAGATGTAAATGATGAAAAAGCTAAAATAAAACTTACTGTGAAGTCAAAAAATAATATAGACTTAAAGAATATAATAGAAAAATTACAAAAAATAGAAAATGTTAAAAAAGTAAGTATAGAGGAGTAATATAATAAAAAAATTAAAATATAAATAATAATAGATATTATTTAGGAGATAATGTATGTTTGTAATAAGTCAAAAAAGAATAAAAATTATCTTAGGATTTTTGTTAATTTCATTATTTACATTTTCTTGCGGTGTTATAAAAAATGAAAGTAATAATATAGTAAATGAATCAGTTGAGACAACAGCAACACCAGTATCGGGAAAGACTGTTATATTAGATGCAGGACATCGGTACCCCAGATGAAGGGGCCGAAAGTAGTGATGGTGTAACAGAAGCGGAAACTAATTTAAAAATAACATTAAAAGTACAGAAACTATTAGAGCAAAGCGGTTGTGAAGTTATATTAACACGTTCTGATGATAATGCTATTTATAATTTAGATAGTAAAACTTTAAGGCAGAAAAAAGTATCTGATATTAAGAACAGAGTAAAAATAGGAAATGAATCTTCAGCAGATATATTTGTTTCAATTCACTTAAATAAAATATCAGAGTCTCAGTATTATGGTTGGCAATGTTTCTATAATACTAAAAACGATAAAAGTATTGACTTAGCAAAAAGTATACAAGAAGGTTTGAATAAATCAATAGAAAAGGAAAATAATAGAGTTGCAATGAAATTAAATAGTGTATATATAATGAAAAATGTTGAAATTCCAATATCTATTGTAGAATGTGGATTTTTATCAAATCCTGAAGAAGAAAAACAGCTTTTAGAAGATAGCTATCAAGAAAAATTAGCTTGGGGAATTTATAACGGAATAATGGAATATTTTTTAGAATCTTAAGCAAAATAAGTGTGAAAATGCACGAATTTTGCTTTTTTTTAGTAAAAGTGGTATAATAGAAGTGTAGTAAATGCAAAGGAGGAAACTTTTATGGGAGAGTATTTTGATAGAAGAAGAAGTGAATTTAATAGTAGAATAAGAAATGTACCATTAGCAAATCCAAAAAGAGAAAGACCAGTACAATTATCAGATGGGAGAATAGTATACACAACCATGTCAAAAGAAGACGCAGAACAATTCTTTTGGGAAATGGAAAATATTGTTTTTAAAGGACACGAAGAAAGAGTTGCTGAAATGGAAAGAAGAGGCATAAGTTATTTGAAAAGAGGAGATATACCACAAACTACAAGAAGATATACTAACCCTGGGAAGACTAGAGTAGGAAAAACTTTAAAGACCCTATTTAAAGTTTTTGGAACAGCAGCTGTTATTGGAGCTTTAGCTTTTGCTATAAATAAAGGGCAGGAAGATTTTTACAAAACATTACCAGAAAATCAACCAATAACTATGGAACAAGCAATTGGTAATGGTATAACATTAGAAGAAATGTCAATAACTCAAGAAACAGAGGATAAAATAGTAGCGATACAAGATAGATTAAATAGTGAAGATATTGGAAATATAGGAGATACCCAATTAATTGAATTAGGTAAAGAAATAGATGACATTCAATTAAATAAAATATTTAAAACGAAAGTAGCAGATGCATTAGGCATAAATCCTGAACAAATATCAGTATATTATAAAGCTGCTTCAGGCTCAAACGAATATAATTCACAAGAAAGTTTTGCTATGGACATAAAAGATGATGAAGGTAAAGTGACATCTAGTTATGGTCAAGAAAATATGTCAGAGGAAATAAGAAAATATATAAGAAATATATCAGATATACAAAGCTTAGTTACAAGCATGGAGAATTCAGGAGATATTAGTAGATATTCAACAATAGGAGAATATAAAAGTGCAATGGAAGAAACTTCTAAATTTGTAGCAGGAAAAATAAAATTTGATGGAAAAGATTTTACATTAGAACAACAAACACAAAAAGATATAGATGGCTCTTTAGAAATAGCAGATGATGGAGAAGAAAGATAATTTAATAAATGTATAAAATTACCACTCTTTGCAAACAATATGTGTAAAACATATTAGCAAGGAGTGGAATTTTTTTGAAAGTAAATAAGATATTAAAAATAGATGGAACACCACTAGATAAAACGCAGTTAGAAAATCATTTACAAAAAATTGCATCTTCACATAATTTAATAGGAAAATCAGCAAAAAATACTTATCCTGTACCACATTTATTAGAAAGTTTTAAAGTAATACAAGAAGTTTATAATTTATTAAATGAACATCTAAAATTAGGTATAAGTATACACCCAGCTGGAGAATGGCTTTTAGATAATTTATATGTTATTGAAGAATGTGTGAAACAAATTGAGAAAGAACTAACTTTAAAGAGATATACAAGTTTTTTAGGGATTGCAAATGGTAAATATCAAGGTTTTGCAAGGATATATGTTTTAGCATCTGAAATAGTAGCTTATACAGATAATAGAATAGAAAGAAAAGACTTAGAAAGCTATCTTGCAAGTTATCAAACTAAAAAGACACTAAGTATGGAAGAAATATGGAATATTGGAATGTTTCTTGAAATTGCAATAATCGAAAATATTAGAGAAGTTTGTGAAAAGATTTATATATCACAGATGGAAAAATATAAAGCAGAAAACATAGTAGAAAGATTAGTAGAAAATAAATCAAAACAGGAGCAAGTATTTAAAAATAATACTTTTAAAAAAGTAGAAAAAAATGTGTTAAATGATATGCAATATTCATTTGTGGAATATATGTCATATATATTAAAAAGATATGGTAAAAAAGGGTATAGTTATTTAAAAGCATTAGAAGAAACAATTGAACTTACAGGAACAACTGTATCAGAAATAATAAAAAAAGAACATTTTGATATTGCTGTAAGAAAAGTATCAATAGGAAATAGTATTACAAGCATAAAAAAAATACAGAGAATCAATTTCCTAGAAATATTCGAGAAAATAAATGGAGTAGAAGAGTTATTAAAAAAAGACCCAAGTCATATATATGAAAAAATGGATAGTAAAACAAAAGAATATTATAGAAATAAGATAAAAGAAATATCTAAAAAAACAAAAATATCAGAGATATATATAACAAGGAAGTTACTAGAAATATCAAGTAAAAATGAAGGAAAAGGAAAGAAAAGCCATATAGGGTATTACTTAATAGATGAAGGAATAGAAGAATTATATAATATCTTAGGTTATAAAAAGAAAAGTTCTATTAACGTAAAAGAAAAAGTAAAAATCTATATTACTTTGGTATTAGTATTTAGTTTAGTACTTTCTTTTTATTTAGCAAATATGTTAAATAATAATATAAATAGTTGGGCTATATTAATAATTTCTTGGATGTTATTTTTTATACCAGCTTCGGAAATTGTAAATCAAGTAATATCATATGTATTAAGTAAAGTTGTTAAACCAAAGTTAATTCCTAAATTAGATTTTTCTAAAGGAATTGATAAAGAAAATAGTACAATGGTAGTTATACCAACCATAGTAAACTCAAAAGAAAAAGTAAAAGAGTTAATTGAAAAATTAGAGGTATTTTACTTAGCTAATAAATCAGATAATATATATTTTTGCTTACTTGGGGACTGTACTGAAAGTGACAAAAAAGAAGAAAGTTTTGATTTAGATGTGATAGAAGAAGGAAAAAAGGATATAGAAATCTCAAATAGAAAATATGAAAGTAATAGCAAAATACCTATATTTAACTTTATATATAGAAAAAGAGAATGGAATGAAAAAGAAGGTTCATATCTAGGCTGGGAAAGAAAAAGGGGAATGCTATCTCAATTTAATGAATATTTGCTTGGAAATATAAGTAATCCATTTAGAGAAAATACAATTGAAAATTATGAAAACAGAGAAGAGATAAAAGAAGAATTAAAAAGTATTAAATATATAATAACATTAGATGCAGATACAGATTTAATATTAGACTCAGCTTTTGGACTAGTTGGTGCTATGGCTCATATCTTAAATAGACCGGAAATTAATAAGAAAACAAATATTGTGACAGCAGGATATGGGATTATGCAACCAAGAGTAGGAATAAATTTAGAGGTAAGTAATTATAATCTATTTACAAAAATATTTGCAGGAGCAGGAGGAATAGACTCATATACAAATGCAATTTCAGATTTATATCAAGATAATTTTAAAGAAGGAATTTTCACAGGAAAAGGAATTTATGATTTAAAAGTATATTCTAAAGTATTAAAAGACCAGATACCTGAAAATACAGTTTTAAGCCATGATTTATTAGAAGGTTGTTATTTAAGGTGTGGACTGGTTTCGGATATAATGTTAATGGATGGGTATCCAACAAAATATAATAGTTTTATGAATAGATTATCTAGATGGATAAGAGGAGATGTTCAAATTGTAAAATGGATATCTTCGAAAAGACATCTAAATATATTATCTAGATATAAAATTTTAGATAATATAAGAAGAAGCTTATTAGAAATAAGTATAGTACTATCAGGAATTTTTACAATGATAATTGGAAAGATTTATAATAAAAGCGTTTATGCTATACTTATAGGATTACTTGTTGTTGCTATAATTCCGTTTATATTAGAATTTTTAAATTATATAGTCTTTAAGAAAAATGGTGAGAAGAAGCAGAAAACATTTACACCCAAAATATCAGGAATAAAAGGTGGCTTGATAAGAGGAATATTAACTTTAGGATGTTTACCATATAAAGCATATATATCGTTAAAATCCATACTTACAAGCATATATAGAATTATTTTTAGTCATAAACATTTATTAGAATGGACAACATCAGAGGAAGCGGAAAAACAAGCAAAGGAAGATTTATTTTCATATATAAGACAAATGATTGTGAATATTGTCTTAGGTTTTATTTGTATATTTAGTGGAAATATATTTGTAATTTGCCTTGGACTTTTATGGATAATGACACCTGTTTTTATGTGGTATATAAGTAGAAAGAAAAAAGAGGAGAAGAAGTTAGAAGAGTTAGATGTAGGAGAAAAAGAATATATAAAGGAAATAGGAAGAAGAACGTGGGAGTTCTTTAACACCTATTTAACTCAGGAAAATAATTATTTAATTACTGATAATTATCAAGAAGATAGGAAAGAAAAAATTGTTCCAAGAACTTCATCAACAAATATTGGGCTATCACTTCTTGCTGTAATTTCAGCAAATGACATTGGTTATATTGATAAAGAAAAAGCATTAGAATTATTAAGTAATATGTTATTAACAATAGAGAGTCTTCCAAAATGGAATGGACATCTATATAATTGGTACCAAATCGAAACAAAAGAACCTTTAATACCAAGATATATATCAACTGTAGATAGTGGTAATTTTGTTGGCTATCTTTTTGTAGTTAAATCATTTTTGAAAGATATGTTAAATGAAGAAAAAGAGAAAAATCGAGAAACAGAAAAAAATGAGGATTTAAAAAATCTAATATCATTAGTGGATAGATTAATAAAAAATACAGATTTCTCAGTATTATATAACAATGAATTACAAATATTTTCAATTGGATTTAATGTAGAAGAAAATAAGTTAACAGATTCATATTATGATTTATTAGCATCAGAAGCAAGACAAGCAAGTCTTGTTGCAATTGCAAAAAAAGATGTACCATCAAAACATTGGAATAGTTTAAGTAGAACAATGACAACTTTAGGAAAGTACAAAGGACTGGTTTCTTGGTCAGGTACAGCTTTTGAATATTTAATGCCAGATATAAATATACCTAGATACAAGGGAAGTCTTCTTGATGAATCTTGCAGGTTTATGATAATGAGCCAAAAAGAGTATAGTAAAAAATTAAATATACCTTGGGGAATTTCAGAAGCAGCTTTTAATGTAAAAGATTTAAAATCAAATTATCAATATAAAGCATTTGGAATACCATGGCTAGGACTTAAAAGAGGTTTAGCAGATGAACTAGTTGTATCTAGTTATGGAAGTATTTTGGCAATTAATGATTGCCCGATAGAAGAAATTCAAAACTTAAAAAGATTAGAACAAGAAGGAATGTTCGAAAAGTTTGGATTTTATGAGTCAATAGATTATACGCCAGAAAGGGTAGAAAAAGGAAAAACTTTAAGTATTGTAAAAACTTATATGGCACATCATCAAGGATTAATACTTCTTTCAATAAATAATTTATTTAATAATAAAATACTTCAAAAGAGATTTATGGAAAATCCAGAAATAAAAGCAGTAAGTATATTATTACAAGAAACAATGCCAGAAACGGGAGTTATAACTAAAGAAAAGAAAGAAAAAGTAGAAAAGTTAAAATATAAAGATTATGAAAATTATATAAAATTAGATTATAACAAAATAGATGAGAGGTTAATTACAGGAAATGTTATTTCAAATGAAGATTATGTTATAGCAATGAATCAAAAAGGAGAAGGTATAAGCAAGTATAAAGATATTTATATAAATAGATTCAAGCCGACAGATGATTATTCTCAAGGAATATTCTTTGTTATGAAAAATATAAAAACAAAAAGAATGTGGAGCTCTAATTATTTGTTTAATGACAAAAAAGAAAATTACAAAGTGAGTTTTATGCCAGATAAAAATGAACAAGAAATATTAGAGGGAAATATAAAAACAAAAATAAGAACAACAATTAGTTCAAATGAGCCAGTAGAATTGAGAAGGATAACATTAGAAAACCAAGGAAATGAAGAAGAAATAATAGAAGTAACAGTATATTTTGAACCTGTTTTATCAAAAAAAGAAGATGATTATGCACACCCTGTATTTAATAATTTGTTTTTGAAAACTAAATATGATGAAGAAGTAAATAGTTTAATTATAAAAAGAAAGAAAAGAGAAAAGAATGCAAGAGAAATGTATTTAATGACAGGGTTATCCACAAATTGTGAAACAATTGGGGATTTGGAGTATGAAATTAATGAGTCGAAGTTTATTGGAAGAGGAAATTTAGGAATTCCGAACATGATACAAAATTCTATACCATTATCTAAGAAAATAGGTTTAGTGACTGAGCCGATTGTTGCTATGAAGAGAACTATTAAAGTAAAGCCACAAGATAAAGTTGACATTGATTTTATATTAAGTGTTGGAGAAGACGAAAAACAAGTAAAGCAAAATCTAGAAAAATATAAAATATATGAAAATGTGAAAAAAGAATTTGAGTTATCAAAAGCAAGAGTAGAAGCAGAAAGTAGATATTTAAGAGTAAAGGGAAAAGAAATTGCAATATACCAAAAAATATTGTCTTATATAATTTTTGATAATCCAGTTAAATCAGAAAAATTAAAAAGAATAAATCCAGGAGAGTATAAACAAAGTAATCTTTGGAAATATGGAATATCAGGAGATTTACCAATAATACTTGTTAAGATAAGAGACGTAAATGACGGGTATATTATAAAAGAGGTTTTAAAAGCATATGAATTTTTTAGAACGAAAAATGTAGATACCGAAATTGTTATTTTAGATGAGGAAAGACATAGTTATGAAAATTATGTAAGAGAAGAAATAGAAAATGAGATATTAAATAGACATATGTCATATTTGAAAAATATAAAAGGAGGAATTTTTACACTCGTAAAAGGAGAAGTAGATAAAAAGGATATATGTTTATTAGAATTAATTGCATGTGTTACTGTTGATGGAAGAAAAGGTGGATTAGAAAACAATATAAGAGACTTAGAAGAAGAGTATTTAGATAAATATAAGTTGGTCAATGAAAGTGAACAAAATGTAATAATGCAAGAGGATAATGATGAAGATATAGATGTACTAAAAAATAGTGAAAGGCTAAAATACTACAATGAATATGGCGGATTTTCTGAAGACGGAAAAGAATATTTAATAAGAGTGAATAAGGAAAATAGACTTCCAAGTGTTTGGTGTAATATCCTAGCAAATGAAAAATTTGGAACAGTTGTAACTGAAAATATGGGAGGATATAGTTGGTTTAAAAATAGTAAATTAAATAGAGTAACGGCTTGGGATAATAATCCAAGTTTAGATGTACCAAGTGAAATTATATATATGAAAGAGGAAAATGGAAAAGCATGGTCTTTAGGATTAAACCCAATGCCAGATAACAGAAACTATAATATTGTATATGGATTTGGATATGTAAAATATATACACAAAAGTTCTGGCATAGAGCAAGAAATAGAAACATTTGTGCCAAAAGAGGATGCATGTAAAGTGAGTATTTTGTGCTTAAAAAACACAACTCCAAATAAGAAGAAATTTAAATTATATTATTATATAAAACCAGTTCTTGGAGAAGATGAAATAAAAACAAATGGATATTTAAATGTAATTTTAGATGGAAATAATAATCTTGTATATGCTAAGAATTTATATAAAAGAGAAGAAGAAGATTATTTCATATATGTTTCTTGTAGCGAGAAAATAGAATCTTTTACAGGAGATAAAAACTCATTCTTAGGGGCAGGAGGACTTTCAAATCCACAAGGATTAAAAAAGGTAAGATTAAATAATGATTCTGGACTAGGTAAAAAGCCTTGTATGGCGTTTGTTGTTGAAGTAGAACTTGAAAGTTATGCAAGTAAAGAGATATCTTTTCTCTTGGGAGCTGATGAAAGCTTAATTGATTGTAAAAATGTAGCTTATAAATATAGTAAATTAAATAATTGTAAACAAGAATTACAAATTACTAAAAATAATTGGAAAGATATTTTGGGAAGGTTACAAGTTTATACTCCTTTAGAGTCTACAAATATATTATTAAATGGTTGGATAACATATCAAACAATTGTAAGTAGACTTTTAGGAAGAAGCGGATATTATCAATCAGGAGGGGCGTTTGGATTTAGAGACCAACTTCAAGACACTTTAGGTTTAAAATATTTGGATACAAATATCATGAAAAATCAAATATTAAAACACAGTAGACATCAATTTTTAGAAGGAGATGTAGAACATTGGTGGCATGAAGAAACAATGCGCGGTATCAGGACAAGATTTTCTGACGACTTACTATGGATTGCCTTTGTAACAATAGAGTATATTAAATTTACAGGAGATAGAAGTATATTAGATATAGAAACGCCATATTTAAAGGGGGATGTATTACAAGAAGGACAAGATGAAAGATATGATAAATATATAGAGTCTGAAGAACAAGGAACTATATATAATCATTGTATAAGAGCAATAGAGAAATCATTAAATTTTGGAGAAAATGGTCTTCCTAAAATTGGTTCTGGAGACTGGAATGATGGATTTAGTACTGTAGGTAATAAAGGTAAAGGTGAAAGTATTTGGCTTGGATTTTTCTTATATGATATTTTAGATAATTTTATTACTATATGTAATGAAAAAGGTGATGAAGAACTGGGAGAAAAATATGAAAAAATAAAACAAGAATTAAAAAAAGCATTAAATACAAAAGGTTGGGATGGAAGATGGTATAAAAGAGCATATATGGATGATGGAAATATATTAGGTAGTATGGAAAATGAAGAATGTAGAATTGATAGTATTGCACAAAGTTGGGGTGTTATCTCAAATGCAGGTGATAATGATAAAAAATATATTTCTATGGAAAGCTTAGAAAATCATTTAGTTGATAAGGAAAATGGAATTATTAAATTGTTAGACCCACCTTTTGAAAAAAGTAAATTAGAACCAGGTTATATAAAAGCATATCTACCAGGAGTAAGAGAAAACGGTGGACAATATACACATGCAGCGATATGGGTTATTATTGCAGAAAGCATGCTCGGTTTTGGAGATAAAGCATTAGAGTTTTATAGAATGATTAATCCAATAGAACATTCAAGGACTAAAGATGCATGTAATAAATATAAAGTAGAACCATATGTTATAGCAGCAGATATTTACGGACAAGGAAATCTTGTAGGACGTGGTGGTTGGACTTGGTATACAGGTTCTAGTAGTTGGTATTATAAAGCAGGGATCGAATATATTTTAGGATTAAGAATAGAAAATGGTTATATGACAATTGAACCTTGTATTCCAAAAGATTGGAAGGAATATCAAATACAATATAAATGGAAAGATAGTATTTATCATATTAATGTTAAGAATCCAAATGGGAAGAATATGGGAGTTACTAAAGTACTTTTAGATAATAATGAAATAGAGAATAAAATAAAATTAGATGGTTCAAGAAAGATTTATCATATAGAAGTGATATTATAATTTGCTTGATAATTCACATAAAAAGGAGTATAATAAGAAGTATAGCTACTTTGGTAGCTTGGCAGAAAAAGGTGCTTTAGAGAAAGGACGATGATGGAAGTACCTAATAGTGTTAGGCGGAGCAAGATTGCTCCCAAGTTCAAGTTCGACAATCCGACCAGGCGGAACCATCTGAGCAAGAAAGGTGTAAACGGTTGGGGCAACCAAAGGTTTACGAGCGATGATTGTCCGAAGGCCTTTAACGGAATCTTTATTCGTGAAGAAAAAGATTCCGAAGATGAGACCGTGACTCATCCCTCGTACCTAATAGTCGCGTCCACAAAACCGTGGGTGCCTTTTGGCCTACGAGGCTGGAATGCTTGTGATGAGCTTGACCTCATGACGAGGAAGCTCTGGATACAGGAGCATCTCAGCGTCAGATGCGCAAGGGAGGAGGACCTTAAAGGACTGAAGGTGCCCAAAGGAAAGTTCTGGCTTGCAGAAACTTCCTTTGACATCGACGAGAACGGCGCCCACTTCGGTATGAAGTACGTCGACGATGGAGTAGTCAAGCTAGCCGAACTATGTCGTGTTCATGGTTCGGAAGCTGTTGAGACCGAAGGAGACGTCGGTGCTGGACTTCTGGCAGTGGTGACCCTTGATACAATCGTCATCAACGACTTAAAAGTACCGTCGTTGTGGGGCTAAGATCCACTAAGGCACTTTTTTGTGGGAGCTCCGTTGGGGCTCCCTACTTAATTTAAAAAAGGAAAGGTTAATTATGAAAAGTAGAGATATAAACCAACTATTAGATGGGCTGAGAAAAAATATGTTGGAATTTTCAGGTACAGAAGAAGATAAAGAAATAAAAATGGCATTATATGTAGCTATAGAGCTTGCTAAAAGTAAATCGTTTGATGAAAGATATTATCTTGGGAGTGACCAATTAGCAAAAAGAATAGTAAAACAAGCAAGAGAAGATAGTAAAAGTGAAAATTTCGAAAGAACATTAAACAAAAGAAAGCTTATATGCATTTCTATAGCAAATACATATAAAAGAATATTAAATAACCTATGTATAGATTGTGAAGTATTTAGAGTGATGAATTCGGACCATTTATATAATATTGTAACATTAAGTAATGGAAGAAAAATATGTGTTGACGTGCAAGAGGATTTATACCGTATTCATACTGGAAGAACATTAAATCATTTTTATGCATTGGGAGAAATAGACTTTTTACCAGATGACAGACTAATACCCATGCTGGTAGAATTAGGTTATACTAAAGATAAAGATAGTTATAATGATAGAGATAATAAAATAGAAGCTGTTAGACAGAAAGTAGCAGACCTTACGCCTGATGAGGCTTTAGATGTTATATTTAGTTCTGATGAGCTTTTCCAAGGACTAGAAGAACTGGAAACTTCAGAAGCATACAGTTATTATTATGCTTTAAGGAGAGATACATTAGATAGAAAGAGATTCAAAAGAACATATCAATTCCCATGTGCTAGATTAGACGATAATGGTGAACCTAAAGATTTCACCTTTTGTATATATGCAGATACATATGATTATAGAACAGTAAAACCATACTTATACTCTGAAAAAGAAGGTAGAATAATGCTATGTGATTTAATAACACTGGATAAATTACAAGATGATGGATTAAAATTAGGAAGATTAGGAGTAGAAACTAGGATTAGAAAGCTAAGAAGATACATGAAGCAAGCAGTAAAGGCAGGTAAGAGAAGAGAGGAAGAAACAAGATAATAGACATACAAAAATTTGTTTTGTATGTCTATTGACTTTTTATGATTAAATATATATAATTAGCAAAGTTAGGAAGAGTAAAATATGGGGTGATAAAATGAAAGAAGAATTTTTAAATTTGTTAAGACAAGTAAAAAGAGATGGAATAGAAGATGTAATAAACTTTTTAGAAAAATCAGACTTTTTCATAGCGCCAGCAAGTACTAGATTTCATGGTAACCATGAAGGTGGGCTTGTAGAACATAGCTTAAAAGTCTATGAAATATTAAAACATAAAGTAGCAAATTGCATAATGGATATAGATATTCCAGATGAATCTATAATAATTATTGGTTTATTACATGATATATGTAAAACAAACTTTTATAAAGTTGACTATAGAAACGCCAAAAATGCATTAGGAGTATGGGAAAAAGTACCATATTATACAATAGATGATACTATACCATATGGACATGGGGAGAAATCAGTTATGATGATAACTGAATATATGAAACTAACTCCAGAAGAAAAATATGCAATTAGATGGCATATGGGGTATACAGAGCCAAAAGAAAATTATAATGCAATAGGTGCAAGTTATACTAAATATCCAATAGCATTATTAACACATGAAGCCGACTTAGAAGCGACTTATTTTTATGATACATAGGAAAATTGATAAGAAAGAGAGAAAGTAAAATGTTAGCATATATAAAGGGAAAATTAGAAATGAAAATGACAGGATATGTTGTAATAGACGTAGGAGGTCTTGGTTACAAAGTATTTATGTCAGAAGCAGGAATTGAAAGTTTAGGAAATATTGGAGATACAGTTAAAGTTCATACTTACTATAGAGTAAGAGAAGATGATATTAGCATATATGGATTTAATACACTAGAAGAACTTAAAATGTTTGAATTATTATTAGGAGTAAGTGGAGTAGGGGCAAGAACAGCTTTAACAATGCTTGCAACATGTAAACCATCTGAATTTGCTTTAGCTGTTGTTTCAGAAGATGTAAAAGCTTTGACTTCAATTCCAGGAATAGGACCAAAATCAGCTAAAAGAATAATATTAGAGTTGAAAGATAAAATAAAGAAAGAACAAGAAGTAGAGGCTATAAAAGAACAGATAGATAAAAAACAAAAAGATGATAATATGTTTAATGAAGCAATTGAATTAAAAGAAAAAGTAAATGAAGCAATGGCTGCACTTCAGGTACTTGGATATAATAAAAAAGAAATTGAGAAAGTCTTTGAAAAATTAGATTATAAAGAATTATCTACAGAGGAATTAATTAAAAAAGGATTAAGCTTATTGAGTAGATAAATTAAATAAAGCAAAGGAGGTAAAAAGATGAAGGCTAATGAACCTTTAGCTTTTCGTATGAGACCAAAAACTTTAGATGATTATGTTGGTCAAGAACATGTGTTAGCAAAAGATAAAGTATTATATAGAACAATTAAAGCAGATAGATTATCAAGTATTATATTATTTGGACCTCCTGGATGTGGAAAAACATCACTTGCAAGAGTAATTAGTGAAACAACTAAGTATAAATTTTATAAGATAAATGCAGTAACGGCAGGAGTTGCAGATATTAAAAGAGTAATTGAAGAAACTAAAAACTTTATGCTAAATCCAACAGGAAAAAGTATATTATTTATTGATGAGATTCATAGATTTAATAAATTACAACAAGATGCACTTCTTCCATATGTAGAAAATGGAACAATTATTTTAATCGGAGCAACAACTGAAAATCCTTATTTTGAGGTAAACAAAGCTTTGATTTCAAGGTCAATGGTAATTAAATTGAACCCATTAACAGAGGAAAATATATTTCAAATATTAAAAAATGCTATTACAAAAAAAGAGGGACTTGGAGAATATAATATAAAAATAGATGATAGTACATTAAGAAAATTAGCAGTTATTAGTAATGGCGATGTAAGAACAGCTTTAAACGGTTTAGAGGTTGCAACACTAACTACTGCAATGTCAGAAGATGGGTATATTCATTTGACAGATGATATAATTAAAAACAGTGTTCAAGAAAGAAAAGCCGTATTTGATAAAAATGGTGAAGAACATTATGATAATATAAGTGCATTTATAAAATCAATGAGAGGCTCTGACCCAGATGCAGCAGTATTTTATTTAGCAAGAGCATTAAATGGTGGAGAAGATCCAATGTTTTTAGCAAGAAGAATTACAATATGTGCATCTGAAGATGTTGGTATGGCAAATCCAAATGCTTTAGTTGTAGCAAACAGTGCTATGCAAGCTGTTCATATGATAGGAATGCCAGAAGCAAGAATATTGCTTGCAGAAGCGGCAGTATATGTAGCAACATCTCCAAAATCTAATGCATCTTATATGGCAATTAATAAAGCGTTAGAAGATGTAAAAAATAAAGATACAGGAGAAGTTCCTATGCATATTAGGAATGCACCAATAGAGCAGATGAAGAACTTAGGATATCACGAAGGATATTTATACCCACATGACTTTCCAGGGCACTATGTAGAGCAACAGTATCTTCCAGATAAAATGGTTGGAACTAAATATTATGATGATAGTGATATACCAGAGAAAGTAGAAAAACAAATAAAAGGTCCAAGAAAAGTAAAAAAAGAAGAAAAACAAAATAAAAATTAATAAAAAAATAAAAATTGGAAAACCTACTATAAAGTAGGTTTTTATTATGTTGAAAAAAGGATTAATCGGTATAATTGCAGGGGTAATTAGTGGATTATTTTCAACTGGTGGTGGAATGATAATAGTTCCTGCATTTATACATTTATTAAATATGGAAGATACTAAAGCTAGAGGGACATCAGTTTTTTGTATTTTACCAATGGTAATAACTAGTAGTATTTTTTATTATCAAGGAAACTATATCAATTGGAAAACGGCTATTCTTTGCGCTATTGGTGGAACTATTGGAGGATATTTTGGTGCTAAACTATTAAAAAAGTTACCAGAAAAAGTTCTAAAAATTGCTTTTACTGTATTTTTAGTTTATGTGTCTTTTAGAATGATAACAAGTTAAAAAAGGAAGATATTATTATGTTTGAAGTACTAATAGGAGTAGTTTCTGGAATTGTTTCAGGGACTGGTATGGGAGGAGGAACTATTCTAATATTTCTTCTCACATTTGTTATGGGAGTAGAACAAAGAGTAGCCCAGGCTACAAACCTAATATTTTTTATTCCAACATCTTTGATTGCAATTATTGTTAATTTTAAAAATAAAAATTTGGATATAAAAACTGGAATTATAATTTCAATTTTTGGAATCTTTGGAGCGATTGTAGGAGCAAACTTGGCAATTCACATGGACGTAAATATTTTAAAGAAATGTTTTGGTATTTTTCTAGCATTAATTACAGTAAATGAAATATATTCCATAACAAAAGAGTATAAAAAAGTAAAAAATAAAGAATAATAAATAAAAAAGAGAGGTGAATTTTATGAAATTTATTAAAGGTGTTATGATAGGTGGATTAATTACAACAGGTTTAGTTATGATGTATGCTGAAAGTGGTAAAATGAATAAAAAGAATGTTATGAAACAAGGAAAAAAGATGGCTAAGAAAATGGGTATTATATAAAACAGAAGGAGGTAGCGACATCTTAACGATATATTACTACCTCCCAGGACACTTGTCCTTTTCTGTCCATTGAATAAAAATGTAAAAGGGCTGTAAGAGAGCTGCGTAGACCATCTCTAACAGGCAGTATTCCTCCTTTTCCGGATGAGGAATTTATAACTATATACGTCAGCTTTAGAATCCGTACATAGCCATAACCAATTACAGACAATGGATAAAAATATAATGCCTCGGTTGCAAACTTGTGCAACCCTTACATAGAAGATGATAACAAAAGATAGTGTGAATGTCAATGTTTTCCATAAAGGATGAAGGGAAAAAGATAATATTAAAGATATAAAAAGGAGGTGCTCTCGCCAAAGCACCTCCAATACCCAAAAGCGAATATGCTCCTAGGTATCCGATAACGGAGAATTTAAAAGTTGTACGTAGAGTGAGTACAAAAGAGGAGAGGAACTAATTAAATTCTCCGTTAGTCGGTAAAAACAATAGTTGCAATTTGCAACCTAAAGTCTATTTTATTATAAAATGATTTTTTTGTCAAATATTATTAAAAGTTTAAGTCTTTAAAATCTTCCTCTTTTAAAAATGTCTCTTTATCTTTTTTGCAGTGACATTTTTCTTTTCTATCATCTATAAAGCAATCACATTTATCGTGTTTTTCACCTTTTAAACATTTACCTTCATGATGACATTTAGCACAAATTTTTATTTTCTTTGTGTTATTTACCCATATTTGGATAGCATATTCTTTACCAGGGCATAAAGGACCAAATACAAACTCTCCTTCTTCATCTGTAAAAGTATGGCCTATTGGTCTTCTTTCTTCTTTTCCATCTTCACAAACAATTTCAACTAATTTTATAACAGCATTATCAACTGGCTCTTTGAAACAGTCTTTAACAACACCATATATAACATCACGATTATCTTCTGGTAGAGTTATATCTAAGTCGAATTGTTTTCCTCCTGATATAACACCATCAACATCTAAAACTGGGCAATAAGGTTTTTTGCAATCTTCTTTTTCCATAATTCTCATTCCTTTCTAAATAAACAACATATATGCTGTTTATATATCATATGAATAAAAACAAAGAAGTTTGACAAGTTTTGTCTAATTTTTCTATAGATAAATATTGTAAAAATGTCATAAATATAGTATAATAAATATATGATTGGAGGAGATAATTATGGATGAGAATAATAAAAAAGAAGAATTAGAAATAAAAAGTGAAGAAGTTAAGCAAGAAGAAAAACAAGAAGTAGTAGAAATTGCTAAAGAAGAGCCAGTAAAAGTAGAAGAAGAAAAAAAAGAAGAACCAAAAACTGAGGCTAAACAACCAGAAAAAGATAGAAAAGGATTAGCAATAGCAGCAATGGTACTAGGAATTGTATCATTAGTATTATTCTGTATATGGTATATATCTGTACCTTGTGCAATACTAGCAGTAGTATTTGGTATTTTATCATTAAAATCAAGTAAAAAGGGAATGGCAATTGCTGGTATCTCTACAGGTGCTGTAGGATTTGTATTAATGGCTATACTTTATGTATTTATTTTCTTTGTAATAGGTGTTGGAACATATTCAGGATTACAAAATATAATAGACGATTATGAGGATTATAAATATGATTATGAGTATCATTATAATTCATATGATGATTATAATGATTGGTTCTAAAAAGAGTAATATTAGGATATTCAAAAAAAGAATATCCTTTTTTTTCTTTTTTTGATATAATGATAAAAACAAAAAACAAAGAGGATGAAATGGAAAAAAGAGATTTAAGAAAATATATTGTTCCAGTCGAAATAGAGAACACAAATGAATTTGGAGAAATAGAAGATGAATATTCTACAATTGATTTAATCTATATAGAAAATGCTGATGAATATACAAGGCACAATAGAGAGTGGAAGCAAGAAGATGTTACAGATTATTCATTAATGAATGGTGGGGTGCCAGAGTTATGGTTGAGAAGTACAGCTAGTTATCCATATATAGATACAACCAGTTATAGTGAGGTTTATGGGGATGATTCTTCAAGAACAGAATATAGTATAATGCCTTGCTTACATTTTAAAATCTCTAAAGAAATAGAAGTTTTTAATCTTAGTGAAGAAAATGATGGGAAAAATGTTACAAGACATGTATTGAACATAGGAGAATATCCAAAAGATAAAGTTAGTCAAGAGTTAGGAGATGAACTAGAAAAATTATATCATGGAGGTAAACTTAGAAAAGGAATAGAAGCAACCGGAAGATGGTACTCAGTAAATGGTGGAGGTTTAGCCTATGGGGAAAAACATAATCCAGAATTTGAATATGAAGGTAATAAGTATGTAAGAGTAGTACAAAATGTGTGTAATGATTCTATAGAGTATTCAGATGGAACAAAAGCAGGAGAAGATGGAGTAGTAAGATGGGTAAAAGTAGAACCTATATCTTTTGAAATATTGAATTGGGATAGTTTACCAAAAAGTATAAATCCAAATGGTAGAGGTAAAGATGATTGTTTTAAGTTAAAAGCAAGTAAGGGAATTGTATCTAGTATTCCATTCATACAAGTTGGAAGTAATCTGGATATTTCAAAATCACTTTGGGAGCATAGTACAATAAGAGGATTTTTAAATGGCAATAGTGTAAGAGATATTTATAGTAATTTTGGAGGAGATTTTTCAAAAGAATGTAGTTTTTTAGATGAAGCTTTTGACTTATCAAGAGAACCAATTAGAGAGTATGAAATACCAGAAGGTGAAAAAGAAATTGCAGATAATGCTTTTAATGGATGTGTATCATTAGAAAGAATAAAATTACCTACAGGAGTAAATAGACTAGGAAAAAAAGCATTCAGTGGACTGGATTTTAAATTCTTGTATGTAAATGATATTGATGGAAGTATAATTTTTTCAAAAGATGAAATACAAAAAGAGGAGTATAGAAGAGTAGATACATTTGATAAAGTAATGAGAACTTTGGATGATGTTGACTATGATGAAATTTTAAGAAATGCAAAAGCTTATGCATTTGATAGTAAAACAAATCAATTAATAGATCTTGCAGAAAAATTAAGTAAAAGTAAATTTAGGATGCCATATGTTTATGTAGAACAGTTAATTAGAAATAATTTAGCAAAAAGATTAATAGAAAATGGAGAGTTTAGATTTTTAAGAAGTGAAATTCCAGATATAAATGATAAGTTACTAGATTTTTCCGACGATGAAAAAATAGACTTTTATAAGTTTGCGAGTGCATTAGGATGTTTTTCAAAAGAAAGAATGCTAGATGATAACGGGAAAGAAACTGAAGTAATAATGGGACAAAAAGCTACATCTCTTCTTATGCGATTTTTAAAAACAGGGGCTTTAGAATTAGGACAGTTCAAAAATTTAGTTGGAATGATGCCACTTGGAGTTGAACCTAATCAAGATTTTTTGAAATTCTTATCTATCAAAGGAAAAGGTGGAAATTTTGAAAATTTAGAGACATTAATTGAATTAAATAAAAAATATAGACGTTTAATTTCAAAAGTAATGCAAGATTTTAACGCTGTAAAAAGTTATAGAGAATCTGCAAGCGAAACAGGAAAGCCTATATTGGTATCATGGAGAGAATGTTTAGAAAAGTTTTATCTTAATAATAAGTATATTGGGATAACTGATGAAAATAAGGATATAGCAAAACTATATGCGAGAAAGGGAATAGGACAGGCAGATTTTGATTATGCAAGTGAATTAAGAAGTAGAGCAATAGAAGAAGGAATACCAGAACATATTTTAGGAAAGCCACTTAAAGAAGAATCTATAATAGAAAGCATAGAAAGAATAAAAAGACAAACAGAAGAAGAATTACAAGATGGAAGAAAAATAATAGATGAATTATATGATAAACAGTTTTACTATGAATGGCTGAATAAAAGGGATTCAGTAAATGGAATAATTGGTATATATTGTAGTTGTTGTGCAAGTATAAATAATTTAGGATATGGAGCAGATATAGCAGAAGCGACAATTATTTCTCCTGATGTACAAAATCTAGTTGTTAAAAATTCAAAAGGAAATATTATCGCCAAAGGAGCGATGTATGTTAATAGAAAATATGGATATGCAGTAATAAACGATTTTGAATTAAATAGAAAATATAAACATCATGAGAGGTCTTCAGAAATGAAATATGAACCAGATGATAACACGGGAAGATATGATGTACCTGAAGATAGTAAAGAGGAAGAAGAAAGAGAACTGATATTTAAAGCATTTCAGAGAGGAATACAAGCTTTTATAGAAGAATATGATAGCCAAAATCCAGACAACCCAATAAAGCAGATAAATGTAGGAAAAGGATATAACAGACTTAAAAGGCAAATAGATAGGTTCGAAATGGCCCTTGAAAAATTAGATGTACCGTCTGACTACAGATTTTGGGATGCAACAGAGAATTCACAGTATGTTTTATATAAAAGAGAGGAAGATAAAACAAGAGAAAGTGGTGATGAAAGATAATGACACAAACTCAAAATAGAATTGTAGTTCTAACTATGAAACTAGACTTAAAAGCAAGAGAATATAAAGAATTATGTCTAGAATTAGATAAAATAAAAAATGAAGAACAAGTAAGTAATGAAGAATTACTTGAGTTAAAAAATAAATTCCAAAAAAATCATGATGAAATAGTAGAAATTAATAAAGAACTTAGAGAATTAAAAGAAAAAAATAATGATATAGAAGATAGTAGTTTTAAAGAAAAGGATTTGTTTAATAGAAATAAAAAGTTTAATGTATGTAAAGAAGATAATAAAGAATTAGTAGTAGAAAAAGAAAAAAGCATAATAAAGAAATTAGTTGAAAATTTGAAATCATTTTTTAAAAAATTTAAACGGTATAAAATAATAAATAAAAAGAAAATGTATTAGAAATAATATATTCAAAATACAAAATACTAGTTCTAATCAAATTAAATAGGCTCTAATAAAGGCTAGATTTATCTAGTCTTAATTCTATGTTATAATAATTATGTGATTTTATAAAAATAGTTTTTTGGAATATTAGTGTAACATTTCTTTAATAATGTTTGTATAACTAATGTATGAACAAATAAAAGGAGGAGCACATGGAAATAAGCGACAAAGAATTATACCAAAAGTATTTAGCTGGTGATATTAGTGCTTTTGAAGAAATAGTAAAAAGACATAAAGAACATATAATATATTTTATTGCAAGATACACAAAAAATACAGATATTGCAGAAGATATATCACAAGATGTATTTGTATATATACTTATACATAAAGACCAGTATGATTTTAAATATTCATTTAAAACATATTTATATATGATAGCTAAGTGTAGAGCGATAAATTATTTGAAGAAAGAAAAAAGAGCAATAAGTGGACTGGATTATAATAATCTATATATAGAGGATAATGATTTAGAAGAAATTGTATATAAAAATGAAACTTCTCAAAATATAAGAAGGGCCATTAATAAATTAAAACCTGATTACCAAGCAGTAATATGTCTTACTTCTCTAGAAGGATTTAAATATAAAGAAGTTGCAAAAATCATGGATAAAAATGTAGGACAAGTAAAGGTAATGCTAAATAGAGCAAAAAGAAAATTAAGAGAGGCTTTGGAAAAGGAGGGATTTTCTTATGAAGTCTAATAAAGAATATTTACAAGAAGTTTATGATAAAAAAATAGAAGTATTAGAATCTAAAGAAAAAGATGAATTTTATAATATTAGATTTAAGAAACCAAAGAAAAGTCCTTTAAAAATAGCAGCTACATTTGTATTGGCAATAAGTTTAACAGTTGGAGTTGGATATTGTGGAACAGTAGCATATCAAAATATTTGGAAAGAGCCTAAAAAATATACAATAAACCAAGAGGTGTCAGATGAAGATAAGGAAAAATGTATATCAGCAGAAGAAGCAAATGAATTAGGAAATAAATATTTAAAACAAGTAGGATTAGAAGATGAAGAGGTCTTAAATCAAAACTTAAATAAAGAATTTTTATCAGATAAAAACGAATGGAGTATGTCTTCTAAGAAAGCTACAATTACAATTGATGGGGAAACAGGAAAACTAAAAAGTATTCAAGTACCTACCTGGAATTATAAAATACCTTATAATTATGGAATAACTAGAGAGGAAGCAAGAGAAACAGCAAATGAATTATTCCAAAAATACAAACCAGATGATATTGAAGGAGATTATGAATTACTAAAACTAACAAAAAATATGGAAACAGATGAAGCATCATATATTTGGTATGCAGAGTTTTATAGAAAATATGGAGACGAAATAAACTTTAATGAAAAAGTATTTATTGGTTGGATTCCAACAATAAATGGACTTTACCAATTAAACATAGAAAGAGGTACATTTGAAAATAATGAAGTTGTTAAAACAAAAGAAGAAGCAATAGAAATTGCAAAAAATAAAGATAAAGAAATAGAGCCAAATAGGACGATAGAAAGTGTAACAGCTAATCAAGCAATCGAGAAAATGAATCCGGAAAGCTATTTAAGAGAAACTAGAAAAGAGGATTATGAAAATGGAAAAATATCTTTAGAAGATGGATATTATGTGGCAGAAGATAGAGTAAGAAGAGTATGGCTTGTAGATATAAAATATGTAGAAGAAGAAAATAAAATAGATTCTTACACATATTTTGTGGACGCAACAACTGGTGAAATAATCGGTGGAGCAATGTATAATCCACTAGATACAATAGAAAGTTTGAAGAATGATCCTAATAATTTGGCATAATTAAATTTTTAGAAGAACTTGTGCTTTTGAAGTATAAGTTCTTTTTATTTTAAATATTAGTAAGCATATAATAAAATAGTTTGACAAACAACTTAAATGAATATATATATTATATAATAAAAAACTATAAGGGGAGTAATATACGTTGAAAAAAGAAAGTATTGAAATGATGCAAGAATTATGCCAAGAAATGGATATAAAATTAGAAGAATTATCTTATGGTTGGATTTTTAAATTATCTAAAGATGGTAAGGTGAAATATATAACAGGAAATTTTGACATAAACAAAACAGCATCAAGTAAAATTGCATCTGATAAGTATGGAACATTTGAAGTGTTAAAATCACAAAATATACCAGTAATAAAACATACAATGGTTTTTAACCCAGAAGAAAGAAAAGAGTATGTAAAAGAAGAGGAAGTTTGGGATATTGTTTATAAGGAGCTTGATAAAGAAAAGAAGATAGTTGTAAAGCCTAATTATGGATTTGAAGGAAAAGGTGTGTTTTGTTGTAATAGTATTAACGAGTTAGAAGAAGCGGTTAAGTTTTTATTAAATAGAAACAGTTCTATTAGTGTATGCCCTTTCTATGATATAAAAAAAGAGTACAGAGCTTTTTATTTAAATGGTAAAATTCTATTGATTTATGAGAAGGAAAAGCCTTTTGTTATTGGAAACGGTAAAGATAATGTTAGAACTTTAACAGAGAAATTAAATCTTCCCAATAATGATGTAGTGAAAAATAATTTAAAGAAAATAGATATGAACTATATACCAAAAGAAAATGAAAAAATAGAACTTTCATGGAAGCATAATCTATATGGTGGTGCTACTGCAAAAGTAACGAATAAAAGGGATGAATATTATAAAAGAATAGAGAACTTAGCAATCGAAAGTGGACAAGCACTTGATATGACATTTGCGACTATTGATATTATAAACACTAAAAATGATGAATTATATGTATTAGAAATAAATTCAGGTGTTGCAGCAAGTATATTTTCAAGAGTAGTAGAACACGGAAAAGAATTAACTAAAGAGATATATAAGAAAGCATTGATAGATATTTTTAAATAAGTAAGTATTTTTCTCCAAGAACAAGCATATATATTATGGGATTGTTCTTGGAATTTTTTAACAAACAAATAGATAGCAAAAACTTATTTGAAAATGAAAGTTTTTGCTATGAAGAGCAAAAACTTGACAAAATAAAATTATTATATTATAATAAACGTGGTGATGAAATTGAAACCAAAAATTATATATAGAGAAAATTATATGAATAAACTTAATTCATATAAAGATAAGAAAATAATAAAAGTTTTGACAGGAATAAGACGATCAGGAAAATCAACAATTTTAAATGAATTTAAAAAAGAATTAATAGATAGTGGAGTTTTAGAAAAAAATATAATATCTATAAACTTTGAAGATAATGATAATAAAGAATTATTAGATTACCAAAAATTACATGATTATATAATAAAGAATACAGATAAAAAATGTATGAATTATATTTTTTTAGATGAAATACAAAATGTAAATGAATTTCAAAAGTGTATAGACAGTTTGTTTTTAAGAGAATATTTAGATATATATATAACAGGATCTAATTCTTATATGTTATCAGGCGAACTTGCTACATATTTAACAGGTAGATATATACAAATACACGTATTACCTTTATCATTTAAGGAATACATAAGTTATTACGGCGAAGGGGACGAACTAAAAAAATATAATGAATATAGTATGTATGGAGGATTTCCATATTTAATAAACTTAGAAAATCCAAATGAGAAACTAGAGTATCTAGATAGTATTTATAGTACAGTAATAATAAAAGATATAATAAACAGAAAAAAAGTAAAAGATGTAATGATTTTAGAGAGTATATGTAGGTTTTTATTTGATAATATAGGTTCAAATGTATCTACAAAAAAAATAAGTGATACATTGGCTTCGAATGGAAGAAAAAATTCAGTGCATACAATAGAAGAATATTTAAGTAGTTTATTAGAAAGTTATATATTGTATAAAGTAAATAGGTTTGATATAAAAGGTAAACATTTATTAAAGACACAAGAAAAATATTATTTATCAGATTTAGGACTAAGAACATATTTACTTGGAAGAAATTATAATAGAGATTTAGGACATATTTTAGAGAATATAATATTTTTAGAGTTAAAAAGAAAAGGTTATAGAATTTATATAGGAAAAAATGATTCCAATGAAGTTGATTTTGTAGTGGAAACCAATGATGAGTATATTTATATTCAAGTGGCGTTATCTGTTAGAGAAGAACAAACGTTAAGAAGAGAATTAAAATCATTAGAGACAATACCAGATCATTACAAAAAATATTTAATAACATTAGATTATGATACAAATAATTATAATGGAATAAAACAAATAAGTGCTATAGATTTTCTACTAGGAAGAGCCCAAATATAGAAAATAAAAGTAAAAAACAACAAATAAGTATTTTTCTCCAAGAACAAGCATACAATTAAAGTAGCTTGAACTTGGAGGTTTTTTATGTTTTTAGTATTTAACAAACAAAAAATAGTAACATATTTTATATCAGTGCTTACAGTTGTCTTTTTATTCTTTGTTGCAAGTACGTTAAATAAAGAAAGTGAAACTGTAGAGACGTCGGCATCTGGAGAGAGATTATTACCAATATATAATGTGGAAACAGATGAAAAAAAGGTAGCATTTACGATGAACTGTGCTTGGAATGCTGATGATATTGATAGTATATTAGAAACATTGGAAAATGAAAATGTAAAAATAACTTTCTTTATGGTAGGAGAATGGATAGATAAATACCCAGAGGCAGTAGAAAAAATATATAATGCAGGACACGAAATAGCAAATCATAGTGATACACATAAACATGTAAATAATTTGAGTTATGAAGATAATGTAAAGGAAATAAAATCAGCAAATGAAAAAATTAAAAATATAACAGGAGAAGAAAACAAACTTTATAGAGCTCCATATGGAGAATATAATAATACAGTTATAAAAGCAGCAAAAGAAAATGGGTATATACCAATTCAATGGAATCTAGATACATTAGATTATACAGGAATAACAGGAGAAGAAATGTGGAGTAGATTAAAAGGAAAACTAAAAGAAGGAGATATAATACTTAGTCACAATGGAACAGAGCATACGGCAGATTCTTTGGGTATGTTATTAAAAAACATAAAAGCAGAAGGTTTTGAAGTAGTAAAAGTATCTGATTTAATTTATCAGGACAATTATGAAATTAATATAAATGGAACTCAAATTAAAGATAAATAGTATAAGTTGGGAAAAATAGGGAACTATAAAAATATAAAGAATTTAAGGGGTTAGAAAATGACTTTTATTGGAATGGTTTCAGATTATACAAGTTTTGAAAATATCAAAGAGATATTAAAAAAGAATGAAAAAAATGATATTAACTTAATTCATATAGGAAAGAAGAGCATCAGTAATATAAAGAACATAAGGTTTGAAACGATAATTATAGATTCTATTTTAAATGAATTTAAAGAAGAAATATTGCTAATAGAAAATCTATGTTTACATGCAAAGTATATAGCAATAAATACTGATATAAATACTAAAATACCAAAGTTTATAAAAGATTCTAAAGCTCATATTATAACTTATGGTTTAAATCAAAGAGCAACAGTAACAATATCTAGTATAACAGAAAGTAGTATTTTAATATATTTACAAAAAAACTTAAAGGATATAAAGGGAAAAAACATTGAAATAGGAGAAAAGATGGTAAAAATGAGTGAAGAAAATAGGTTAAAAACATATGAGGTTTTAATAAGTTATATCATTTTTCTAATAGAATCCAAACCCATAATGGAGCAAACACAGGAAAAATCTAACTTTTTTGAAGAAAATTAACTTTTTATGTAGACAAAACCAAAAAAAAGGTGTATAATAGAAAATGTAAGTTAAACCTCAAGGAAAAATATACAATTGATAAATTATGAAAATAGGAGGAAAAGGAATTGAATACAAATTATTTAGAAAACAACTATTTAACATTAGTTGGAAAAGTTACAGGAGAGAAAAAATTTAGTCATGAGATTTATGGTGAAAGTTTTTACGTATTTAATTTAGAAATACCACGTTTAAGTGGAAATAGTGACATAATCCCAATAACAGTTTCAGAAAGACTAATTAAAGAAGATACATTAACTGAAGGTAAAAAACTATTAATAAAAGGTCAATTTAGATCTTATAATAGTTATGAAAACGAAAAGAACAGATTAATTTTAACAGTTTTCGCAAAAGACATAGTAGAAGTAGAAGAAAATGAAGAAGATGAAGAAAATGAAATGGTGAGAAAAGATACAGTAACAAACGAAGTAGTATTAGTAGGTTATATTTGTAAAAAACCAATATACAGACAAACACCATTTGGACGTGAAATATCAGACCTATTACTTGCAGTAAATAGAGCATATAATAAATCTGATTATATCCCATGTATAGCTTGGGGAAGAAATGCTAGATTCTGTCAAAACTTAGAAGTTGGAACAGAAGTAAAAGTAGTAGGAAGAGTTCAATCAAGAAATTACGAGAAAAAACATGAAGATGGAACAGTAGAAACAAGAGTTGCTTATGAAGTTTCTATTGGAAGTCTAGAAGTTATAGAAGAAAAAGATGATGAAAAAGAAGCAGATACAGAAAACAAAGAAGCTGTTTAATATAATATAAAATATAAAATGTAAAAAGTTTCAAAAGACTATCTTTTTGAAACTTTTTTATGTTATAATAAGAATCAGAATTTTTATTTAAAGGAGACTTTATATGGAAAAACAGCTAATTAAAAACAAAGAAGAGAAAAATAAAAAATCAAGGATAAAATCAAGTACTAAATTTACAATAATGGCAGTAGTGTTAATTGCAATTTTTTGTTTAGCGCTAACACCTGTAACTTTACAAAATGACACATATTATACAATAAAAATAGGAGAGCATATTGTAAATGAGGGAATAGATATGCAAGACCCATTTTCTTGGCATGAGGACTTACCATATACATATCCTCATTGGTTGTATGATTTATTAACATATCTGATTTATAATGCATTTGGAATGACAGGGATATATGTTACAACTTGTATATTATCTGTAATATTAGGATTGTCTATTTATACAGTAAATAGAAAACTATGTAAAAATCAATTACTTTCTTTTTTAATTACAATAGGAGTAATGTATTTAATAAGAGGATATATTGCAGCAAGAGCGCAACTTGTAACATTTATACTATTCATATGGACAATATATTTTATAGAAAAATTCTTGGAAACAAAGAAAAAGAGGTATGCGGCTGGATTAATAATAATTCCTATACTTATTGCAAATTTACATGTAGCAGTATTTCCATTTTATTTTGTACTTTATTTACCATATATAGCAGAATATGTAATTGCAGTTATATCTGAGAGTATTATATATAGGAAATCAGAAGTAAGAAGATTAAAATTAAAAATAAAGTTATTATCTAAAAAACCCGAAAATAGTGAAAAAGTAGAGAAATTAAAAGAAGAATTAAAAGTATTATTAGAGAAAATAGATAAAGTAAAAGTAAAAAGAACAAAAGAATTACAAAATCCATACAAATTAAGATTAACTAAGAAAGATGCAACTAAATGGCTAATATTAATATTTATAATTTGTTTATTTACAGGATTACTAACACCAATAGGAAATACGCCATATACTTATTTATTTAAAACAATGGAAGGTAATACTACACAAAACATTAATGAACATTTACCAATGACACTTGCAAATGATACAGAAGTAATTTGTACACTTATATTATTTTTGGGAATAATGATATTTACCAAAGTAAAAATCAGATTATGTGACTTATTTATGATAGGTGGTTTATGCTATCTAATGCTTGCAACTAGAAGACAAGTCACGATGTTTGCATTAATGGGCTCTGTAATACTAAATAGAATGTTAATGGAATTAATAAAAATATATACAAAAGAAAATATAGAAGATGCTGTTAAGAAATTAACAAAAGTTGTCGGAATATTAATTATATCTGTAATAATGTTGGGATTTAGTTATTATATGGCAAAAGATAAATTTGATGATAACTTTATAGATGAAACAACATATCCTGTACAAGCATGTGACTATATAATAGAAAATATAGATTTAGGAAAAGCTAGATTTTATAATGAATACAATTACGGAAGTTATATGTTATTTAGAGGAATTCCTGTATTTATAGATTCAAGAGCAGATTTGTATGCACCAGAGTTTAGTGGAAAAAAAGATGATATATTTATGGATTTTATAAATACTTCAAATATAGGAGAATTTTATGAAGATACATTTGAAAAATATGATATTACACATGTAATAACTTATAAGAATTCAAAGATGAATATGATAATAACTAAAACAAATGATCCAAAGTATAAAGAATTATATAGTGATAAATATTTTGTTGTTTATGAAAGATTACAAAATGTAGAAAATTAATTAGAAAGAGGCAAATAAATTTGAGAACATTTATAGTAGAAAAAGAATATGAAGGAAATAGAATAGATAGTTATTTGGCAAAAAAAGATGAAGATTTATCAAGAGTAGCAATACAAAGACTAATAAAAGAAGAAAAAATATTAGTAAATGGGAAAAAGGTAAAAGCATCTTATAAAGTGCAAGAAAATGATAGCGTAACATTAGAGGAAGAAGAACCTAAAGAGATAGAATTGAAAGCACAAGATATACCAATTGAAATACTTTATGAAGATAACGATATAATAGTTGTAAATAAACCAAAAGGATTAGTTGTACACCCTGGAAACGGAAATCCAGATGGAACTCTAGTAAATTCTTTAATGAATATTTGTAAAGATTCTTTATCAGGAATAGGTGGAGAAATAAGACCGGGAATAGTTCATAGATTGGATAAAGATACATCAGGAGTAATAGTTGTTGCTAAAAATGATAAAGCTCATATTAATTTAAGTGAACAAATAAAAAATCATGAAGTGGAAAAAACTTATATAGCGTTAGTAAGAGGAATAGTAAAAGAAAATGAAGCAACAATAAATATGCCAATAGGAAGAAATAAAAATGATAGAAAAAAGATGGCTGTTGAAAAAGACGGAAAAGTTGCAATAACAAACTTTAAAGTATTAGAAAGATATCCAAAAGATAATTGTACTTTATTAGAAGTAAAAATAGAGACAGGAAGAACGCATCAAATAAGAGTACATTTAGCTCATATTGGGTATCCTGTAATTGGAGATACTACGTATTCTAATGGTAAGAATAAATGGGGAGTAGTTGGACAATGTCTTCATGCAAAAAGATTAAAGTTTAAACACCCAACAACAGGAAAAGAAATGACAATAGAAGCAGAGCTACCAGACTATTTTAAAGATATTTTGAGACAATTGGGGGACGGGCCTTTTTTGTCTCACTAATGGAGGAAAAATGGAAAAAGTAAGATTACAAAAATATTTAGCAAATTGTGGGATAGCTTCAAGACGAAAAGCAGAAGAGTTAATTACAAGTGGGAAAATTAGTGTAAACGGAAAAGTTATTACAGAACTTGGAACAAAAATAAAACCAAGTACTGATAAAGTTTTATATAACGGAAAAGAAGTAAAAGAAGAAAGCAAACATGTATATATATTATTGAATAAACCAATAGGATATGTAACAACAGCAAAAGACCAATTTGATAGAGATTCTGTAATGGACTTAGTAAAAGTGAAAGAAAGGATAGTTCCAGTAGGAAGGCTTGATATGTATACTTCAGGTGCACTAATTTTAACAAATGATGGGGATTTTGTGTATCAAGTAACCCACCCAAAACATGAGATTGAAAAAACTTATACAGTTACAATAAAAGGAATTGTAACAAATGAAGAAGTAGAAAAATTAAGAAAAGGTGTTGAGATTGATGATTATATAACTAAAGAAGCCAAAGTAAAAATCTTAAAAACAGATGAAGAGAAAAATCAGTCAAGGTTAGAAATTACTATTCATGAAGGAAAGAATAGACAAGTAAGAAAGATGTGTGAAGCAATTTGTCATAAAGTTTTAGCGTTACATAGAAGTAAGATTGCAGGGATAGGAGTAAAAGATTTAAGCTTAGGAAAATGGAGATATTTAACTAAGCAAGAAGTAAATAAAATTTTAAATCAAAATGTTGAAAAATAAATGTATTATATATATAATAAAACAAACATAAGATAAAAGGAGAATCAACTAATGAATACATTAAAGTTTGAACCAGAAGGCTGGAATAATGAAATTACAAAAGTAGATAAATCTAATTTAAAAACATACATGGAAAACCAAGAAACATTACAAGGATTAGTAAGAAATTGTGATGATAATTATAATTTATATGTAAAATTTGAAAATGGATTAGTGGGAAAAATACCACGTGAAGAAGTAGAAGCAATAAAAACAGAAGATAATGGACTTCCAAGGACAAATTTATGTGTAGGAAAAGTACATAAATTTGTACAATTTAAGATAAAAGATGTAGAAGATGATGGAATTATATTATCTAGAAAACAAGTACAAAATGAAGCAATTAACTGGGTTAAGAATGACTTAGAAGTAGGACAAAAAGTAGATGGAATAGTAAAAAATATAAAACCATATGGAGCTTTTATTGAAATTGGAGGAGGCATTGTTGGATTAGCTCACATTGAAGATTTATCTGTTGCAAGGATAAAGTCACCTTACGAAAGGTTGAAAATTGGACAAAAGCTTGAAGTTGTGGTAAAATCTATAAATAGAGAGCAAGGAAAAGTAATTTTATCTTATAAAGAACTATTGGGGTCATGGGAAGAAAATGCCTCAAAGTTTAAAGCAGGAAGTAAAGTTAGAGGAAAAGTAAGGGAAACAGAGAAAAATAAAAATGGTATTTTCATAGAACTTACACCTAACTTAGTTGGAATGGCAGAATATGAAGATGGACTGGAATATGGGCAAGATGTAGATGTCTATATTAAAAAAATAGACTATGATAGAAAAAAAGTAAAATTGCTTATTGTATAAAACAAGAGGAGGAATAAAGATGGTTGAAGATGAAGAAATAAAAACTAAAGTATCACCATTTGCAATAAGAGAGGGAGAAATAAAAACATTTGATGGTAAAGATGGATATGTTTCAATGAATCAAATTGTACATAAAATAAATATTGGACATATTAATGATATTCATTTTGCTATCTTAGATTTAGTAAATGAGTTTGAATTTATAACATCAAGACAAATCTATCAAATGCTAGAGATTAAAGGAGTCGAGATTAAATCTCAAGATAAATTAAATAATAAATTAGATCAACTAGTAAAATCAAAGATTTTAACTAGATATTACTTTAATTCTGAAGAAGGTAAAGGAATTTATCGTATTTATTGTATGGAAAAAATGGGTAAATACTTATTAACTTCTCAAGAAAAAGAATGTAAATGGCAACCATCTGATAACACAAAACCAGTTGCTATGATTAAGAAAAGATTAGCAGGAAACCAAGTTTTAATTGCTTATTTAAGAAAAGTAAAAGCTTTTGACGAGTTTACTGTAAAACCAACATTAACAGCAAAAGTTGCAGGGAAGGTATTCAAAGCAACAGGTGGTAGTGTAAAACTTACTAAGAATAAAAAATCTATTCAATTTGTATTTGAAGTTATTAGAAGAGAATTAGATTGGGAGAAAAAATTAGTTGAAAAAATGAGATTATATAAAGACTTCTATGAGAATTTTGTCCCAGGTGATTCTGGATTTTCAGGAATGCCACAACTAATACTTGTTTGTGAAGATGAAAGACATATGGCAGAAACTTTCAAAGAAATTGTAACAAATCAAGTAGAAATACCTCAAATAAAATTATATTTTACAACTGATTTAAGACAAAATGAAGAAACACTAGAAAACACTTTAGTAGAATTTAAACTAGTAGATGGTAAATACAAGATGGAAAATGTAGAATTAAAATTATTGGGTATGTAAACTTAATGAAAAATATATTAAAAACTTTTAGGATAAAAGATAATGGATAGTTTAAAATATCCAGTTTCATATTAGAAAGACTTTACAATCAAGTTTAATAATGATAATATTATTATTAAAGAAAGGTTAAAATGGTGAAAAAATGAGAGAATACGATGAAAATGGATTTGATGAAAAAGGATTTGACAAAAAAGGAATACATAGAGAAACAGGAACAAAATTTGATCCTTATGGTTATGATAAAGATGGATTTGATGAAAATGGCTTTAATATGTGGCTTGTAGACAGAGAAGGATTTGGAATTGATGGATATGATTACCAAGGTTTTGATAGGAACGGAATACATAAGGAAACAGGGACAAGATTTGCCCCTGATGGATATGATAGAGATGGGTTTGACAAAGATGGATACGATATAGGTGGATTTGACAAAGATGGATATGGCAGAGGTGGATATGACAGAGAAGGATATGACAGAGAAGGATTCAATATAGATGGAATTAATAGAGAAACAGGAAATGAATATGATGTAGATGGCTATGATGAATATGGATTTAATGAAGAAGGAATACATAAAGAAACAGGAACAAGATTTGCCCCTGATGGTTATGATATATATGAATTTGATGAAAAGGGTATTAATAAACATACAGGGACAGAGGTTAATGAAGAAGGTTTTTCATTAGAAGATTTGAAAAAAATGTATGGAATGACAAGTTTGGCTGCTAAAGAATCTAAACTAGAAGAGTTAGAAGAAGAAGCACAGAAAATTTCAGAAGCAGAGAAGCTTGTAGAGCAAAGAGAAGGCAAATCTGAAGAAAAAAGTAAAGATGAATAAGGAGAAACATATGAAAAATAGTGAGGAGAAACATCTAATAGATGTAAAAGAAGAAAGTATATTTCATAAAATAAAAATATTTTTTATAAATTTGTTTAAAAAGCAGGAAAAAGATAGTGGTGTAGAAGAGAGAATAAGAAGTGTTGTAAGTAATGATAGGCAAAAAGATAATTTTATAAATTCAGTTAAAAAGGTTGAAGATGAAGAAACTAAATTATTAAAACTTCAAAAACAATATCGTAATGGAGAAATAAAAGAAGAAGACATGACAAGTAAGCAAGTTAAAGCTCTATGTGATTTATATGATAAGCAAATAGCAGAATTAGAAAAGTCAAATGCTATGAGAAAGCAAAAACTTTTAGAATACAGAAAAAATATGAAAACTGCTTAAAAAGTGCATCTCGAAAGAGGTGTATTTTTTTGTGTGAATTTTTATAAAAACTATTGACAATTGAGTAAATACTCAACTATAATATAAGTAACAGTTGAACAATTATTCAATTATTAACATATAATTGATTAGAAAGGAGAAAAAAGATATGTCAAAAAATGAGTTTATATGTGATTGTAATATAATCCATGAAGATATTGTAAAAGATACATTAAGTAAAATGCCAAAAGATGATTTATTTAATAAATTAGCAGAATTTTTTAAGATTTTAGGTGATACAACAAGAGCAAAAATATTATTTGCATTAGACCAAAATGAAATGTGTGTATGTGATATTGCAAATGTATTAGGTATGAGTAAATCATCTATATCACATCAACTTGGAACATTAAGAAGAATGAGTATCGTAAAATGTAGAAGACAGGGAAAAGAAGTATATTATACAATTGATGATGACCATGTAAAAGGGTTATTCGAACTAGGAATTGAACATATAGAACATAAATAGGAAGGTGATTTTATGAAAAAAAGTTTTAAACTAAAAGGGTTAGACTGTGCAAATTGTGCAACTAAGATAGAAGAACATGTAAAAAAAGTAGATGGAGTAGAAAATGCATCTGTTAGTTTTATGACACAGAAAATGACTGTAGAAACTAGTAGTGACGATGAAGAAATATTTAAGAAAATAAAAAAGGTAGTAAAAAGAGAAGAACCAGATGTTAAGGTAGAGGAAATTTAAGGAGGATACTATGAAGAAGAGTTTAATACAAATAATAATTTCATTTATTCTATTCTTAGTAGCAATGGCCGTTCCTTTTGAAAACGATTTAATAAATAAAGGACTTTATATAATTGCTTATTTAATAGTCGGTCTAGAAATTGTATGGAAGGCAATCAGGAATATATTTAGAGGAAGAGTATTTGATGAACATTTCTTAATGGCAGTAGCAACAATAGGTGCTTTTGTTATTGGAGAATTCCCAGAAGCTGTTGCTGTTATGTTATTTTATCAAGTAGGAGAATTATTCCAAGATTATGCAGTTGATAAATCAAGAAAATCAATTACAAGCCTTATGGATATAAGGCCAGATATAGCTTTTGTTAAACGTAATGGAAAAATAGAAAAGATATCCCCAGAAGATGTAAAAATTGGGGAAAACATAGTTGTGAAACCAGGTGAAAAGATACCTTTAGATGGGATTATAGTAGAAGGTAGTTCAATGGTAGATACATCAGCATTAACAGGAGAATCAGTTCCTAAAGAAGTAACTGTTGGAGATGAAGTACTAGGTGGTTGTATTAACGAAAATGGATTACTTACTATAAAAGTAGAAAAAGAATTTGGAGAATCTACTGTAAGCAAAATATTAGACTTAGTAGAAAATGCAAGTAGTAAAAAATCTAAATCAGAAAACTTTATAACTAAATTTGCAAAATATTATACACCAATTGTAGTTATAATAGCAGTACTTCTTGCAATTATCCCACCATTTGTACTAAACTTAGGAGAATTTACAGAATGGCTTTATCGTGCATTAACATTCTTAGTTGTGTCTTGCCCTTGTGCTTTAGTAATATCAATACCACTAGGATTCTTTGGAGGAATTGGAGGAGCATCTAAAACAGGAATTTTAGTTAAAGGAAGTAATTATTTGGAAGCTTTAGCAAATACAGAGATAGTTGTTTTTGATAAGACAGGTACATTAACAGAAGGTGTATTTGAAGTACAAAAAGTAGAAGCAAATGGAATATCTAAAGAAGAATTATTAAAATATGCAGCATATGCAGAAAGTAATTCAAATCACCCAATTTCAATATCACTAAAAAAAGCATATAACAAAGAAATAAATCAAAGCAGTATTTTAAATACAGAGGAGATAGCAGGAAGAGGAGTATCTTCAAATGTAGAGGGAAGAGAAGTTCTGATTGGAAATGATAAGTTAATGAAAGAGAAGAATATCTCTTATATTCCTTGTAATGAAATAGGAACAATTCTTTATGTTGCAATTGATAACAAATATGCAGGATATATATTAATTGCAGATAAAATAAAAGAAGACACTTTTAAAGCTATAAAAACATTAAAGAAAAATAATATAAAAGAAACCGTAATGCTCACAGGAGACAAAAAAGAAGTGGGAGAAAAGGTAGCAAATGAATTAGGTTTAGATAAGGTATATACAGAATTATTACCAGATGGAAAAGTTGAAAAAGTAGAAGAATTAATGAAAGATAAATCTGAAAAAGGAAAGTTAGTATTTGTAGGTGATGGTATAAATGATGCTCCAGTATTAGCACTTTCAGATATAGGAATTGCAATGGGAGGACTAGGCTCAGATGCAGCAATAGAAGCAGCAGATGTAGTTATCATGACAGATGAACCATCAAAAATAGGTACTGCAATCAAGATTTCTAAAAAGACCATGAAAATAGTAAGACAAAATATAGTATTTGCAATAGCTGTTAAAGTATTAGTTTTAATTTTAACAGCATTTGGAATAGGGACTATGTGGGAAGCTGTTTTTGCAGATGTAGGTGTTTCAGTACTTGCAATAATAAATTCATTAAGAGCTCTAAGTGTTAAAAAATAGAATTATAGTTATATATCAATTATAATTAATTTAGTTGATATATAACTATTTTTATATATTAAAATAAAAATTATATAAAAATTTAAAGCTATAAAAAGCAAAAGATAGATATATAAATATGATATGTTTTATTTCACATATCATACTATATATTTTTTTAGTTCTATAATTATTAAGATAATTTTAGTTACATTGTTTTGTCTAATATAGATAAATAAATTTTACTTATCTATTATTACTCATTTTAAATTGATTACATCATTATGTATATAAATGATCAATATATTGTCACTCTAAATCCGGCACAAAATAAATTATGCTCAAATGTGTAGGGATTATAACTACGATAACTAGCAAAAGTGTTTTTTCCAGAGTGATAAAAACCACCGCCTCTAATTGAGCACGGATTATCGGGAAGCCCTGAATATTCTAAAGTCCATTCCCAAACATTTCCTGCTAAATCATAGATATTTTGTTTACAATTTTGGTTTGAAGCGCCAGTTGTACATAAAATAGAGTAATTGTCTTTATTAGTTGTTGACAATTTAGTGCCATTTTGTACACATTCATTTAAATTATCGGTATAAGTATACCATGTATCTAAGGTGTTTATTTGTGCGTATTTTCCATTATTTAAAGTAAATGTAGAATCATAATAATTTCCCCAACTTGTACTATTTTCCATTAAATTTTTTTGAGCTGTATCTGATTCAGAAATATTCCACTGTGCGTTTTTTTCCAAATAAACTAAAACTAAGTCCCACTGAACTCCAAACATTATATTACTTGAATATCCTTTTATATTATATTTTTTAGCAATTTCTTCTGCTTCTTTACAATATACATATGTTAGTGGATATAGTCCTTTTTGTGATAATGGCATTAAATTGGATATATTTGTATGTGTGGTTCTTTTTTCTAAAGCCCCTATTTCATATCGACTTATCCAAAATCCAGCATTTAGGTAAACACTTTTTAACATATTTTTCTTTAAGGAATTATATTCTGCTTCAGACAGTCCCGTAGTTTCGTATGAGTAGTACACATCATTATAATTTGTTTCATTACGGTATAAATAGGTATAAGTATGTAAGTCATTTTCTATTTTTTCATAATCGCTATTAGTGAAATCAACTATATTTGTTCCAGCGGTAGGATATACTTCTGCTGTTCTTGGAACTTCTATCCATACATATTCATTTTCGTTAGAATCTATTATTACTAATCCAGTTTTTAGTGTGTTTTCTCCATCTACTTGTGAGACGGCAAATCCAGGTGGTATTATTATTGTTTTTTCTTCTCCAGTACTATTATCTATATATGTTGTATTTTCTAAATTTGTTGCAGCTTCTAATGCTGTTAACCTTCTTAGTTCGTCTTCTTTTGATTGTTCAGTTTCTTTTTTGGCTCTTTGTGCTTGTGTTAATATTCCATTTTCTCCTGTTAGCATTGCAATTGAAACTCCAGCTAAAATTAGTAGAACAATTATAGTTATCACTAATGCAATTAATGTAATTCCTCTATTTTTTTCTTTTGAATAATTCATTTTATCAAATCCTTTCTTTTAAAAAACTAGTTTGGCAAATTGAAGTACTTCTAGTATAACATAACAAAAACTTCAATGCAACAAACTAGTTCGATAAATTGAAAATATTTTCTGTTTTTTCAATTAGCCAAAGTATTAAGGATAAGCATTTATATATAATTTCATTAGAATTTAGATGTTTTGGAGGCAAAGAATGAAATTATCAGATGCTATTAGAAAAAGAATAGAATATTATTTAGAAGAAAAAAATATGAATGTTTGGAAATTATGTAAGATGTCAGGAATACCATGTTCGACTATTTCGACTTTTATGAGCGGAAAAACGGAATTATTAAAAATAGATACTTTACTTCATATTTGTGAAGGCTTTAATATAACCTTAAGAGAATTTTTTTCAGATGAAATGTTTGACACGGCAGAACAAGACTAAATTTATTTGTAAAACTTTATATAAATATTGACACTATAATTAAAATTTGATATATTAGAGATCGATGAAGTGACTCCTTCAAGTTGGGTGCATAAATTAGTATTTTGTATACAACTAAATATTAGTTTATGCACCTGACTATTACATAATATGTTAGGGGCAAATATACGAAAGAAGGGGGACATCCTATGGAGAAATACCTAGGTATCGGTTTTGTTATACTTTGCGTAGCAGTATTAGTAGGCATAATCGGAGTTGTAGGATACCAATTCTATGCAAGCAAAGAAAAAGTTGATATTAGTCCTGCGAAAACTAATATCAACAACAATTCTGATACTTCATCTAATGAGTAAGGCATCTAGCCTTGCTCTTTTTATATTATATGTTTTTAAAACATTTAATATTTATCTTACAAATTAATTATAATATTTTTAAATATAAAAGTCAATATTTATTAATAATTTTATAAAATACTTCTGATGTTTTTTGACCCCGTCCCAAAAAACATCTATTAATTAATACCTAAAATTTCTTTTGCTCTTTTAACATCATTATTATCTGCTTGTCTAACGCCTTCTAAAGGATAAGTTAAACCAAGCTCTTTCCACTTAAATTCTCCGACATTATGATATGGTAAAATTTCTACCCTTTCTACAGTTTTAAGAGAATTAATGAAATCTTTTAGTTTTAATAAATCTTGTTCATCATCTGTATATCCTGGAACTAATACTTGTCTAATCCATATAGGAATGTTATTATCACTTAAATATCTAGCGAAGTTAAGTTCTAACTTATTTGATCTTCCAACTAAGTCTTTACACTTTTCGTCATCAATATGTTTGATGTCTAATAAAAATAAATCAGTTATATCTATTAGTTTTTTAATATCATCAGTTAGTGCGACCATACCTGAAGTATCTATACAAGTATGAATATTTTCCTTTTTTAGCTTAGTAAATAGTTCATAAATAAACTTATGTTGAAGTAAAGGTTCGCCACCGCTGATAGTAACACCACCTCTTTGATAGATGTAATTTTTATATCTCATAATTTTATCGAAGATTTCATCAAGTGATTGATAACTACCAGAGTTAATATCCCAAGTGTCTCTGTTATGGCAATATTTACATTCTAAGTGACACCCCTGTAAAAATAATACAAAACGAATACCTGGACCATCAACTGTTCCAAGTGATTCTACTGAATGTACTTTTGCATAATATCTTAAATCTTTTTCTTCGTTATTCATAATTGCTCCTTACAGTATTAAAGGGGAAATAAATTCCCCTTTTACTTTTAAACATTTATTATTTTTTGTTTCTTTTTTAGTTTATCTAATTATATTCTTTCATGAATTGTTCTATGGATTACATCTAATTGTTGTTCTCTTGTTAGTTTTGTAAAGTGAACAGCATATCCAGAAACACGAATTGTAAGTTGTGGGTAATTTTCTGGGTGTTCCATAGCATCTTCAAGTAATGCTCTATCAAATACGTTAACATTAATATGATGACCTGTTTGTGTAAAGTAACCATCAAGCATATTAACTAAGTTATCTATTTTTTCTTCATCTGTTTTACCTAATGTTCCAGGTGTGATTGAGAATGTATAAGAAATACCATCTTCGGCACTATCAAATGGAAGTTTTGCAATAGAGTTCATAACTGCTAATGCTCCATTTGTATCTCTTCCATGAAGTGGGTTAGCACCAGGTCCAAATGGTTCTCCAGCTCTTCTTCCGTCAGGAGTATTTCCTGTAGCTTTTCCATATACTACGTTTGAAGTAATTGTTAAAATAGATAATGTATGTTTTGAATGTCTATAAGTTTGATGTTTTCTTAATTTGTTCATAAAGTTTTTAGTAATATCAACGGCTATTTTGTCAACTCTATCATCGTCATTTCCGAATTTAGGGAAGTCGCCTTCAACTTTGTAATCAACAGCAAGTCCTGTTTCATCACGAATAACTTTTACTTTAGCATATTTTATAGCTGATAATGAGTCTGCTACAACTGAAAGTCCTGCAATACCACAAGCCATTGTACGAATGATTTCTCTATCATGTAATGCCATTTCTTCAGCTTCATAGCAATATTTATCATGCATGTAATGAATAGCATTTAAAGCTTTTATATAAATTTTCGCAACATAATCCATCATTTGATTGAATTTTTCCATAACTTCATCATAGTCTAAATATTCAGAAGTAATTGGTTGATATTTTGGTGTAACTTGCTTTCCTGTCATTTCATCTCTACCACCATTAATTGCATAAAGTAGAGTTTTAGCAAGGTTAGCTCTTGCACCAAAGAATTGCATTTGTTTACCTATTTTCATTGGAGATACACAACATGCTATTCCATAATCATCACCTAAAGTAGTTCTCATTAAGTCATCGTTTTCATATTGAATAGATGATGTTTTTATAGATAAGTTAGTTGTAAATCTCTTAAATCCTTCTGGTAATCTTGTAGACCATAGAACTGTCATGTTTGGTTCTGGTGCAGGTCCTAAGTTTTGAAGAGTATGAAGTAATCTGAAAGAGTTTTTAGTAACTAAAGTTCTTCCGTCAACTCCCATACCACCAATACTTTCTGTTACCCATACAGGGTCTCCACTGAATAATTCATTATATTCAGGTGTTCTTAAGAAACGAACTAATCTTAATTTCATAACAAAGTGGTCCATAATTTCTTGAGCTTCTTCTTCTGTTAGAGTACCATTTTGTAAATCTCTTTCAAAATAAATATCTAAGAATGTAGAAGTTCTACCTAAACTCATTGCGGCACCATCTTGTGATTTTATAGCTCCTAAATATCCGAAATATAACCATTGAACTGCTTCTTTAGCATTTGATGCTGGTTTTGAAATATCAAATCCGTATTTAGCGGCCATTTCTTTTAATTCATTTAATGCTTTAATTTGTTCACTAATTTCTTCTCTATTTCTTATAATTTCTTCAGTTAATTCATCAGTATTTAAAACATCTAATTCATCTTGTTTTTCTGCGATTAAAACATCTACACCATATAGAGCAACTCTTCTGTAATCTCCTATGATTCTTCCACGTCCATATCCATCAGGAAGACCTGTAATTAAGTGTGAACTTCTTGCAGCTCTAATATCTGGTGTATATACACTAAATACTCCATCATTATGAGTTTTTCTATATTTATGGAATATAGTTTCAACTTCATCATCTACTTTTCTATCGTAAGCTGCGCAAGCCTTTTCAACTATTCTTATTCCACCAAATGGCATAATAGCTCTTTTTAAAGGTGCATCTGTTTGAAGTCCTACTATATCCTCTAAATCTTTATCAATATAGCCTGCATTATGTGCTGTAATTGTAGATATTGTTTTTGTATCTATATCTAATACGCCACCTTTTGAATCATGTTCTTTTTTATAAAGGTCTAAAACTTCATTCCAAAGCTTTTTAGTTTTTTCAGTTGGACCAGCTAAGAAACTGTCATCTCCTTCATAAGGTGTGTAATTGTGTTGTATAAAATCTCTAACATTTATTTCTGATTGCCAATCACCTTTTTTAAAATTTTTCCATTGTTCAAATTCCATTTTTTACCTCCTTAAAATTTCCTTATATTATTTTATTAGTATAAACAATTTGCCATATATTATAATAGCATATTAGAAAAATATAAGCAATTGTTTTTGATATATTTATACAAATAATATACAGTTTATTAGAAAATAAAACTGTTGCAAAAACAACAAAAAGCCAATATTAAAAATATTGACTTTTACATCTTCTTCTTATTTAGTTAAGTGGTTCATGTGGGTCATCTTCAGCAATTACTTTTGCTACATTATATATAAGTCTTTGTGTTTCTGGTGAACAACTTTTTAATAATTCTGAAAACTCTTTCGTCAAATAATTTTCTGAATTACTAGAAGCACCATTCAAAATATAACCTTCAGATACGTCTAATAAACGACATAATTGATTTAATCTTTTTAAATTGATATGTGAATTTCCTCTTTCTACTCTACTTAAGAAAGCGACAGAAATATCAATTTGTTCTGCTAAATCTTCTTGTGTTAGGTTTTTTGCTAATCTTGCTTGTTTTATTCTTTGTCCTATTACATTATAGTCTAAAGCCATTTTTATCACACTCCTATTTTCTTATAGGCATATAATAGCATTTTATGGTTTAAATTTACAGTAACTAAAATATCTATATAAAACCTATGGGTAAAATATTTGTCGATTTACAAATTAATTATAGTTAACATACTAATAATAAAAAGTAGAATTAAAACAGATTAAATAAGTTATATATATTAAACAAAAATCTTGATTATAGCCATATAAAGGGATAAAGCTCCTTACTGTTGCATTTTAGAACTTTTTCAAAGGTTAAATGAGTGAAAATCAAAGAAAAATGAAGAAAAAACGAGGATATGAAAGAAAAATATGGAAAAACAGAAAAAAAGAAGTTAAGAGTTTTACTAAAATTGACAAATTGCGCTAAAAAATGTATACATAATTTGATTTTGGCAAGAATATATAGTATAATAGAACATGGTCGCGTTAAAAAAGCTTAAAACAAAAAGGAGTGTGAATATATATTTTAAACAAAAAATTAAAATACTATACGAAAGAAATTTTTAAGTATTTTAACATAGCTATTATAGGATTTGGTTTTATTATCGCGATTATATTAATAAAATACAAACCAATCTATAAAGTAAATATATCAGGAGAAGAAATAGGATATGTACAAAATAAAGAAGCGCTTGTTGAAACTGTTAAGCAAAATGTAGAAGAACAAGTAAATGTAGACACTGTAGATTTAAAAGAAACTCCTGAATATGAGTTAAAATTTGTAGAGAGGAACTTAGAGCCAAACGAAGAAGAGGTTGCAAGTAAATTAGAAGAAAATTTAGTTATTACTTATAAATATTATGAAATAGCACTTAATGATGAAGAATTACAAAAAGTAGACACCATTGAAGAGGCAGAGGAAGTTGTAAATCAAATTAAAGAAGATAATAATGAAGAAGATTTAGATTTAACGATTTTAGAAAAATATACTCAAAATGAAGAAGAAGTAAATACACAAGATGTAGAAGTTGCAAAAGCTGAAATTCAAACAAAAGTTACAGAAACAATAGAAGAAAAAGAAGAACAAGAAAGAATAGATGCTATGCCAGATGTAAATGGTATAAAACTTGCAACAGCACCAATTACAGGAAGAATAACTTCAAGATATGGTGTAAGTAGTAGTATAAGAAGTTCTAGACATACTGGACTAGATATTTCAGCAACTACAGGTACACCAATAAAAGTTGTAGCTGATGGTACAGTTACATTTGCTAAATATAATGGTTCATATGGTAACTTAGTAAAAGTAGATCATGGTAATGGTGTAGAGACTTGGTATGCACATACAAGTAAAATGTATGTTAAAGTAGGGCAAGAAGTAAAAGCAGGAGATGTAATTGCAGCAGTTGGTTCTACAGGAAATTCAACAGGACCACACTTACATTTTGAAATTAGAATAGATGGGGAACATGTAAACCCACAAAATTATTTATATAAGTAAAAATAAATACGTCCTAAAATTAATTAGAAAAATTTAATTTTAGGGTGTATTTTTATTTTTTTTAATGCTATAATTAGGTAAAAAGTATTATAAGGATAAAATTGGTTAAAATAAGCAAAAGAAAAAGGAGGAAATATCTTTATGGAAGAAGAAACTAAAGTAAAAGAAATGATTGATAATTTAGTTAAAAGAGCTAAAAAGGCATCAGAAGAATACTTAAAACTTGACCAAGAAACGGTAGATAATATTACAAAAGCAATGTCAATGGCAGGATTAGAGCATCATATGGAACTTGCTAAAATGGCAGTAGAAGAAACAGGAAGAGGAATTTATGAAGATAAAATAACAAAGAATATGTTTGCAACAGAATATGTATATCATAGTATTAAATATGAAAAAACAGTTGGGATAATTAGTAAAAATGATGAAGAAGGTTATGTAGAAATCGCAGAGCCAGTTGGAATAATTGCAGGTGTAACACCAGTAACAAATCCAACTTCTACAACGATGTTTAAATCTATAATTTCTGCTAAAACAAGAAATGTAATTATATTTGGTTTTCACCCATCTGCTCAAAAATGTAGCTCGAGAGCAGCTGAGATATTAAGAGATGCAGCTGTAAAAGCAGGAGCTCCAGAAGATTGTATTTTATGGATTGAAGAACCAAGCATATTAGCAACAAGAACACTTATGAATCACCCAGATGTTAATTTGATTTTAGCAACAGGTGGAACGGGTATGGTAAAATCTGCATATTCTTGTGGAAAACCAGCATTAGGAGTAGGACCTGGAAATGTTCCTTGTTATATTGATAAAACAGCTAAAATAAAAACGTCAGTAAATGATTTAGTGATGTCAAAGGCATTTGACAATGGAATGATATGTGCATCAGAACAAGCCGTTTTAGTTGATAGAGATATCTATCAAGAGTTTGAAAGGCTAATGAGAGAAGCAGGTTGTTATTTTGTAAGTCCAGAAGAAAAACAAAAATTACAAGAAAGTATGTTTGAATATAGAGATGATACAGGGTATAAATTGAAATCACATGTACCTGGACAATCACCATATAAAATAGCAAAAGAAGCAGGCTTTGAGGTCCCAGAAGATACAAAAGTATTAGTAGTTTATGAAGAAGGAATAGGAAGAGAATATCCATTTTCAAAAGAAAAATTAAGCCCAGTGCTTACTTATTATATTGTAGATAATGAAGAAGAAGGAATAGAAAAATCTGAAAAATTATTAGAATTTGGAGGACTTGGACATTCAGCAGTTATACATTCAGAAAATAAAGAAACGATACTCAAATTTTCTGAAACAATGAAAGCAGGAAGAATCATTGTAAATTCACCTTCAACACATGGAGCAATTGGAGATATTTATAACACAAATATGCCATCATTAACTTTAGGGTGTGGTTCATTTGGTGGAAATTCAACAACTGCAAATGTTTCTTCAGTAAATCTTATTAATATAAAAAGAACAAGTAAGAGGAGGGTTAATATGCAATGGTTTAAAGTACCTGAAAAAATATATTTTGAAGCAGGTTCTATAGGGTATCTAGAAAAAATGCCTGATATAGAAAGAGCATTTATCGTAACAGATGAATCAATGATAAAATTAGGATATGTAGATAAGATTTTATATCATTTAAGAAAAAGAGAACATTACGTACACTCAGAAATATTTGCAGATGTAGAATCAGACCCATCTTTTGATACTATAAAAAAAGGTGTAGAAGTAATGGAACGTTTTAGACCTGATGTAATTATAGCTTTGGGTGGAGGAAGCCCAATAGATGCAGCAAAAGGTATGTGGTTATTCTACGAACACCCAGATGCAGACCCTGAAGGATTAAAATTAAAGTTTATGGATATTAGAAAACGTACTTATAAATTTCCAAAACTAGGAACAAAATGTAAAATGGTAGCAATACCGACAACATCAGGAACAGGTTCAGAGGTTACATCATTTGCTGTTATAACAGATAAAAAATTAAATAAAAAATATCCTCTTGCTGACTATGAATTAACTCCAGATGTTGCAATAGTAGATCCAGACTTAGTAATGAGTCTTCCTAAAACTGTTACAGCAGATACAGGAATGGACGTTTTAACTCATAGCATAGAAGCGTATGTATCTAATATGGCGTCAGATTATACAGATGGTTTATCAGAAAAAGCAACTGAGTTAGTAATTAAGTACTTAGAAAGAGCATATGATAATGGGGATGATAAAGAAGCGAGAGAAAAAATGCACAATGCAAGTACAATTGCAGGTATGTCATTTACAAATGCTTTCTTAGGAATAAATCACTCTTTGGCACACAAATTAGGTGCAGAATTTCATATGGCACATGGTAGAATAAATGCGATACTTTTACCATATGTAATTAGATATAATAGTAGTAAACCAACAAAATTTGTATCATTCCCTAAATATGAATATTTTATAGCAGATGAAAAATATTATGAATTAGCAAAGAAAGTTGGATTAAAAGCAGAAACAAAAGAAGAAGGAATTAATAGTTTAATAGAGAAAATAAAAGAATTAAATGAACACATGAATATTCCGAAATCTTTTAAAGAAGCAGGAATAGATGAACAAGAATTTTTATCAAAGGTAGATATGTTAGCAGATAGAGCTTTTGAAGACCAATGTACTACTGCAAACCCAAGACTACCTTTAGTATCAGAATTAAAACAAATTTTATTGGATAGCTATTATGGAAAATAATATGAGTAAATAAAAATAAAAGGTAGAGACTCAAAATCTCTACCTTTAAACAAAAGAATGAGTTTTCATGAAAAGCTTTTGCTGTAAAAGGTATTACACTTTACGACAAAAATAGCCTATCACACACAATCAATAGTAACACATAATATATTATTTGTAAATACCTTATCAAAAAAAATCTCCAAATTTTGGAGACTTTTTTTAAAATTCACAATTTTTAGGTGTTCTAGGGAATGGTATGACATCACGAATGTTTTGCATACCAGTTAAATACATGATTGCTCTTTCAAAACCTAAACCGAATCCTGAATGTACACAACTTCCATATTTTCTTAAGTCTAAATACCAATCATAGTTTTCAATTGGCATATCTAATTCTTTCATTCTTGTTAGTAATTTATCATAATCTTCTTCTCTTTGACTACCACCTATAATTTCACCAATACCTGGAACTAATAAGTCAGCTGCAGCAACAGTTTTTCCGTCTGGATTTTGTTTCATATAAAAGGCTTTAATATCTTTTGGGTAGTCTTTTACAAATACAGGCTTTTTATAAATCTTTTCACATAAATATCTTTCATGTTCGGTTTGTAAATCAACACCCCAAGAAACTTTATACTCAAATTCATCATTATGTTTTTCTAATTCTTTAATAGCATCTGTATAGCTTACTCTTGCAAAATCAGAATTTATTACATGATTTAATCTATCTAATAGACCTTTGTCTATAAAGTTATTGAAAAATTCCATTTCTTCAGGACAGTTATCTAAAACATATTTAAAAGTATATTTAATCATGTCTTCAGCTAAATCCATATCATCTTCAAGGTCAGCAAAACATATTTCAGGTTCTATCATCCAGAATTCAGCAGCATGTTTTACAGTGTTAGAATTTTCAGCTCTAAATGTAGGACCAAATGTGTATATATTACAAAAGCTTTCTGCGAATGTTTCTCCATTTAATTGACCACTAACAGTTAAGTGAGCATGTCTTCCAAAAAAGTCTTTTGAAAAATCAACTTTTCCATCTTCTGTTTTAGGAACATTACTTAAGTCAAATGAATTAACATTAAACATTTCTCCTGCACCTTCTGCATCACTACCTGTTAAAATAGGTGTGTGAACATATACGAAGTCTTGCTCTTGAAAGAATTTGTGTATAGCGTAAGCCAAAACACTTCTTACTCTAAATACGGCATTGAAAGTATTTGTTCTTGGACGAAGGTGTGCAATTGTTCTTAAATATTCAAATGAATGTCTCTTTTTTTGTAATGGATAAGTATTATCTGCTAAGCTTTCTATTTCAATATTTGTTGCCTGAATTTCAAAAGGTTGTTTAGATTCTGGTGTTAAGACAAATTTACCAGATACTTTGATTGAAGAACTAAGTGTTAGCTTTCTTATTTCTTCAAAATTAGATAAAGAATTATTAAAAACAACTTGTACATTTTTGAAAAATGTACCGTCATTTAGTTCAATAAAACCAAATGTTTTAGAATCTCTTAATGTTTTAACCCAACCTTCAATTATAATATCTTTGTCTACAAAGTTATTTGTTTCTTTATATAGTTTTCTTACTGTAATATCTTTCATAATCTTCCTCCATGTTTTTCAAACTTTACATATTATATGATATTATTGGCAAAATTTCAAGATTTTATAAACCACTTTTAGTAAATATATCATAGAAAGTATTTTGTTTATTTTTTATTGCTAATATTTTAATACAAAGTTAATGATGTTGAAAAAATTTTAAATTTGTGTTAAAATAGTTATGTTTGGCTAAAAACGAGTCAAATTTGTAGCTTAAACGTAGATGAAACAAAGGAGAAGTCTATGATGAAGCAGAAGAAACAGTTTACTGAATACGATGCAAACGATATAAGAGAAGAGAAAAAGCCGAAATCTAATCCAATGCTTATCGCAGCGAGTGTTCTCTATGTGATATTTGGAATCACGGCTTTGATAGCTCTTATAGTCTTTGCGAATGAACTTCAGGAGTAAGCCAGTGACTGGGAGGGGCTAGGGTTCTAGCCTCTTTATTTTTAAAATGAAATTTAATCTGCCAAAATTACTTGTATCAACGAATTGAAGCTTTTTAAAGTTGAAAAAATTAAGAAAATGTGGTATAATATATTATATGGCAATAAAGCCATGTAGGTCTGCAAACAACGAAAGGAGAAACACAGTGAGTGTGCAGACAAGTGCAGAGGCCAGGCGGCAGTATGAACAGAATCTGATTGATAGGTTCGGTGTCGCAATCGGAAGTGACGAGTGGAAGGAGATTAGGAACTTCTGCGATGACTACTCTGCTGAAGTAAGCAAGAAGCTTGATTACTTCGCAGAGAAGGACATAGAGGTTCCTGCTGAGTACATGGAAAGGATTGACCAAGAACGGGAATTCCTGAACATGGTAAGGCTTGTACATGAGTATATGTACAACCAGCAGTCCAAGATGTCCGACTTCTCAGGAGTGCTCAGGGAGTATTGGATTGTAAACCCGGCTCTTTCGCAGTACATGGTGAGCTACAACGGTCAGTCTCTGGAGAAGACAGTTGCATCTTACCAAGAGCTTATGGGCTTTTTAGCCCTAGGCGTGGCTAGAGGGTGCTGGACAATCCAGGACGCACTTGAGCACGTGGTAACCGAGTGTAGGGTTCAGAAGTTACTCGAGGCCAACTAACTGCACGTAATGGGGCGCCTTTGTTGGCGCCCCTGTTTTTTGCGTTTTTAAATAGCAAGAAAAAATTAAAATAATAGAATGGATTAACAAAAGATACTCTTATTTGTTCAATTGAAAATTTATCATAAGAGTTATACAGTTTTTAAATAATTCAAAAATTCACTTTTTACGTAGACAAAACATAATATATAACAGAATAAAGTGAAAGGTGGTAGAAAAATGTCAGAATACATAATAAAAGGAGGAAAAAAACTAGAAGGAGTTGTTAACATATCAGGTTCTAAAAATGCATCATTACCCATAATAGCAGCATGTGTTTTAAATGGAGGAAAGAGCACACTATATAATGTACCTAAAATACATGACACAGAAATGATGTTTGAAATATTGAAAAGCTTAGGAGGGACTGTAGAAAAAAAGAAGAATAAAGTTATAATAGATACAAGTAAAATAGAAAAATTTGAGATTCCAGAAGAGTTGATGAGACAAATGCGTTCATCTGTTATTTTAGTAGGTGGATTACTTGGAAGACATAGAAAAGCAACGTTTTCATATCCTGGTGGATGTGATATAGGAACAAGACCAATAGAATTACATTTAAAAGCTTTTGAAAAATTAGGAATAAATATTAGTAAAAACTATGGAAATATTGAGTGTTTTTGTGATAGAATAATAGGGGAAAAAATCGACTTAGACTTTCCAAGTGTACGGAGCTACTGAAAATGCTATACTTACAAGCTGTTTGGCAGAAGGAATAACAACAATTAATAATGCAGCAAGAGAACCAGAAATAATAGATTTGCAAAATTTCTTAAATAAAATGGGAGCAAAAGTAAAAGGTGCAGGTTCTAGTCATATAGAAGTAGAAGGTGTAAAACAATTAAAAGATGTAAGTTATAATGTTATGCCAGATAGAATAGAAACAGGAACATTTCTATGTTTAGCTGCAATTAATCGTTCTAATATATTAATAGAAAATGCTGACGCAAATCATATAACACCTGTAATCGATAAACTAGAAGAAATGGGTTGTAATTTAGATGTGAAGAAAAACCAAATAGAAATAAGAACACCTAAAAAGCTAAAAGCAGTAGATATAAAAACAATGCCATATCCAGGATTCCCAACAGATATGCAATCAATATTTGTAAGTTTACTTACAACAGTTAAAGGAACATCTGTAGTAGTAGAAAATATATTTGAAAATCGTTATAGATTTGCACAAGAATTAGTAAGGATGGGAGCTAAAATAACAATAGAAGGAAAAACAGCGGTAGTAAAAGGTGTTAAAAAACTTTATGGAACAACTGTAAATGCAACAGATTTAAGAGGAGGAGCAGCATTAGTTTTAGCTGGAAGTGTAGCAAAAGGAACAACAAAAATAGATAACATAGAATATATATTAAGGGGATATGAAAACTTTATAACTAAACTTCAGAAGTTAGGATTAGATATAGAAATGATTAAGGGCTAAAAGCCCTTAAATAAACAAGTTCTTGTCCAAAAAGGAGGGCTGAAATTGCCAAGGAAGACAAAAGATATTAATCCATATTATATGGAGCAAGAAAAAAATAAAGAAAATGCAGAAGAAATGCTAAGAAGAAAGAAGCAAAAGGAAAGAGAAAAAAGAATTAATCAAAAAAAGAAAGCAGAAGAAAAACAAGAAGATTTTGATTTAGACACAGAAACAGTAATTAATATGACTAATAAAAACAAATTAAAAAAAGATGAAGAAAGAAGAAAAAAGATAACAAGAGAAGAAAGAAAAAGAAAGAAAAGAATAAAAAGAATTAAATTTTTTGTAAAATTGTTTTTATTAGTAGGAATAATAGCTGGAGGAATTACTTTTGCATTAACTTCACCAATTTTTAACATAAAGGACATAAATGTAATAAATAATGTTACGATACCAAGTGATACAATTATTAGTTTGTCAGGACTAAAATCTGATGAAAATATATTTAGATTTTATAAAGGAGACATTATAAATAAAATAAAAGAAAATCCTTATGTAGAAAGTGTGGAGATACATAGAAAATTACCGAGTACAATAGAAATAGATATAACAGAAAGAGTAGCAACATATAATGTAGATTATATGGGAAAATATGCATATATAAATACACAAGGCTATATATTAGAAATTTCAGATGATAGTAGAGATATGCCAATAATACAAGGAGCTACAACTAATGAAGAAGATATAGTACCAGGAAATAGACTAAATGATGAAGATTTAAGAAGATTGGAACAAGTAATAAGAATAATGAATGCAGCAAAAGATAGTGGTTTAGACGGACAAGTCACAAGTATTGACATTAGTGATGAAAACGAATATAGTATATATTTGAATGATGAGAAAAAGAGAGTATACTTAGGTGATAGCAGTAATTTAAGTAATAAAATGTTATATGTACAAGCAATAATAGAACAAGAAAAAGGAAAAGAAGGAGAAATATTTTTAAACGGAGATTTAAATAATGGGTTTAATCCATATTTTAGAGAAAAAGTATAAAGAGGTGAGAATATGCAAAATAAAAAAGTGGTTGCAATAGTATTAGGAGTTATGTGTTTTGCATTAACAGCTGGAATATGTATACAAATGAGAACTGTGGAAGGAACTAATTCAACAGTTAGTAATGATTATGAAGAAAATAATTTAAGAGCAGAAGTTTTAAGATATAAAGAAAGATATGATAATAGAGTTAAAGACTTATCAGATGCAGAAGCAGAACTAGAAAAAGAAAGGGAAAGTGCAACTCAAAATGATACAGCTTTAAAAGAAAAAGAAGAAGAAATCACAGAAGGAAATAAAGTTATAGGATTAACAGAAGTAACAGGGCCAGGAGTAATTGTAACATTAAGTGATAGTAAAAAAGACGCTAGTAGTAGTTTAGATCCAAGCTCATTGCTAGTTCATGATACTGATGTTTTAAGTGTAATAAATGAATTAAAAAATGCAGGAGCAGAAGCAATATCAATAAACGACCAAAGAATAATACCAACAACAGGAATTATTTGTGGAGGAAATATAATAGATATAAATGGTGAAAAAGTTGGAGCACCATTTGAAATAAAAGCAATAGGACTTCCAGAACAATTAGCAGCATTAGATAGACCAGGAGGATATCTAGAATTATTAAGAAGTTATAGTGTAGGAGCTACATTAGAAAAATCAAATAATATTACAATACCAAAGTATACAGGAACAATTACTTATAATTATGCAAAATCAATAAGTGAGTAGAAGGAGGAGTTACATGAAGAATGGCATGAAAAAGGGCAAGATAACAATGATTATCACAGCTGGAATTGCATGTTTTGCTTTAGTATTAGTCATGACAATGCAATTCAAAATAGTAAATGAAGCAGATATTACTTCAATTGAAAATATGAGAAAATCAGAATTAAGTACAGAACTTGCAAATTGGAAAACGAGATATGACGAAGTAAATAAACAATATGAAGAAACTACAGCTATGATAGAAGAATATAAAAATAATAAAGAATCAAATGAAGAAACAAGTAACTTGATGGATTCAGAGCTAGAACAAATAAATATGTCTTTAGGAAAAACAGACGTAGAAGGACAAGGGGTTATAATTAGTATAAAAGAGACAGATAATGAAGAAGTTGAGAAAATAACATCTGATGATTTATTAGTAATTGTAAATGCTTTAAAACTTGCAGGAGCAGAAGCAATATCAATAAATGATCAAAGAATAATTAATATGAGTGATATAGTATATATTGATGCTGCAAGTGTTATAAGAGTTAATGGAGAAAGAATACTTGCTCCTTATACAATAAAAGCAATAGGAGATTCATCATATTTGGAAAGTTCTTTAATAGGTAATGGCGGAGCTATTGATGAAATGAAGAAAAAAGGTCAAGATGTTACAATTGATAAAGAAAATAATGTAACTATTTCCAAATATAATGGAGATATAGAAACAAAATATATGGAATAGAAAATAAGAATTAGGAGGGAAAAAGATGATTTTTATAGCAATACTTATAGGATGTATATTAGGAGCTTTAATTGGTATGAATGCACCAATGATTTCATATACATATTCAAGCTATTTAGCAATTGCAGTAATAGCAGCCTTGGATTCTGTGTTTGGAGGAATTAACTCAGTAATAAATAAAAATTTTGATTTAAAAATATTTGTTACAGGATTTTTTGGAAATGCTATTCTAGCTATTTTACTAACAATACTAGGACAAAAATTAAATGTTGATATTTATTTAGCAGCAATTGTTGTATTTGTTGGAAGAATGTTTATAAATCTAGCAATGATAAGAAGATATTTTGTAGATAAATGGATAAAAGCATTTGAAGAAAGAAAAAATAGAAAAAGTAAAAAAGAAGAAAAAATTGAAGCAAAAACAGAAGAAAACTAGTGTATAGATATTGTTACAATCATATTACAAAAATATTACAAAAATATAACAAATTCTATTGACATTTTTTTAAAAATGTAATATATATACACTTAAGAAATTTATACTAAAAAATGGAGGAATTAACTTGGCAATAGGAGATATCATAGTGGGCGTTGACATAGGGACAAGTAAGGTTTGCACCGTTGTAGGAGAAGTAAACAACTTTGGCCAAATAGAAATTATATGCAACACCTCATATAAATGTAACGGACTAAAGAAGGGAAAAATAATAAATGAAGATGAAATAATTTTAAGCCTTGCAAAAACTATTAAAGATGCTGAAGATGAGACTAACCTAAAAATAAATTCTGCCTATGTAACAATTCCAGGAAAGTATGCAACGATAGTACAAAATAGTATAACAAAAGAGGCTAAAGATAAATATGCGGGAATATCTGTAAGAGATGTTCAAAATGCTATAATGCAAGTAAAAGATATAGAAATTCCAGATGGTAAAACACTAATAGATGTTGTGCCAGATAAAATAACATTAGAGAATGGCACTGTAGTAAGTGATCCGGTAGGAAATTTGAGTGCTAGTTTCACAATTAGTGCACAAGTAATACTTGCAGAAAAAGATTATGTAAGACAATTACATAACATATTTAAAAAAGCAGGACTTGAAATAGATGGAATTGTTCCAATAACATTAGCTGAGAGAAATTTGATATTAGATACAAATGAATTACATGACAATATCATGCTATTAGATATTGGAGCAGGAAATACTGATATTGGTGTGTTTGAAGGTTCTACCTTTTTATATACCAATTCTATTCCGTTAGGGGGAGATAATATTACAAATGATATAGCACTTGTATTAGATATCTCAGAAGAAGAAGCGGATAAATTAAAAAGACAATATGGACTAGCTTTAAAATCTTTTATTGATAATGATAATGATATTATTTTAAATACATGTAAAGATAATTCAAAAAGTAAGATAATAAAAAGTTCAGAATTAATTGAGATTATAGAAGCGAGAATTGAGGAAATATTTACAATTATAAATAAAGATATAACAAATCATGGACTAAAACAAAAAATAAACAATGTAATATTAACAGGACAAGGTATAGTGAATATCAACAAAAGCGATGTTGCTGGAAAAATAAACTTAAATATACCTGTCAAAATATCAACAGGAAGAGCAATAAGCACAGTAAAGCCAGCGTATAGAACAAGCTATGCGTTAGTAAGATATATTGCAGCAAGGCCATTTGCAAAAACAGTATCTAGTAGTATAGATACACAAAATAATGAAAGTTTCTTTAAAAATGTATTAGAAAGAATAAAGGAATTTTTCTATTCATAATTTAGGTATTAATTTTTAAATATATAATTCATTTAGCGATTAATAGTTAAAAGGGGAATAACTTGTAAAAAAGGTTGAAATAAGAAAGGGAGGAAAAACTAAATGATGGAATACAATAATGATGAGAATAATAACATAACAATGATGGACGGAACTGCTACTATTAAAGTTATAGGAGTAGGAGGAGCTGGAAACAATGCTGTAAATCGTATGATAGAGGCAGAGATAAAAGGAGTAGACTTTATTGCTGTTAACACAGATAGACAAGCATTACAAGTATCAAAAGCTAAAACAAAAATTCAAATAGGAGAAAAAATTACTCGTGGTTTAGGAGCAGGAGCAAATCCAGATGTTGGTGCTCAAGCAGCTGAAGAAAGTAAATCAGAAGTTGCAGAAGTATTAAGAGGAGCAGATATGGTGTTCGTAACAGCCGGAATGGGTGGAGGAACAGGAACAGGAGCTGCACCAGTTGTAGCACAAGCAGCTAAAGAAATGGGAATATTAACAATAGGTGTTGTAACTAAACCATTCACATTTGAAGGAAAGAAAAGATTATCACAAGCAGAACGTGGAATCGAAAGTTTAAAAGGAAAAGTGGATACATTAGTAGTAATTCCAAATGATAAATTATTACAAATAGTAGATCGTAAAACATCAATAATAGAAGCATTCAAAATGGCTGACGATGTATTAAGACAAGGTGTACAAGGTATCTCAGATTTAATTGCTATTCCAGGTTTAGTAAACCTAGACTTCGCAGATGTTAAAACAATAATGTTAAATCAAGGTATGGCACACATGGGTGTTGGTAGAGCATCAGGAGAAAATAGAGCAGAAGATGCAGCAAAAGAAGCTATCCAAAGTCCATTACTAGAAACTTCAATAGAAGGAGCTAAAGGTGTTATTATTAATATCACAGGTGGTGACAACTTAGGATTACATGAAGTAAATACAGCAGCCGAATTAGTTCAACGCAGTGTTGACCCTGAAGCAAATATTATCTTTGGTACAGTAACAGATGAATCAATGGGAGATGACATTCAAATAACAGTAATTGCAACAGGATTCGAAAAGAATGAACCAATTTCAAGTATTGGAGTAGATAATATTGTGTCTAAAACATGGGAAAAGAAAGTAAATTCAATACCAGCAAGTCATGATACAAGTTCATCACAAAATGATTTAGATATACCTGCTTTCTTAAGAAAGAATAGAAACAAAAACTAGAAATAAATAGAATAAAGAAAAATAAAATTAGTTTTAAAAAGAAATAATCGAAAATGCGCGATTATTTCTTTTTTTCGCATATAAGAAAAGACAGATTTTTTAATTTGAAAATAGTAGAATATTATTTACAGGTGAGATGATATGACCATTTATGTTGATGTGGTGTTAATAGAAAATTTAATAATGAATTACATAATTTTATTTGCAACTGGATTAATTTTAAAAGTAAAGATAAAGCATGTTAGATTAATACTTAGCAGTTTGCTTGGTGCAATATATTCCATTGTAGCATATGGCGGCTTTTTAAAGATTTACTCAAGTTTTATATTAAAGATAATATTATCAGTAATTATTGTGTATATTGCATATAATCCACAATCTGTTAAAAAAATGTGTAAAGAATTATTATTTTTTTACTTAACATCGTTTGTATTTGGAGGAGCAGCTTTTGCTTTAATATATATAGTAAAACCTCAAGAGATTTTAATGAAAAATGGTTTGTTTTTAGGAACATATCCTTTAAAAACAGTAATTTTAGCAGCAATAGTAGCTTTCGTTGTAATAATAACAGCTTTTACAATTATAAAGAGTAAATTTACAAAAAAGGATATGATTTATGAAATTGAGGTAAAGCTAGATAATAAGATAATAAAAACTAAGGCTCTTATAGATACGGGGAATATGTTAAAAGAACCAATTACAAATACACCTGTAGTGGTCATAGAACATACGCTTTTATATGAATGTATACCTAAAGAAATTTTAAATCATCTAGAAGATATTATAGGAGGTGATTTTGAAAAAATACCAGAAAAGATTAAAGATGAATATATTTCAAAATTGAAATTGATTCCATTTTCATCATTAGGGAAACAAAATGGAATGCTAATTGGAATTAAAGCAGAATATTTAAAAATAATAAAAGAGGAACAAGTAGAAGTTAAAGAAAATGTAATTTTAGGAATATATGATAAATCTTTAACGAAGAAAGGAGAATATAGAGCTCTTATGGGGATGGAATTTGTTTAAACTTGGCAAAAGGAGCTGATTTAGATGAAAATACTAGAGTTTTTAAAACATAAAATAAACACAGTTTGTGCAAGATATTTAAATGAAGACAACGAGATAGAATATTTGCCGATATTTTACATAGCAGGAAGTCAAACACTTCCACCACCATTACCACCTGAAGAAGAGGAGAAATATATAAAGAAACTATCTGAAGAGAATAATTTGGAAGCAAGACAAGTGTTGGTAGAAAGAAATTTAAGATTAGTTGTCTATATAGCGAAGAAATTTGAAAATACAGGAATAGGAATAGAAGATTTAATATCAATAGGAACAATAGGATTAATGAAAGGAGTAAATACTTTTAATTCAGATAAAAAGATAAAACTTGCGACATATGCTTCAAGATGTATTGAAAATGAGATATTGATGTTTTTAAGAAAAAATAACAGAACAAAAGGGGAAGTGTCAATAGATGAGCCATTAAATAAAGATAGAGATGGTAATGAACTTTTATTATCAGACATATTAGGAACAGAAGCTGATGTAACTTCTAGAAATTTAGAAGATGAGGTGGATAAGACTTTACTTAGAAATTCTATTTCTAAACTAAATGATAGAGAAAAAGATATAATGGAGATGAGATTTGGATTTAAAACAGGAGAAGAAAAAACACAAAAAGAAGTTGCAGATGAGCTTCGGAATTTCACAAAGTTATATTTCAAGGCTAGAAAAAAAGATTATAAATAAAATGAAAAAGGAAATATCAAGTAAGATAGGATAAGATGTTTTTTAGGACGGGGTCAAAAAACAGCGCATAAAAAAACCAAATTTGGAAATACTTAAATTAAGTAGTTTCAAAGGAGGTTTTTCTTTTGTTAAATAATAAGGTAGAAATATGTGGTGTAAATACATCTAAATTACCTTTACTAAGCAAAGAAGAAAAAGAAGAACTATTTGTAAAAATAAAAGCAGGAGATGAAGAAGCAAGAACAAAGTTTATAAATGGAAATTTAAGGTTAGTATTAAGTGTTATTCAAAGATTTTATGGAAGAGGAGAAACAGCAGATGATTTATTTCAAGTTGGTTGTGTTGGATTAATAAAAGCAATTGATAATTTTGATTTAAGTCAGAATGTGCAATTTAGTACTTATGCAGTACCTATGATTATAGGAGAAGTAAAAAGATATCTACGAGATAATAATAGTATAAGGGTAAGTCGTTCTGTAAGAGATTTAGCTTATAAGGTAATTCAGTTTAAAGAAAGATATACAAAAGAACATGGTAAAGAGCCAAGAGTAGAGGAAATTGCAAAAGAGCTTGGCGTAGAAAGAGAAGAAATAGGATTTTGCATGGATGCTATCCAAGACCCAGTATCATTACAAGAACCTATATATAATGACGGAGCAGAAAATATCTATATAATAGACCAAATAAAAGATAATAAAAATACAGATGAATTATGGACTGAGAAGATGACAATAGAAGGAGCATTAAATAAACTTAATGAAAAAGAAAGAACAATAGTTACTAAAAGGTTTTTTGATGGAAGAACTCAAATGGAAGTTGCAGAAGAAATAGGAATTTCACAGGCACAAGTATCTAGATTAGAAAAAAGTGCAATTGAACATATTAAAAGATTTTATAAATAGTCAGAGACTTTTCTTTGACTATTTTACTTTTTCCTTCATATATATAATATAGTAGAAATAAAATTTAATAGGAGGTTGTAAATGGGGGATAAAGGATTGGATTTTAAACATAAGGAAGTAGTAAATATAACAGATGGAAAAAGATTAGGTTATGTTCAAGATGTATGTGCTGATTTAGAAACAGGAACTATAACACATATTATTGTGCCTGGGAGCAATAAGATAATTAATCTTTTTACTCAAAATAATAATGTAGTAATACCATGGCAAAAGGTTAAATGTATAGGTGATGATATTATATTAGTAGAAATATAAAAAAGTTAAAAAAATTACCGAAAATATATTGACATAAAAAGTTAAAAATGTTATTATAAATGTACGTTAAATAACACCTGAAAAAATGAAAGCAAAAAGGAAGAAAATTCCTCAAAAAAAAATTAAAAAATCTATTGACTTTTAACTTAAAAGGTGTTATTATAAAAAAGTACCTAGCAACAGACAAAAAAATAAGAAGAAAAAACGTAAGAATTAGTAATAAAATTGAACTTTATGAATAGAATAGAAACAGCAATTACTAGTTTTTTATTTTGCCCAAAAAAGGGGTTAAAAAGTTTTTAAAAAAATTGTCGAAAAAGTGTTGACAAAATAAAAAAGGTATAGTATAATGCAAAACGTTCCAAGCAAAAAGGGAACATAAAAAGTACATTGAAAAATAAACAAAAATCCTTTAGAGAAAAACCTAAGCGGTACAAAAAGTACCAA
>CALXAV010000006.1 GCA_944386385.1 uncultured Clostridia bacterium
GATGATGGAATAGAAGTAAAAGATAATTCGGATTATAGTCAAGGAATAACACTAGAAATATATTTGAATTTAAAAGGTAAAAGTACATCAGATGCAGCACAGATATTAATGATGAAAAGAACTAATACACTAAATGGCTTCTTTATTTTTTTAGGAGGTGGAAGTAATATTAATATAAACGAACAATACGGTAGGCTTAGTATAGATATAGGTGGTAGTGGAAATAATTTAATAAGTGGAAATAGATTTATAACAGATACAATAATTGAAGAAAATGTACCTACTTATATAACTTATACTTATAATCCAAACGCAGAGAGTGATAATGGAATATTATACATAAATGGAAAAAGAACACAAGCAACTAATTTAGGAAAGATAGAAAATTTGGTAAATACTCCAGCAGATACTCCAATACAAATAGGTTCAGATATATATGAAACATATAATTCTGAAGAAGGAGACACAGCTAATCGTAAATACCCTTTTTATGGCGAAATATATGCGTCAAGAGTATATAATAGACCATTAACTGAACAAGAAGTGGAATATAATTATAATATGACAGTAAATAATAGTAATTAAAAATAAAAATTGAAGCGGTTTTATTTTGCCGTTTCTTTTTTGTATAAAAATTTGGAAAAAGAACATAATTAAAAAGAGGTGTTTAATTATGAGTGATGAAAAAAAAGATAAAATACAAGAAAATAAAGAAAATCAACAGGTTGCAAGGAGAGATGAACCAGAAGTAGGGGAAGATAGTACAAAATATGGAGAATTTATCTCTACTTATTTCGCATGGATACCATTACCAGAGCAGAAAGAAAAAGCTAAAAGATTACAAGAAATAACAAAGAAAGACAAAAAAGAGAGAGAAAATTAGAAAAAGTGAGATAAAAAGAGAAAAAAAGAGGAAAAGACATGTTTTTTGCCTTCGAAAGTCAGAGAAGGTCAGAAAAATTAGTTGCAAAAAGTATAGAAGTGAGTATAATAATATTGTAGGTCAAAGAAAGTCAAAGTTAAAATAAAGACAATATAGGGGGAGTTCAAAATGAGAATGTCGGATATAATAGAAGAATTTATAAAAGACTTATTTGATGATGGAAGTGATGCAATAGAAATACAAAGGAATGAATTAGCAGAACATTTTAATTGTGTTCCATCACAAATAAATTATGTAATATCAACAAGATTCAAGCCATCACAAGGTTATTATGTAGAAAGTAGAAGAGGTGGCGGAGGTCATATTACAATAAAAAAAGTAAATAACGATAAAGAAGACTATATAATGCATATTATAAATAATATAGGAAATGAACTAACTGCAAATGATGTAGATATTTTAATTAGTGATTTTCTATCTTACGACATAATAGATACAAAGACAGCAAAATTATTAAAAGTAGCAACAAATGATAAAGTATTACAACTTGATAAAAGTTTAAAAGATAAAGTTAGAGCTAGAATATTCAAAAACATGTTATTAAATATATAAAGGAGGAGATTAATATGTTGTGTGATAATTGTGGAAAAAGAGAGGCAAATGTAAGATATACAGAGAATATCAATGGAAAGGTAAGAGAACTAAATTTATGTGAGGAATGTAGTGAAAAATTAGGAATAGGAAATATGGACTTTAGTATGCCAATAGACTTTTCAAGTTTCTTAGGTGGATTTATGGACGATTTAATGACACCAGAAATAATGCCAATGTTCAATAGTTTAAAGACACTTACTTGTGATAATTGTGGTTCAACATTTGACGATATAATAAATACAGGAAAGGTTGGATGTAAAGATTGTTATTCAGTATTTGAAGATAGATTAGATCCAATAATAAAAAAATTACAAGGATCAAATAGACATGTAGGAAGAATTGGTAAAATAATAGATAGTAAAATAGACAGTAAAAATGGAGTAGAAAATAAAACAGAAAAAAGTGAAAATGAAAAAGTTACTGATAATAAAGAACAAAGTAAATTAGAAAAATTACAAAAAGACTTAAAAGCTGCAATAAAAGAAGAAAGATATGAAGATGCAGCAAAAATAAGAGATGAAATAAAGAAATTAGAAAAATAGAGGTGAAAAGTATGAATTGGTATTTACAAACAAGTGAAGACTCAGATGTAGTAAAAAGTACAAGAATAAGATTTAAAAGAAATTTAAATGATTTTAAATTTCATCTAAGTGATAGTGAATTAAAAGAATTAGAAAAAAGGATAGAAGATAATGTATATGCTATAGGTTATGGACTAAAATTCTTTAGATTAAAAGATATGGATAATATAACAAGAACAAGTTTAGTAGAAAAGAACTTAATAAGTCCAACATTTGTAGCAAAAAGAAATGAAACAGGAAGTATATTAATAAATGATGAAGAAAATATCTGTATTATGATAGGTGGAGAAGACCACTTAAGTATTCAAGTATTTAGTAGTGGATTAGAACTAGAAAATACATTAAATCTAGCAATAGAAATTGAAGAAAAAATAGGAGAGATACTTGGATATAGTATTAGTAAAAAATATGGATATTTAACAAGTAGATTAAATGATTTAGGGACAGGATTAAAAGCATCAGTAATGGTACATTTGCCAGCACTATCAAAAACAGGAAATATAAGAAAAATGTTAGATGTAGTTCGTGATTTCAATATGGATGTAAAAGGTGAGTATGGAAAATCTACTAAAAATCAAGGAGATATTTATCAAATATCAAATAAACAAACATTAGGAATTACAGAACAAGAAATTGTAAATAATTTGAAAGTAATAATTAAAAAAGTAGAAGAGCAAGAAAGAATTGCTAGAAAAATGCTAACTAAAGAATCTATTGAGTTAGAAGATATGATATTAAGAAGTTATGGTATCTTAACCAATTGTAAGAAAATTTCTTACGATGAATCAAAAGAATTATTATCAAATATAAAACTTGGAACAGACTTAGGAATATTAGATAATCTAACAGATTTAAAAGTACAAAAATTATATTTATATACAAAACCAGCAAATTTACAAAAATATTTAGGAGCAAAATATGATAAAGTAGAGCAAGAGGTAAAAAGAGCAGAGGTAATAAAACAAATAATAAATGAAAGGTAATTTCGCATCTGGGACGTTTCCTTTGCGTAAAAAAATTCGCGTTTGGGACACATCTTTAGATGGTCTGTCCCGATTGCGCAAAAAAATTCGCAAGGGAAACGTCCCCAACGCGAAAGAAAGGAGTTGATTATTATGACATATAGTTTTACAAATAGAGCTAAAAAAGCTATTGAATTAGCAGATGAACTAGCAGTTGAATTAGGACATAATTATGTAGGAACTGAACATATTTTATATGGTTTGGCTAAGGAAGGCAGTGGAGTTGCTAGCAAAGTTTTAGCCAACCAAGGAATAGAACCTGATGTTATTATAGACGAAATAGTGGAGTTAGTAGGTCATGAAGCGCCTATTACTGAAACTTTAGGTTTTACTCCTAGAACTAAAAGAGTAGTTGAAAATGCCTTTATTGAGGCTAGAAAATTAGGATATAATTATATAGGAACAGAACATCTTTTAATAGGAATATTAAGAGAAGGTGATAGTATAGCAGCAAGAATATTGATAGAATTAAATACAAATATTCCAAGACTTTATAATGAAATAGTAAGAGTAATAAACGAAGGAGAAGATTATAGCGGAAATGACAATGGAAATAATGGAAAAAGAGGAGGAAGCTATAATCAAACACCAACTCTTAATCAATTTGGTGAAGATTTAACTAAAAAAGCAGAAGAAGGAAAGTTAGACCCAATTATAGGAAGAAAGAATGAAATTGAAAGAGTTATTCAAATATTATCTAGAAGAACTAAGAATAATCCCTGCTTAATTGGTGAACCAGGTGTTGGTAAAACAGCCGCTGTAGAAGGTTTAGCAGAAAAAATAGTTTCAGGTGATGTACCAGAAATATTGAAAAACAAAAGAGTCGTAACTATGGATATATCTGGTATGGTTGCTGGAAGTAAATATAGAGGAGATTTTGAGGAAAGAATTAAAAAGGCTTTAGATGAAGTTAAAAAAGCAGGAGATATAATCTTGTTTATTGATGAAATTCACACAATAGTAGGAGCAGGAGCTGCAGAAGGAGCTATTGATGCAGCAAATATTTTGAAGCCATTACTTGCAAGAGGAGAAATCCAATTAATTGGTGCTACTACTTTAAATGAATATAGAAAATATATTGAAAAAGATGCAGCATTAGAGAGGAGATTTAGCCCAGTAACTATTAATGAGCCAAGTGAAAATGATACAGTAAAAATCTTAAAAGGTTTACGTGATAAATATGAAGCTCATCATGGAGTTAAGATAACTGATGAAGCAATTGAAGCAGCTGTTAAAATGTCTACACGTTATATTAATGATAGATATTTACCAGACAAAGCAATTGACTTAATTGATGAGGCAGCTTCTCGTGCCAAATTACAATCTTATACAGAACCAGACAGTCTAAAAAAATTACAAGAAGAGATTGAAGAAGTTGAAAAAGATAAAGAAGAAGCAGTTAGAATTCAAAAGTTTGAAAAAGCAGCTAGCTTAAGAGATAAACAAAAAGAATTAAAAGAAAAATATGAAAAAGAGCAAAAGAAATGGCAAAATAAAAATAATAAATCTGTTACTAATATAACAGAGGAAAATATAGCAGAGGTAATATCTAGTTGGACAGGAATACCAGCTAAAAAGATAACAGAAGATGAGAATGAAAGATTAAAGAACTTAGAGAAAACTTTACATGAAAGAGTAATTGGTCAAGATGAAGCAGTAGAAGCAGTTGCAAAAGCAATTCGTAGAGGTAGAGTAGGATTAAAAGATCCAAAAAGACCAATTGGTTCATTCTTGTTCTTAGGACCAACAGGTGTTGGTAAAACGGAATTATCAAAAGCATTAGCAGAGGCATTATTTGGTGATGAAAATGCAATGATAAGAGTTGATATGTCTGAATACATGGAACCACATTCAGTTTCAAAACTTATTGGTTCACCTCCAGGATATGTGGGATTTGACGAAGGAGGACAATTAACAGAGAAAATAAGAAGAAAACCATATTCAGTAATCTTGTTTGACGAGATTGAAAAAGCTCACCCAGATGTTATGAATATGTTACTTCAAATACTAGAAGATGGAAGACTTACAGATTCACAAGGAAGAACTGTAAACTTTAAGAACACTGTAATAATTATGACTTCTAATATTGGAGCTAGATTAATTACAGATAAGAAAACTTTAGGATTTTCTAAATCAGAAAAAGATGATAAAGAAAAAGTAGAAGCTGTTAAAAAAGAATATGAAGATACTAAAAAAGAAGTTATGGACGCATTAAAGAAAGAATTGAGACCAGAGTTTATAAACCGTATTGATGAAATAATTGTATTCCATAAACTAACAGATAAAGAAATTAATCAAATTATTGACATTATGTTAAAAGAAGTAACAAATAGATTATCAGCTCAAAAGATTAAAGTAGAGCTAGAGCCAGAAGTTAAAGAATTGATTGCAAGCAAAGGTATTGATAAAAACTTTGGTGCAAGACCTTTAAGAAGAACTATACAAAGCGTATTAGAAGATAGATTAGCAGAAGAAATATTAGACGGCAACTTAAAGAAAAATAAAACAAATAAAATAGGAGTAAAAGACGGAAAAGTTGTAGTCGAATAAATATGTCCCCAAATGTATTAAATTATGCATTTGGGGATGTGTTTTTTCTAATAAAAAGTATACTGATTAAAAAATTTCTAATTTTGGTATTTACAAAAAAATTAATTATGTGTAAAATAAATACGTAGTATATACGAAAATAATACTTGGAATAAAAAGTACTTTCTTATTTTTTTAGATATAACACATAAAGACGGTATGCATAATTTATAAGGGAATAGAAATACTAAAGAAAAAAGGAGAGATAAAGCAATGAAAAGAACAAATTCTAAAAAGCAAAAAAAGAACAAAGGTATCACACTAATTGCTTTAGTTATTACTATTATAGTTCTTCTAATACTTGCTGGAGTAAGTATAGCTATGTTAACAGGTGATAATGGAATACTTTCGCAAGCACAAAAGGCAAAAAGTGAAACTTCTATTTCGACTGAAAAAGAGGCATTAGAGATTCAAGTAACAGGAGAAGAAATGAATCGAACATTAGGAAATGAAGTTGAAACTGAGATAGGAAAAACATTGTATAGTAATACTTTAGAAAATAGTAATAGATGGAATGTAATAGTAATAAATGACACACAAAAAGTATATGGAGATGGATATAAATATATAGAAAAAGGAACAGAAATAGAAAATTATGGAGAAGCACAATATAATTGGTTGATAAATACTGATACAGGAGAGGTAATACAATTAGAAGAGGGAAAATATACAGAGTTATCTGTAGGAGATGATTTAGCTGTAGCAGATGGTTTGGTATTTAATGTAGATTCTAATAATATGGATAATAATGACTTAAGCACATGGGGAGAAGGAGTATCATTACATGGATTTGAAAATAATGAAGAAACAGAAAGTAAAGGCTTAGAATTTGATGGTGTAGATGACTACGTGGAATTTAAATCAACAGCAGATTATAGTAAAGGATTTACAATTTCTTTTTATGGGATAAGTGATGGAGGAGGATATTTCTTTACGAAGCAGAAAGAAAATAATACAGAATATTCATGTAGATTTGGTTTGCAGGAGAATAGATTTTTCTTTAACACATCGAAAAATAGAGCAGATTCAAAATGGTCAGACACTAGCGCGGAAATAAATAACGGTAATCTACAGGTTCCTTGCTTATATGAATTAGGACAGACAGCATATTTTGATTTAACATTTGATGCAGAAACAAATGAATTTAACTTATATAAAAATAATGAATTGGTAGATTCAGATACAGTAAATCCTAATTACTGGAGTGGAGCAAATGGTGGAAAGCAAATATTCGAAGATGATACAATTTCTTGTTATTTAGGTAGAGGCTTTGGAAGTGCTGAAGGGATATGGAAATATGGAAAATTAACAATGTATAGTTTGAGATTATATAATAGACCATTAAATGAAAGTGAATTAAAAAGTAATTATGATAAAACTATAGCAGCACATAGTGTAGGAGAGTAGATAGTAATAAGTAAACGCTAGTATAATTACTAATAGATTGGAAAAAATAACTAAAGAGAAAAGGAGATAAAAATGGAAAACAGAAAAGAAAAACAAAAATTAAATAAACGGAATTACTCTTATTGCACTTGTTATTACTATCATAGTTTTACTAATTCTAGCAGGTGTTTCAATTGCAATGCTAACAGGTGAGAACGGAATACTTACACAAGCACAAAAAGCAAAAGAAGAAACAGAAAATGCTCAAGCAGTAGAAGAAAATAGACTAGACGAATATGAGGATTTTATAAATGGAGCAACAGGAGTAGTGACAGGAGGAGAATGGGATTCTACCAAAGGAGTAAATACCCCAGCATTGAAAGGAAATATGGAACTTGTAAGATACGAAAATGGAGAATGGGTAGAAGATGAAACAGGTTCTAATTACAGTTATGTAGCAGGAAGTGGAACAGCAGATAATAATAGTAGTGAATGGGCAAATGCAAGAGTAACAGTAGATGGAGTAGACAGCTATTTTGTGTGGATACCAAGATATGAATATAAAATAGATAGTAACAATCAAACAATAGATGTAAAATTTATACCTACAAGCCAAACAACAGCAGATGAAGGATATATAATACATTCAGCATTCACCAATAATGTAGATAATGGAGGATGGACATCAGAATTGTCTGGAATATGGGTAGGAAAATATGAATCAGCAAGAGTAGATGCAACAAGTGAAGGTGAAGGAACAGATACAAAAATAAAAGTGCAACCAGAAGTACAAAGTTTTAGAAATTCAACCATAGGAGACATGTACACATATGCAAAAGAATATTCATCAACTTTAAATTCTCATATGTTAAAAAATAGTGAATGGGGAGCAGTAGCATATTTAACACATAGTAAGTACGGAAGAAATGGAACAGAAGTAACACAAAACAGAAATAGCAGTTATATAACAGCAAATGAGAATATAGAAGAAAATACAAATCAAAGTAGTACAGGAAACGTATATGGCATATATGATTTATCAGGAGGTGCTTCTGAATATGTTGCATCATATTATAACGGAAGTACAAATTCTAATTTAACAGATAATGGAGGTTCGTTTGCAAGTATAAATGGAAAAAGTACAGAATATGCAACGGTGTACACAGGAGTAACAGAAAATATAGATTATAAAATAGGTGATGCAACTTATGAAACAAGAGGATGGAACGAAGATTATGCTAATTTTATAAATTCTAATACGCCGTTTTTTGTACGTGGAGGAGCAAACTCTAGTGGTCCTGCAGGGATATTTTATTTTGCTACATATGGAGATATCAATAATACTTATTCATTCCGTATGTGTATTATAATATAGTGCTGTTATTTTATTTAGACTATTAGAGTTATATATTAAGAAATTACTAAATAAAGGATATGAGTGAAATTAAAGTGAATAAAAATAAAAGTAGAAAATTCGCTTGAAGTAATGGTAAAAAGTAATAATTAGAATAAACAGGTTATCCAATTTGGGTGACTTGTTTATTTTTTTGAGAAGTTTTACTAAAAATAAAAATCTATTGACAAATAAAAATATAGATAATATAATACAAACAAAAATTCGCAAAGGAGATTAAAAATGAAATACACATATAATAAATTAGTAAGAGATAAAATACCAGAAGAAATAAATAATATGGAAGGGAGGAAAGCTGCATTTAGGATTATGGATGATGATGAATATGCTAAGGAATTAAATAGAAAATTATTAGAAGAATGTCATGAATTTATTGAAGAAAATAATCTTGAAGAGTTAGCTGATGTTATGGAAGTAATAGAAGCTATTATACAATTAAAAGGTATACAATGGGATAAAGTAAGAAAAATACAAGAAGAAAAAAGAAATAAAAAAGGAGCATTTAACAAAAAAATCTATTTAGAATATGTAGAGGAGAATAAAAGAAATTTAAGAGAGGAGAAAGAATTAAATAAAAGTTGGAGAAAATAAGAGGTGATTAAACTGGAAAAGCTAATTATAAGTTTAAAAGCAGAAACAACAGAAATAGAATTTAAAGAAAAAGTAGAATTAAATAAACCTAGAAGCTGGTTAAAAACTATTTCGGCATTTTGCAATGGAATTGGTGGAACGATATATTTTGGAGTTAATGACAATAGAGAGATTATAGGATTAAGCAATGTACAAAAAGATATAGAAAAATAAGTGAATTAATAAAAGCAAGAATAGAGCCACTTGCAAATTTTAAGGTTTCAACAATAAAGATGTAATTAGATTAGAAATTATCCAAGGGACAAAAACACCATATTATTATGTAGCAGATGGAAGTAAAATTGTCTATGTAAGAATAGGAAATCAAAGTGTAAACGCACCAAGTTATATTATGAATGAATTAGTAGCAAAAGGTGAGAAATTAACTTTTGATGCAATGGTTTCAAAATATAATTTTGAAGATCTAAGTTTTACATTATTTAAAGCAACGTATTTACAAAGAACGGGAAAAAGGTTAGAAGAAAATGATTTTATATCATTTGGGTTAATGACAGAATCTAGAAGATTAACATATGCAGGAGTATTATTTTCAGACCAATGTCCATTACTACAATCAAGAATATTTTGTACGAGATGGAAGGGGTTAGATAAAACTTCAATATTTGAGGACGCGGTAGATGATAGAGAATATAGTGGTAACTTAATAATGCTTTTAGAAAATCGGATTTAATTTTATAAAAAATCATAATAAAATGGCATGGAAGAAACTACCTAGAGTGAGAGAAGAATACTATGATTATAATGAAAGAGTCATAACAGAGGTTTTAGTAAATGCGTTAATACATAGAATGTATGACATAATGGGAGCAGAAATACATATTGATATATATGACGATAGATTAGAAATAGAATCTCCTGGAGGTATGTACGATGGAGGAGCTGTTCAAAATGAAGACATTTTAAATATTCCATCTAAAAGAAGGAATCCAGTAATAGCAGATGTGTTTCAAAGATTAGGATTTATGGAAAGAAGAGGAAGTGGATTTAAAAAGATATATTCTGCATTTAATGGGGATATGACAAAAATAAAATTTTATTCAGATATAAATGATTTTAAGGTTATATTGTATAACGAGAATTACAATAGAAAAACAACCGGCGATAAACCGCCGATAACCGCCGATAAAATATCGATAAACAGCTGGGATTTGGAAAATGTAATCATAGAGTATTTACAGAAAAATGAATATATAACTAATAAAATAGTAAAGGAAAAATTTGATATTAAGGATACAAAGTCAAAAGTAACATTAAGAAAATTAGTTTCTGAAAATATTTTAATATCAGAAGGAGCAAATAGAAATAGAAGATATAAATTAAATAAAAAATTTAAATAGAAAGGCAGGAAATCAAATACTGCCTTTATGTATAATAAAAGCAAAACATAACTTCCTACCTAAAATAATAGCTTAAACTAAAACTATTTCATATTTCTTTCAGCTTCTTCTATCATCTTTTTAACCATTTGTCCACCTATTTTACCAGCGTCTCTAGCTGAAATGTCTCCGTTATATCCGTCTTTTAAGTTAACACCAACTTCACTAGCTACTTCATATTTGAATTTATCTAAAGCAGTCATAGCTTCTGGTACTAATTTTTTGTTTGAAGAGTTTGCCATTGTTTTTTCACCTCCTGTAATATTACAACTAGAAAAAACCATTGCTTTTTCTAATACTATCATTCTCAAAAAAACAAAAAAATAAACAGGAAATTTTTACAAAAAAATTATTGCTTTTTTAAAACTTTATTTATATAATAAACTTTGTTAAAAAAGGAGTCGAAATATGTATAAATTAGTAGCAATAGATTTAGATGGAACAATGCTTAATAGTTACGGAGTAGTAACAGAGCATACAAAAAATGTAATAAAAAAAGTAGAAGAACAAGGTGTAGAAGTAATAATAGCATCAGGAAGACCAATAGATTCAATAAAAACAATTGCAAAAGAAATTGAAAGCAAAAATTATTTTATTGCGGGAAATGGTGCTATTGTTTATGATATGAAAAAAGATGAAATAATATACGAAAAAACAATGTCAAAAGAAAAAGTATTAGAAATAATAAAAATATGTGAAGAAAACAGTATTTCATATAATGTATATACAGAGCAAGAAATACTAGCTACATCTTTAAAATATAATGTCTTATATTATCATAAAGAAAACTTAAAAAAAGAAGAAAGCAAAAAAACAAAAATAAATATTGTAAATGATATGTATGAATATATAAAAAATAAACAAGATGCTAGATTTTTGAAAATAACAATTTGTGATGAAAGTAAAGCTGTGTTTAATTCAATAATTAGAAAACTAAAAGAAATAAGAGAAATAGAAGTTTTAGAAGTAGCGCATATGGCAAGGAAAACAATAAAACAAGGGACAGAAGAATATCCTATTTCATATTACTATACAGAAATTTCAACAGAAAATGTAGATAAATGGAATGCAATTGAATTTTTAATCCAAAAACTAAATATAGAAAAAGAAGAGGTAATGGCAATAGGAGATAATGCAAATGATAAAATGATGATAGAAAATGCTGGTTTAGGAATTGCAATGAAGCAAAGTACGCCAAGTGTTATAGAAATTGCAAACGAAATTACAGATGACAACAATGAAGATGGTGTGGCAAAAATATTACAAAAATATTACAGAAATATTAACTTTTAGTAACAGTTATATAATTCCATTGATTTTGATGTGCGTTTGCGTTAAAATAAAATAGATGATTATTTTGTAGAAAATACAATAAAAATATAATTTAAGGGAGGAATTTGTCATGGCCACAAATCCAATGCAAAGAAAAGCAAGAAATTCATTTTTATTAGGAATGCTAGTAATGCTACTAATAGCAGGTATTGTTATAGCATTTTTAGTTATGCAATTAATGAATAGAATTCAAGAAGAAAGGGAAAATGCATCAAATATGGTAAATGCTTATGTCTTAAATCAAGATGTAAAATCAGGACAAGTAATTACCACAGATATGCTAACAATAACACAAGTAAATAGAACACTTGTGCCAAGTAATGCTACTAGTGATTTAAGTATAATAGAAAACTATGCATTACAAGACAAAGAAGGAAATCAAATAACAACACAATATGATAATCAAGGTAATGCAACAATGTATATAACAATAGAAAATACTAGATATCAAGTAAACCAAGAAGAGAACACAGGTAACTTCTATATTGAAAGAAATGGCGAAACAGAATATCTAGAATTAGATAGCGTACCAATTGTTGCTAAAGTTAATATGAATGCTAACACATTAATCACAACAGATTTAATCAGCAGAGGAGATAGTGTGGTACAAGACGATGTTAGAAAACAAGAGTATAACGTAGTTATATTACCAATGGACTTAACAACTGGAGATTATATTGATATAAGATTAATGTTACCAAATGGACAAGATTTCATTGTTGTATCTAAGAAAGAAGTAGAAATCCCAGTAGTTGGAGGAGTAGATTCAGAAGATACAATATGGGTAAATTTATCAGAAGATGAAACTTTACATATGAGCTCTGCAATAGTAGATGCTGCAAAAATTAATGGAGCAAAACTTTATGCTACTAAATATACAGAACCTGGAATGCAAAATGCAGCAACACCAACATATATTGTTAGCGCAGAAAATTCACAATTATTACAAAGAGATCCAAACATATTACAAAATGCAATGAATGCTATAATAGAAAGATATAATCAAGTAGATAGCACAAATATAAGAAATAACTACATAAATAGTGAAATACAAAGTCAAGGTGATCAAGCACAAACAAACTTAGAAACAAATATGGAAGAAAGTATAACAAAATCACAAGAGTCAAGAAAAGATTATTTAGATTCTTTAGCAGGAGCAACAACAACAACTACTACAACTGAGTAAAAATAAAAGAAGGAGAGAAAGACTTTATGAAAAGAATAGGGTTTATAGGGGGATATGATAAAACTGATTTAATTATATATGTAGCAAAAATATTAACTGTGTTAGGAAACAGAGTATTAATAATAGATGCAACAGTAAGCCAAAAAGCCAGATATATCGTACCTGTTATAAGCCCTACACTAATGTATGTGACCGAATATGAAGATATGGATATTGCCGTAGGATTTAAAAATGAAGAAGATATTAAAAGATATTTAGGGATTTCTGAAGACCTAGATTCAGAATATGACGTTATATTTGTTGATACAGATAACAGTGAAGGCTTTGAAGAATTTCATTTAGAAGAAGCAAATAAAAACTATTTTGTGACTTCATTTGATGTATATTCATTAAAAAAAGGACTAGAAGCATTATCTGGAATAAAAAATGCGATTACATTAACAAAGGTGCTTTTTTCTAAAGATATGTTAAAAGAAGAAGATGATTACTTAAATTTCTTATCTTTAGGATATAAAGTTATTTGGAATGATTACAGAGTATATTTTCCAATAGAAAATGGAGATTTAAGTGTTATACACGAAAACCAAAGAGTTTCAAAAGTAAAATTCAGAAAATTAAGTGTACAATATAAAGATGGACTAGCGTATTTGGCTGAAGAAATATTAGGGGATGCTAGCGAAAGTAAAGTTAGGAGAGCTATAAAAACGATAGAAAAAGGAGCGTAAGAATGTCAGTAGTAACATTTTGGAGTAATGGAAAAGAACAAACTGGGAAGACCTTGGCAATAGCTGCAATCACTACACATATGGCGATTGAACACAACTATAGAATTTTAGTTATTTCAACAGGAAATAAAGATAAAACTCTAGACCGTTGTTTTTGGGAAGAAAAGAAAAAGAAAAAAAATCTTGGATTGTTCGGACCAAATACAAACATTGCGATTGAAGACGGAATAGTAGGGTTAGAAACAATGATGAAAAGTAATAGAATTTCATCAGAGCAAATAACAAATTATACTAAGATTATTTTTAAAGATAGATTAGAAATTTTAACAAGTTTTAAAGGTGAAAAATTAGAATATGATGAGCTAAAAACAAATTACCCTGATATAATTAATTTGGCTAATAATTTTTATGATTTAGTGTTTGTAGATTTAGATGCTGAACTTGGGGAGAGTTTAACAAACCAAATATTAGAATCATCTAATCTTGTTATAGCAAACATAAATCAAAGATTATCAAGTATAAATGATTTTATGCAAGCAAGAGAAGAAATTCCTATTTTAAATTCAAAAAAATCACTTGTATTAATAGGAAGATATGACAAATATTCAAAATATACAATAAAAAATATAACAAGATATATGGGAGAAAAAAATAAAGTTTCTACAATACCATATAACACATTATTTTTTGAAGCATGTGAAGAAGCAAAATTACCAGACTTTTTCTTAAAACTTAGAAGAGTAGATGAAGAAGATAGAAATAGTTTCTTCTTAACAGAAGTTAAAAGAGCAGCAGATAATATAATTTATAGATTACAAGACTTAGCTATGAAGATGTAAGGAGGGTGGACAAACCATGACAATAACCAACATTGTTCTTATAATAGTTGTTTTACTTATTGCTGGATATGCAATTTTCTATGTAATAAAAAAGAAGAAAAACGCAGAAGTAGAAACAACAGTAAATGTTGACGATAAGACTTATACTATAGAAATGATGACCAATTTCGTAAAAAGAAGACTAGATGAAATTACCAAAATAAACTTATATGATATAGGGCTTTCAGAAGAGGAATTGAAGAGAAGAAAAAATAAGAAATACGAATTGAAGAAAGCTTTAAAAGGTTGTACATATGGTGATGTTAACGATAAAAGATATGTAAAAGAGTTAATTTATGATTTATTAGAAAAAGAATATGGCGTAACAGAAACAAACATATCAAAAGCGATACCTTTTGATATTCCATCTTTACTTACACCACAAGATAAATTTGATATTTTAATTTATGCATATAAAAAAGAATTTGCTTACGAGGCTTTAACAGAATTAATTAAAAAATATGATTTAGCAGAATTAAAATATGTAGAAGGAGAAACTAAGCCTTCTTATGTAATAACATCTAATGAAATAGAAGATATATATGAAAAAGAAAATATAGTATTATCATTTTCAGATAAATTAAGTGTTGTAGTACAAAGAATCTATCAACACTATAAAGGATACAGTAGCATTGACGAAATAAGAGACATGAACATAGACGGTGTTTCTGGTGGTGTATCAGGACTTCCAGAAAGTTTCTTAAGTCAAGTTGCGCAAACAGATGGTGGAGATTATCTAAATCAAATTGCTGAGCATAAAGTTCCAAGAGCTTGTGACAGTATTTGGATATTCTTCCAAGGTAAATCAATACGTTTAGCATTCCTATCATTTGGAACAGAAGCTGAACTAAAAAGAGTTTGTCAGAACATTTATAAATATAATAACCCAGGACAGTTATCAGATACAAATGGTTATAAAATCAACGAAATGAAAGATGGTTCTCGTGTCGTTGTTGTTAGACCAAGTATGTCTGAAACATGGGCATTCTTCGTAAGAAAGTTTGACGTTAAACGTTCAACTTTAGAGCAATGGTTCAAAGGAGAACCAGGTAGTGACGAATCAATAGAATTATTGAAATACTTAGTAAAAGGAGCAAGAATTATATCAATCACTGGTGAGCAGGGTTGTGGTAAAACAACAATGCTTATGGGAATGATAGAAAACATTTATGAAACAATGAACATCCGTGTTCAGGAAACTGCATTCGAGCTTCACTTAAGAAAAATTTATCCAACAAGAAACATTTTAACATTTAGAGAGACAGAGACAATTTCTGGACAAGAAGGTTTGGACGTTCAAAAGAAAACTGACGGTTCTGTTAACATCATCGGTGAGGTTGCAACTGACCACGTTGCTGCTTGGATGATACAAGCTGCCCAAGTTGCATCTAAATTTACATTATTTACTCACCACGCAAAAACTTTCCCTAACTTAGTAACAGCACTTAGAAACTCAATGTTAAGAATTGGACAGTTCAATAATGAAAAAACAGCAGAAGAGCAAGTTATACAAGTATTAAACTTTGATATACACTTAACAAAAGACTTTAGAGGAAAAAGATATGTAGAAAGAATAACAGAATGTATACCAGTAGAAGAAAAAAATGAATATACATTTGACCATAGAAAAGAAAAGACATTAGAAGGAAAATTTGATAAGTTCTTTGATAATGCAACACATTATTTTGAAAAAGTTACAGACAGAAAATTATATACATATAGAAACATATTAGAGTATGTAGATGGCGAATACAAAATCACAAACCCAATAACTGAAACCAACTTAAAAGAAATGAGAATGAATATGGACGCAACAGATGTTGAAAGTTTTGATAAATTTGTAGAAAAACATTGGGGAACACAATCACATAAAAAAGAAACAGTATTAGTATCAGCTGAGGCAGAAGACAAACCAAAAAGAAGAGGAAGAAAGAAGAAAACAGAAGTTTAAATATAAGTACTAAAATATAGAAAAGAGGAGGTGCTAAATTTACAGTGGACAACCAGATTATTTTTTATATAATGGGTGGAGCAGCAGGAGCCTTTGTTATAATTATACTTCTATATTATATATTATCTAAAAAGATGCAGACATCAGAATATAAAAGAATACAAAAATTACAACAAGGAACTAAGGAAAAGAAGTTTTCTGCAGAAGTTTTATTCCAAAAGCTATACCTTACATATATGAAAATACCTTTTATAAAAAGATATGCATTAAAAATAAGAAGAAGATTAGAAATAATAAATATAGATGATGAGTATAACACTAGAAAAGGGACTGCTAAGATATTAACCAAATCACTTGCTATAATAGTACCTATAATGCTTATAACTATAATCTTTACTTCTGGTAACTATTTGCTAATGTTTATTTTATTAATATTTGAATTATTTATGATTGATACATTTATAGATGGTTCAGTAGATAAAATAGATAATAAGATATTAACAGAACAAATAGATTTCTTCTCTGAAATTAGACATGCTTATCATGAATATAACATGGTAGAAGAAGCAATTTACCAAGTATCTCAAGATGATGAAAAAGATGTTTCAAGACAGGGAGAAAAAATATATGAAATATTAATATCAGACGACCCAGAAATGGAACTTGAAAAATATTATGATATAGCACCAAATAGTTTCTTAAAAGAGTTTGCAGGTATTTCATATTTAACAAAAGAATTTGGTGATAGAAAAGTAGATGGTGCATCTCTATATTTGAAAAACGTAAATAATATTACTCAAGAAATGCAACTAGAAATATTAAAAAGAGATAAATTAAACTATGTATTTCAAAGTTTGTCAATTATCTCAATTGCGCCAGTATTATTACTAGAACCATTAAAAAATTGGGCTATTTCAAACTTCACATTTACATCTAGTTGGTACTTAGGAAAGCCTGGAATGATAGTACAAATAATAATTTTAATACTTACTTTCTTATCTTATATATTAGTAAGAAAATTAAAAGACAATGGTTCAACGGCGGCGAATACAAAAAATACAGAAAATCCATGGCAGGAAAAATTATATAGAAAGAAACCAATAAAGAAAATTGTAGATTTATTTATACCTAAAGAGGGAACAAAAGAACATAGAAAAATAAAACAATTATTAAAAGATTCAGCTTCATCACAAAAAATACAATGGCTGTATATAAATAGAATCGCGCTCGCAATAGTTACATTTTTTGCATCAATTATAATATTTACACAATTACATAATGTTGCAATAAATTATGTTTATACAGAGCCAACAACTGATTATAATATAATTGGTGGATTATCTGAAAAAGATGAAAGAAAGGCAATGGAACTGACAGAACAGGATAATATAATCTTGGATCAGTTTAGAGGAAAAATAAATACTACACAAGAACAGATTAGGATGGCTGTAGAAAGATTAGATTATTATGAAGAGGCAGAAGATGAAGAAATAGATACAGCAGTTGAAAGAATTTATAATAAATTACAAATAATTAATAGTGAATATATGCAATGGTTTGAATTATTACTTGCTTGTGTATTTGCAGTAATTGGATATATGGCACCAATTTGGATATTATATTTCCAAGTTAAGATGAGACAATTAGAGATGGAAGACGAAGTTATGCAGTATCAAACAATTATCATGATGCTTATGAGAATTGAAAGGGTTAATGTTGAAATTATTCTAGAATGGTTAGAAAGATACTCAAATATATTCAAGCCTCAAATAACAAGATGTGTTAATAACTATGAAGCAGGTGCATGGGAAGCTTTAGAGGCAATGAAAGAAGAAGTTAGCTATATGCCGCTAGTTAGAATTATAGAAAGCTTACAAGCCGCAGTAGAAAAAATACCAATTAAAGACGCATTTGATGAGTTAGACTCAGAAAGAGATTATTATCAAGAAAAGAGAAAAGAATCAAATGAAAGACTTATTAAAAGAAAAGGTATGATAGGAAAATTTATAGGATTTGCACCAATGGTTTGTATGTTTGTTGGATACTTGATTGTACCATTAGTATTCATAGGATTAACAAGTATGTCAAGCTCATTCTCATCAATGACATCGACATCAACGTAGTTAAGGAGGTAAGGCTTTATGGAAAATGCATCAAAAGCATTAATTATGGCAGGAGGAGTATTAATAGCAATAATGATAATAGGAGCATTAGTTCTTATGTTCAACAGTTTATCAAGCTATCAAGATACTAATCAACAAGGTGAAGTAGAAGCTCAAGTAGTAGAATTTAATAATCAATATGTTACATATGATAATGAAAATGTAAGAGGAAGTGATTTATATTCTTTACTAAATAAAGTTATCGATTATAATAGAAGAGAGTCTACAGAAGGAACAGCTTGGTCAGATAGTGGACAACAAGTACAATTTGTACCAATGAAAATGGTTATGACAATTAAAAACGACGACCTAAGTCAACTTAGTCCAGATGGAACATTAAGACTAATAACAACTGGTAAATATACAGTAGACCAAACTCATAATACATTTGAAAATAAAGTAAAAGGAACAATAGATGATTTAGAAAAAGAATATGGCGCAGATTCATTAAATGCTTTAACTACAGGGCTTACAAAAATATTCTTAGATGGTAATCCAAGTAAGGAAGAAAAAGTACAAGCAATAGAAAACTTTAATTCAGCATCAAGAAAAATAGATATTACAATAAGAAGTAATTCAGATGCAGATGTAAATACTGCATGGAACACATTACAAAGTTATAAGAGTGATATATATTCTTATTATGAATATGTACAATTTAAAAGATTACATTTTAAATGCACAAAAACAGATTATGATAATAAAACAGGAAGAATTATAGAAATGGATTTTGAATCAACAGGAGAATTTAATTAATAGGAGTATAGAGTATGGAGAATGCATCAAAAGCTTTACTGATGGCAGCAGGAGTTCTAATAGGAGTTCTAATATTATCGTTAGCAGTATATTTATTTACTACATTTGGTGCAACCTCTGCTGAACTCCATCAGTTAAATGAAGAAAATGATATACATGAATTTAATATTCAATTTACACAATATGAAGGAAAAACTGATGTAACAATATATGATATTATTACAGTAGCAGGACTTGCTAGAAATAATAATGAATATTATGGATATAATGATGACACAGATTCAAAAAATCAAAATAATTTTTATATTACAGTAAATTTTGTGGGAAGAGAAAACAATTTACAAAGAGCAGATAAAAAGGACAGGTTAACTGAATTATTAACTGAAGAGGCTTTGACACAAAATACAGATGAATCATATCAAACTATTTCAGGAAATAGTGCAACAGATACAACAAATAGACTTCCTACATATAGATGTGAAACAACAATTAGTACTGTTACAGGAAGAGTATATAGAGTGAATTTTTATCAAAAGTAAAAGGATATAGATAATGAAAAAGTTAGCAATAATTTTCTTTATAGGAGTTGTTTTAATAGTTGGAGTTGCCTATATGTATTTAAATTATAAAGTAAATTATCGTGAAGCAAAAAAGGAAAATAACCAGTTTGAAAGTTATTATGAACAAGAATTTGACGCAGCAGATGTGGTTACATTAATTAATAAAGCTTATGATAATAATTTGACACGGAAGTGTTCAAAGAGATAATGAAGGTAAATTCATAGAAAATGAAACAAATTCTATAAAAATAGATTTAAAAATGTTAGATTATGATAAAACTTATGACATGGAAACTTTATATATCGGAGGAATGGAAAGATTTGCAGAATTTTATAATGGTATAAAGTTTAAGTGTACAAAGATTGATTATCATAGTCAAACAGGTAAAGTAAAGTATATGCTCATAGAGCAGATTACTGAATAAAATTAGTTATTAAAGTTGCCAATTTTAATAATTGGTGTTAATATAAAACAAAAGTAAAATATTTTTAAGGAGGAATTTATTATGGAGAATGCATCAAAAGCATTAATTATCGCAGGTGCGATATTACTTGCAATTTTAATTATATCTTTGGGAATACTTATATTCTCACAAGCACAGGATACAATTAACTCAGTTAATATGGATGAACAGGAAATAATGGCTTTTAACAATAAATTTACACCTTATCAAGGTGATAACCAGAGAGGAAGTGAGGTAAATGCTTTAGCACAAGCAGTTTTATCAAACAACCAATCAGCAGCTGATAATGGAGAAACAGCAACAAAGGGAATAACTATGTCTGGTTCTATAACAATAAAAAATGATGGTTCAACAACAACATTTACAAGAGTACCAAACGGAACAATGTATAAAGTTGAATTTTCTTATAAAGACAGTCTTGTAAATTCAATTAAGGTAACGGAAAATAAATAATTTGAAAAATTAAAAGTATTAGAAAGGGGAAATATTTATGGAGAATGCATCAAAAGCATTAATTATCGCAGGTGCGATATTACTTGCAATTTTAATTATATCTTTGGGAATACTTATATTCTCACAAGCACAAGATACAATTAACTCAGTAAACATGGATGAACAGGAAATTATGGCATTTAACAACAAATTTACACCTTATCAAGGTACTGCAAAAAGAGGAAGTGAGGTAAATGCTTTAGCACAAGCAGTTTTATCAAACAATCAATCAGCAAAAGATAATGGAGAAACAGCAACAAAAGGAATAACTGTAAGTGGAAAAATAGCAATTAAAAATGATGGTTCAACAACAACATTTACTAGATTACCATCTGGAACATTATATGATGTATCATTTGAGTATAAAGACAGCCTTGTAAATAAAATTACAATAAGTGACCATAAATAGTTAAAAAAATTAGAAAGGAGAGATACTTATGGAGAATGCAGCAGATGCGTTAAAAATTGCAGCATCGGTATTAATATTTGTATTGGCATTGTCCATAAGTATTAATGCCTTTAGTCAAGCAAGAGTTGCTTCTCAAACAGTATTAGAGTATAGTGATAGAGAATATGATTATACTTATGTAGAAAATAATGGGGGAACCGAAAGAATAGTAGGAGCTGAGACAGTAATTCCGTCAATTTATAAAGCATATAGAGAAAATTATAAAATAGTATTTAAAAATCTTGAAGGTGGAGTATTTCAAAGAAAAGATGATAGTGGAAATTGGCAAGATGTAGATAGTATTGATTTACAACAAGAAACTTTAGGATCTGAAACACAAAAAGCACAATTTATATTAGCTATTTTATATGGAAGAGCATGTAATACAATAAAAAATGAAAACTTTAGTTATGACATGAGCAGCTTTAATTTTAGTCAATTTAAGGCGGATTTTGAAAATAATTCGCGAATACGCTTGTATGATGAAGGAATTTATGGTAAAATTAATGGTAGGAACCTTAGGGAAAATATAGGAGTTTATTACCAAGAAGAAGTGGGAGATGATGGAGTCGAAGATTCATCTAATGTGCCTGAGGCTAATATGACAACCAAAAGAGTAATAACATATACTCTATTATAGATAGAATCTTGGTAATATAGCTAGTAAGGAGGATAAAATGGGAGATACTTTAATCACAGTAATTGCAATAATATTAGCTGCAGTTTTGATGTTTGTGTTTCCACTAATGACAATGTCAGATAGAACTGATGATGTATCACAATTAACAGTAGAAACGGCAACTACAGAATTTGTAGATGAGGTAAGAACTACAGGAAAATTAACAATGGATAAGTATAGTAGATTTGTTGAAAATATTTCTTCAACAGGTAATACTTATGATGTTGAAATGGAAGCTCAAATATTAGATGAGAACCCAGGAAAAAAGACAACACAAGCGGAACCTACTAAAATAGGAGAAAATGTTTACTATACAATGTATACATCTCAAATAATGGATGCAATAAATCCATCTAATGGTCAAACAAGAACATTAGCTTTAAAAGAAGGAGATATTTTCTCAGTTAATGTAAAAAATACTAACACTACATTATCTCAACAACTTAAAAATTTCTTCTATTCTGTAACAGGTAATGATACATATACAATTGCAGCAGAGCATGCTGGTATAGTTACAGCAAATGGAGCTGGAAATTAAAATAAAGATACTAGACTAGCTTGTAATAATCTTATTACAAGCTAATTTTATTAAAACAAAGGAAAGAAAAGTATGAAATATCAGAGCTTAGCGGTAATATTTATAATAATTATATTACCAATTTCTATGATTTTAACTTCATATGTTCAAAACCAAGTAAAAACATTGGAATTACAGATATCATATGATACAAAACTTACTAATGCAACATATGATGCTTTAAAAGCATATCAATTAAATGCAATAAATAGTAGTACTTCAGATTTAGCAAACTCTAAACTCAGGGATATTGAAGCATCTGTAAATACATTTTTTAATTCTATGGCAACTAATTTTAATATGGCAGGATATAATAAAGATATTTTACAAGAATATGTGCCAGCATTAGTATATACAATGTATGATGGGTTTTATATATATTCACCATTTACAAATACATTAGAACCAGAAGACGAAGGAGCGTCATATAGTAATGGTGAGACAATTTATGGATTAAAGCCATATATATTTTATAGTGCTAGATATAATACTGGAACTGTAGATGTTGTAATAACATATTCATTAGATAATTATATTACAGTACAAGGAACCATAAATGGAAACCCAGTAAATAGAAGTGGATATTTATTAGATAATATTGCAGGAACAACATCAGCAAGAACTTATAGAGGAGTTCCAATAAGGTCTTCAGAAACATTAAGAGAAAATGTAGAGTTCGCTAATAGAGATGGAAGTTTAGGTTCAATTGAGAATTGTGCATATATAAAAATAAATGGAGTTAAGTATTATAATGATAATGGAACATGGTTTTCAATAATAAATGGTGAAAGATATAATAATCAAGGTGCTAATTTTAGTGAAAGTAATGATGCAGCTTTAAGATATTATAATGAAGCAGCTGATTTTACTTCTTGGGTTAGAAGTAATTTAGGTGGATTAATGAGTCATGATGCAGTAGATACAGTAACAGGAGATAGAATAGAATTAACTGCAGATTATGAGATTTTTAGCTCAGATAGGGATAAATCAATAGAAGAGAGTGATTCTAATTTTAATGAACATAGAAGGGCTATAATAAAATATTCAATTCAAAAGAATTTGTCAATTGCAATTGCAAACTATAATAATTATGCAGGTGGAACAAGTCCAAATTTTCAAATGCCTGAATTGAAAGAAGACGAATGGGATAAAATTATAAATAATATATCAATAATTAGCTTTATGCAAGGATTAAGTATTGGTGGAAAAATTTATAATGGTTATACTATTGTAAACAATACAGATAATGAAGAAGTTGTAGCTCTTGATTCAATATATATAAGAACTAGTGATAATCAATATCATAAAGCAACTGATACAGATATAGGAAGTAATGTAACAGGAGCTAATTTAAATACTGATTTTGAGAGAAGAACAGTAACTAATGGACAAACAACACGATATTATTATCCTCATGGAGAATTAGGTTGTTATTCATCAATAGTAGCTCAAACAAAAGTAGAAGTTACTGATATAAATGCGTATATGCAAGAAAAGTATAGTTCAAATCAAAATAGAACTTTAGCAATTGAATATTTTACAGCACTAGGAAGAGAGCGATATTGCATGTATAGAACAAATAATAATCCTGATGTGGAGGCTCAAAAATTTAGTTAAAATAAAAAGAATATAAATAAAAAAAATGTTAATACTAATAATAGTAATTTTAAGGAGAATTTTTATGAAAAGATTTATTAAAATGCTATTATTAGTATTTTTTTTGATTTTTATTTATTGTTATACATTAGTAATAGAAAAAATTCCTGATAGAATAGTTGCTTTTGAAGGAGAAAGTATTTCCTTTCAAACCTTGTTTGGAATGTCTATAAAAAATGAAGAGCAGGAAATTGTAGAAACAATATCAAATAATGGAAGTAAGGTAAGTGATGAGGTGGGAACGTCGAAGTTAAGTGTAAATTTATTTGATACAATTCCAGTAAAAGAAGTAAATGTAGATGTAATACCAAAAACAACAGTAATACCAGTAGGAAAGATTGCAGGCGTGAAGCTTTATACAAATGGAGTATTAGTAGTTCGGAATGTCTGAGATAGAAGGAGAGGATAATAAAAAATATAAACCATATGAAAATACTGGAATAGAAGAAGGAGATAGAATAATAAAAATAAATGATACACAAATAGATTCAACAGATGAATTAATAGAAACAGTAAACATGTCAAAAGGAGAAGAAATAAAGCTTGAATATGTACATGAACAGGAGACAAAAGAGTGTAGCATAACACCTGTAAAACAAGGAGATAATGATTATAAACTAGGTTTATGGGTAAGAGATAGCGCAGCTGGAGTAGGAACAGTTACTTTTTATGAGCCTTCTACTAGAACATTTGGAGCTTTAGGCCATGGAATATCAGATATAGATACAGGAGAGTTAATAGATATAGCTTCAGGAGAATTTGTAACAACAAGAATATTAAATATAACAAAAGGAGAAATTGGAACACCTGGAAAAATACAAGGAACAATAGAGAACCAAGAAAATATAGGATTAATTAGTAAAAATACTAGATTTGGAATTTATGGAACAGTAGATAATCTTTCAAGTCTAAATATAGATACATCAAAAGAGATGGAAGTTGCAACAAGAGATGAAATAAAGACAGGTAAAGCAACTATTCTTTGTAGTTTAGATAATAGTACACCACAAGAATATGAAATAGAGATAGAAAAGATATTTAAAGATAATAACTATGATAATAAGAGCATGCAAATAAAAGTAACAGATGAAAGGTTGTTAGAAAAAACAGGTGGAATAATTCAAGGTATGTCAGGTTCACCAATAATCCAAAATGGAAAATTTGTTGGAGCAGTAACACATGTATTGGTAAATGAACCAGAAGAAGGTTATGGAGTCTTTGCAGATATAATGTTAAAACAGACAAAAGAAGTTGAATAAAATAATATAATATAATATAATATATTGGTTTGAAATAAGGCAACCGCAATCCTATTGGCTTTAGACGATGGGTCGAGGTTGCCAAAAGTATATTTTCTGTGTTATACTATCGGTATTAATAAATCAAAAAACAGAAAAAAATATTTACTACAATGTCATATTATTTTTTTATGTAAGTATAGAAAAAAGGAGGTGACAGTTAAAATGTTAAAAACATATAAATATAGAATATATCCCAATAAAGAGCAGAAAGAACAGATAGTAAAAACATTTGGCTGTTGCCGTTTTGTTTATAATCAAACATTAGCATATCGAAAAGAATGTTATGAGAAAGAGAAGAAAACTGTTAGTAAAATAGACTGCAACAATTATTGTAACAGAAAATTAAAGAAAGAATACGAATGGTTAAAAGATGTAGATAAGTTTGCTTTAACTAATGCAATATATAATATGGACACTGCCTATCAGAAATTTTTAAAAGAAAATGCAGGGTATCCGAAGTTTAAAAGTAAGCATGATAACCATAAATCATATACGACCAATTATACGAATGGAAATATAGTAATAGATTATAAGAGTGGAAAAATAAAATTACCAAAATTAAAGAGAGTAAAAGCAAAACTACACAGAAAATTTAATGGACAGATAAAATCAGCAACAGTATCGCAAGTTCCAAGTGGGAAATACTATGTGTCAATATTAGTAGAAACAGAGCATGAAGAATTACCACATGCAAAACAAAATATAGGATTAGATTTGGGAATTAAGGATTTATGTATTACATCAGAAGGAGAGAAATATGAAAATCCAAAGACAATAAAGAAATACGAGAGAAAACTTTCAAGGAAACAAAGAGAGTTAGCACATAAGAAAAAAGGAAGTAAAAATTACCAAAAGAAGAAAAAAGAAATAGCATTATGTCACGAGAAAATAAATAACATTAGAAAAGATTATCTGCATAAAGTTTCTAATAAGATTATCAGCGAAAACCAAGTGATAGTTACAGAAAATTTACAGATAAAGAATATGGTAAAAAATCATCATCTGGCAAAATCAATAATAGATGCATCATGGTATGAGTTAACAAGACAAATAGAATATAAGGCTAAATGGAATGGAAGAAAGTATATTAAAATAGATACTTTTTATGCCAGTAGTCAGTTGTGTTCTGTTTGTGGATATCAGAATGTAGATACAAAAGATTTATCAGTTAGGGAATGGACATGTCCTAAGTGCAAAACAAAACATGACAGGGATATAAATGCTGCGACAAATATCCTAATGGAAGGATTAAGAAAAATAGCATAGAGGAAAATATAGGGCAGGGACTGCCCGAATTAACGCCTGTGGAGATAGTAGGTTACGAGGTCTATGAAGCAGGAAGCCCATTGGTTTTAGACAATGGGTAGTTCACAACATTGTATTATGTGTTATAATAAGAAAACGTAAGGGATTAACCTTTAGTTTAAAACCATTTTGTTGTTTAAAGAAGATATCGGAAGGAAGGAATAAAAACAAGGTTAAAAAGAAAACAACACTAAACGATAGGAGTATCATGATTAACGACAGGGAAATGCTTCAAACTGAACATGTAGAAGATTTTTGCCTTAATTATTTCAGGAGCTGTGAAGGAGGAGCGGTTGATAACATTATAATTAATTTACCCAATGTTGATGTTAATGTACATCAGTCTACTTCTTCCAAGATTGAAGTTAATCTTCGAGGGAAGGTTAGTGTTGTAGGTGGGCAGGTAAGATGTAAAGCACGTAGAGTGAACAGAAATATCGTTGTTGCTCTATACACCTACGGAAAGGTGATTGATACAAAAATTGGCTTTGATATATATTTGCCGGCTAAAGATTTTAAGCTTATCTCAATTCTTTCTACATCAAATGTCCTGATAGAAGAGAGGATTTATGCCAAAACATTAAAAGTCAGGACAACTTCAGGAATGATAAAGTCAGATGTTACATTTGAGAAAGCCATTCTTGAAAGTGTGAGTGGTCCTATTGAAGCTAAATTCTTCGCCGAGTCTGATGTCGAAACTTACATTTCAAGTGAAAGTGGAGATATCAACTTGGGGATAAGAAATATTGGAAGATTTCTTATCGACACACACACTACTTTGGGCTCTGTCAGAAATTATTTCAGACAGAGTAGAGGTCACTATACAGCGTTTGGTGAAGTTTCATCAAACAGTGGCAACATCTTCATAAACTAGTTTGACTTTGTTAAGCTAGTTATCAGCAAGTGATTGGTTTACAGCAAGTCATTTGATTATGGCTTGCTTTTTTTAAACACATTTTGTAGTTATATAACATTACTTTACCATATTTGACAAAGATGATATAATATAAGGACTAAGAAAAAAGCAGGTGAAAAGATAATGTTAGAAAAAATAAATTCTCCAAAAGATTTGGAAGGATTGAGTATAGAAGATAAAAAAATATTAGCTAAAGAACTAAGAAAATATATATTAGAAATAGTATCAGAAAATGGAGGACATTTAGCATCAAATTTAGGAGTGGTAGAACTTACAATAGCATTACATAGTGTGTTTAATGTGCCAGAAGATAAAATAGTATGGGACGTTGGTCATCAAGCTTATGTTCATAAAATTCTTACTGGAAGAAAAGATGAAATGAAAACATTAAGAAAGCTAAATGGAATAGCAGGTTTTCCAAAAACAAATGAATCTGAGGTAGATTGTTTTAACACAGGACATAGTAGTACATCAATATCAGCAGCATTAGGAATGGCAAGAGCAAGAGATATAGAAGGTAAAAATAATTCAGTAATTGCTGTAATAGGAGATGGAGCTTTAACTGGTGGTATGGCATTAGAAGCATTAAATGATGCAGGATATAGTGGAACAAGAATGACAGTAATATTAAATGATAATGAGATGAGTATATCTAAGAATATTGGCGGAATGAATATGCTTTTAAGTAAACTAAGAACAAAAAGAACTTATACTAAATCAAGTGTTTCAATAAAAAATGTAATAAATAAAATTCCAGTTGTAGGAAAACCTTTTGTAAAAGTCATACAAAGAGTGAAAAGAAGTATAAAACAATTAATAATTCCTAAGATGTTTTTTGAAGACATAGGATTTCGTTATTTAGGTCCTGTTGATGGACATAATATAGAAGAACTTGAGAGAATGCTTAAAATAACAAAAGAATTAGATGGACCAGTACTTTTACATGTTTTAACTAAAAAGGGAAAAGGATATGAAATAGCAGAAAAAAATCCAGATAAATATCATGCAACAAGTCCTTTTGATATAGAAACAGGAGAAGTAAAGAAAAAGAAGGGAAAAGATTATTCAAAAGTATTTGGTGATAAATTAATAGAACTTGCTAAGAAAAACGATAGAATTGTTGCAATTACAGCGTCAATGAAAGATGGAACAGGACTTCGTGAATTTCAAAAAGAATTTCCTGATAGATTCTTTGATATAGGAATAGCAGAACAACATGCAGTAGGACTAGCAGCTGGTATGGCAAAAGAGGGATTAATACCATTTGTTCCAATATATTCATCATTTTATCAAAGAGCATATGACCAAGTAATACATGATGTAGCAATTCAAAATTTACCTGTTATTATGTGTGTAGATAGAGCAGGAATTGTAGGACAGGACGGAGAAACACATCAAGGTGAATTTGATATGGCATTCTTTAGACTAGTTCCAAATCTTACAATTATGGCACCTAAAGATTTTAAAGAATTAGAGTATATGATGGAATTTGCAATAAGTTTAAAAAAGCCTGTAGTTATTAGATATCCTAGAGGTGGAGAAAGTGGTAAGATAACATTTGATAAACATGAAGAAATAAAATTAGGAAAAGCAGAGATAATAAAAGAAGGAAAAGATGTAAGTATAATAGCAATAGGAAAAACTGTCTCAAGAGCAATGGAAGTATCTAATATGTTAAAAGAAAAAGAAATAGATGCAGAAGTAATAAATGCGAGATTTTTAAAGCCATTAGATGAAGAAATAATAACTAAATCAATTGAAAAGACAAAATTTGTTATAACTATAGAAGATGGAACAATTATAAATGGTTTAGGAACTGCTGTAAAAGAATTGATTATAGATAAAGATTTAAAAGATATAAAAATAAATTCATATGCATATCCAGATGAATTTATAAAACATGGTTCAGTAGAAGAGTTAGAAAAATTATATCATCAGGATAGCAAATCAATTTATGACTATATAGTAGAATTTAATAAAAAACAAAATGAGGAAACGAAGAAAATTTGAAAAAGGAAAGGGAGAGTAATGAATAAACAGGACTTATTAAAAGATTATAGAAAACAAGAAGATAAGATTTGTTTATCACAAGTCTTAGATAAAATAGAATTTATGAGAACAAGAGAGAAAATAGAATATACAGATTTTTTAGATATGTATCAAATATCATTAGTAGAAAATTTTTTAAGGAGAATCAAGTTTGAAAATTATAAACTATATGGTGGATATGAAGATGCAGAAAGAAAAATTTTAATAGTATATCCTGAAAAATATGATGATAATATGTTAGAAAAAAACTATTCTAAAATGTTAAAAGTAGTTAGAGTAACATTGGATGAGGAGGAACAAGGAAAATACTCACATAGAAATTACTTAGGTGGAATAGTAAAATTAGGGTTAAAAAGAGAAAAAGTAGGAGATATATTAGTTGCTGATGTTGGTGCAGATATTATAGTAATGGAAGACTTTGCTGAAATATTAAAGAAAGAATTACCATCTCTTACAAGATTTGAAAATAGTAAAGTAGATATAATAGAATTAAAAGATTTAAGAAAAAAGGAAATACGTATAGAAGATGTAAAAATAATAGTACCATCATTACGTTTAGATAATATAGTATCTGATTTAGCTAGAACATCAAGAAGTAAAGCCGCACAAATAATAGCTCAAGAAAGAGTTTTTATAAATGGACAAAATGAAACTAAATTATCAAAACAAGTAAAATTACATGATGTTATTACAATAAGAGGAAAGGGAAGATTTGTAATAAAAGAATTTGATGGAACAACAAGAAGCGGAAGAACAGTAATTGTTGTTGAAAAATATGTATAGAGTTTAAGAAAAATGGGAGATGTGTTACATTTCCTATTTTTATTGCATAGGAAATATTACTAACTTGTTTTTTATGTTTTAAAAAGTAAAAATTTATTTAAAAGTACTTGCGAAAATGTGTTTAGTATGATATAAAATGAATAGTATGAAGATTAAATAATAATAACAAATATTTTTTATCAAACGTTCGGCGAAATATTATTTTAAAATTTGATTTAGAAAGAATTTTGCAAATAAATTAGAATTTATATTAATTTTATAAAATATAAAATTGTGCAGAAGCTTTTTGCACAATTTGAAGGAAGTGAAATTATGACAGATATTGATAAAAATCAGTATAAAGAAATTTTTGAGAATATAAAAAATGAAATTTTAAGTTCACAATATAAGGCAATGCAAGCGTTAATAAAGAACTCATATTTATGTATTGGCATATTGGAAAAATAATATTAGAAAATGCTAAGTGGGGAAATAAATTTATTGATAATTTATCTATAGATTTAAAATTAGAATTTCCTACTATAAAAGGTTTTTCTATTAGAAATTTAAAAAATATGAAAAAATTTGCCAAAGAGTATCCTGATTTTAAATTTGTGCAGAATGTTTCTGCACAAATAACGTGGTCTGACAATTTGTTAATACTTGATAAAGTAAAAGGAATTGAAAAGCGAAAATGGTATATAAAAGAAACTTCAAAAAATGGTTGGGGATATAATGTTTTAGATTGGCAAATAAAATCGAATTTATATGAAAGACAAGTAATTACAGATAAAACAACAAACTTTCAAAATACTTTGCCTGATATTCAAAGCGATTTGGCATTGCAGACTATAAAAGATCCATATATTTTCGACTTTATATCTTTAAAAGGAAAAGTTAAAGAATTAGAAATAGAAAAAGCAATGATAAATAAGATAAAAGATGTACTTATAGAATTAGGTAATGGTTTTGCTTTTGTAGGAAGTCAATACAAGTTAACAGTAAGTGAAAAGGATTATTTTATTGATTTACTATTTTATCATCTAAAATTAAAATGCTATATTGTTGTGGAATTAAAAGCTAGAGAATTTGAACCAACAGATGCTGGACAATTAAATTTTTATCTATCTGCTATAGATGATTTAGTGAAAGATGAAAATGATAATCCCAGCATTGGATTACTTTTGTGTAAAAGTAAGGATAAATTCACGGCAGAATATGCTTTAAAAGATATAAATAAGCCTATTGGTGTTAGCGAATATAGAATACTACAAGATATACCAGAATATTTACAAGCACAGTTACCCAAAATAGAGGATATAGAATTACATATCCAAGAAATAGAATAATAATTATATTTTACAAAAGTTAACAAAAGGAAATGGTTATGAGACAAATAGGGCTGGGACGAGTCCTATTTGTCTCATTTTAGTTCTACAACTGTAACTCCCATTTCTCCTTCACCATATGTTCCTAAACGAAAAGATTTTACATGTGGATTGGTTTTTAAGAATTTATGAATTCCTTTCATTAGTTTTCCTGTTCCTTTACCATGAACTATTCTAACAGAAGTTAATTTACTAAGAGAAGCATCATCTAAAAATTTATCTACTACAAATGTTGCTTCTTCTACATTAAGTCCAATAACATTAATTTCTGATTTTATATTTTTTACTTTTGATAAATTAGAATATGTTGAAGTTAATTGTTTTTCTTTATTAGAGCTATCATTATGTGCTTTTTCCAATTCATTGATTGATACATTTGTTTTAATCATACCAATTTGTACTTGTACTTCATTTGATTTAGATGGTCTTGAAAGCACAGTTCCATTTTTATTAAATTTTCTAACAAATACAGTCATATTTGGTTCTATGTCATGTATATCTAATGAATTAGAAGTATGTGTATTTGAATTTGTTTTTTTATTTTCCAAAGTATGGATTTCATTTATCTTTTTATTTAATTTGTTTCTAAGATTTTCAGCATTTTTGGTGCTTGAAATATTATTTAATTCTTTTATTATTTCATTTGCTTCTTCTTTGGCATCTAATAAAATATTTCTTGCTTCAACTTTTGCTTTATTTATGATATCCTGTTCTTGTTTTTGTAATTTTTCGTTATCTAAAACAAGAGATTTTTCTAAATTAGAAACATTTTCTAACTTTTTATCTATTTCTTCTTTTTCTTTTTCGATTTCTGATTTTTGGTCATAGATATTTTTTAAAAGTTCTTCAAAATCTAATTGTTCTTTTGACATCATAGATTTTGCTTTATCTATAATAGAAGTTGGTAATCCTAAGTTTTTACTTATCGCAAAAGCGTTACTTTTACCAGGAATACCTACAAGTAGACGATATGTAGGTTCTAATTTTTCTACATTAAATTCAACAGAAGCATTTTCAAAACCATAAGTAGTTAAAGCATATTGTTTTAATTCTTGGTAATGTGTTGTTGCAACTGTTAAAGAACCTAAATTATGTAAGTATTCTAAGATACTAATTGCAAGTCTTGCACCTTCAACAGGGTCTGTTCCTGAGCCTAATTCATCTACTAAAATAAGTGATTCTTTGCTAGCTTTATTTATTATAGATACTATATTTGTCATATGAGATGAAAAAGTACTTAAAGAATCTGATATACTTTGGTCATCTCCAATGTCTGCAAATACTTTATCAAACACATATATACTAGAGTTTTCACTAGCAGGAATATTTAAACCAGAACATGCCATACAAGTAAGTAAACCTATAGTTTTTAAAGAAACAGTTTTACCACCAGTATTTGGTCCTGTAATTAGTAGTGTAGAAAAATCATGTCCGAGGTTTAATGAAATTGGAACAACTTTATTTTCATCAATTAAAGGGTGACGAGCATTTTTTAAGTTTACTTCTTTATTTGTATTTAAGATAGGAGTTATTCCGTTAAGCTTTTTTGAATATTTAGCTTTAGCAAATATAAAATCAAGTGTTCCGATTAATTCTACATCTTGTTTTAATTCTTCTATATATGGTTCAAATAGAAATGATAATTTTTGTAATATTTTTTCTATTTCTAAATCTTCTTCTAGTTTTAGTTTGTTTATTTCATTATTAAGTTCAAAAATAGAAATAGGTTCAATAAATAAAGTAGAACCAGCATTTGAAATATCATGAACAAATCCTTTTACTTGGGAACGATATTCTTCTTTTACAGGAATAACGAATCTATCATTTCTAATTGTTATGATGCTATCTTGAAGATATTTAGAAAATTTGCCATGAATCATATCATTTAATTTATTACGTATTTCTTGTTCTAAATTTTTTTGTTTTTTCCTAATTGATTTTAAAATGCTTGAAGCATTATCTTGAATTAATCCTTCATCTGATATGCAATTATTTATTTCATCTATTATACTTTTATTTGTGTATAACAAATTAAATAAATTAGATAAAATAGGATATTCAGAAGTTTCTATATATTCTTTATCAAAATAGTTTTTTAAATCAAAAGACATTTTAAAAATCTTATTTAAGTTTAGAATAGCATTAACTGAAAGTGAAATTCCGCTTTTTAAGTTTTTTATGCTTAAATCAATGTCTTGAAATTCATAAAAACTAGGACAAGAGTTTCTATACATTAAACTAACTGCTTCTTTAGTTTCTTCTAACATATCTTGAACTTTATTATAATCACTACTTGGAAGCAATTCTCTTGCTATTTCTTTTCCTTTTGATGTTATACAAAAGGTTATTAATATATTTATTATTTTATCAAATTCTAGTTTTTTTAAGTTTATATCCATTTTTAAAATCTCCTAACATATTAATTATACTAGGAAAGAAGGCATTAGTCAATTAAATAGTAATAGCAATAAATTTTCTTGACAATGTTAACATAAAAATGTATAATATACTTATGCTGATAGGCATTAGCAGAAAGGTAGAAGGATGAAATACGAGTATTTTGATCCAACAACCAAACAACAAGTGACTGTGCCCAAAAGCTCCTTTTTTAAGAAACGTTCTTGTGACCATGAAATGGTACCTCTCATAAGAGAAAGAAGAGGGCAAATCTTCCACAATACGCTGGGAGATACCATTCAGTATGTTTGCCGCAAGTGTGGCAAAACAGGCGACGTGGAATTTTGGGAGTTTGATGGGTGGGGTTACAACAAGTAAGAAGGTTACAGCTGATATTCTACAATATGAATATCAGTTGTAACGTTTTATAAAAGTAAAGAAAATATAAGTATAGAATATTAGTTTTTTTGAGGAATAATGATAAGGTAATATTAGTTTTTAATACTATCTTAATATTTTTAAGAATATACTTAAAATAATTGCAAAAAATAAAAACTTGTGATATAAAATATAATAAATAAAAATGTAACTTGAGAAGAGGTGAATTCATGATAAAGGCTTACGCAAAATCTGATGTAGGAAAAGTAAGGGAAATAAATGAAGACTCTTTTTATATATCTGATTCGCTAGATGAAGTACAATTATATATCTTAGCTGACGGAATGGGAGGCTATAAAGGTGGAGAAATTGCGAGTAAGCTTGCAATACAATCTGCTAAAAATTATATAGAAAATAATTTTAAGCAAATAGAGAAAGATAAAGATAGTATAATCCAATTAGTAGGCAGTAGTGTGGAATATGCAAATATGATAGTATACGAAAAATCAAAGGAAAATAAAGAATTAGAGGGAATGGGTACTACTTTAGATATTTGCTTAATATATAATAATAGAGTGTTTATTGGACATGTTGGAGATAGTAGAGTATATAGAATAAGAAAAGAATTTATGAGAAAATTAACTCAAGACCATAGCTATGTACAAAAACTAGTAAAGGACGGAACTATCACTAAGGAAGAGGCTGTACATCATCCACAAAAGAATATGTTAATGAAGGCACTTGGTTGTAATGCTTTTGTAGAACCAGATGTTATGGTAAAGGGATTTTTAAAAGATGATATCTTAATTATGAATTCAGATGGATTAACAAATTTGGTTTCACAAGATGATATGTTTAGAGAAGCAAAAAAGGATATAGAACAAGCACCAAAAGAGCTAGTAAGACTAGCAAATGAAAAAGGTGGATATGATAATATAACTGTAATTGTAATAAAAAATATATGACGTTCTACAAATTAAACATTATTTAAGGAGAGATAAATATGAATTTAGAAGGTAAGCTATTAGGTAATCGATATGAGATTATCGAAAAAATTGGAAATGGTGGAATGGCTACTGTATATAAGGCAACAGATAAAATATTAAAAAGAAATGTTGCAGTTAAGATATTAAGAGATGAGTTTACAACAGATGATGAGTTTATAAAAAGATTTGAAGTTGAAGCACAATCAGCAGCAAGACTAACACATCCTAATATAGTATCTATTTATGATGTAGGTGTAGAAGACAATTTACATTATATTGTAATGGAATTAATACAAGGAAAAACATTAAAAGAAATAATATTAGAGGAAAAAGGTCCACTTCCATGGAAATGGTCAGTAAATGTGGCTATACAAATAGCTTCAGCATTAGAAACAGCTCATAGAAATAATATTATCCATAGAGATATAAAACCACATAATATAATAATAACAGAAGATGGGATAGCAAAAGTAACAGATTTTGGTATAGCAAAGGCAGTATCAAATTCAACAATAACAGCATTTGGAACAACAATTGGTTCAGTACATTACTTTTCACCAGAACATGCAAGAGGTGGTTTTACAGATGCAAAATCTGATTTATATTCTTTAGGTGTTGTTTTATATGAGATGGTAACAGGAAGAGTACCATTTGATGCAGATACACCGGTATCTGTAGCGCTAAAACATATGCAAGAAAAACCAGAAGAGCCAATAGAAGTAAATCCTAATGTACCAGTAGCTGTAAATAAAATTATTATGAAAGCATTACAAAAAGATACAACGTTAAGATATCAAACAGCTACAGAAATGTTAGACGATTTAAGAAAATCATTAAAAAATCCTGATGGAGATTTTGTAGATGATTCAGAATATGACCCAACAGCAAAGACTCAAGTCTTACATACAGAAATGTATAATAATTCAAGAGGAAGTAATGAAGATAAAGGAAAGAAAGATGGAAAATTTAAATCTTTCATTAAAAGACATAAAAAACTAAGCATATTTATTGGACTAGTATTATTGTTTGCATTAAGTTTAGGTGGAACGATACTTGCTTTAAACATAACAAATCCACCAGAAGTAGAAGTACCAAATGTTGTTGGATTATCAAGAGAAGAAGCAGAACAAGAGATAAAAAATGCGAATCTTGGATTTGAAGCAATAGAGGAATATAATAAAGATGTTCCAGAAGGTTATGTAATATCACAAAAAGTAAAAGGTGAATTAGGTGATTTTACCACTACACCAGGAAATAAAAAAGTAAAAGAAGGAGTTAATAATACTACAATTCAAGTTAAAATTAGTAAAGGACAAGAAAAGACAACTGTACCTAACGTAGAAGGTAAAGAAAGAGAAGAAGCAATTAAGATGTTAGAAGATGCAAACTTAGTTGCAGAGGTAGTTGAAGAGACAAGTAGGACAGTAGAAGAAGGATATGTAATTAGTCAAGAAACTGATCCAGATACGGAGGCTTTTGCAGGAGATACAGTAAAAATACATGTAAGTACAGGAACTGGAATCAAACAAGTAACTGTAATTAGTGTAATTGGTCAAGATGAAGCTACAGCTAAAGCTAATTTAGAGAATTTAGGATTGAAAGTTAATGTAACATATAAAGAAGCAACATCTAACAATGGAAAAGTAGCAACTCAAAGTATAGATGCAAATAAAGTTGTAGATGAGGGAACAACAATAACAATTACAGTAAATCAAGTAGCCGAAACTAAGAATTTAACAGTTAACATAGATGTTAAAGCAATTACAGGTGGATATACAGACTCAGATGAAGAGACTACTAGCAAAACAGTTAATATAAAAGTAAATAGTGAAACAAGAACAGGAATAGATAAAAATAATTCAAATTATTCTGTAACACTTTCAGGAAAAGATGGGGAAAGTACAACGGTAACAGTAACAATAACAGATCCAACTACAGGAAGTACAATTTATAGTTCAGATAAAACTGTAGTATTTGGTTCACAAGATGCAATAGCATTTAAATAATAAATAAAAAGTTCAATTAGTATTTGCTAATTGGACTTTTTTCATATATAATAAAAGCAAGACGTGTCCCAGATGCGAAATTTTTTACGCATAGGAAACGTCCCCAATGCGACATGGAGGTATTTATGAAAGGTATTATAATTGAGAATATTTCTAATTTATATAGAGTTAAAGTAGAGGATAATATGGTTTATGAAGCAAATGCAAGAGGTAAGTTTAAGAAAGAGGATATAACTCCTGTTGTTGGAGATTTTGTAGAATGTGAGATTGTTAAAGAAGATAAAGAAAAAGATAGGGTAAGTATTGATAAAATATTAGATAGAAAAGTTTATATAAAAAGACCTAAGCTTGCAAATATAAGTAAAATAGTTTTAGTGATATCTAGCAAACACCCAAAGCCAGATTTACTTATGCTTGATAAACAATTAGCGTTTGCTGAATTTTTAGGGATAGATGCTTTGATTGTATTAAATAAAATAGATTTAGATAAAGAAAAAGAGTTTAAAGAGATTAAAAGAGTATATGAAAAAGTAGGGTATAAAGTTTTAGAAACAGAGGCAAAAGAAGGCAAAGGAATAGATAAACTAAAAAAAGAACTTTATGGTAATACAAATGCTTTTTCTGGAAATTCAGGAGTTGGAAAATCTACTTTAATAAATGCTATATTTGATAAAGATATGACACAAGAAGGAGAGATAAGTAAGAAGAGCAGAAGAGGAAAAAATACAACTACATCTACTAAATTATATGAAATAGATGAGAAAACATTTATTGCAGATACGCCGGGATTTTCGACATTTGATATTTCAGAAATAGAAAGCAAAGATTTAGCTTCCTATTTTAAGGATTTTAGAGAATATGTTCAGGATTGTGAATTCATTGGTTGTTCGCATTTAAAAGAAGAAAACTGTGGGATAAAAAATGCTGTAAAAGAAGGAAAAATAGAACAAGAAAGATATGATAGATTTTGTAAAATATATCAAGAATTAAAAGAAAAGGAGGAAAGAAAAAAATGGTAGAGATATCAACTTCTATACTTTCTGTAAAAAAAGGAGAAGAAAATAAAACAATTTTTGCATTAGAAGCAGGAAAAACAGATTATTTTCATATAGATGTAATGGATGGAATATTTGTTGAAAAAAATACTTATGATAAAATGTTTGAATATAGTTCTTTTATAAAAAGGATATCTAATTTGCCATTAGATGTACATCTAATGGTAGAAGATGTAAAACAAGCAGTAGATGATTTTTTGGCAGTAGAGCCTAATATAATAACATTTCATTTAGAAGCTTGTAAGAATAAAGAAGAGGTATATGAAGTAATAAAATATATAAAAGAAAATAATTGCAAGGTTGGAATAGCTATAAAGCCAAACACTAAGATTGAAGATGTATATGAATTTTTACCATATATTCATATGTGTTTAGTTATGACAGTAGAACCTGGAAAAGGTGGACAAACTTTAATAAAAGAAACTATTGAAAAAATAAAACAACTAAAAAGATATATAGATGAAAATAAGATAGAAATAGATATAGAAGCAGATGGAGGAATAAACTTAGCAACTGTAGATGATGTAAAGAAAGCAGGAGCAAATATATTAGTTTCAGGTACTGCAATTTTAATGGCAAAAGATTATAAAGTAATTATTGATGAGCTGAGAAAAGAATAGAATAAAAAATAAACTCTTAAAATTTTATTTTTAAGAGTTTATTTTTGACTAAATATTATTTATTTTCTTTTTTAGATTTTTTGTCTTTTTTATCGTTTTTATCAGTTTTTTCTGCTTTTACTTTTTCTGTTTTAGATTTTTCAGATGTATTTTCTGAAAAATCTATATTTTTATTAGATAATAAAATACCATTAATTAAGATTCCAATACCAAGTATGATACTAATAATACTTATAATTGTACCAACAACAGGTATTAAATAAATTAACCATAAAACAGCAGTTGTTAAAATTAAAATTCCTAATTTACCAATTGTTTTTTCAACTTTTAGTTTGTTACAAATTAAATTATTAATAGCAATTGCAAATATAAAAGTAGAAAGTATGCTAACTGTAACTAAAATCATTAATCCAAGTCCTGCAACTGTTGATGTAATTTCTAGTAATATTAATATTGCTGAAGCTACCAATAAAATAATTGGTGATAAAATACCTAAACCTATAGTTGATGGTAATTTCTTAGTGATTATATAGTTTGTACGGTCTAAGAATTTTGGTGCAAGCCATAAACATAGAAGCCATATAACAACAGCAGCTACTAAGAATCTTCCAAGTGAAAGAATATATGTTTGAATAGATGCTGATGATGTTGAGCTTTCTTGAGTATAATTAGTAGTACCTACAACTACTCCTTCTGGAACTGAAATTTCTTGTTTAGCAGTATAGTTTAAATCACCATATATAGTTCCTTGAGCTGTAATAGAGTTTCCTTGTTCATCTGTTGAAGCAGTTGAAATATTCATATTATCTACATTTAGATATGCATTTCTTCCTATTGTTCCTGCAAGAGTGAAGTTGTTTGTTGCAATTCTCACGTCACGGTATATGTAACCATTGACATTAACGCTATTTGTTGAATATGCATATAAATCGTAAACAACACCATTTATATTAACATTATTTGATAAAGTAAATAAATTACTAAAAACATAACCTGATTCGTTAACAAAAACGTTATTTGCTATAATAAAAGCGTCTCCACCAATTTGTGAATTTATATTAACAGTATTTGCAATAACAAATAGATTTCCATCTATGATATAATCAATAGTTACCTCATCACCTGTTAAATAAACATCACCTTGTTTATAGTTTTCTTGGGTAACAGCGTTTTCGGTAGCTTGTTCTTCAGCACCTTCTACTACGGCTTGATCTTCAGCTGTTTGATTCTCAACTGTTTGTTCCTGGGTTACTTGTTCGTTAGTTGTTTGTCCTTCTGCTTCATTGTCCTCTGCTCTTACAATTGGAATCATAAGAGTTAAAATAATTACCATAAGTAGGGCAATTATCTTTAGTTTGTTTTTCAACATTAAAATCCCTCCTAAATTTATTTAATAATACGTAAAAAATATATAACTTTATTATGATTTTGTCAATGAAAAAATACAGAAAAGAATATAATAAAATAAAAATATTTATAATAGCGAAGCGTAAAACCCACTACCTTTAGGTGGTGGGGAGTTCACTTGCAATTTGGCTCATTAATACATGATGGTTAAGCGATGAAGTTGTAAAAAACTCGCCACTTTTGTGACGAGAATAAAATATAAGATAAATATTATTTATTTTTTTTATAATAATTACAAAAATTATTTATTGGACATTGGTCACATTTTGGATGTCTAGCAATGCATGTGTTTCTGCCATGCCAAACCAAAAGATGATTAATGTCTTTTAATGTGTCTTTGGGAAAGAATTTTATAAGGTCTTGTTCAATTTCCTCAGGTTCTTTTTCTTTAGATAAACCAGTAAGATTAGAAATTCTTTTAGCATGAGTATCAACAGCAATGCCTTTTGCAATACCAAAAACTTCCAACATAACAACATTTGCAGTTTTTCTTCCAACACCAGCCAAAGTAGTTAATTCTTCCATAGTATGAGGAACAATACCTCCAAAATTTTCTAAAACTTGTTTAGCGCAAAGTTTTATGTTTTTAGCTTTGTTCTTATAAAAGCCACATGGGTGAATAATTTGTTCTAACTCATTAATATCAATATTTGCAAAATCTTCTACAGTTTTACACTTTTTGAAAAGTTCAGGAGTTGTTCTATTTACTCTTTCATCAGTACATTGTGCAGATAGAATAACAGCAACAACGGCTTGGATAGGAGTTTCGAAATCTAAGCTACAAGTAGCATCTGGATATGTTTCTTTTAAAAGATTTACTATTTTTCTTGCATCAGTTTTTTTCATCTCATCACACCTCTTAGCTGTTTTTTGGGACGGGGTCAAAAAACAACAGTTAATTTTTTTATATTTTACAAGAAAAAACAAAATTCGTCAAATATAATAATAAAAAGCAAAATAAGTAACAAATAAAATAAAGAAATCATAAGATATACAAAAACAAGGGAGGAATTAAACATGGGACGTTTTTTGAAAAAAACTTTAGCAGTATGCCTAATAGGGTTAGGATTAGGAATATTACTTGTTTTATTGCTTCCCTTAAGTGGATGGTTGTTTATAATTGGTCTAACTGTGGTTTGTGTTGGTTTAATGTGGCTTGCTTGTTAAAAGAAAAGATTGGAGGGATACATATGACTATTGTAGTAAAAAAAGTACCTAAATTCTTAAGAGGTTTTGTAAAATTTATTTTTAGAATAAAATAGACAAAAAGAAAAAGAGCTTTTTTCAATTAAGCTCTTTTTACTTTTCCATTTTTTAAACATTTAGCACATACATGAATTCTTTTAACTTCACCATTTATTTCTGCTTTAACAGTTCTTAAGTTTGGTTTCCAAGTACGTGGTGATCTTTTACTTATATGAGAACGAGTAATGCTAAGTTGTTTTCCGTGACTAGGTTGTTTATCACATATTTCACATTTTGCCATTGTCAATTGCACCTCCTAAATTTTCATAAATAAATTGACTATTAACAAGTTTATCATAAAACTAAAAAAAAAACAAGTATTTTTTGAAAATTATCAAAAATTCCTTGCAAATTGGGAAAAATGTGGTATAATAATTAAGCTATAGGAAAAAAGGAAAGGGTTGAAAGATATGAAATGTAAATTAGAAAAAACAGAAAACGCAAATGAAGTAAAGTTTGAAATAACAGTAGAAGCTGAAAAATTTGATGAAGCTATAAAGAAAGTATATTTTAAGAGTGCTAAATATTTTAATATACCAGGATTTAGAAAAGGTAAAGCACCAATGCAAATAGTAGAAAAATATTATGGAAAAGAAATTTTCTATGAGGATGCATTTAACGAAGTTGCTCAAGATGCTTTAGAAGAAGCAGTTGCAGAAAATAAAGTAGAAGTTGTTTCTAGACCAGAAGTAGATATTAAACAAATTGAAAAAGGAAAAGATTTAATATTTACAGTAGTTATGCAAACAAAACCAGAAGCAGAACTTGGAAAATATAAAGGTATAGAAATTCCAAAAATTGAGTATAATGTATCAGACGAAGATATAAATCATGAATTAGGACATATGCAAGAACATAACAGTAGATTAATATCAGTTGATGATAGAGCAGTAGAAAAAGGTGATATTGCAACTATAGATTTCGAAGGATTCGTAGATGACAAAGCTTTTGAAGGTGGAAAAGCTGAAAACTATGATATAGAATTAGGAAGTAATACTTTTATACCAGGATTTGAAGACCAAATAGTTGGTATGAAAATTGATGAAGAAAAAGATGTAAATGTTAAATTCCCAGATGAATATTTCTCAAAAGAATTAGCTGGAAAAGATGCGACATTTAAAGTAAAATTACATGAAATTAAGAAAAAAGAATTACCAAAATTAGATGATGAATTCGCAAAAGATGTAAGTGAATTTGATACATTAGATGAACTAAAAGAAGATATAAAAGCAAAATTAGAAAAACAAAATGCTGATAAGGAAAAATACGAAACAGAAGAAGCTGTAGTTAAAGCTCTTTGTGAAAATGTAAAAGTTGATATACCTTCAGGCATGGTAGAAACAGAAGTTGATAGAATGTTAAATGACTTTAAACAACGTCTATCATATCAAGGATTAAAATTAGATCAATACCTAAAAATGTTAGGTAAAACTGAAGAAGAAATGAGAAAAGAATACGAACCTCAAGCAAACGAAGGAATTAAATCAAGATTAGCAATAGAAGCTGTTATAAAAGCAGAAAAAATAGAAGCAACAGATAAAGAAATAGAAGATAAAATGAAAGAAATGGCTAAAAATTATGGTAAAGAAAATGATGAAGAATTCTTAAAAAATGAAAATGTAAGAAATTATATAAAAGAAGGACTAGAATCAGAAAAAGCAATTGATTTCTTAATAAAAAATGCAAAAATGAAGAAATAATAAAGATGCTGGGGGATAGAATTATTAGTAAAATTTTAGCCCCAGCTTTTTTGTAATTACTGTAAATTTGTAATATATATATTAAATGAAGTGATAAGGATGTGTCCCAGATTGTCGAAAAAGGGACATTAGGGACGTTTCCTAATGTTATTTTTCCGACAAAAGGAAACGTCCCCATTTGAAGGAGGAAAGAAAATGTTAGAAAAAAATAGTTTAGTACCTTATGTAGTTGAACAAACTAGTAAAGGAGAAAGGTCATATGATATTTTCTCAAGATTATTAAAAGATAGAATAATATTTTTAGGAGAAGATGTTAATCCAACAACATCAAGTCTAGTAATAGCACAATTACTATTCTTAGAGTCAGAAGATCCAGAAAAAGAAATTAGTTTATATATTAATTCACCAGGTGGTTCTATTACAGATGGAATGGGAATAATTGATACAATGAATTATATAACATGCCCAGTATCAACAATTTGTATTGGTATGGCAGCAAGTATGGGTGCGGCTCTTTTAGCAGCAGGAGAAAAAGGAAAGAGATTTGCAACACCTAATGCCGAAATATTAATTCATCAACCATTAATCGGTGGTGGCGGACTTTCAGGGCAAGCAACAGAAATTAAAATACATGCAGACCATTTAGTAAAAACAAGAGAAAAATTAAATAAATTCTTAAGTGAAAGAACAGGTCAAACTGTAGAACAAATTCAAAAAGATACTGAAAGAGATAATTATATGACAGCAGAAGAAGCTTTAAAATATGGATTAATAGATGGAATTATGGACAAAAGAAAATAGTAAAATATAAATAAAAAGGAGAGACTTATGGCAAAAAATGATAAACCAAGAAGTGTAAGATGTTCATTTTGTGGTAAGGCACAAGAAAATGTTAGAAAAATAGTAGCAGGTCCAGGAGTATATATTTGTGATGAATGTGTTGAATTATGTAATAGTATCATAGAAGCAGAGTTATATGAAGATGAAAAAGCAGGATACACATTGAATGAATTAAATAATTTACCAACTCCACAAGAGATAAAAGACATATTAGATGATTATGTAATAGGACAGGACGAAGCTAAAAGAACTTTATCTGTTGCAGTTTATAATCATTATAAAAGAATTGCACATGAAGAGGCTAATAAAAAAGATGATGATGATGTAGAAATCCAAAAAAGTAATATTTTATTACTTGGACCTACAGGTTGCGGAAAAACTTTACTTGCAAGAACTTTAGCTAAAATATTAAAAGTTCCATTCACAATTGCAGATGCAACAACTTTAACGGAAGCTGGTTATGTCGGTGAAGATGTTGAAAACATTCTTTTAAAACTAATTCAAGCAGCCGATGGAGATATAGAAAAAGCAGAAAAAGGAATTATTTATATTGATGAAATAGATAAAATTGCAAGAAAATCAGAAAATGTTTCTATAACAAGAGATGTAAGTGGTGAAGGTGTACAACAAGCATTACTAAAAATCATAGAAGGAACAGTAGCATCAGTACCACCACAAGGAGGAAGAAAACATCCAAACCAAGAGTTAATACAAATAAATACAGAAAATATCTTAATTATATGTGGTGGAGCATTTGAAGGCTTAGAAAATATAATTAAAGAAAGAACTGGTGAAAAGGAAATCGGTTTTGGTAAGAGAATGCAAACTAAAAAAGATGAAGATAAATATGAAGTATTTAAAGAATTATTACCTCAAGATTTATTAAAGTTTGGACTAATACCAGAATTTATAGGAAGATTACCAATTGTTGCAACATTAAGAGATTTGGATAAAGATACTTTAGTTAAGATATTACAAGAACCAAAGAATTCTTTAGTAAAACAATATCAAAAATTATTTGAAATAGATGGTGTAGAACTTGTATTTGAAAGAGAAGCACTAGAAGCAATTGTGGATAAAGCAATTGAAAGAAAAACAGGTGCAAGAGGTCTTCGTTCTATTATAGAGGAAATAATGAGAGATATTATGTTTGATATACCATCAAGACCAAATATAGAAAAATGTATTATTACTAAAGGAACAGTGGCTGGAACTGAGGGACCTAAAATAATAGAAGGTAATAAAGAAGATATTAAGAAGCCAATAATAAAAAAGAAAAGACAAACACCAGATGGAAATCAAAAAGAAACAGCATAAAAGTTAAGAAGTGTTCTAAAGTAAGAACACTTCTTTTTTGTTTATCATAATCTAAATTAGGTGATGGAATGAGAGTTATAGAATATGATAGAAAATCTGCAATAGAATATGCCAAAAAGTGGGCATACAAAAGAAATAGTAAGTATTATAATTTTGATAGTGTAGGTGGAGATTGTACTAATTTTATATCACAGTGTCTATATGCAGGTTCAAAAGTTATGAACTATAAGAAAGATTTAGGTTGGTATTATATAAATGGTAATAATAAATCTCCTTCATGGACAGGGGTAGAATATTTATATAATTTTTTAGTAAATAATAAAGGAGAAGGACCTTTTGGAAAAGAGGTAAATCAAGAAAAAATAAAACTTGGAGATATAGCTCAGCTTTCTTTTGATGGAATAAAGTATGTTCATAGTTTGATAATAACAACAATCAAAAATTTATATGATTTATCAGAAATAAAGATAGCATCACATACATTTGATAGCTATGATAAGGCGATATCAGAATATATTTATAAAAAGATAAGATTCATACATATTGAAGGAGTGAGAAAGTAGTAAAGTTGGAAAAATAAAAAACACTTTACATTTTCTGGAAAATATGATATATATAATATACTATTTTTAGTCGTAAGATTTTGTACAAGTCTATAGTGCAAAGGTGAATAAAATTTTTTCGTAAATAAATTCCAAAAAGAAAAACTAGAAAATGAATTAAATAAAGTTTGTGGTATTATTGCATCCAAATGATAAATTTATAAAGAACTAAAGATAAAGTTTTAAGTATCAAAAATTTTAAGTTTTTTCAACATGTTTTGTAATTTAATTTTTTTATTAATAATTTTTTCTATAAAAATCCAATAAAAAATTTTAAAAAGTAAAAAAGGTGAAATTAGTAGAAATACAAGGTCCTATTTGACTGAAATTTTAATTAACACATAAAATTTTATTAATGAGTATTGCAATTAAGCAAGAAAGTTAGTATAATTTAGGAAGGAGTAGCATTGAATAATTTATTATATACATTAAAAAATGATATACTTTTTAAAGCACTATTTGGAAGAGAAGGAAATGAAAAGTATTTAAAGGGTCTTCTAGAAGCATTATTTCAATTACCAATATATATAATAGAAATAATAACAGAGTATACATTAGAACAATTAGCTAAGGAAGAAAAAGGTGGAAGGTTAGATATATTAGCAAAGATAAATGACAGTACATATGTTAATATAGAGTTACAAATAAGAGATGAAAAAAATATAGAAGAAAGAACCTTATATTATGCTTCTAGGTTATTAACAGAAAAATCACAAAAGGGAGAAAGATACGAAGAATTAGATAATGTGGTAATGGTAAATATCTTAGATTATGAATTATTAGAATTTAATGAATTTGTATCAGATACAGTAACTGTAATAAATAAACATAGAGAATATGAGACAATAAAGAATCAAAAATTCTATTATATAGAATTACCAAAGTTTAGAAAGACTAACATTGATATAAATGATCCATTAAATCAATGGTTAGCATTAATAGATAATAATGAGGAGATGATAAAAATGGCAATGGTAAAAAACAAAACAATAAAAGAAGCAAAGGAAGATTTAGACAAATTAAGAGCAGATCCAAAAATGAGAGGAATAATTAAATTAAGAGACAAATGGGAAAGAGACTATTATAATGGTATTGCCTGTGCTGAAGATAATGCTAGGGAAGAAATAGCTTTAAAATTATTAAAAATTGGAAATACAATAGAACAAACAAGTATGCTTACAGGTTTATCAAAAGAAAAGTTACAAAAGATAAACCGTAAAATAGAAAATTAAAACAAAGGAGATAAAAAAAATGGCAATGGTAAAAAATAAGACAATTAAAGAAGCAAAGGAAGATTTAGACAAATTAACAGCAGACCCCAAAATGAGAGGAATAATTAAATTAAGAGACAAATGGGAAAGAGACTATTATAATGGTATTGCTTGCGCAAAGGATGAAGGAATTAATGATGCTAGAGAAGAAATAGCTCTAAATTCATTTAAAATGGGAAACACAATAGAACAAACAAGTATGCTTACAGGTTTATCAAAAGAAAAGTTACAAAAGATAAAACATAAAATGAAATGTTAAGAAACATGAAATGAAAATTAAAATAAGATATTTACAATGAAGTGTACCATAAATTTTCTGGTACACTTCATTTGATATCTTAATTAAAAATTAATAATTCCTCTATTTTTTATTAATAAAATCTGTGGTATACTATTAGTGTAGGAAATGAAAGGTTTTAGGAGGTTTTAGAATGTATAACATACTAGTAGTAGATGATGATAAAGAAATAGTAGGAGCAATAGAAATTTATTTAAAGAAAGAAGGATATAATATCTTAAAAGCTTATAATGGAGAAGAAGCCTTAGATATAGTTAATAATAATGAAATACATTTGATAATACTAGATATAATGATGCCAAAAAAAGATGGGTTAGAAACATTAGAAGAAATAAGAAAATCTAAAACAATACCAGTAATATTATTATCAGCAAAATCAGAAGATTATGATAAAATAGGTGGTTTAAATTCAGGCGCAGATGATTATATAACAAAACCATTTAATCCATTAGAATTAATTGCAAGAGTAAATTCGTCTTTAAGAAGATATGTAAGTTTTGGGTCACTAAAGAAAGAAGAAGAAAATAATAAAAAGATATATAAAACAGGTGGCTTAGAAGTTGATGATGATACTAAAAAAGTATTAGTTGATGGAAAAGAAGTAAAATTAACAGCAACAGAATTTAATATATTAAAATTTTTACTTGCAAATAAAGGAAAAGTATATTCAATACCAGAAATATATGAAAATGTATGGAAAGAAGAAGGCTTTGGAGCAGAAAATATAATAGCAGTACACATACGTCATATAAGAGAAAAAATAGAAATAAATCCAAAAGAGCCTAGATACTTAAAAGTAATTTGGGGAGTTGGATATAAAATAGAAGATATAAAATAGGATGGTGGAAATATGGAAAATTTAAGAACATCAAAAGCTTTGAAATTTGTATCATATATATTACTTCCAGTATTTGTGTTACTCATTGGACTTAGCATATTTCATCTAGCATTTTTAGATGAATACGGAAATAACGGAGCAACTAAATTTATAGATACAGAAATGTTTGCAAATGAATATGTATATTATATAACAGACAATATTGCAAATGCTAATGATCAAAAGAATAATGGTGCAACAATGTTTATGCAACTAGAAGATGTAGATGGAAATGAGATATACTACTTAAATAGAGATTATATGTATAACTATTATAATGGAATAAATGAATATATTGATTTTATAATAATAGATGAAGAAACAAATGCGATATATACAAACATGAGAATTAGTGATTATAATAGTGAAATAGAAAATATGAAAAATGCTACTAAATACTGGAATTATAATAATGGAAATATTGAAACTAATATAGAATATATAAATAATGATAATATAAAATACAATTCAACATTCCAATATGCAGTATTAGATGAAGATGGAGAAGCAAGTTATGTAGTATCTAAAGAAATTATAGGATACACGATATATAGTAGATATAATCCAGATAGAACAGGAGGATTAACAAACTATAAAATAGTAGAAGGAATTTACGAGTTTTGCTTAAATAACAAAAGTTTGCCACTATATGTTTTGCCAATTAGTGTGATATTTACATTCGCCATTGCAATATATTTATGTTGGGCAATAGGGCATGAAAAAGGAAAAGATGAGATTAAATTAGGTTATATAGATAAAATACCTTATGAAATATTATTCTTAGCTTGGGCAGTTTTACTTACAATATTTGCATCAGTAGCTATTCAGTGTATTAGTATTGCAAATTATATTACATTAATATTTGCTGTTTTATTATATTTTATATGTTATATAATATGTGCAGTGACAGCAGTATCAACAATAAAAAGATTAAAAGCAAGAAAGTTTATAAAAAGCTTTTTAACATATAAGGTAGGAAAATGGTGCTTTGATAAATTAAAAAAATTATTTGATACATTAGATGAGAAAACTACAGAAAATAAAAGATTATTTTGGTATTATTTATTATTTATAATTGTAAGTGTTATGTTAGCATGCTTGTTCTATACAGGAATAGCAATAATATTGTTAATTGGATTTTGGGTATGGTCATATTATAAATTGAAAAAATATATAATAGGTCAAGAGAAAATAAAAAATGCATTAAAAGACATTTATGAAGGAAAAAATGATGTTAAGTTAAATGAAGAAGAATTAACAGGAGTTTTAAAAGAAATGTCTGTATATGTAAATGATATAGCAAGTGGATTCTCAAATGCTATTCAAGAAAGTTTAAAATCAGAAAGATTAAAAACAGAATTAATAACAAATGTGTCACATGATATAAAAACACCACTAACTTCAATAATAAACTATGTTGATTTATTAAAGAAGGAAAACATTCAAGATGAAAAAGTAAAAGAATATATAAAAATATTAGACCAAAAGTCACAAAGACTAAAAAAATTAACAGAAGACTTAGTAGAAGCATCTAAAGTATCTTCAGGAAACGTAAAACTAAATATTGAAAGCATAGATATAAAAGAATTATTTAATCAAACAATAGGCGAATTTAAAGATAGATTTGAACAAAAAGACTTAAAAATAGAAGTTCAAATGCCAAGTGAAGATATAAAAATAAAAGCAGATAGTAGATATCTTTATAGAATAATAGAAAATCTATTTAGTAATATTACAAAGTATGCATTAGATTCTTCTAGAGTATATATAGATGTGGTAGAAAATAATAAATATATAAATATTAGTATAAAAAATATTTCAAAAGATAAACTAAATATTAGCGCAGATGAGTTAATGCAAAGATTTGTTAGAGGAGATAAATCTAGATATACAGAAGGAAGCGGTTTGGGACTTTCAATAGCAAAAAGTTTAACAGAACTTCAAGGAGGAAAATTTGATATAATAATAGATGGTGATTTATTTAAAGTAGAAATAGATTGGCCTGAGATATAAAGAATGTCCAATAGGGGACGTTTCCAAATGGTATAAAGGGAAACGTCCTTAATTGATATTTGTGTTAATTAAATGTGAAAATTTGTAAATGAATATTGTAAGTGAAAAAATGGTGTGATAAAATAAAAAAGAAGATTACAAATGGAGGTATGAACATGCGTAAAATGCTTATAATTATAGGAATTTTAGTCGTTATTTTTGTAGGAATGGTGATATATAGAAATATAAGGGTACAAAATAACGAAAGTAATAATGTAAGCATTGAAGAAATACAAAAGATAGAAGAAAAAATATCAAGTGTGTATATGTGGAAAGAAGTAACAGGAGAAGCTCTACCAGAATTCCAAGATATAAATAATGCGGATGAAAAATGGATATGGGAAGTTGTAAAAAATAATTTAGAAAATTATGAAGTAACATATGAAGAAATAGAAGAAGAAGCAAAATTAATATTTGGAGAAAATTTTAATAAAGAATTTCCTAAAGAAGGAAATAGTAGTTTTGAATATAATAGTGATACTGATAAATATATAGCAACAGAAGTAGAATTTGACCAAGAAGAAGATTCGTTTTTATTAGATAATATAAGTAAAACAGACACAGGTTATGAAGTAGAGATTATAGAATATTTAGAAGATTATTCTGAAGAAGAAAGTGTGGTAATAAAAACAACAAATGATGAAGAAATAGGACGAGTTTCAATTAGTGAAAGTGAAACAAATATGCAAGATATTGTAAAAAATAATAAAGATAGATTTACTAAGAAGAAAGTGTATTTAGTACAAGAAAATGATAATTTGAATTTACAAAAAGTTGAAGGAATGTAAAATGTTAGAAAAATTAAAACAATGTGAAATATGTCCGCATAGATGTGGGATAAATAGAAAAGAAGGTAAAATAGGAAGATGTAAGGCAAGTGATAAAATAAAAATAGCACTTTATTGGGTACATAATTTTGAAGAACCATGTATTAGTGGAACGAAAGGTTCTGGAACGGTATTTTTTTCAAACTGTAATTTAAATTGCATATTTTGCCAGAATTATGAGATTAGTCAAAAAGGAAGAGGAAAAGAAATAACAATAGAAGAGTTAGCAGATATTTTCTTAAAGCAACAAGAAAAAGGTGTAGAAAATATAAATTTAGTAACTCCAACAAGTTATGTAGTTCAAATAATAGAAGCAATAAAAATTGCAAGAAAAAATGGATTAAAACTTCCAATTGTATATAATACAAATGGTTATGAAAATGTTGATACTATAAAAATGTTAGATGGTTATGTTGATGTTTATTTGCCTGATTTAAAATATGTAGATGATGAGTTAGGGGAAAAATGCTCAAAAGTGAAAAACTATTTTGAAATTGCGACAAAAGCAATATTAGAAATGCAAAAACAGGTAGGGAAAACTCAAATAAATGAAAATGGAATAATGGAAAAAGGAATAATTGTTAGACATCTAGTATTACCAGGACATGTGGAAAATAGTAAAAAAGTTTTAAGATGGCTTAAAGAAAATTTAAATGAGGAAAATTATGTAAGTATTATGGCACAATATTTTCCAACATATCTAGTAAAAGAAAAAGAAGAATATAGAGATTTAAATAGAAAGCTTACAAAAGAAGAGTGGAGAAACATAGAAAATTTTATAGATGAACTAGATTTTAAGAATGGTTACATACAGGAATTAGGAGAACATGAAGAAGAATATGTACCAAAGTGGTGGTAAATATTTTGTCAAATTTAGTCGAACGAAAATGATTGAATTATATTGTGTTTAGTGATATAATTTAATCATTATTTTTTATTATTTTTTTCTTAAATTTTAATTCAAAATTTAATTCTAAATTATTCAACTATAATTAAAAATCCAAAAAGAGAGAAGGTGATAATTTGAAATTTATAGACCTAGAGAGGATTTTGCTTAATGACGGGTGGTATAAGTATAAAGTAACTGGGGGACATCACCAATATAAACATAAGACGAAACCTGGAAAAATAACAATATCGAGACATTGCAGAGAAATAAAAAGAACTACAGTACAATCTATTTTAAAACAAGCAAAAATAAAAAAATAATTTATAAATTTTGTGGAATTTTATAAAACCATGTGATATACTCTTAAATGGTTTGACTATATCAGATAAAGGAAAGTGGTTTTATGGATAATTACGATTTGATTGTTATTGGAATGGGGCCGAGTTCAATATTTTTAGCATATGAATTAATAATAAATAAAAAAGCTAAAAATGTAGTTTTAATAGATGAGGGGAAACCAGTAGAAAGGCGTTATTGTCCAGTAGAGAAAAAGGGCGAATGTATGAAATGCAAGCCGTATTGTAATATAACAAGCGGATTCTCAGGGGCTGGAGCTTTTTCTGATGGAAAACTTTCTTTATATAATAAAGAAGACGATGATATTTATGTTGGAGGAAATCTACATAAATATATAGGAGTAGAAAAAACAAAACAATTAATTGATTATGCAGATAGTATTTATTTAAAGTTTGGTGCAGATACACATTTAGAGGGAATAGAACATAAAGAAGAAATTAATAAATTAAAGAAAAAAGCAAAAAAGGAAGATATTGACTTAATAAGCATTCCAATAAGACATTTGGGAACAGAAAAAAGTCATGAAATATATAAAAAGATTCAAGATTTTTTAGAAGAAAATAATATTAATATGATGTATGAAACAGTAGTAGAAGACTTAATAATTGAGGACAATCAGATAAAGGGAGTAAAGATAATAGATGCCAATGACCCTAAAGTTGAAAAAGAATTATTTTCTAAGAGAGTAGTCCTAGCTGTTGGAAGAAAAGGTGCAGACTGGTTGTCTAATATGTGTGAAGCTTATGATATAAAAACAGAACAAGGAATAGTTGATATTGGGATAAGATATGAACTAAAAGATGAAGTGATGAAGGATGTAAATAAATACTTATATGAAGGAAAGTTTATCGGAAGGCCATACCCGTTTAGAGATAAGGTTAGAACATTTTGTCAAAATCCTAGTGGATTTGTTTCAGAAGAAGTTTATGATGATGGCTTATCATTAGTAAATGGACATTCATATAAAAACAGGAAAAGTAAAAATACAAATTTAGCAATACTTGTATCGCATAATTTTAAAGATCCTTTTGATACACCAATTGAATATGGTAAAAATATTGCTAAAAACTTAAATGAATTAGGAAATGGAGCGATCCTTGTTCAACGTTTAGGAGATATACAAAGAGGAAAACGTACATGGCAAGAAGAATTGAATAAAAATGAAGTTGTTCCAACTTTAAAATCAGCAGTACCTGGCGATATTACTTTTGCAATAGGTTATAGAACAATGACAGATATATTGACATTTATAAGTGCTATGGATAAGGTTATAGAAGGATTTGCGGACCCACATAATTTACTATATGCTCCTGAAATAAAATTCTATAGCAATAAGGTTTCTATAGATGAAAATTTTGAAACTAGTATTAAAAACTTGTATTGCATAGGAGATGGTGGAGGAATGACAAGAGGACTTATGATGGCATCAGCAGCCGGAGTACAAATGGCAAGAAATTTAGTAGAATTAGATGAAAAGGGAGGAAATTAAGATGACTCAAGCAGATAGGAATTTTATAGATACTTGTAAGGAGATTTTAGAACATGGGTATTCTTCAGAAGGAACTCATGTACGTACAAGATGGGAGGATGGAACAGAAGCTAATTATATTTCAATTGTAGGGGTTAGTAATAAATATGATGTAGGAAAAGAATTCCCTATGATAACACTTAGAAATAATTCAAAAACAGTATATAAAGCAATTGATGAAATATTATGGATATGGCAAAAAAAGTCAAATAATGTAAAAGATTTAAACTCACATATTTGGGACCAATGGATTGATGAAAATGGAACTATTGGAAAAGCATATGGTTATCAATTAGGTAAGAAATATCAATTTAAGACTAAAGATGGAATAAAAGAAATGGATCAAGTTGACTATGTACTTTATTTATTAAAAAATGATCCATCTAGTCGTAGAATTATGACTAATCTGTTTAATCATGAAGAATTAAAAGATATGAGGTTAGAACCATGTGCATATGGAACACAATGGCTAGTAAAAGAAGGAAAATTACATTTAATATTAAATCAACGTTCACAAGATATGTTAACAGCAAACGGATGGAATCTTATGCAATATGCAGCTCTTCAATATATGTTTGCACAGGTTTCAGGTTTAGAAGTTGGAACTTTAACACATAATATAGGAGATTGTCATATTTATGATAGACATGTTCCTATGGTGAAGAAGTTAATAGAAGAAGCAAAACCAATGGATGTAACTCCAAAACTAATCATCAATAATGAAACTAAAGATTTTTATAGTTTTAAAGTAGAAGATTTTGAAATACAAGGATATGATTATCAGAAAGAGATAAAAATAGGAAAAATACCAGTAGCGGAATAGGAGGAAGATTAATGCTTAGTATAATAGTAGCAAAAGGAAAAAATAATATAATAGGAAAAGATAATAAAATGGTTTGGCATTTGCCAGAAGATTTAAAACATTTTAAAAATTTAACAACAGGTCACACTATAATTATGGGAAGGAAGACTTTTGAATCTTTAGGAAAACCACTTCCTAATAGAAAACATATAATATTTAGCCAAAATCCAGATTTTAAAGTAAATGATGAAAATGTAGAAGTAGTTCATTCATTACTTCAAATTCAAGATTTAATAGAAGGAAAAGAAGAAGCTTTTGTAATAGGTGGAGCAATGATTTATAATTTCCTTATGCCAAATGTAAAGAAAATGTATGTTACAGAGATAGAAAAAGATTTTGAAGGAGATACATTTTTCCCAATAATAGATAGTGAAGTTTGGAAAGAAACTAGCAGAGAAAAAGGAATAAAAGATGAAGAAAATAACTTAGATTATTATTTTGTAACTTATGAGAGAATTAAATAAATAATGTTAAAAAATAGGGCTTTTATAGCCTTATTTTTTTAAATAATAATATAAAAATCTATTTTGGTTAAACTATATTTTAGGAGGAAAAATATGTTTAAGCCAAAAGCTATTTATTATGAAAAAAATATTATTAATTATCCATTAGGAAAAGAGTTGATGGAAAAATATAAAGAAGTTCCGAAATTTGAAATAGAAAATCATAATAATATTGAAGAAATGAGAAAAAAGTCTAATAAAGAATTTATTGATATGAAGAGAAATTTAATAATAGGAGTTAGAAAAACACATAAATTTGTAGAAAATCATAAAACATCAGATTTTCTAGTTCCATATACTTCATCTGGCTGTACAGCAGCTTGCATGTATTGTTATTTGGTTTGTAATTATAATAAATGTAGTTATTTGAGATTATTTGTAAATAGAGAGCAAATGTTGGATAAAATAATAAAGACATCTGAGAAATCTGAAAAAGAATTAACATTTGAAATAGGAAGTAATAGTGACTTGATTTTGGAAAATAGTATTACAAATAATTTGGTGTGGACAATTGAAAATTTTAAGAATTGTAAAAAAGGAAGATTAACATTTCCAACTAAGTTTGATATGGTAGATGATATTTTAGTTTTAGATCATAAAGGTAAAGTTACTGTTAGAATGAGTGTTAACCCTGACTATATTATAAATAGGGTAGAATTTGGAACTTCTAGATTAGATGATAGAATAAATGCTATAAACAAATTGGCTGAAGCGGGATATGAAGTAGGGATTTTAATTGCACCAGTAATAATGGTTGAAAATTGGAAAGAATTATATTTAGAATTAATTAAAATATTAGATAGTAAATTATCTAAAAAAGTAAAACAAGATGCTTTTTTTGAAATAATATTTATGACATATAGTTACGTTCATACTAAAATAAATGAAGAAGCATTTCCAAATGCAATTAATTTGTATAATAAAGATATAATGAGAGGTGGAGGAAGAGGAAAATATAGATATAAGGAAGAATATAAAAAAGATGGAGAAATTTTCTTAAGAGAGCAAATGAATAAGTATTTTCCGAATAATGATATAGAATATATAGTTTAAAAAGCACATTTAGTGCTTTTTAAAATTTTGATAATATAGATTTGTGTTTGTAATATTTTTGTCAGTTACAGCTCACAAAAAATTCAGATAAGAATATATTTAAAATAACTCAAAAAAGCTTTGAAAAAAAGTAAGATTATGGTATAATTTTGTATATAAAATACCTTAAATCAGAGGTGATAAACATGTCTTATATAGAGTTTAGAAATGTTAATAAAATATATGAAATGGGAGAAATAAAAATAAATGCACTAAATGATACTAATTTTCAAATAGAAAAGGGAGAATTAGTAGTAATAGTAGGACCATCAGGAGCTGGAAAAACAACAGCCTTAAATATTTTGGGTGGAATGGATACAGCTACATCAGGAAGAGTAATAGTAGATGGAAAAGAAGTAACAAAATTAAAAAATAAAGAATTAATAGGGTATAGAAGAGATGATATAGGATTTGTATTTCAATTTTATAATTTAGTTCAAAATTTAACGGCAAGGGAAAATGTAGAACTTGCAACTCAAATTTGTAAAAAATCATTAAATCCAGAAAAAGTATTAGAGCAAGTAGGTTTAAAAGATAGAATGAATAATTTCCCTTCACAGTTATCAGGAGGAGAACAACAAAGAGTAGCGATAGCTAGAGCAATAGCTAAAAATCCTAAGTTATTATTATGTGATGAACCAACAGGAGCATTAGACTATAAGACAGGAAAGCAAATATTAAAATTGTTACAAGATACAGCAAGAAAAGAAAATATGACAGTATTAATAATAACTCACAATGGAGCATTAGCGCCAATGGCAGATAAAGTAATACACTTTAAAAATGGAACAGCAGAAAAAATAGAAGTAAATGAGAATCCAAAGCCAGTAGAAGAAATAGAATGGTAACAAGATGTGTCCCTAATTGTATAGGAGGTGAAGCATATGAAAAAGGCACTTATGAAAGATAGTGTAAAAGAAATAAAAAATACCTATAAAAGATTTTTATCAATACTACTTATGGCTTTTTTAGGTGTTGGTTTCTTTGCGGGAATTAGAGCAACTTCACCTGATATGGTTGATACTATAGATAAATATTATGATAATCAAAATGTATATGATATACAAGTGATGTCTACTTTAGGGTTAACAGATGATGATGTAAATGAAATTTCAAAAATAGAAAATGTTGATAAAGTAATTGGAACTTATGAAATAGATGGAAAGTTAGAAATTGATAAAGTAGAAGAAATTGTTAAAGTAATGTGCGTAGAAGATATTAATAGGCCAGGATTACTAGAGGGAAAATTGCCAGAAAATAGTGATGAGTGTGTTGTAGAGCCTAATTTTTTAACACAAACAGGTAAAAATATAGGTGACACAATAGAGATACAAATAGAAAATATCGAAAATGATGAAGGCGAGGAACAAGAATATTTAGTTAATAAAGAAATGAAAATTGTTGGAACTGTTGCGAGTCCGCTTTACTTATCAAGAGATAGAGGAAGTAGTACATTAGGTTCTGGAAAAGTAGATTATTATATATACATAAATAAAGATAATATAAATGCAAAAGATATATATACAAATATATATGTAAAAGTAAAAGGTGCAAATGAACTTGAGACATCTAGTGATAAATATAAAGAGTTAATTAGTAATACTAAAAGTAAAATAGAAGACATAAAAGATGAAAGAGAAAAGGCTAGACAAGATGAATTGATAGATACAGCAACTGCTAAACTAGAAGAAGCAGAAACAGAATTTAATGATAAAAAAGCAGAGGCTGAAGAAGAGATTGCAAATGCTGAAGCTGAGATAGAAGACGGCAAAAAACAAATAGACGATGGAGAAGCACAAATTACTGAAAATGAGAAAAAAGCAAATGAAGAATTTACAAATGCTGAAAAACAGATAGAAGATGCAAAAGCAGAGATAAGCAAAAATGAGGAAGCTTTAAATGAACAAGAAACACAAGCAAATGAGCAATTTCAAGCTCTAGAAGAACAAAAAGTGGGGCTACAAAGTAATTTAGATACAGTAAATAGTGCATTGAATACAGCCAATGAAACATATAATGGAATTCTAGAAGCTCTAAAAAATCCAAATTTAGATGCTGGAAGTTTAGAATCCTTACAGGGACAGAAGACAGCTTGCGAGCAACAGATAGCAAAGCTGGAAGCAAGTAAAAGTGCTCTTGTGGCGGGAATAACCGAGATAGATAATGGAATTACATCAGGAAGACAAGAAATTGAAAACGGAAAAGCTGCAATAGAGGCAGCTAAAAAAGAAATTGAAGAACAGGAAAGTACTTATCAAAGCACTAAAAGTTCTACTCTTGCACAAATACAAGATGCAAAAGATGAATTAGAAGCATCAAGAGTGGAATTAGAAAATGGAGAGAAAGAATTAAATGAACAAAAAACAGAAGTGCAAAAACAACTAGATGATGCGGAAGCAGAACTAATTGATGCAAGAGACGAAATAGCAAAGATTGAAAAACCGACATGGTATGTTTTAGATAGAGAGCAAAATAGTGGTTATGCAAGTTTTATCCAAGATACAGAAAGTATTGAAAATATAGGGCAGGTTTTCCCAATTGTATTTTTCATAGTTGCAACATTAATATCATTAACATCAATGACAAGAATGGTGGAAGAACAGCGTACACAAATAGGAACATTAAAAGCATTAGGATATAATAAATTCCAAATTGCTAGTAAATATGTAATGTATGCAAGTTTAGCGTCTGTTATTGGTGGAATACTAGGAATGTGTGTTGGGTTTGTATTACTTCCTAAGATAATATGGATGATGTATTCTATGATGTATGAAATAGGAGATATTTCATTAAGTTTTAACTTACAATTTGCAAGCATTGGACTTGGTCTAATATTTATTTGTATTGTAGGTGCAACTATATATGCGGTTGTAAAAGAATTAAGACAAACACCAGCAATACTTATGAGACCTAAAGCTCCTAAGATAGGAAAAAGAGTTTTATTAGAAAAAATTCCATTTATTTGGAAAAGACTTAGCTTCTCAAGAAAAGTAACAGTTAGAAATATATTTAGATATAAGAAAAGATTCTTAATGACAATAATAGGAATTATGGGTTGTACTGCTTTAATACTTACAGGATTTGGATTAAGAGATTCAATTAGTAGGATAATGCCTGATCAATATGAGCATGTATTTAATTATGATATGCAGATAAGTTTAAAAAGCGGATTAGAAGAAAATCAGATTGAAGAATTAAAAAATAATTTAGAACAAAAAGACGAAATAACAAACACTGTTGAAACTTACATGACATCTGAAACTGCAGTAAATAACGGAGTTGAAGAAGATGTTCAAATAATAGTTCCAGAAGATAAAAATTCTTTAGATGGAACAATAGACTTGGCAGATATAGAAACGAAAGAAAAGGTAACATTAAATGATAATGAAATTTGTTTAACAGATAAGGCAGCAGAGTTATTAGGTGTAAAAGTAGGAGATACAATTACACTGCAGGATAGTGATGGAAACCAAAAACAAGTTACTATTTCAAATGTTGTAGAAAATTACGTTTATCACTATGTTTATATGTCAAAAGAATTGTATGAAAACTTATATAATAAACAATATGAGACTAATGTATTACTTGTACAGGATAGTAACTTAACAGAAGAACAAGAAGATAACTTAGCAGAAGAATTAATGGGATATAATGAAATATCATCTGTATCATTAATTTCATCAGCAATAAGAACAATGGATGAAACAATGGAATCTTTAAATTATGTTGTTGTAGTATTAATTGTATCAGCTGGACTTTTAGCATTTGTAGTTTTATATAATTTATCAAATGTAAATATTAGTGAAAGAATAAGAGAGCTTGCTACAATAAAAGTTTTAGGTTTCTACGATAGAGAAGTTTATGATTATGTAACAAGGGAAACAATACTATTAACATTAATTGGAATTGTACTAGGGTTAGTGGCTGGATATTTCTTAAATTACTATATTATAGGAACATGTGAGATAAATATGTTAAGATTTAATAAGACGATAGAGCCACTAAGCTATGTATATTCAGCATTAATAACAATTGCATTTACTTTAATTGTTAATTTTGTAACGTATTTTGCTTTAAAGAAAATAGACATGATAGAAAGTTTAAAGAGTGTAGAATGATACAAAACAGGGACGGGGAAAATTTGTCTCATTTAATAAAATAATATGAATTTGAGACAAAAAAGGCCCGTCCCCAAAAGTCTCATAAAAATAATTCCTAAAACACTTGCAATATGTTCAAAAATATAGTAAAATAGATATGCTGTAAGGCAAATGTAAGACCTTTTACTTAGTTAAATAGTTTGACACCAACTTTTAACTCAGTTAAAGGAATAAATAAAATAGGAGGTGTAAAGAAAGATGATGACAAAAGAGTTAAAACAAGAAATTATTAACAAGTATAAAAGAGATGAAAACGATACTGGTTCACCAGAAGTTCAAATAGCTCTTTTAACAGAAAGAATCAACGAATTAACTGAACACTTAAAAGTTCACAAAAAAGATAACCATTCAAGACGTGGTTTATTAAAAATGGTTGGTAAAAGAAGAAATCTATTAAATTACTTAGTTAAAAAAGATATTAATAGATATAGAGACATCGTTGAAAAATTAGGATTAAGAAAATAGTTATAAGTATAAAAGCCTATGCTTAGTTTAGCACGGGCTTTTATAGAGAAAATATTTTGTGACCAAGTTGGAATTTGGTAACTTGTATAATGTGTTAATCAAATTAACATATTATAGAGGTTACAATTAAACTAACTTGGCACAAGGAAAGAAGGAGTAAATATGTTTAAAACTTATGAAACAGAGTTAGCCGGAAGAAAATTAGTAATTGAAACCGGAAAAATGGCGGGATTTGCCAATGGAAGCGTTCTAGTACGTTATGGAGATACATGTGTATTAGTAAATGTAACAGCTTCAAAAGAACCAAAAGAAGGAATTGACTTTTTCCCATTATCAGTAGAGTTTGAGGAAAAATTATATTCAGTAGGAAAAATACCAGGAGGATTCTTAAAAAGAGAAGGAAAACCAAGTGATAAAGCAATACTAACTGCAAGAGCAATAGATAGACCACTAAGACCATTATTTCCAAAAGATTTCAGAAATGATGTAGTAGTTGATGCAACAGTTCTTTGTGTAGAACAAGATAATTCACCAGAAGTAGCAGCTATGATAGGAGCAGCAACAGCTTTAGCAATTTCAGATATTCCATTTAACGGACCAACAGCTGCAGTAAATGTAGGATTGGTAGATGGAAAAATAATAATAAACCCAACAGAAGCAGAAAGAGAAAAATCAGATTTAACATTAACAGTTGCTGCAACTGAAAAGAAAATAACAATGATAGAAGCAGGTGCTAATGAAGTACCTAATGATGTGATGTTAGAAGCAATAGAAACAGCACATGTTGAAATTAAAAAACTTTGTGAATTCATATCAAATATTCAAAAAGAAATAGGAAAACCAAAATTTGAATATAAATCATTTGAAGTAGATCATGATATATATGAATTTGTTGAGCAAAATTATAGAGAAGATATGAGAACAGCTTTACTAGAAAAAGATAAAGAGACAAGAGACAATAATGTAGATAGCTTAACAGAAAAAATAAAAGAAGATTATAAAGAAAAATTTGGTGAAGAAGCTTTTGAAGAACATGAATCAGATTTTGGCGAAGCTGTAAATAAATTTGAGAAAAAATGTGTAAGAGAATTAATATTTAATGAGCATAAAAGAGTAGACGGAAGAGCTTTAGATGAGATAAGACCATTATCATGTGAAGTTGGAGTACTTCCAAGAACACATGGAAGTGCATTATTTACAAGAGGACAAACTCAAGTATTATCTGTTGCAACTTTAGGAATGATTAGTGAAGAACAAACTTTAGATGGAATCGATACTGAAGAGTCAAAAAGATATATGCACCATTATAATTTCCCACCATATTCAGTAGGAGAAGCTAGAACATCAAGAGGACCTGGAAGAAGAGAAATTGGACATGGAGCTTTAGCAGAAAAAGCATTAGTTCCAGTATTACCATCAAAAGAAGAATTTCCATATGCAATAAGAGTAGTATCAGAAGTATTATCTTCAAATGGTTCTACTTCACAAGCAAGCATTTGCGGAAGCACATTATCATTAATGGACGCAGGTGTACCATTAAAAAGACCTGTTGCAGGTATTTCAACAGGATTGGTTACAAACCCAGACAATGATGAAGACTATGTAATGCTTTTAGATATCCAAGGAATAGAAGATTTCTTTGGAGATATGGACTTTAAAGTTGGAGGAACTAAGAAAGGTATTACAGCAATTCAAGTAGATATTAAATGTGATGGTTTAACATATGACATAATAAAAGAAGCTTTTGAAAGAACTGAAAAAGCAAGAAACTATATATTAGATAATGTAATGTTACCAGTAATTAGCGAGCCAAGAAAAGAAGTATCTAAATATGCACCAAGAATTGTAAGCACTATGATAAATCCAGAAAAGATAAAAGATGTTATCGGACCTGGTGGAAAAATGATAAATAAAATCATAGATGAAACTGGAGTAAAAATAGATATAGAGGAAGATGGACAAGTATTAATCTATTCAACAGATAGTGAAAAAGCTGTGCAAGCTTTAGAAATGGTAGAAGATATTGTAAGAGAAGTTGAAGTTGGAGGAATTTATTACGGAGAAGTAGAAAGAATAATGAACTTTGGAGCATTTGTTGATTTAGGTTGTGGAGGAAAAGAAGGATTACTTCATATATCTAAGATTTCTAATAAGAGAATAAAAAATATAGAAGATGTACTTCATGTTGGAGATAAAGTTACTGTAAAAGTAATTGAAATAGATGACCAAGGTAGAATAAATCTTTCAATGAAAGATTTAGCTGATAAAAATGAAGAGGATGTAAACGAAGAAAAATAAATTAAAAGCTGTGGAACTTTCCATAGCTTTTGACAAATAAATAACTAAAGAACGGAGAACTTTGTATGGCAAAGAAGGAAAAGTCATTATTAGGCAGAATTGCCTATGTATTAACTGTAATAATATTATGTGTTTTGGTATATTATGCTTACCAATATTATCAAAGTAATAATTTTAATGATTTTATAAGAAGTGAAGCTAATCTTTATACATCAGAATTTAAAAGAGATGATAACGTAAAATATAGTGACAAAAGAAGCTATAGTATAAACTCAAATGAATATAATGATGCTATGTTTTATGAAGAAGTAAAAGTAGAGAAGAATCAACCTTATAAAGTAACTTGCATGGTTAAAACAGAAAATGTCGAGGCAAAAGATGGAAATTCCGGGGTAGGAGCTCAAATTTCGATTGAAGGTTCAACAGAGAGGTCAGTTGCAATTCAAGGAACGTCAGATTGGCAAAAGATTGAATTAATATTTAATAGTAAAGATAGAGATACAGTAAATATAGGATTTAGATTAGGTGGAAATCTAGGAGAAGCAAAAGGAAAAGCATGGTTTTCTGATTTTACTTTAGAAGAAGGAGTTGCTGAGAATAATAGTGATTGGGACTTTGCATGCTTTATATTTAAAACTACAAACGTAAATATAAATAATAATCAAGTTAATTTAGAAGTAACAAATAGTGATATAAGAGATATTGAAAATACAATTTCTAGATTTGAAAATTCTTGTTATACTTTATCAGAAGGAAAAATGACAGCAAATTGTGATATTTATGAATTAGATACACCACTATCAAAGTTATCATATGATGAAGAATTTGGATATTATGTTGCTCCAGAAGATGTAGAAAATCAAATAAAAGATACAATATCAAATAATAATTATGACCATATATTTGTTGTAGTAAGACTTGGAGATGAAGAACATGAAAATGATATACAAGTAAATGATTGGATAGGATTAGGATCAATGGATTATTATGGAATAGGATTTTCAAATATAAGGCTTCCAAATGATTCTAGAAGCTATGTTTATAAATATAATACTAGAATAAATCAATTCCCAGAAGAAGTTTTCTTACATGAATTTTTACACACATTGGAAAGAAATGCTGAAGAATATGGGTATGAAAGACCAGAGCTACATGCATATGAAAGTTATGGATATGAAAATGAAGCTATAATAGGACAAAGAGAATGGTATAGAGATTACATGAATAAAGAAATTAAAACTGATAACGGAAATGTAGGACTACCACCAGAAATATATACTCTAAAACCAGCAAAAAGTAGTAACTTCGAATCTTCTTATGAGGTTGAGGCGTTTAAAGAACCAGAAAATATTTTAGAAGAGATAAAGCAAATAATAGACCATATATTTAGTAAGATATAAGAAAGAAGGTAAGATGTTTGAAAGTAACAGATTTTGATTATGATTTACCAAAAGAATTAATAGCACAAACACCAATAGAAAAAAGAGATGAATCAAGACTTATGGTTTTAGATAGAAGTAAAGAAACTATTGAACATAGAAAATTTAAAGATATAGTAGAATATTTAAAACCAGGAGATGTATTAGTTAGAAATAATACAAAAGTAATACCAGCTCGTCTTTATGGAAGAAAAGAAACAGGAGCACATGTAGAATTTTTATTATTAAATAATATAGAAGGAGACATCTGGGAATGCATTGTAAGACCAGGAAATAAATTACACGTAGGAGCAAAAGTAATCTTTGGAGATGGATTGTTAAAAGCAGAAGTTCTAGAAACAATGGAAGGTGGAACAAGAAAAGTAAAATTTTCTTATGATGGAATATTCAATGAAATATTAGATAAAATTGGTCTTATGCCACTTCCACCATACATACACGAAGCTTTAAAAGATAATGATAGATATCAAACAGTTTATGCAAAATATGAAGGTTCAGCAGCAGCTCCAACAGCAGGACTACATTTTACAGAAGAATTATTACAAGAACTACAGAATATGGGAGTAGAAATTGCAAATGTAACTTTACATGTAGGAATAGGAACATTTAGACCTGTAAAAGAAGAAAATGTAGAAGAACATAAAATGCATACAGAACATTTTTATATTAAAAAGGAAGATGTAGAAAAAATAAATAATGCAAAAAAAGAAGGAAGAAGAGTAATTGCAGTTGGAACAACTTCTTGTAGAGTACTAGAGACAATTGCAGATGAAAATGGTTTTGTAAAAGAAACAGAGGAAGATACAGGAATATTTATTTATCCAGGATATAAATTTAAATGTTTAGACGGATTAATTACAAATTTTCATTTACCACAATCAACATTACTTATGCTTGTATCAGCGTTAGCGGGAAAAGATTATATAATGAGAGCATATAAAGAAGCAGTAAAAGAAAAATATAGATTTTTTAGCTTTGGAGATGCAATGTTTATATATTAGATTAATGTTGTTTTTGATGTTTTTGCTGTTTTTTGGGACGGGCTCAAAAAACAGCAAGTACTTAATTAGAAAATGTGAAAATTAAATATTAAATTGAATATAAAAAGTGCTGTTTTTTGAGCCCGTCCCAAAAAACAGCAAGGAGGAAAGATGGAACCAGCAGTAACATATGAATTATTACATGAATGTAAACAAACAGGAGCAAGAAGAGGAGTAATACATACACCACATGGAGATATACAAACACCAATATTTATGCCAGTAGGAACACAAGCTACTGTAAAATCAATGACACCAGAGGAATTAAAAGAAGAAGTAAAAGCTCAAATAATATTATCAAATACATATCATTTATATTTAAGACCAGGAAGTAAGATTGTTAAAGAAGCAGGAGGACTTCACAAATTCATGAATTGGGACAGGCCAATTCTTACAGATAGTGGAGGATTCCAAGTATTTAGTTTAGGAGAATTAAGAACTATATCAGAAGAAGGTGTGGAATTTAAATCACATTTAGATGGAAGTAGACATTTCTTTACACCAGAATCTGTAATGGAGACAGAAGAAGATTTAGGTGCAGATATAATTATGGCCTTTGATGAGTGTTGCCCATATCCATCAACATATGAATATACTAAAAATTCAATGGAAAGAACTACTAGATGGGCTAAGCGTTGTAAAGAAGCTCATAAAACAGTTGATAAACAAGCTTTGTTTGGAATAATTCAAGGTGGATTTTATAAAGATTTAAGAACACAAAGCGCAAAGGATTTAATAGAATTAGATTTACCAGGATATGCAATAGGTGGAATAAGTGTAGGAGAACCAAAAGAAGAATTTTTAGATATTTTAAGATTTACAACTCCTCTTATGCCAAAAGATAAGCCAAGATATTTGATGGGAGTAGGAACACCAGATTATTTAATAGAAGCAGCGATAGCTGGAATAGATATGTGTGATTGTGTACTACCGACTAGAATTGCAAGAAATGGTACAGCTTTGACATCACATGGAAAAGTAGTAGTAAGGAATGCAACATATGAAAGAGACTGGGGACCATTAGACCCAGAATGTGATTGTTATACTTGTAAAAATTATACAAGAGCTTATATTAGGCATTTAGTAAAGGCAAAAGAGATATTAGGTGTAAGATTATTATCAATTCATAACTTAAGGTTCTTGACTAATTTAATGGAAAAGGTTAGAATAGAAATAGAGAATGATAATTTAGCAAATTTCAGGGATGAATTTTATAAAAAGTATGGTTATACCGACTAATTAGGAGGGATACAGATGAATTTAATTGAGGAAAGCTTTCAAAATAAGCAAGAAAAAAAGAAAAAAAGAACAACAGGAATCATACTTGGAGCAATAATTTTTGTAGTTCTTATAATAATAGCGATAGCAATATATTTGTTTTATATTCAAAGTACAACAATGAGACTGTTATTAGATGGACAAAGCAATGAAAGTTTAAAACAACTTATTGTATTTGAAAATGGGAAAATGTATGCTCCAATAAAAGAAATTGCAAGTTATTTAGGATATAACAGTTATAATGGAGAATATACACAAAGGTCAGAAGATCAAAGTAAGTGTTATGTTCAAAATAGTAACGAAGTTGCAAACTTTTCTTTAGGTTCTGAAACTATATATAAATTGGATTTAACATCAAGTGATAATAATTATGAAAATGTTTATGTTGATGACCCAGTAATTGCCAAAAATGGTGTACTATATGCAACTTCTGAAGCAATAGAAAAAGCATTTAATGTAAGTTTCCAATATGATGAAAGTACTAATAGAATATATATATATACATTACCATATTTAATACAACTATATTCACCTAGAGTATTAGATTTTGGATATACAGCAATTAGTGATGTTTTTGCAAACCAAAAAGCAGCATTACAAGATTTGTTAGTTGTAAAAACTGGTGAAAATGAGGATATATATGCTGTTGTAGATGTAAATGGAAATGCAATATTAGAGGCAAAATATGACAATATAACATATCTTCCAGAAACAGGAGATTTTAAAGTAGAAGCAGATGGAAAAGTAGGAATACTTGGAAATAAAGGTGAAACAAAAGTACAAATAATGTATGATACTATAGAATTAATGGATAGTGATGCTGGATTATATGTAGCATCAAATAATGGAAAATATGGTGCAATTGATTTAAGAGGAAATATAAAAATATATATTGAAAATGATGAGATAGGAATGGATATATCACCATTTTCACAAAACAATATAAAAAATAAATATATATTAGCCGGAAATTTAATTCCTGTTAGAAAAAATGACTTATGGGGATTATATGATTTGAATGGAAATTTGGTAGTAGATTTTACGTATGATAGCTTCGGATATATAGCAAAAACGAATAGAGACGCATTAAATTTACTTGTAATACCAGATTATGAAGTATTAGTTGCTTGTAAAGATGAAAAATACACATTGTTAAATTCGTCAGGAAGAGAATTATTTGGAGCTCCTATAGCGGATGATATATATATGACCATAAGTGGTGGACAAACACATTATTATATAACAGTAAATGATAATATGATGGATGCAGAAGTTTACTTGAATAATATTGGTGTAAGAAAAGTGAGTGAAGGTGGAGGAACAACAAGTACTAATAATACAACTTCATCAAATAATACAACTAATAGTACAAATACAACAAATACAACAAATTCTAATACACAAAATAATCAAGTAGATAATGGTAAACAAGTTCAAGAAAACCAAGAAAATCAAGGTCAAGAAGGACAAGAACAACAAACACAAGAAGGACAAGAATCTCAAGAACAAATGTAAATGATATTATATAATTAGTAAAAGATAACAAGTAAATTGTATTGTTATCTTTTATTTTTTGTAACAAAAATGTAATATTAAAATACTTGAAAATATTTCGTACTTTATATATACTATTTTTGTACACAATATATTATATTTAAATAATAGAGTATGAATAATTTAAAAAAGAACAAAAAATGAAAAAACCAAAGAGGAGAAAAAGTAGATGACTAGAACGCTTAGAAGTCTTGAGGCTGTATATATATATATATATATAAGTAGGTTATTAGTAAATAATAAAATAGAGTAAATAGATAAAAGATAGTGATGAAACCTAAAAAATAGATTTTATTGCTGTCTTTTTTGTGTTTTTAAGTTGTGCAAAAACTAAAATATAAAGATATACAAGGAGGAAGAAAATGAAATCTAATAAAAACCAAAGAAAGAATAGAGGTATTACTCTTATTGCTTTAGTTATTACTATCATTGTTTTACTTATCTTAGCAGGGGTTTCAATTGCAATGCTAACAGGAGAGAATGGAATAATTACACAAGCTCAAAATGCTAAAAATAAAACAGAAGAAGCATCTGAGAAAGAAGGAATAGAGCTAGCAGTAACAACAAGTAAATTAAAGAATTCACCAACACTTGAAATATTAAAAGGAAATTTAGAAACTGCAATAAGAGAGCAGTTTGGAAGCAATAAAGATTTTACAGTAAATGATAATGGTGATGGAAATTTTTTAATAAGTATGAATGATACAGATAGAAAATATTATGTGGAAAATACAGGAAATGTAATAGATGAGAGTAAAATGTTAAAAATAAGTACAGCAGATGAACTTGAAACATTTAGAGAAAATGTAAATAGTGGAAATACCTACGAAGGTTGGTATGTATATTTAGCAAATGCCATAACATTGGATATAAATGAAAAATGGGAGCCAATAGGATTGTATTTACAAGAGAATACATCACCTGATAGTGAAACAAATAAACCATTCAAAGGAATATTTGATGGAAATGGATATGAAATAGATGGAATTTATATAAATACAACAGATAAAGCACAAGGATTATTTGGAGTAGTAAATAATGGAAAAATACTTAATTTAGGAATAGGAGAGGATTGTAGTATTAGTACTACAGAATCAGGAGGAGCAGTAGCTGGATACTTATGTAATAATTCTTATGCTAATAATTGTTATAATAAAACCGAAATAACTATTGGAGGATATGGCGGAGGTGTTTTTGGTCAACTATGGTCCGGAGCAAAAATTGAAAATTGCTATAACTTAGGAAATGTAAATGTAAATGAGAGTGGTTTAAAGAGTCATATTGGAGGAGTAGTTGGACAAGTTAATCGGAGGCTCACAAATGTATAATTGTAATAATAAAGGAAATATAAATTTAAATAATACTAATGCAATTACTATTGGTGGATTAGCAGGAGGAGTTTCAGAACGGTATAATAGGGGAATGTTTTAATAGTGGACAAATAAATGGTAATCAGCAAATAGGAGGAATAGTAGGAGGTCTATGGAGAAGTGCTGATAATAATGTATTAGAAAAATGTTATAATGCAGGAGATATTAATGGAAATTCAGCGGTAGGAGGAATTTTGGGAACTAATCAAGGAGAAACAAGTAGTTGCTATAACAAAGGAAATGTTAGTGGAGGAAACATGGTAGGAGGAATAGTAGGCAATAACCAAGGAATACTTAATAATAGTTATAATATTAGAAATATAAGTGGCAATGTAGCATATGTAGGAGGAATAGCTGGACAAAATGATGGAGGTTCTATAAAAAATACTTATTCTTTAGAAGGAACATGTACAAATATTATAGGAAGTAACTTGAATAATGGAATAATAGAGACAAGTGAAATAAAAGCAGAGCAAGATATGAAAGTATTAGCAACAATATTAGGAGATGCTTTTGAAGAAGATGAAGAAAATTTAAATAATGGTTATCCTGTGTTAAAATGGCAAGTGGAATAATAGAAAAATAAAAGAGAGATTTTCCTTATAACGTAATTTGTTATTGTTATGTTATAAGGAATTTTTTTGTTGTTTTTTGACCCCGTCCCAGAAAACAACATTTTTAGTTGTGGAAAAGAAAAATGTTTTGTGATAAAATATGACCGGTTAGACTAATAGAAAAAAATTAAGAAATGTTATATAAATATTAGGGGAAAAGAGAGGTGAAAAATGAACTATATAAAAATAATAGATGCAAAAGATTATATGCCAAGACAAAAAGTATATAATGATGAAATAGAGAAGAAGTTTAACCTAGAAGAAGGGTATATAAGTAAAAGAACAGGAATAAAAGAAAGATATTATGCAGGAAAAGAAACAATAGAAAATATGGCTTTAGAAACTGTAAAGAAACTTGGAGAAAGTAATGAGGTCTCAGATGTAGATTTAATAATTGTTGCGACAACATCAAGTAAAAGTCTAATGCCAGGAATATCAAATTATATACAAAAAGAATTAGATATAAATCCTTGTATATGTTTAGATATATTGGCAGGATGTAGTGGTTTTATAAATGCATTTGACATTGCTAAAATCTATATAGAAACAGGAAAAGTAAAAAAAGCTTTAGTTGTAGGTGTTGATTTATTATCTGATATTGTAGATGAAAGTGATTTAGGAACAGTTGCTGTATTATCAGATGGAGCAGCAGCAGTGTTATTAGAAGCTTGTAGTGAAAAGAAATCTTATTTTGCAAATATAAGAGCAGAAAAAGATGAAAAAAATATTTTATATTATAAAACAGACAGTAAAATATATATGGATGGAAAAGAAGTATATAAATATGCAGTAAAAAAGACAGTAGAAAATCTAGAAAAATTAATTGATTTATCAGGAGTAGGGCTAGATGAAGTAAAATATATAATACCACATCAATCAAATTTGAGAATAATGAAAGCAATGGCGAGTAGACTTGGAATTGATTTTAATAAATTATATATAAATATAGATAAAAAAGGAAATACATTTTGTGCAAGTATACCAATAGCAATAGCAGAGATGTTAGAAAAAGGTTTGTTGGTTGCTGGTGATAAAGTAATATTACTTGGCTATGGTGGAGGATTAAATATAGGAAGTATATTATTAGAAATTTAAAATAGGGATGTGTCCCAGATGCGAAAAAAGTTGCGCAAAGGAAACGTCCCTAATGCGAATCGAAGGAGGAAAAATATGAAAAAAGCATTTTTATTCCCAGGGCAAGGAGCTCAAGTGGTAGGAATGGGAAAAGATATTTATGAAAAATATGAAGAAGCAAGAAAAATTTATGACAAGGCAAGTGAAATATTAGGGATTGATATTAAAAAATTATGTTTTGAAGGACCAGAAGAAGAATTAAATAAAACAGAGAATACACAAATTGCAATATTAGTAACAAGCTTAGCAATTTTAGAGGTTTTAAAATCAAAAGGAATAGAAGCAGAAATTGCTTGTGGTTTAAGTTTAGGCGAATATTGTGCTTTAATTTATTCTGGAATAATTTCATTTGAAGATGGAATAAGCTTAATTAAAAAAAGAGGATATTATATGGGAAATCTAATTCCAGATGAGGAATATTCAATGGCAGCAGTAATAGGATTAGATTCTGGTAAGATTGAAGAAATTTGTAAAGAGCTTAAAGATTTTGGAAAGTTTATTGTTCCAGCAAATTATAATTGTAGTACACAGACAGTAGTGTCTGGAGTAAAAGAAGCAGTAGAAGAAGCAATGGAAAAATTAAAAGAGGCTGGAGCAAAAAGAGTAATACCATTAAAAACAAGCGGACCATTCCATACAGAAAAATTAATTGAAGCTAAAAAAGCTTATGAGAAGGAATTAGAAAATATTACATTTAATATAGAAAAAAGTAATGTAAAAGTAATCAAAAATCTTGATGGAACTTATTATAATTCTGATGATAATATAAAAGAAATACTTGCAAAACATATAATAAGTTCTGTAAGATTTGATAGAGCAATAAAATTAATGCAAGAAGAAGGTGTAGAGGAATACATAGAAATAGGACCTGGAAGAACATTAACAGGTTTTGTTAGAAAAGATAATAAAGAAGCTAAAACTTATAATATAAATAGCTTAGAAAGTTTAGAAAAATATTTAGAGGAGGAAAATGTATAATGGAAGAAAGAAAAGTAGTATTAGTAACAGGTGGCTCAAGAGGAATAGGAAGAGAAGTTGCTGAAGTTTATGCAGAAAGTGGATATGATGTAGTAATTAACTATGTATCTGATAAAACAGATGTAGAAGGAATTAAAAAAGAGTTTGAAGAAAAAGGTGTTAAATGTTTATTAGTAAAAGCAGATGTATCAAAAGCAGAAGATGTAGATAATATGGTAGAAGAAGCAATAAAAGAATTTGGAAAAATAGATGTACTAGTAAATAATGCAGGAATAACAAGAGATACATTACTTATGAGAATGAGTGAAGAAGATTTTGATAAAGTTATAGAAATAAACTTAAAAGGAACATATTTAGTAACAAAGGCAGTTACAAAATATATGATGAAAAAAAGACAAGGAAGTATTATAAATTTAGCATCTGTTGTAGGTGTTGTAGGGAATGCAGGACAAACAAACTATGCGGCATCAAAAGCAGGTATAATAGGCTTTACAAAGAGTGTTGCAAAAGAATTAGCTTCTAGAAATATTAGAGCAAATGCAGTAGCACCAGGATTTATTGCAACAGATATGACAAGCGTATTATCTGATAGCGTAAAAGAAAATATAAATGCACAAATTCCATTAAAAAGAATGGGAACAGCAAGAGAAGTAGCAGAAGTTATTTATTTCTTAGGCTCAGAAAAGAGCTCATATATTACAGGACAAGTAATAAATATTGATGGTGGAATGGTTATGTAAAAATTCGCATATGGGACGTTTCCTTTGCGTAAAAAAATTCGCATTTGGGACATATCTATTGTATAAATAGAAAAAGGTGCAATATATAGGAAATTACAAAATGTTAACAGATAAAAATTGACCGATTGTACTAATAGAAAAAAATAAAAAAATGTGATAAAATATAAAAGTGGAATTTTTATGAAAATAAGGAGATTTTAAGATGAGAAGAGTTGTAATTACAGGTTTAGGAGCAATAACTCCATTAGGAAACAATGTAGAAGAATTTTGGAAAGGTATCAAAGACGGAAAATGTGGAATTGATTACATTAAATCTTTTGATACTACAAATTTTAAAGTAAAATTAGCAGCAGAAGTAAAAGATTATAATCCAGAAGACTATTTTGATAAAAGGGAAGCTAAAAGATTAGATAAATTTTCACAATATGCTATGATTGCAACAAGAGAAGCTTGGAAAGATAGTAAATTAGATAAAGAAAAAGAAAATATGGAAAGAGTAGGAGTAATAGTTGGTTCTGGAATTGGAGGAATTGAGACAATAGAAAGAGAAAACAAAAAATGTAACGAAAAAGGTCCAGATAGAGTATCTCCTATGTATATACCAATGGGAATAATAAATATGGCAACAGGAAATGTTGCAATAGATATTGGAGCAAAAGGTGAATCTTTTGCTATGGTAACAGCTTGTGCAACAGGAACACATTGTATTGGTGAAGGATTTAGAATGATAAAACATGGATATCAAGATGTTGTAATAGCAGGAGGAACAGAAGCTGGAATAACACCACTTAGTATTGCAGGATTTACAAATATAAAAGCATTAACTAAAGCTGAAGATAAAAATAGAGCAAGTATCCCATTTGATAAAGAAAGAAGCGGATTCGTAATGGGAGAAGGTGCAGGAGTTGTAATCCTAGAAGAATTAGAACATGCAAAAGCTAGAGGTGCAAAAATTTATGCAGAAGTAGTAGGATATGGAGCAACTTCAGATGCATATCACATTACTTCACCAGCACCAGGTGGAGAAGGTGGAGCAAGAGCTATGAAATTAGCTATGGAAGAAGGAAATGTAAAACCAGAAGAAATTACATATATAAATGCTCATGGAACTTCAACACATTTAAATGATTCTTGTGAGACACAAGCAATTAAAACAGCTTTAGGAGAAGAAGCAGCAAGAAAAGTAATGGTAAGTTCAACAAAAGGTCATACTGGTCATCTTTTAGGAGCAGCAGGAGGAGTAGAGACAATAGTATGTGCTAAATCAATACAAGAAGGATTTGTACCTGCAACTATAAATTATAAAGTTCCTGATGAAGAATGTGATTTAGATGTAGTGCCAAATGAAGGAAGAAATGTAGAAGTTAAATATGCAATTTCTAATTCATTAGGATTTGGAGGACATAATAGTAGTCTGTTATTAAAAGAATACAAATAATTTCGCGTTGGGGACGTTTCCTTTGCGTAAAAAAATTCGCATTCGGGACACATCTAAAAAATAATCTTATAATAGGAGGAATAAAAATGGATTATAAAGATATAAAAAAATTAATGGATGATATGGGAGATTCAAAAATAGATGCATTAGAAATAGAATTTCCAGAAGGTATTAAAATAAAAATGAAGAAAAATACAGAAAAAGAAGTTGTAATTACAGCACCAGGAAATGTTATAGAAGCAAGTGCTCCAATGACACCACCAGTTGTTACTAAAGAACAACAAACAGCTGTGGTAAAAAAAGATGAAGAAGAAAAAGATAAAGAAGATGAAAACTTAAAAATAGTTAAAAGCCCAATGGTAGGAACTTTTTATGCAAGTTCTTCACCAGACAAAGAACCATTTGTTAAAGTAGGAGATAAAGTACAAAAAGGTCAAGTTTTATGCATTGTAGAAGCTATGAAATTAATGAATGAAATAGAGTCAGAATTTGACGGAGAAATAGTAGAAGTTTGTGTAAATAACGAAGATATAGTAGAATATGGAACACCATTATTTAAAATAAAATAAGAAGTAAAACTAAAGTTAAGATGAAATAATAAAATAGGAGGAACAATAATGGTTTTAGATAAAGAAGGTATAAAAAATATAATACCACAAAGAGAACCTTTCTTAATGATTGATGAAGTTGAAGAATATGTACCAGGAGAAAGTGCAACAGCATATAAACATGTTGATGAAAGTGAATATTATTTTAAAGGGCATTTTCCTGGAAACCCAATAATGCCAGGTGTATTAATAGTAGAATCACTTGCTCAAACAGGAGCAGTTGCTATTCTTTCTATGGAAGAAAATAAAGGGAAAAATGCTTTGTTTGGAGGAATTGATAAAATACGTTTCAAAAAACAAGTAGTACCTGGAGATACATTAAAGCTAGAAGTTAAAATAATAAAAAGAAAAGGCCCAATAGGAATAGGAGAGGCTATAGCTACAGTTGATGGAAAAGTAGCAGCAAAAGGTGAACTTACTTTTGCAGTTGTATAAGGAGAGAAGAACATGTTAAAGAAAATATTAATAGCTAATCGTGGAGAAATAGCAGTTAGAATTATTAGAGCATGTAGAGAAATGGGAATTAGAACAGTTGCAATATATTCAGAAGCAGATAAAACATCTTTACATGTAAGTTTAGCAGATGAAGCTATTTGTGTTGGACCAGCTCCATCTAGTAAAAGTTATTTGAATATGAAAGCAATTTTAGAAGCTGCTTGTTTGACAGGTGCAGATAGTATTCATCCCGGATTTGGATTTTTATCAGAAAATAGTACTTTTGCTAAAATTTGTGAAGAAATGGGAATAAAATTTATTGGACCAAATTATAGATTAATAGAATTATTAGGAAATAAATCAAAAGCAAAAGAAACAATGAAAAATGCAGGAGTACCTGTAGTACCAGGATCTGAAGGTTTAATAAAATCTAAGGAAGAAGCAGTAGAACTTGCAGAACAAATAAAATATCCAGTAATGCTTAAAGCATCAGCAGGTGGTGGCGGAAGAGGTATACGTGTTGCTTATAATAAAGAACAGTTAGAAAAAGAATATGATTTAGTAAAACAAGAAGCAAAAGTTTCTTTTAATGATGATAGTCTTTACTTAGAAAAATTTGTAGAGAATCCAAGACATGTAGAAATCCAAGTTTTAGCAGATGAACATGGAAATTGTATTCATTTAGGTGAGAGAGATTGTTCTGTTCAAAGAAGAAATCAAAAAGTACTAGAAGAGACACCATCAAGCATATTAGATGATAAAACAAGAAAGAAAATGGGAGAAGTAGCAGTAAATGCTGTTAAAGAAATAGGGTATACTAATGCTGGAACAATTGAGTTTTTAGTAGACAAAAATAAAGATTTTTACTTTATGGAAATGAATACAAGAGTTCAAGTAGAACATCCTGTAACTGAGATGGTAACAGGAATTGATATAATAAAAGAACAAATAAAAATAGCAAGTGGAGAACCTTTAAGTTATAAACAAAAAGATATTACTTTTACTGGTCATAGTTTAGAAGTTAGAATAAATGCTGAAGACCCAGATAAAAACTTTATGCCATCTCCAGGGACAATAACGGATTTACATTTGCCAGGTGGAAATGGGGTAAGAATTGATACAGCTATTTATCCTGGATATGCGATACCACCAACTTATGATTCAATGATTGCTAAGATTATAGTTCATGGAAAAGATAGAAATGAATCAATAGCTAAGATGAAAAGTAGTATAGCAGAATTAGTTGTTGATGGAATAAAAACTAATACAGACTTTATTTTGAAAATATTAGAAGATGAGGATTTTAAAAATAATAATTATGATACTTCATTTATTTCAAAAAAATTTGGAAAGAAATCCAATTAACTGAATATAATTAAAAAGAAATAAAAAAGTGAATGTTTTTTAAAAAAAGCATTTACTTTTTTTGAAAATTTGTATACAATGGTGTAAGAAAATGTCAAAAATAGAATCAAAAATTTTAAACTAAAGAAAATATATGAAGAGAAAGGGAGAATTTTAATGAAGATACTAATGTTAACATGGGAATATCCACCAAGAGTGGTAGGAGGAATCGCAAGAGTAGTCTACGATTTGTCAAGAACGTTACATAAAGATGGACATGATGTAACAGTAATTACTTATAGAGAAGGAGATGCTCCTTATTTTGAAGATGATAAAGGTGTAAAAGTATACAGAGTTGATAATTATATGATTAACCCTAATAATTTTATAGACTGGATTTTACAATTAAATTTCAATATGATAGCTAAAGCAAATGAAATTATGCTAAAAGAAGGAAATTTTGATGTTATCCATGCCCATGATTGGTTAGTAGCATATAGCGCAAAAACATTAAAGAATTCATATAATATACCAATTGTTGCAACTATACATGCAACAGAGTCTGGAAGAAACAGTGGTATTCATGATGAACAACAAAGATATATAAATGACACAGAATGGATGTTAACATATGAAGCAGCCGAAGTAATTGTTAATAGTAACTATATGAAAAATGAATTACAAAGATTATTTGGTTTACCATATGATAAAATAAATGTAGTACCAAATGGAGTAAATTTGAATCTATTTAATGGCATAGAAAGAGATTATAATTTTAGAAGAAAATATGCAATGGACAATGAAAAAATTATATTGTTCATGGGAAGACTTGTTTATGAAAAAGGCATTCAGCACTTGATAGCAGCTATGCCTAAAATATTAAATGGTTACCACGATGCAAAACTTATTATATGTGGTAAAGGTGGAATGGAACAAGAACTAAGACAAGAAGTAAATAATTTAGGATTAGGAAATAAAGTATATTTTGCAGGATACATGAATGGTAAAGATGTACAAAAAATGTATAAAGCAGCAGATATAGCAGTGTTCCCAAGTACATATGAACCATTTGGAATAGTAGCTTTAGAAGCAATGTTATCAGAAAGACCTATTGTAGTATCTGATATAGGTGGTCTAAATGAAATAGTAGAGCACAAAGTAAATGGAATGAAAACATATTGTGGAAATCCAAATTCAATTGCTGATTCAATATTAGAATTATTATTTGACCATAAATTATGTGCAGATATAACAAGAAGAGCAAAAAATAAAGTTAGAAATGATTATAATTGGAGTAAAATAGCTCAAGATACACATTTTGCATATCAAAAAGCAATTTGTCAATCAATGGCTGAAAAACAAAAAAGAGAGCTTGAACAAGAAAGAGCTAGAAAAACTAAGAAAGCTAAAAATACAGAAAAAGAAATTACTAATTTACTTAGCTTTAAGAAACGTCAAGCATATGCTTAAAAACTTAAAAATACAAGAGAGTTTAGGCTCTCTTGTAACTTTTAAAGAAATTAATTCCAAAAATGTGAAAAAAATTATAAAAAACTATTGACAAGTATTAAAAAAATTAGTATAATAAATCTCGTCGGAAGAACATGGTCGCTTAGCTCAGCTGGGAGAGCATCTGCCTTACAAGCAGGGGGTCACAGGTTCGAGCCCTGTAGCGACCACCATTGTTTTACGGCCTGGTAGTTCAGTTGGTTAGAACGCTAGCCTGTCACGCTAGAGGTCGACGGTTCGAGCCCGTTCCAGGTCGCCATTTTTTTATTTAAAAGCCTTGATAGCTCAGTTGGTAGAGCAAAGGACTGAAAATCCTTGTGTCACTGGTTCGATTCCAGTTCAAGGCACCATTAAGTTTAATCAACCAAAAGTTGATTATTTTTTTGACTTAATTATTTAAAAATAGCATAGTTACTTAAATTTAGTAATTATGCTGTTTTTATGTATTATCAACATTTCCTTCTTCATCTATGACATTCAATAATTGCTTGAGAGAAAGTCGTAGTACATCAACCTCCAAACAAAGTAAAACTAAATAAGTTATTAAAAGTTAACGTGTAAGCATTAACAATTGGATTTTTTATTGTAATATAATTCGGAAATAAGAAATTATCCAAATTAATTTGAGATATTAAAATAGGTGTAACAATTTTGTAACAAAAATGTTACATTAGGGTACTTGTAAATACCGTATATATTTTATATACTAATAATATGTCCAACATATTGTGTTCAAAACAAAGATAAGTAAATAATAAGTATGTTACGCATAATTTATAAAATTTGGAAAATACTAAAACCAAAGAAAAGGAGAGAATTTTATTGTGGAAAAAATTAAAACAAAAAAACAACTAGAAGAACGGAATAACTCTTATAGCACTTGTCATTACAATAATAGTTTTATTAATATTGGCTGGAGTTTCAATAGCAATGCTAACAGGAGACAATGGAATACTAACTCAAGCGCAAAATGCAAAAGAAGCAACATCTATTTCTACAGAAAAAGAAGCAATTCAAATTGAGATAATAGATGAAGAAATGAGTAAAACAACAGGAAGCGAAATTGAAAATAGTATAGGCGAAATATTACATAGCAAAACTTTTGAAAACAGCAATATATGGCATGTGATAGTAATAAATGATACACAAACAGTATATGGAGACGGATATAGATATATAGAAAAAGGAACAGAGATAGAGAATTATGGAGAAGCACAATATAATTGGTTAATAAATACTGATACAGGAGAGGTTATACAATTAGAAGAAGGAAAATATACAGAGTTATCTGTGGGAGATGATTTAGCAGTAACAGAGGGGTTGGTATTTAATATAGATTCCAATAATATGGATAATAATGATCTAACAACATGGGGAGAAGGAGTATCATTACATGGATTTGAAAATAATGAAGGAACAGAAAGTGATGGTTTAGAATTCGATGGTGTTGATGATTATGTTGAATTTAGCTCAACAGCAGATTATAGCAAAGGATTTACTTTATCTTTTTATGGGATAAGTTATGCAAATAATTCCTTTTTTTCTAAACAAAAGGAAAATAGTGTTGCGTATTCTTGTAGATTTATGTTAGGAGGGGACAGGTTTACGTTTAATACGTCAAAGAATATGGCAAATTCAAAGTGGTCAGGTGATGACTCTACTAATAATGGAATTTTAGAAATACCTTGTTCATATACATTGGGAGATACAGCATATTTTGATTTAACATTTGATGCAAGTACGAATGAATTCAAATTATATGAAAATAATGAATTAATAGATTCAGATATTGTGGATGAAGAATACTGGAACGGTGAGAATGGAGGAAGGAAAATATTTGAAGATAATACGATTTCATGTTATCTAGGAAGAGCTTATGCGGGAACTGGAAGTGGAAATAAGTGGTTATATTGTAAAATGATAATGTACAGTTTAAGGTTATATAATAGACCATTAAACGAAAGTGAATTAACGAATAATTATGATAAAACAATAGCCGCACATACAATAGGTGAATAAAAGTTTTATTTCAGATAGTATTGGAAAGTGTTTTTAATATATTTATGGAAATCTTTAACCTAGCGAGGGCAAGGTTGGGATTTTCTTTTTTAATCGAATTTTTAAACTTATAACATAAATCACAAAAAGAAGATAGAAAAAGCAATTGTTTTTATATGAAAAAAGAGTGGAGCCTATTTAGGGCTCCACTCTTAAAAGTGTAACTCAAACGGTGACTGTAGCGCAACTAGCTAGCATAGACGCTTGTATGTCTTGGCCAGCTTATAGAGCTTGTCGGCTAATTCATAAGTGAAACTATCAGGCTTTGAACGCCAGCTCCAATTGCAGCCTACAGTAGATGGGGAGTTAATTCTACCATCTGCACCAAGAGATAACACATCTGCCATTGGTACTATGACAGTGTTGGCAGGTGATGCAAAAGCAGTGCGAATTGCAGAGAATGAAGGTGTCTCGCTCGGATTAGAGTAAATATAATCCAAAGCGAAGTTTCTGTCATCTTCTGAAAGCTCGCTAATTGCTTGATCAATCGTTTCACTGTCATGTGTGGAAGTGTAGCTTACACTGTTAGGCTTCCAGTTGTGAGGCATATGGGAGTTGTTTTCGTACGCTCTAAACCCAAAGACCATCACATTCATACCAGGGAAACCAGATTCAGCGAGCAGTTCTCGTACAGAATCGTCGATGATACCAAGATCCTCTGCGATTATAGGAACATCGCCGAGAGTATCTGTTAAGGTATTGAAGAAATCCATACGAGGACCGGGCTTCCAGACACCGTTTCTGGCAGTAGTCTCTCCAGCTTGAATTTGGAAATAATCCTGGAAAGCCCTGAAGTGGTCAATCCGGATAATATCAAAAAGCTGAAGATTCTTTTGTATCCTCCAAATCCACCAGTCATAGCTGTGAGACTTAAGATAATCCCAATCATAGATAGGATTACCCCAAACTTGACCGTCCTCAGAGTAGTAGTCAGGCGGTACGCCAGCAATCCAAATAGGTTGCAAATGGCTATCAACCTTGAAGACTTTGGGATTTACCCAAACATCACAACTATCAGGTGATGGATACATAGGAATATCGCCAATAATCAAAATGTTATTGTTGTTGGCATATTTCTTAAGGTCCAACCATTGCTCGAAAAACAGATACTGTACGAAGATGTAGAAGTTGATATCATCTTCGAGAAGTTCTGAATAATGAGCGATGGCTTTGGAGTCGCGTTGGACAATAGAGATATCGTCCCATTCATAGACAGGTTTCTGACTGAAATGGCTTTTGAGTGCCATAAATAAGGCGTAATCATCAAGCCAATCAGCATTTTTCTGCCTGAAGGAACTGATTTCTTCTTCAATAGAAGAAGCGTTCTCAAATGCCAAACGTAGAAGTTCCCATCTTGTTTGGTAAAGGTATCCGTAATCAACTCTGGAATAATCAGAGTCGAGAACCTCCAAACTGGATTCGTCAAGAAGTCCTTTGTCTACTAGAAAATCCAAATCGATGAGATAAGGATTACCAGCAACGGCAGAAAAGCATTGGTAAGGACTATCACCGAAACCAGTATGCCCCAAGGGGAGAACTTGCCAGTAGTGCTGACCTGCCTCGTGCAAAAAATCTACGAACTCATATGCTTCCTTTCCTAAAGTCCCAACACCGTATGGTGAAGGGAGTGAGAAGATGGGCATAAGAATGCCACAAGAACGACAGAACCGGTTAGTACTCATTTGAGCCTCCTTTTTGTAGTACATACAATACAAGTAAATACTAGCATAGAAGTAATAAAATGTCAAAATAATATGTTTAAAAGTGCATATTAAATTAATATATTGTATGGCAATCGCTTAAAAATTTATGAAGAAAATAAAAAAATATAGTATAATGTTTTCAAGAGGTATAAACGAA